>JBHGBL010000024.1:0-30487 GCA_041947015.1 Vicinamibacterales bacterium
TGGTTCTCCGTGCCCGGTCGCTGCGCCGGCAGAACTTCCTCGCTCCTTCGGGCCCGAGCCGCGCCTCGTCGCTCGTCGTTCTGCGGCATTCCTGAGTCGCCTTGCTCCAGGGCCCGTCGCCCCAGCGGCCGGCCGCCAGCCCGACAGGCGCCCTCTGCCGCAACCCCTGAAGCGTCCTTGGTGCCTTCGTGTCTCCGCGGCCTCGTAGGGTTCGAGCGCGTTCAGAAGCTGTCTCCTGCCCGCTACGCTTCGCTCGTCCGTTCTCGCTGCTCGATTCTGGCCCACTGGTCGCGAAGGGTTACCGTGCGGTTGAAGACGAGGCTGCCTTCCGTCGAGTCCGGGTCCACGGTGAAGTAGCCGAGGCGCTCGAACTGGAAACGGTCGCCGGCCTTCGCTCCTGCGATGCCCGGCTCCAGCTTGCAGCCCTTCAGCACCTCGAGCGAGTTCGGGTTGAGGAGCTCTGTGAAGTCGCGGCCCTCCGGGTCGTCGTCCGGCGTCGGCACGATGAACAGCCGGTCGTAGAGGCGCACCTCGGCCTCCACGGCGTAGGCGGCCGAGACCCAGTGGATAGTCGCCTTGACCCTCCGCCCGTCGGGCGAGATGCCGTCGCGCGTCAGCGGATCGTAGGTGCATCCGAGCTCCGTCACCTCCCCGGTCGACGGGTCCTTGACCACGCGGTCGCACCGGATGAAGTAAGTTCCTCGAAGCCTGACCTCGCGCCCTGGTGCGAGGCGATAGAACTTCTTCGGCGCGTCCTCGCGGAAATCGTCGCGCTCGATGTAGAGCACGCGGGAGAACGGTACCTTCCTTGTCCCGGCAGATGGCTGCTCGGGATTCACGAGCACCTCGATCTCCTCGACCTGGCTCTCGGGGTAGTTGTCGATCACGACCTTGAGCGGCCGAAGCACCGCCATGGCCCGTGGGGCGCGCTTGTTGAGATCCTCGCGGGCGCTGTCCTCGAGCAGGGCCACGTCGATCAGGTTCTCCCGTTTGGCGACGCCGACCCGGTTGGCGAAGTGCCGCACCGATTCCGGCGTGTAGCCGCGGCGCCGCAGGCCGGTTATCGTCGGCATCCGCGGGTCGTCCCATCCCCGCACGTGGCCGTTCTGGACGAGCGAGAGCAGCTTGCGCTTGCTCATGACGGTGTAGGTGAGGTTGAGGCGGGCGAACTCTATCTGCCGCGGCCGGTCCTTCTCGATGAGCTGTTCGACCAGCCAGTCGTAGAGCGGACGGTGGTCTTCGAACTCGAGCGTGCAAAGCGAGTGCGTGATCCGCTCGATGGCGTCCGAGAGCGGGTGCGCGAAGTCGTACATCGGGTATATGCACCACTTGTCGCCGGTCCGATGGTGGCTGGCGTGCCTGATGCGATAGATGACGGGGTCGCGCATGTTGATGTTGGGCGACGCCATGTCGATCTTCGCCCGCAGCACGTGGCTGCCGTCCTCGAACTCGCCGGCCCGCATTCTCTCGAACAGATCCAGGCTCTCCTCGGGCGGCCGGTTGCGGTACGGGCTCTCGCGTCCCGGCTCGGTCAGCGTCCCGCGGTGCTCGCGTATCTCCTCGGACGTGAGGCTGTCCACGTACGCCTTGCCCTCGCGGATGAGCCGCACGGCGTACTCGTAGAGCCGGTCGAAGTAGTCGGAAGCGTAGTAGAGCCGGTCGCCCCAGTCGAAGCCCAGCCAGCGGACGTCCTCCTTGATCGCGTCCACGTATTCGACGTCCTCCTTCGTCGGGTTCGTGTCGTCGAACCGGAGGTTGCACGTGCCGCCGAACTCCTCGGCAACGCCGAAGTTCAGGCAGATCGACTTGGCGTGCCCGATGTGCAGGTACCCGTTCGGCTCGGGCGGAAAGCGCGTCGCCACGCGGCCGCCGTTCTTGCCTGTGCGGATGTCATCGGCCACGATCGTTCGGATGAAGTCGAGGGGCGCCTGGGACTCAGCGGGGTTCTGGTCGGCGGCGGCTGGAAGTCGTGTATCTCGGGAATGGGCCATTCTGTGAGGGTACAGCAGCCGAACAGCGAGAAACAAGAACCGCAATCCGCAGAGCGGTGCCGTCGCTCGGAGCGCCGCCAAAGGAAGGCGTTCCATTTTCGTCCCGAAAAAGAATGTCTTCGCGCCGGAACCCGGCAGGGCCGTCAGACGTCAAACAGGAACGGCCGAACAGCGATGCCGCTGTCAGGGCCCACGCCTGACCCCATGAAGCAGATACCTGCGGTCGCGTCGCTGCTCGCCTTTGCACTGGTGTTCCTGCCGTCCGCGGCGGTGCCGGCCGTCGCCGCTCAGCCGGTTTCCGCCTTCAAGGCAACCTCCCCGCCCGTCATCGACGGCAGTCTCTCAGACACGCTTTGGAGCGAGGCACCTTCGATGACCGGGTTCAAGACGTGGCGGCCCGACTTCGGCCAGCTCGTGCCGGACGCGGACCAGACCGTGGTGTGGTTCGCCTACGATGCCGAGAACCTCTACTTCGCGTTCCGCGCTTTGGACGGCGACCCGGCGAAGATCAAGGCCTCTGTGGCAAGGCGGGACACGATCATGTCGGACGACTGGGTCTGCATCAACCTCGACTCGTTCGGCGACAAACAGTCGCTCTACGCCTTCTACATCAACCCTCGCGGGATCCAGGCCGACAGCCGTTACGCCGCGGGCACCGAGGACCAGGGATTCGACATCGTCTGGTACAGCGCCGGAACGATCGACGACAAGGGCTACACCGTCGAGGTGCGGATACCTTTCAAGAGCATCCGCTACGGCGGCGGCGACCCCGTCAGGATGGCGGTCGTCTTCGAGCGATCGGTGAGCCGGCGATCGGAAGGATCCACCCTGCCCGCTCTCGATCCGCGGTCGGGCGCGAGCGCCGCGGCGTTCCTCCTCCAGGCGGCGCAGGTTACCCTGGCCGGCATCCGCCATTACACGCTCTTCGAGGTCCTGCCGGACACGACTTACAACCGCCGCAGCGAGCGGGCCGGCTCGGGGCTCGCCAGGACCGCCAACGCCGCAGACCTGGGGTTGAGCGCGAAGTACGGCCTGACGTCCCAGCTGACCCTGGACGGCACCCTCAACCCGGACTTCAGCCAGGTCGAAGCCGACGCGGGGCAGGTCGACGTCAACCTCCGCCACGCGCTCTTCTACCCCGAAAAGCGGCCCTTCTTTCAGGAGGGGCAGGACTTCTTCAACCTCGGAGCCTCGAACGCCGCGCTTCAATCGGCGCTGAACACCAGGTCGATCGTCAATCCAATCGGGGGGGTCAAACTGTCGGGGAAGGTCACGCCATCGGACAGCATCGGGATGATCTACTCGGCGGACGAACTTCCCGGCGGACCGGGGCCGGACCTCGCGCACTTCACCGTCCTGCGCTACAAGCGCGCGCTCCGCGAAGACGCCTATCTCGGCGGCTTCTACACGAGCCGCGAGAGCGGGCCGGAGTCGAACCGCGTCTTCGGCACCGACGGGCTGCTTCGAATCGATCGGGCCAGCACGCTGGCGTTTCACGCCTTCGGTTCGACGACATCCGGCGGCGAGAACGCGTACTCGAACGGCCGCGCGGCCAGCGTGCAGTACTCGCGCACCACGCGAGAGCTCTTCGTCGAAGCGCAGGTCATCGACGTCTCGACCGGCTTCGACACGCTCGCCGGCTACCTCACGAGGAACGGCGTCACGAGCCTCCGGGGCGCCTTCGGACCCAGCTTCTACCCCGGGTCGAGCCTCGTTCGCCGCATCCAGCCGACCGTCAGTACTACTCGAACTCGAGACGCCTACAGCGGGTCCTGGGAGGGCAGCAACGAATTCCGCCTGCGGCTGGTCTTCCCACGCTCAGGCAGCGCAACCTTCCAGTACAGCCATGCCTCCGAGATCTTCCTCGGTCGCGAGTTCAGCACATCAGGCTTTCTTGCTTCGGCGTCCGTGCAGTGGACCAGCCAGATCAGACTGCAGGCCACCGCAACCCGGGGGAACGCCATCTTCTATTCGGCGACGCCGTTCCAGGGCCGTTCCGCTCGCGCGAGCCTCTCGCTCGTCTACCAGCCATCGGAGCGGTGGAACGAGACGTTCAGTCTCACATACACGAACTTCGATCGCGACGAGGATGGGCGCCGTCTGTACGACTACGGCATCGCGCGCAGCCGCACGAGCTACCAGGCCAATCGCTACCTGCTGTTCCGCGCCATCGTCGAGTACAACACCTACCGCCGCCGACTGCTGACCGATCTGCTTGCCTCTTTCACCTACATACCGGGAACGGTGCTGCACGCCGGCTACGGGTCGATTCACGAACGGCTGGAGGACTACCCGGGGGAGCCGGCAAGAGGCCGGAGCTTCCGCGAGATGCAGCGAGGGTTCTTCCTGAAGGCGTCGTACCTCTGGCGGCTGTAGGCGAAAGGGCGGGCCGAGAGGAAAGTGTTCCCGGTTCAGGCTGCGGCTTTTCAGGCGATCCAGCCGTAGAGGACACCTGCGCCGGCCAGAAAGGCCCACGCGAAGAGCGCCGTCCCGAGCAGCCGGCCCCCACGGTTCCACCGCCACAGCCATGCCAGGCCGGCTGCGGCGAGAACAACGGCAGCGGGGGACGCCGCGTGCTCGACCCGCCCTATGAACTCCCAGGCATCCTGTTGGTACTTGACCCCCGTCGGGCCGATGACCGAGAAGGCGAGGAACGCAAAGGCCGTCAGCAGCCAGGCAGCGACTGCCAGCACCAGCCGATCGGCCACCCTGCGCCTCGCGGTGCGCCACAGGCCGACGACGCCGAGGATCAGAATCGGCCAACCGATGTTCGCTGCCGTCTGCGCAAGGGCGGCGGTCGCTCGGCGCGAGAGCGGGATCGTGCTTCTCCCCAGCTCCGCCGGCTCGCTTACCGCTGCATGAGCATCTTCGCCCGGCCGCGTTTCCCGCTCGCCTTCGCCGACTGAAGCCCCCGAGGCGGCACTCGCGCTTCGGAGCTGGGCCAGGTAGACCTCCCCGAAGTGTCCCCAGTACAACGCGATCGCGAGCAGGGCCGCGACCGCCGTCGCCGCGGCGATCGATCGGCCCGGCGCGCGAAGTTCAGGCCGGCCCGCCAACCGGTAAGCGACGACAAGAAAGACCAGGGTGGCAAAAAGCAGCACCAGCGTGCTCACGTGGGAGATCAGCGCGAGCGCGGCAACGACCGCAAGGATCAGAACGTGAACCAGCCGGCGCGCGCCCTGCAGTGGCAGCAACGTGGCGGCCGCAACGGCAACGAGCGACGCGGACTGGCCGAACGCGTTCGTCAGGTTGGCATGGCCTGTCACGATGTAGGCAACGGGGACCAGGTTGTAGAGGACAACCGCGGCGACGCCGGCGACTCTGTCTTCCCACGCGCGAACGATCATCGGATAGAGGAGGGCGCCTGCGGCCGCGCTCGACACGCAGACGACGAAGCGAAGCAGCGTGACGTGATCGCCGGTCAACCACGCGAACGGCGCCGCCACGAGGTAGAGGCCTATGGCATAGGGAAACGGCGTCGCGCTCGTCGAGAGCTGCGTGAAGTAGAAACGCCCGTCGAGCACCCACTGCAGGCGGTGCGCGTGGAAGAGCGCGTCCACGATGTCCTTGTCAGGATGCAGAAGGAAAAGGAGCTGCAGGTATGCGGCCGCCGCTGATACTGCGATCGCGAGCCGCGCTTCCGCCGACACAGGTCGGCCGCGGCGGAGCAACTGCGCGATTGCCGCCGATCCCATGAGGAGCGCGGCCATGATGGCGGCCGTCCGCCACGCCGGGTGCGACGCCGCGAGATAGGGCCCCGACCCGGCCGCCAAGGGCACTGCCTGGAAGAGGGCAGTCAGGCCGGCAAACGCCACCGCCGCGGGAAGCGACAGGCCGGATGCGCCCGCTGCCGCTCCCATGATTCCCGCGCCGGCCGCACTCCGCCCGAGCGCCGCCATCGCCGGTAACGCCAGGCTGCCGTCCGGCTCGCACCTGATTCGATCGACGACCAGGCCGAGCGCGCGCGGATCGCCTCCACCCGGCCTGAACGCAGGCGACACGACAATCGACACGCGAAGCGAGCTGCGGCCGGGCGATCGCGGCACGATGAATCGAAGCGTCTCGACCGGCGCAGTCACTCGAAAATCCGCCGCGGCTTCGCCGTCGGCCTGGACCCGGACTTCAGCGGGCCCTGCAGAAACCGGCCGCCAGTTGATCGCCGAGATGGCGCAGGCCCACGAGGCCCGGCGATCGACGTCGGGGACATCGATGACCGCCTGCTCGCTGGTCCACGCGAAGGTGAGGCCTTCGTGCCGCTCAGGCGCGTGAAAGCCGGCGAGCACCCCGGGATATGCACTGTCCATCTCGAATACGATGGCAGGGCCGCGCAAGTAGAGGGCCGCCAGCGCGAGCGCGGCGACGCCCGCCCCGGCTGCGCCGGCCACGAAGGTCGCCCTCAATCGGTCGATCATTCTGAACCCCAACCCCGTGATGGTACACTTCCCAAAACGATGCTCCTCCAGGCTCTCGTCCCGGGCCGATGGCATACGATATACGACATCACTGTCGTCGAGATTGTCCCTGTGAGCGATAGCCGTTCCCTGTAACCTGTTCCCTGTCCCTGTAACCTGTGTCCGACCCCGCGCCCAGCGTCAGACGCGTCCTGCTCTTCTGGCTCCCGCTCGCCGCGACGTGGCTGATGATGGGCATCGAGGGGCCATACATAGCCGCCATCATCGCACGCATGGCGGACGCCAAGGCGAACCTGGCGGCCTACGGCGTCACCTTCTCGCTCGCGTTCCTCGCCGAGGCGCCGATCATCATGGTGATGACGGCGTCGAACACGCTGGTCGCAGACCGCCAGTCGTTCTTCGCCCTCCGACGCTTCGTCTACGCGCTGAACACGGGCGTCACCGTCGCCTTCCTCGCCGGCCTCTACCCGCCTTTCTTCCGATTCGTCACCGGTCGGCTCATGGGGCTCCCCGCCGATATCGCATCCATCACGCACGTCGCGACCGCGATCCTCCTCCCGTGGCCGGCTGCAATCGGTTACCGGCGCTTCTACCAGGGCATCCTGATTCGAAACCACATGCCGCGGCGCGTGGCCTACGGCACCGTCGTCCGGGTCGTGACGATGTCGGTTGTCGGGATCGTACTGGCCCTGACGGCGCCGTTCCGCGGCGCCTACGTCGGGGCACTGGCCCTCGTCACCGGCGTGGTGGCAGAAGCGGTCGCCAGCCGGGTGATGGCCCGCCACCTCGTGAGGCAGCTTCGCGCGGAGCCCGGCGACGGCGGTGCCCATCCACCGCTCACGCCGCGCGACATCGTGCGGTTCTACTACCCGCTGGCGCTCACTTCCCTCATCACGCTGGCCGTCAACCCGGTCCTGACGTTCTTCCTCGCTCACTCCCGGGCCGCCATCGAGTCGCTCGCGGTCATGCCCGTTGTCACCGGGCTGGCGTTCTTCTTCAGGAGCGGGGCAATCGCCTACCAAGAAACGGCCGTGGCGCTCATGGGGCAGGCGAAAGCGCCCGCGACGACGCCGGTCGAAGTACCGGGGTCTGGGCCGGCCGGAGCACCGGGGACGATGCGGGTCGAAGCAGCGGGAGCCACACTGGTCAAGGCGGCTCGCGGCCTCGCGGCCGCCACCGCGATCTGCCTCGGCGGCATCGCCTACTCGCCTCTTGCCGACGTGTGGTTCGGAAGGGTCTCGGGCCTGACCCCCGACCTCGCTCACGTGGCGCTATGGCCGCTTCGCGTCCTCGCGCTCGCACCGCCGGTCGACTACCTGCTCACGTTCCAGCGCGCCCAGTTCGTCCTCGCGCGGCGTACGAGGGTCATAACCTTCGCGACCGTCGTCGAGGTCTTCACGCTCGTCCTGGCGATGGGGATCGGGGTCCGCGGGTTCGACATGGTCGGCGCCCTCGCGGCTGCCCTGGCGGTGCTCTTCGGGCGGGTGGCTGGCAGCATGTTCCTCCTCTGGATGTCTCGCCCGCAGGCGGCCTTCGTGATCGGGCCTGCCATCGTGAGCGACCCGCGGCTAACAGGGTCCGGCCGGGACTGATCGTTCGCATCGCATCGCGTCGGGTCGCATCGCCCGCATCGATGGCATCATCGATCGCGTGTCGGTCGAGTTTCCCCTTCGTGGGATAGTAGGAAGAGGGGTGCGGCATGGCATTCGAAGAGCTCCCGCTTCACGACGACACCGATGAGACCGGCGCGTACGAACGGCCGCGAAGAACCTGGCTGTGGGCCACAGTTGCCCTCGCTCTCGTCGCTGCCATCGTCGCGGCGGTCTTCGTGCGGCGTGTGCCCGAGACCCAGGTGTCGCAGGCGCCAGGGCCGACTGGCCAGCCATCTGCCAGCGTGCCTCGAGGCAGCGTCCCGCTCGGCCCCGGTGTCGAGCCGATCGACCTTCCGCCGCTCGAGGAAACGGACCCGCTGGTGCGGAAGCTCGTCGGAGCGCTGTCGTCGCGACCCGAGGTTGCGGCGTGGCTGGCGACCGACGGCCTCATCCGCAACTTCGTGACGGCGCTCGAGAACGTGTCGGAGGGAAGGACCCCGGCTCGCCACCTCAAGGTCCTGGCCCCCAGGGAGCCGTTCAGGACGGTCCAGAGAGGTGACCGCGTCGTCGTGGACCCGGCATCGTACAGGCGCTACGACGGGCTGGCACAGGCGGTGGCGGCACTCGATGCAAACGGCGTGGCACGCCTCTACTCGACGCTCAAGCCCGGGCTTGCGGACGCCTACCGGGAGCTCGGGCACCCGGACGGCAACATCGACGCGGCCGTCGAGAAGGCGATCACCCACCTGCTGGACACGCCGGTCGTGGGAGGAGGGGACCGGGAACTCACCGGGGCGACGGTATCGTACCGTTACGCCGACCCCAGGCTCGAAAGGGCGAGCGCGGCGCAGAAGCAGCTGCTCCGGATGGGACCCGCGAACCAGGCCCTCATCCAGGAGAAACTTCGCGAGATCGCGGCCGCGCTCGGGATGGAAAGCGGGGGCTGAGAGTCGTGCCCGGGCAGCCCCGCCTGGTTCTTCAGCTTGTTCAGCTCCCGACTTTCAGCCCGCGCGCGCGAAGCAGCGGATCGACGCTCGGCTCGCGCCCGCGGAACGCCTTGTAGAGGGTCATCGCGTCTTCCGAGCCGCCCTTCTCGAGCATGGTCCGCAGCCTGCCGGCGGTCTCCTGGTCGAAGAGGCCCTTCTCCTTGAACGCCTCGAAGGCGTCCTTGTCGAGCACCTCGCTCCAGATGTAGCTGTAGTAGCCGGCCGAGTAGCCGCTGGCCCAGATGTGGTTGTAGTACGGCGTCCGGTAGCGCGGCACGATCTCGTCGAGCATCTTGATCTTCGCCATCGACTGCTTCTCGAAGGCGGTTGCATCCTGCTCCGGACCCGGCGGCAGCGTGTGCCAGTCCATGTCGAGGAACGACGCCGCGAGGTACTCGACGGTGATGAAGCCCTGGTTGAACTTGCCGGCCCGATCCATCTTCTGGATGAGGTCCGCAGGAATGACCTCGCCGGTCCGATAGTGCTTCGCGTATTCCCTCAGCACCTCAGGCTCGCTGGCCCAGTTCTCCATGATCTGCGATGGAACCTCGGTGAAGTCCCGGGGCACCCCTCGCAGGCTGGCGTAGTTGACGCGCGAGAGGATCGAGTGGAGCGCGTGGCCGAACTCGTGGAACAGCGTGCCGACTTCCTCGAGGTTCAGGAGCGCCGGGTCGTTTCCGGTCGGCTTCGAGAAGTTGCACACGTTGACGACTATCGGCCGCACCTTCTTCCCGTCGGGTTCCGTCCAGATCCCGCGGAAGCTGCTGCTCCAGGCGCCGACGCGCTTGCCAGGGCGCGGGTGGTAGTCCGTGTAGTAGACAGCGAGGTGTGAGCCGTCCTTGTCCTTCACCTCGTAGGCTTTCACCTCCGGGTGGTAGACGGGCAGGTCCGGCCGCGGGGTGAAGGTGATGCCGTACAGCTTGTTTGCGACGCCGAAGGCGCCCTGCACCACGTTCTCGAGCTTGAAATACGGCCGGAGAGACTGGTCATCGAGGTCGTATCGCGCCTTCTTGACCTTCTCCGAGTAGTAGCGCCAGTCCCAAGGTTCCAGCTCGAACTTGCCGCCTTCCTTCCTTGCCATCGCCTGCAGTTCCGCAGCTTCTTTGAGCGCGACCGCCCGCGCAGGCGTCCAGAGCTGGTTCAGAAGGCCATAGACGGCCTCCGGCGTCTTGGCCATGTTCTCCTCGAGGACGAAGTGCGCGTGCGTCTTGTAGCCGAGAAGCACGGCCTTCTCCGCCCTCAGGCTGGCGATTCGCGCGGCGATGGCCTTCGTGTCGTACTCGTCGTTGTGGTCGCAGCGCGTCACGTAAGCTTCCAGGATCTGGCGCCTGAGCTCGCGGTTGTCGGCGTACTGGAGGAACGGCCAGATGCTGGGGGCCTGGAGGGTGAACACCCACTTGCCTTCCTGTCCCGCGGCCTTCGCGGCCTCGGCGGCCGAGGCGACGACCGACGGCGGCAGGCCTGCGAGGTCCGCCTCCTTCTCGATGACGAGCTTGTAGCTGTTGGTGTCGTGCAGGAGGTTGTCGGCGAACTTCACGCTGAGCGACGAAAGCTCCGTGTTGATCTGGCGCAGGCGCGTCTTTCCCGCCTCGTCCAGGTTGGCGCCGCCCCTGACGAAGGCCTTGTAGCGGTCCTCGAGCAGCTTCTGCTGTTCGGGCGTCAGCGTGAGCGTCGAGCGGCGGTCGTAGACGGCCTTCACCCGCTCGAAGAGCTTGGGGTTCAGCTGGATGTCGTCGCGAAGCGCCGTCAGCAGCGGCGCCACCTCGCGGTTGATCGCCTGGAGCTCGGCGTTGGTGTTCGCCGAAGAGAGGTTCGAGAAGACGCCGTTGACCTTCGACAGCAGCTTGCCCGATCGCTCCAGCGCCTCGACGGTATTGGCGAAGGTCGGCGGCTCGGTGCTGCCAGCGATCGCTTCGACCTCCTTGCGCTGCTCGTCGATCGCAGCCTTGATTGCCGGAAGGAAGTGCTCCGGACGGATCTGGTCGAACGGCGGCACCTGGAACGGCGTGGTCCATTCCTGGAGCAGCGGGTTCGGTGGAGGTGCCGGGGCAGGCGGCTCGCCGGCACAGGAGCTCAAAGTCACGAGGGCAAGGACGAGCAGGAAGAACATCGATCTGTGCATTTCATGGCCTCGCCGGGGGCAGAACCCTGCAGCGCCCTAGTCTATCGCAATCGGAAACCCATGTTCGCGCGTCGCGTGATAGACTGCTCCTTTCTTCGCTGAGGACCCGAAGGTGGACAACCCCTCGCTCGGCATCCTGGTTTCCACGGCCGCGTTCATAGGCCTCGTTCACACGCTGGCGGGACCGGACCATTATGTGCCCTTCATCGCCATGGCCAAGGTGCGCGGGTGGTCGCTCGCCCGGACGATGGCCATAACGTTGGCGGCCGGTCTTGGCCACGTCGGGAGCTCTATCCTCCTCGGCGCGCTCGGTATCCTCCTAGGATGGGCCGTGGGAGGACTCGAATGGTTCGAGGGCTTGAGGGGCGATCTGGCGGGCTGGCTCCTCCTCGGCTTCGGCCTCGCCTACATGATCTGGGGTTTGCGCCAGGCGATCCGCAACCGTCCGCACACCCACGTTCACGTGCACGCTGACAGTGGCGCGCACGTGCACGAGCACGCCCACGTCGAACAGCACCTGCACGTTCACGCGGCCCGGGCGGCTGACCCGGTCGCATCCGCGAGCGGCGAGGATGCCCGGCGGTCGCTCACGCCATGGGTTTTGTTCGTCATCTTCCTGTTCGGGCCATGCGAGCCGTTGATACCCGTCCTGATGTACCCGGCTGCGCAGGGCGCCTGGTGGCACGTTGCGCTCGTCGCCTTCGTCTTCTCGGCATGCACGATCGCGATGATGAGCTTGCTCGTCGCGGGCGGTGTGCTCGGCCTCTCGAAGGTCTCGCTGAAGCCGCTCGAACGCTACTCGCACGCCCTCGCGGGCTTCGCGCTCTTCGCTTGCGGCGCCGCGATCAAGGCCGGGCTGTAACGCGGCACCGCCGACAGGCATCGACGCCGATTCTTGCCGGCCGCGCCCGCCGCCCGGCGTCCCGAACGCTTCCTCCCCGGCCCGCCTCGATTCATTCGTGCTAGCATCGTCCCAGGGACTTCATCAGAAGAAGGAGGAGGCATGCGACCGAAGACCGTCGCCGTGGCGGCCACCGTGTTCGCCGCACTTGCGGTGACCGTCACCGCGCAGAAGACGACCCAGGTTCACCCGGGAAAGGGCGGAAGCCCCCACGTCAAGAGCGAGTGGACCATCGACGGGGCGAACATATCGATCGTCTACGGCCGGCCGTTCCTGAAAGGACGCAGCGTCGGCAAGGAAGTCGCGCCGTTCGGACAGATCTGGCGCACAGGCGCGGACGAAGCAACAACGTTCACTACCGACAAGCCGCTGAAGTTCGGTCAGCTGGCAGTGCCGGCTGGAACCTACACGATCTACACGGTGCCGGCCGAGGGCGAGTGGCAGCTCGTCATAAGCAAACAGACTGGGCAGTGGGGCACCCAGTACTCGCAGGCGCAGGACCTCGGCCGCGTCCCGATGAAGGTGGAGAAGACGTCCGCGCCGGTCGAACAGCTCACTATTACGGTCGATGACACGCCGGGGGGCGGCGCGCTCAGGGTCGAATGGGGTACAACGCGGGCGACGACGCCCTTCACGGTGGGATGAAGCCAGACGGAGGCCGGGGACTGCGGGCCGGCCTCCCTCTTGTCTGAAAGGCTGCCGGCCACTGTCCGCACCCCGTTCAGAACCGCAGTGTGGTGCCGACGGCGAAGTAGTGGACCATCGCGAAGGTGTAGACTTCGTCGTTGTTCGCGCCGCCTTCGAGGAAGCGGTACCCTGCCTTCAACGGAAGTCTCGGGGCCACATCCACCAGCACACCGGTGAAGATGTCCTCCGCCCTGCCCTGCGGCGCCGCGAGCGCATCTCCCTCGACCAGCAACCTCGTCTTGTCGGACAGCCGCCTCTCCAGCCGGAAGTTGACGAGCGGGACAACGCCGAGGTCGGTCTTCTCGGCCCGCGTTGCGGCTGACTCGAGCCGGATCGCGGCATCGCGCTCCTTCGCGGTCACGCCAAAGCCGAAACGCCAAGTGTCGGTCTGGATTGGTTCCCACCGGTACGTGAAACGGTAGGAGTTGAAGACGTATCTGCCCACAACCGGCACCCCGGCCGGGAAGCTCCCGCCGGCGAAAGACACGGGTCGGTCGATGCTACCCGAGGCGTCGATGCCGAGCGGCGCCACCAGCGCCGAGAAGAGGTGCCTTGGGGCCAGGCGCACGTCGGCGCGAACCCGCCAGAAGTAAACACCCTCGGAATCGAGGTCGTTCACGAGCGAGAACTTCGTCCCGGAATCCCCCGGGATGCGCGCGTCGTTGTAACCGGAGATCGCCGCGCCGTTCTCGAAGTCGACCCTGAAACGCTCCTGCTGCGCGCTGGCGGTCGCCGCAAAGAGGAAGGTCGAGGCAAGAAGCGCTGTCACCCTCGTCATCAACCGGTCGCTCCCATCTACCTCATCCTGAACACCGGGAGCCAGGCTTTCTTACCGTCGCCGTTCGCAGCCGAAAGAAACAGTCCCGGACTGGTTCTGCTCCGCCTGGGCGTCAATGGCAGCGCTATCCTGTTCAGTTGTAAGCACTTCCATCAACTCTCGGCATCCGCGTTGCAGTCGCTGCGCACGGTCGCCCCCGAGTCGATGCGGGCAGGCTCTCTGCCCACGCTTCAGCGTTCCCGGAGGTTCTTGGGTCATGAGGACGACGTCTTTCGTTCCCGGAACGGGAATCGCGCTTCTCACCGCTGCCGCCCTGGCGCTTGTTGCGTGCTCGGACGGCCACCCTGTAAAGCCGACGGGAGGGCTCGCTGCAAGGCCGCCTTACCCGAAGGCATCGCCCGGCGCACAGGGGCTCAATAGCGGCCTGGCCCGGATAAGGGCCGCAACCGCCAGGTTCCACGACCTCGAAGCGGCGGCTGCGGCAGGATACGTTCTGCCGCCCGGTTCGCCGTGTGTCGCGAGCCCCGCGGGAACCATGGGTTTCCACTATGTCAACGAGGCCCTCCTGACGGACCCGGCCATCGATCCGCTCGAGCCGGAAATCCTCGTGTACGCTCCCAAGGAGGGTGGCGGGCTCAGACTCGTCGCGGTCGAGTACATGGCCATCGCCCTCGTGTCGAACGGGAGCGCACCGCCCCAGCCCTGGTTCCCGCAGGAGCGATGGTCCCCTTCATGGTCGCTCGTCAACACCGCGCCGTCCGTCCTCGGTCGGACCTTCGACGGTCCGATGGCCGGGCACGAGCCGGGTATGCCGTGGCACTGGGACCTCCACGCGTGGGTGTGGGCGCCCAACCCGAGCGGCGAATTCGCTCAGTTCAACCCTTCGTTGAGCTGCGCCCCTTAGCGACAGGGCTTCGCCACGGGTGACACGCGAACGGGGACCGGCTATCCTGACCGCGCCCGCCCCCCTCTACCGCCTGGAATCCCAGGAGCGTCTTCAAGTTCCCAGGAGCGTCTTCGACTCCGAAGCATCGAGGAAGCTCAGGCGAAGACGATGATGCGGTTCACGGGTTTCCGGCTCGGGCCACAACTGCTTGCGGCCTTCTGGCTTCGGCTGCGGGAATCGGTGTCTTCGGCTGCCGGCTTCCGTCCGTGGGCTTCGAGCTGATGATCCGCCCTTCAGGCTGCAGCCTCGAAGCGCTATGCTATGAGCCCGACAGGAGTCACCAGCCATGCCCATCCGCCTGCCTCTGCCTGTCGGCTGCGTTCGACGCGACGTTGCCCGCCTGCTGGCCCTTCTATCGATCCTAACCCTGTCGGCCGCCCCCGCATTCCCGCAAGCGGTGTTCACGTTCGAAGGCGGCGGCCACACCGAACACGGCGACTGGACCGCGGCGGTCCGAATGGCACCTGCCCGGTGGCTGCCAGGAGTGCCGGTCGAGCTCGACGTTGAACTCCGGCTGGAGGAAACACATCTTTCGTCCCTGCGGCAGGCGGGGATAGCGGCGACACGCCTCTGCCTTCTCGTGACGGCGGAGCGCACCTTCGACGCCGGCGGCTGGATGCGCCTGGCGAGCGACGAGCGGATGTCGACGCTCCTGACGCCTACGGGCCTCGCCATCGAGGGCGGCGTCCAGGGCGCCTTGACGCCGCGGTTCGGCTACGCCTTCAAGTCGCCGCTCGACATGCTGCTGAACGCCGCTCCGGCAGCGTCAGCCACCGATGACGACGAGGCCGGCATCATGCCGGTGCGTTTCACCGGCTCCACGAAGCTCCCCGGCGATCTCCCCCCCGGCCTCTACAGGCTGCGACTCGACTTCGGCGTCGTGGCGGGAACGCGCCGGTACAACATCAACGGCTACTCGTTCGCCGTACGCCCCGGCACGGACGAGACGGGAACGACGACGTACTTCTACTCGCCGATCATCGAGGCGAGCGGCGCGGATGTTTCGGGCCGCATGGTCGACGCGTCCGCCATCCAGCCGCGCTGCCCGTGGCTGCTTCTCGCCAACTACAACTCGAACGGCTACCGCGGAGTCGTCGCAGACGAGGACCGGCACCGCTTCGCGACCTCCGATCGCAGCATCATCCCGGACGAGGTCATCCTGCCGATGTACGACTCGAACGGCGCGCGCGTGGCCTACTCCCTCGAGCCGCAGTTCCCCTTCGACACGATCGACCCGCGGCAGAACATCCAGTGGAACTGGGCGAGCGGAAGGTGGTCGGTCCAGGTCCGCGGCCCGGACGGCAGCGTCGTCGATCTCGGGGCGGCTCCCTTCGTCGCAAAGTCCGGGAACGGCCCGACGACGAAGAACAGCGCGTTCACGCAGTGGCGGCCGCAGGCGTACGGGCAGTACACGGTCACGGCGTCCGGCTGGATTCAGGACCAGGCGGGCCGGCGCTACGACGGGGGCGGAACCTACCGCTTCTGGATTGCGAAGCGGATGACGCTGGCGACGGCAACCTTCCAGGGGCAGCCCTACCCGGTGGGATCGCGATACGGCCGCGACATCCAGTTCAACCCGGCCTTCCCCGCGCGGGTCAGGGTGAAGGCGGACCTGTACGTGAATTCCAGCGCCACCAACGTGCGCTCGCTCACCTACGAGGGGGTCGCCTCGCCCGCGGGCATCTTCGGCGCGGCCCAGGGCATGCAGCCGTTTCCGCTCGACGCCCCCGGCGAGTACCACGCCCACGTTCTCGCCACCTACACGGATTCCGAGGGCCACCTCTGGGTCTGCACCATGCGCCACGCCGGCATCGTCTACTCCGAGGCGAGGCCGGTCGTGGCGAGGGGCAAGAAGTTCGCTGTCAAGGGCAAGTACGTGGAGCGCGGCGAGACCAATTTCGAGGGCTACGTCGGCCCGGACGGCGACCAGCATCTGGCTCACATCACGTTCCCCTATCAGGCCGGCGACATGCTTCTCATCGGGTCAGAGGGCCAGGGCGCGAACAAGATCGAGCCGGTGCTGACCTACCAGATGAAGGGCGACACCTCCGCCTGGGACACGAAGCTGAACGGGGTTGGGACGACGAACCTCCGCATACAGACCAGCAACGGCTACTCGCCGCACCTCTTTCCCGAGTACATCACCGACATCGAGTACTACTACGCGGCGGCGCCGAGGCCCGGCTTCATGGGACGGTTCCTCGTCGGCGAGAGCAACGTGCGGGCGCCCTACTGGCCGGTCAGCCCGAACAGCTTCGGCGGCCAGATAGCGGCCTCGCCCAACGGCGACGCTCCGGGCGATATCTATCGGCTCCTCGGAGGTATCGTGCTGCGTCGTGTCGGGCAGGAGCCGATGTACGCCGGGTACATTGCGAGTGCGTTCCTGCTGCCGAAGGGGTCCAACAACAACCGCGTGGTAGCGGCCGGCTCCGAGGACCTGCACGGCCCTACCGGCGAGAAGGCGCGGTTCTTCCTCGTCGGGCTGAGGCCTGGCACCGCGTACGAGCTCGGGAGCACGTTCCGCCCGGTGGCGCAGATCGATCCCATCCTCCCGGTGTCGGTGCGGTTCGTTCTCACCTATCCCGACGGCCGCCAGCAGGTGGCGACGGGCACGGGCGACGCCTTCGGGAACTTCGCCGGCGCTTCGGTATGGCCGCTCGACGTCTGCGGGGTCTACCGCTACCAGCTGCGCGCGACGTGGAACGGCCATGAAGGGCGCATGCCGGGCCTGCCGGACGAAGGCGGCGTCTTCTACGTCTACTCCCCGACGAGGCCGGCGGGGGCTGCGGGTCTGCGCGTCGAAGGAGCCACGCAGCGGACCTTCTCGGCGACGACCGGCGCCACGATCACCGGCACCACCACGGCCGGCAGGGTCCACTATGCACTGCTGACGCCGGGGGCCGTCATCGAGCAGGGCGAGATACCCGTTTCAGGGGGGCGTTTCCAGTACCGTCTCGATCCTGCGGCCGTCAACGCGCGGGCGCCGATCTACGACATCGTCAGCATCACGACGGGCAAGCCGCAGATCGGCCGGGTGCTCCACCTGACGTTCTTCGCCGAGGAGCAAGGTCCCGGCGGCAGGTTCTTCGACGTGGCTCGGGTCA
This sequence comes from Vicinamibacterales bacterium, assembly GCA_041947015.1. Taxonomy (GTDB): domain Bacteria; phylum Acidobacteriota; class Vicinamibacteria; order Vicinamibacterales; family Fen-181; genus JBHGBL01. Next base: position 17,520 of record JBHGBL010000024.1, read on the forward strand.
TCCTGCGCGGGACGACGCTCCTTTCGTCGCGCGCGCTCCTGCCGGCGGTGATGACGGCCATGCCCACCTCTGGCGGTCTCGGGGCAGGCTCCGGTGTGGGGCCCGGCCCGGGCGGTGCGGGACTCGGTGCGGGCCTCGATGCGTGGGTCGCGGCGCGGCTCGGTGCAGGGGTCGGTGGGAGCTCCGGCGGAGGCGCGCAGGCGAGCGGCGTCACTGGGGCTGCCGATGTCCACCCGTCCGCTCGAGCCAGCGCTTCCGCGGCGCAGCGCTCGATGGCGCTGACCGTTGCCGCGACAGACCCCGAGTCGCTCAGGGAGTGGGACGCGCGGGTCGAGCGGATGGTGAGGGAGGGCACGCTGCGCGCCGAGTCGCTGGAGCGCGACACGACGCTGCCGGGCCGGGCGCACGAGCGTTTGCGCCAGTTCCACGAAGGCGTCCCGGTTTTCGGCGCGGGCCTGGCGAGGCAGGTGGACAAGGGCGTGGCGGTCTCGATTCTCGGCCTGCTTCACCTCGAGATCGATCTGGACGTCGAACCGGTGGTGACGCCCGAGCGGGCCGCGTCGATTGCCACGAGCAGGAGCCCGGGGGCGGCGGGAATCGCGGCGAGGCCCGAGCTGGTGGTTCTGCAGCTGGATGCGGGCGGCTATGCGCTGGCCTGGCAGACGGAGGTCAGGACGGGAACCGACGCGCGGATGGTCTTCGTCGATGCGAAGACGGGGAGGATAGTCCTCGACTACAGCAACCTGCGGCGCGAGGGCGGACCGCTCGCGGGCGCATCGCGTTCAGCGATGCCGGCGCCGCGCGCCGTGGCCGCGGAAGCGCAGGACGGCGGCGGAGCCGGCGCGGGGGGAGCGACCGGCGCGGGCCGGGCGGCGGGCGATGTCAAGGTCGTGGACTTCGGTGGCGACGTGGCGCGCGCGATGGCGGTGCTGCGCGGCAGCGCGTCCCGAGACCGGTTGGGCGAGGCGGGCGCGGCGGCTTCGGCCGGAAGCGACGCGGTCGTCTCTGCGGCGCGCGATCACGCTGCGGCGGCGCTTGCGTATCTTCGCTCGTTCGGCAGGGACGGCCTCGACGGCCGCGGTTCGGGGGCAACCGTGGCAGTCCATCCCGTCGATCGCGAAGCCTGGCCTCGCCTGTCGTCCAGCCACCGGCACTTCTTCGCGGGCGGGTTCTGGGATGGCCGGATGGCGGTCATGGGCGAGGGCCTGCCCTCCGGCGTGGCCCTGGACGGGCGGTACTGGGACAACGCGGCGCTGGCCTTCGACCTCGTGGCTCACGAGCTCGCGCACGGCGTCGTCGACTCTTCGTCGCGCCTGATCAACCGCGGCGAGTCCGGCGCGCTAGGCGAGGCCTTTGCGGACATCATCGCCGCGGGGGCCGAGATGTCGATGCGAAACCGAGCCAGCGAACCGGGGCTTGGCGCCTATGCGATAGGCGAGGGTGCGGTGAGCGGCGGAGGTCTGCGGTCGCTGGAAGACCCGGGGGCGATGGGGCACCCGGATCACTTCGGCGGGTACGGCGCCAGCGATGCGGACGACGGCGGCGTCCATTTCAACTCGACGATCGTCAGCCACGCTTGGTACCTGGCGATCGAAGGGGGGAGGAACCGGACGTCGGGCCTTGCCGTCGAAGGCGTGGGTGACGCGAACAGGCAGCAGGTCGAGCGGGCGTTCTACCGGGCGTTCGTCTACATGCTGCCGCCGGGCGCCACCTTCTCGCTGGCGCGGGCGGCAACCATCCAGTCGGCGGCGGACCTGTACGGGCCGGACAGTTCCGCTGCGCGCGCGATACGGCAGGCGTGGATTGCCGTGGGAGTGCGGTAGCTCGGCGAGAGTCTCGGCCGACACGCCAAGCCACAGGCACCAAGGAGCCTTCACTTGGTCACAAGGCACGCAGCCCTTTTGCGACAGAACCAGAGTTATTCCCCCGCCTCGAACGCGAGCCCCAGCTGTCGCGCGGCCTCTTTCATGGCCTTGAGCGTCGGGTCGCTTTCACTCAGCGGCCGGTCCTCTGGCAGGACCATTCTGAACTGCACGCCGAGCTCCAGCCTCTTCAGGTTCATCCGCGCGGCGGGCCCTACGAAGCAACGGAAGAGTTCACCCCAGTTCTCGACTGGAACCTGGCCACGGACCACCAATTGCCGGACATCCGCCTCGGTCGCTTGCTGCACCGTGGGCGTTCCCGGAACCTCCCCGGCGGTCGCGCTCGGTCCTCTTCCACCAGCTCCGGTCGACTCCCCAGCACCGCCGCAGGCTCCGGTGGCTTCCTCGCCTGCCGGGGCCTTCTCTGCCTCTGGGGTGAACGGTGGGATCACCCACACACCGTCCTCGCTTGGTTCGAGCGACACCGACTGCCTGCAGTACCTGCTCTGCAGCGTGGCGAGACTTGCTCCACGGCCAATGCCAACTAGGCCGTCAGCGCAGGCTTGAGCTAGTCCCGCGGTGACCGCCTCCTTCGATGCGACCATCGGCTTGTCACTGAATCGGAGAAACGCCTCCACGGCCTCTCTGAGCCGCAGCCCGCCTTCCTTCGGAATGAGACCTGTGCTCTCCAGCGTGACCGACCCGACGCGACGAAGAATCCATTCCTCATCCTCGACGAGCGTCGTCCAGGCGTAGCCCAGGTGCTCCTGGAAGGTTCGCCGCGCATCTGATAGCACGCACGCCTCCACTTCTTCACCTCGGAGCCGCAGGACGACGGTGTGGGCGGGACCAAGCCCCTCAAGGCCGGCCTTGCGCGCCGCATCCAGGCGGTTCTTGAGATCATTGCGTTGCTCTTCGTCGAGCTGATCCCAGTAATCCGCGCGCACGCCCTGCAGAGCCGCCAGCTCCCGGTGGGCCTGGCGCAGCTTGCTCACCCCGCGGGCGCTTCCCGCCAGGAACAGAAGGGTGTTCCGGTACAGACGGTCCTTTCCGCCGCACCGCGTGCTAATCGCCTTCACGCGTTCTCGGATCGCAAGCTTCGTCCCTCCGTTGTCGTCCCAGACGATGGACGGCGGGAGGACCAGTAGCGCGAGCGACTTCTGTTCTGGCAAGTCCTCCGCGGGATTGACGATCACACGCCAGGTCGCCCCGGCGAGGGCTGCCTTCTGTGACTCCGTTCTGAGGTCCTCGAGGATCGCTTCTTCGAACGTCTCCTTCGCGCTTTGCTGGCGATACTGGACGACCAGCTTGTTCAGCGTCGGTTTCGTGCCGAACCAGTAGCGCTTGCCGAGACTGCCCGCCATCGCTCCGTGGAGGTAGAAGCAGCGATTCTCCAGCTCCAACAGGGCGCCATCGGTGTAATTCCAGTTGACGCCTTGTTTCGAGCACGCGAGTTTCAGGTCTTTCGAGCTGAACCCGGTGCGCCCGGCCTGGCCCCCGAACGAGCCGAGGAGGACGGCGGACGCAAGTCCCTTCCCGATCGATTCGCTGCGGTAATCCCCGCCGCGTTCTTCGTCGAAGAGGCCGGCGTTGGACCGATCGCCGATGACGTCGGCGGCGGCCACCGACTGATAGGCCGGTCCCCACAGGCGAGTGAGAGCCGCCTGCATGGCGTCAACGGACCAGCTAATGTGACAGGGCTGAATCAGGTGCTGGGTCTCTGTGTTCCCCTGGCGGCGCTTCCAGAGGTCACCGACGATGCTCGCGAGCAAGCGCAGCACCCCGCGCGTGCGCTGGAAGTCCGGGTGGCTGCCCCAACGTGTGTAGAGCGCGTCGATGAGGAGCGGATGGAACGGGTAGGCGCGCTCGAGCATCCCGCGGTAGGCATTCTTCGCGGCCTCCGACGGCACTTCTCCATCGTGGGCGGCGTACATGCCCTGATAGACCTCGGCGACTTTCTTCGGGTAGTCCGGCTCGCCCGGCGGCGCGATGGAAGCGAACAGGCGCGCCCGTACGACTTCGTAGATCTCCTCGTCGGCGACCGGCTTGACGTCGGCCCCGAGGCGCTGAAAGCGCTTTTCCAGGGTGACGAAGGCCTCCTGTCCCTTCTCGCTCTGGGCGACCTCGTACTTGCTCGCCGGGAGAGTGGCGACGACGACCGCGCCCGGGACCTGCTCGACGGACTCGGTCAACTGCTGGATGAAGGAAACGGTCTGGTCCGCCAGGGTCGTGTCGCCGACCGGTACCGCCGCCGCGCCGACGCAATAGTCGGCCAGTTCGTCCAGCAGGATCAGGCACGGCGACGCGGCTTGTAGAATCTTGAAGAAGATTCCCTGCGGGACGCGTTGGCTCTCGTCGTTCGCCCGCACGAGTTCGTAGAGAGTCTTCCCACCGAGTTGGTACGCCAACTCGCCCCACAACGTGCGCAGGTGGACGCGGTCTTCGACTTTGCGCCCCTGCGTCGCGTCGCAGGTCTGGTTCGTGAACACGGCGACGCCTTTCACCCTCTCGGGCAGTCGTGCGCCGCTGGCCTTCCGCAGTCCCTCGGCGTGAGGCGACCCCTTCAGCCGGTCCGCGTGTTTCGCGAGGTGCCACAGCGCCACCAGCGTGTGGGTCTTGCCGCCACCAAAGGCGGTCTGCAGGCTGATGATGCGGTCTCCGCTCTCGCCGCCGCCTCTCAGAGCACCTGCGACCCGATTGAGGATCGTGGACAGTCCGCTGGTGAGATACGTCTTGCGGAAGAACTCCTCAGGGTCGAGGTAGACCTCCGGGGCCGTGCCTTGGACTACCGCCCAGAGGTTGGCTGCGAAGACCGCCTCAGCGAGGCGCCCTTCGCGGATGTCCTCGTGGGGGGTGGCGATGGCGTACCAGGGTTTGAGTGTCTCGCTCATGACGAAGATGCTCCGTTCGAGAGCGACTCGGAAGGGTAATCCTCCCTGAGCTGCCACAGGCCATGCTCATCGATCTGGAAACGCGGGGGCGCGTCTGCTGCTAGCACTCGCGAACCTGGAGTCCAAACCGGCCCGCTGATTCGCGGCCCCTGTTCGTGGCCAGTCATATCCCAACCGCCGATCGCCTCCTGCTCGCCACACATCGGTGCCCTGTTGTCCACGAGTGCATGGCCGAGAGCCCGGTGGGCCAAGACATGCGGCTCCACGAGGTGGAGGGCCACTGTCGCGCCGAAGAACGTGTTCGCCGGCGCCATTGCGACTCGCTCCAGGCGACCAAGGCCATAACGCGTGTCGCCGCCGATGAACAGCGTGCCGAGCGTGGAGAGCCGGTCGCCCACGTCCGCGCCATCCCGCAGAAAGACGTAGCCCACCAAGCCTACCGCGCTCCCGTGAGACCCGTCGCCATGTCGCCAGTGCGTCTGGACACACTCCGTTTCGCGCAGCGACCCATCGAGCGCCGAATCATTGTCCGGGTCGATGGCTGTACCGGGGCGCGTCCAGAGAAGGGCCCGACAGAAGCGTCGACCGGCCACCGCAACGTCGGAGTCCTCGCGCGCCCAGACGAGGCCCGCGCCTTCGCGATACTCAGGAATCCATGCTCGCCAGTCGTCGCCGGCACGCTCCGCCGGATACAGGTACGAGAACCGGGCCTGCTCACGGAGAACCTCGCCGACCTGACGGTACTGCGGATCCTTGTCGCCCTCGAGACGCGCAAGCTCGGCGGTGATCGCGCCCCAGAGGGGGCGCGTAGGAACGTAAACCCTGCAGCGGTTGAGTGCGCCGGAAGGCGTCGTCCCGATGAAGAGCGGGCTCGCGACCCTCCAGGTCCATCTGTAGAGAATCCAGGTCACCGCTCCGCCCCCTTGCCGCCGGCCTTGGCATGGTATCGACCGTAGATCAGGGAGTGGCGCAGCAGGTCTCGGGCGAGCAGAAGCTTGTCGATGTCCGTCGCGATGTCCTGTGTGGTCCTGAACTCGTCGTTCTGGGATCCGAAAGCACCAGGCAGGAGTTTCTCCAGGAAGGTTCTGCACGAGCGGGTGACGCCTCTCCGCTCGTTCTTCTGGGCGAGGAACAGAAAGAAGGCGTACACGCCCTGCTCCTCGAGGACCGACAACGCGTCGGTGAGAGTCTTGTCGTCGGCCTGGTTGCCCAGCTGCTCGCCGAGCCTTGCGCACTCGAGGTCGAGATTAGCGGCGCTCATGAAGCCTCCGATGCTGCCACGCCCGCGCTGGAGTCTCGCGCGGTGGTGTCTCCTTTCGCCTGATCGGCCGCGGTCGGACAAAGCACTCGCAAGCGTCCCATGCCGCGGGTTCCCATCCCGCCGATGCCCAAGGCCTCGAGGTACGGGAATGCGGCCTCGACGACCCTGTAAACCTGTGTCACGTTCTTCACCGCCTCGAGGGCGGCTTCGCCGATCCGGAAGTGCGCCGGGTTTCTGCAGGTGACATCCCAGAGCACCACCGTGGAGCGGGGCAATGCTTCGTATGTGAAAAGCGCGCCCTCTTCGGCGGCGCCCGTAGCCGGATCGATCGCTACCGACGTGCGCACCTCCAGGTTGCTGTTGACCACATGGCTGAACAGCTTGTCGGAGACGACGCCCAAGTGATCCCGGATGTACTCGGGCAGGTGCAGGGCCTCGAGCGCCCTCGTGATCATCTCGATGCTCACGAGCTGGTGCACCGGTAGGAGCAGCCAGCCGAGATTCAGCGGGCTGGTGTCAGCGTCCTTGCGGTGGATGGCGTTCTCGGCGACGTCGCCCTGGTCTCTGAGCGACTCGACCGAGCGCAGCGCCCCTGGCGCCGTGATCCAGATGGGCCCTTCGCGGGTTGCGACCGGGAAGAGCAGCACGTGAGCATCGCTGAAAGACGCAAGCCCGGCGAAGCCACCGCGATCGCCACGGGCGAAGCCGAAGACCGTGCACACCTTGCATGCGGACTCACCGCAGTGGCCTCCGCCGTCTCGGCGCGGCTTCCCCTGGCCAGCACAGTCGGGGTAGTAGGGTTTGGGCGTGCCCCTCACCTGGCGCGGGCTCGTGCTTGAGGCCTCCTCATGCATGGCGACGTAGGTCCGGAGGACGCCGGCGACGCTCGATCCCGGGATTTTCGGGACCCTGGTCACCGGATCGCGAACGATCGTGTTGTCGACACGCCCGAGCCGTGCCCCTCCCGTGCCCACATGGACCGGGTCCACGGCCATGGCAGCGACCTGAAACGTTTCGAAGCTTCCGTTGTTCATGGGCGATTCTCCAGGGACTTCTTTAGGGCTCGCATGTGCCAGGCGAGGGTATGTGCGAGGACACCCGAGCCGGCCGCATCCGCGAGTGCGTCGAGGGCAGGGCCGGGGACGCCGAGATGTTCAGCCAAGACCTGGCGCACGAGCTTCGACCACGTCTCTCGAGCCGCATCTGGATCCGTCCCGGCACCGCTCCACGATTCCTTGGTCGTTTCGAGCACGTTCCACGCGGCCCGCACAGCGCTCGTGCTCGGGGCTTCGTGTACGAGCAGGTCCCACACATCCCGCAGTCGCCTCCAGTCCGAGAGGCAGCGCACGGGCACCGGCTCGAACCTGACCGCGGTGCTGTCCATGAACACCAACGCGAGACGAGACGGGGTGACCTCGACGCCGTCACCCGGTCGGAGGTCCGACACGTGCCGGTAGACCGCGCCGGCTGGCGTGGCGAAATCCCGGCGGGCGCGCACAGGCCCCGTCGTTCGCACGAAGGGGTAGAAGACATCGGCTCTACCATCCAGGAGGCGAACGGGCACGACGACAAGATCGTGCTCGCCGTCCGGCCGCGCCAGACTCAGCGCCGTCACGCCTTCGCGCGACCTCGCCTCGATGACGCGCCATGATTCGGCGCCGCCTTCGGCCAGTTCCTCCTCGACGCCGCGGGTTGCCTCCACGACGGCCTGGAACGGCGTCGTTCGCGAGAAGGCGACCACGCCGACGCGCAGGGGCATTCGGTCCCACACCCGCGCGAGCTCCTCTTCCCACTTCTGGACTGCAACGTCGACGCAGCCGTTGGCGGCCGCGAGAGGCACGAGGATCCGGAACCGCGCCGGCGACTGGTCCAGCACCAGCGCCGGCGTGTACGCACCAAGCTCTCCTGCCTCACGGAACGACGAGGCGACGAGCGTCCGCACTTGTCCGTCGTCGTCGGCGAGGTCCAGACGGGCTCCTTGCATCGAGCTCGACGGGCCCTCGGGAGCCAGCACGCGTGCCAGGTTGCAGATCGTCACGAAATCGTTCCCCGCCGCACGGTAGAGCACCTCAAAGGGCGCGTTGCGGTACCGGCCTGTGTACGTCTCCCGGTCATCCCACGGCTGCTGACCGCCTGCGTCGGGAACCAGAACCAGTCGGCGCGTACGCCAGCGGTTCGGGTTCGAGGCTGCGATCTCCCGGAAGCGCGGCACGAGCTCGGAGAAGAATGTCTCGGCCGCCCGCCAGAACCGGTGGATGCGTCCGGGTGAGGCGTTCTTCTGGAAGAGTCTGTGAGCCAGCCATCCGGCTTTCTCCCGAGGGCTCGCGCTGTACCAGTCGGGAGCTTCGTCCACGCCTGACCGATCCCGCACGACTTTGTTGTAGAAGGCGGACCAGTCCTGTTCATGCTCGAAGCCGGCCTGCAGCGACCGCATGACCGTATCCGACTTCGCAGCATTCAAGGGCTGCCCGACGAGTTGCTCGACGTGGTCCACGAACGCGCCAAACGGGGCATCCGGCGCGACCGGGTTGTCCTGGTTGCCGATCGTCGGATTGAAGCGCCTCCAGTCCGCAATGTTCTGGGCCCGCAAGGAGTCGACCCGTGAACCGTCGAGCCACGGGTCCATGGTGAAGCTCAGCGTGATGAGCGCGATGCGGTCGTTCTCGTCGGCCACCTCCGACAGCCAGATGGTGTCGTTGCCCGAAGCCATCCAGGCGTCGAGGCGACCCTTGCGGCGCTCGTGGCACACCTTGCAGGCGCGTTGCTTGGAGACGTTGGCCAGTCGCCGCTCCGGCCGCCCGTTGAACCGCACGCGGCACACAGGGCAAACGTGGCCGCGCCTCTCGTCGGCCGCGGGGATTGCCCAAGGGCGATGGACAGGGATGGCGACTGCACGCCGAACGGCTCGGAGCTCCGATGCCATCGGGATCAGCGAGCGTGTGGAGGCCGAAACGCGGCAAGCCGGAGGGGTTTCGAGCTTGCGGCCCCTCGCCATCTCGTCGATGCGCTTCTCCAGCTCGACGCGAAGCAGATCGGCCCGCGCGTCGTCGAGACTGCCCGGCAGGGCGCCGTCGAACCGCAACCCGGGGAGCGTGAAGGCGAGGACGTCGTCGTCCCTGTAGATCAGCGACCCGAGCGCCAGATCGACTTCCACCAAGCGGCATACCTCGTCGAAGAACGACTCGATTTCTTGCCGGCCGCCCACCCAGTCGCCGATCCGCACCGCGCGCGCCTCGTAGTGCTCGCTCCCGAACCCGACGGTGAGAACGCGCCAGCGCGTCTGGGACTTGAGGTTGCGCCAGTCGGTCTGCGCGTCCGCCGGAGCCAATACCATCCCAGCGACAGCCGACTTGAAGAGCGCCGCGGCAACGTACGACTGATCCCATAACGTCACATCGTTGTTCGGGAGCCGCGTTTCGGCCAGGGTCGAGGTGAACGCGCGGCGCAACCAGCCGTCTGGCCCGATCACAGATGTGCGCCAGTCCCTCCACGGCTGCACGTCGGGCGGCGGAGAGACGCCGAGGCCCTTCAGCTCGCCGAGCGAACCGCCGATGCGTTCCAGGAGGCGCGCCCAGCCGCCTGGCGCTAAGCTCTCGGGAGGGTCCGCGAGGAGGTTCTTGGCTGGATGCCCAAAAACCGTCACGAGCCACATGTGCGTGACGTCCTGACCGAGGTACTCGACCGTCCGCGGCGGGAACGACTGCTTCTCGATGCCCGACGCCATTGCGTGACCGGCCTGGAGGAGGCCGACCATGCTTGCCCTGGACGGTCCGTCGTCGTAGCGCTCGAGAAACTCGCTAAGGGTGCTCGGCCAGGCCCACGTCGGCGACGGGAACGCAGACGTGAGCCATGAGAGACGTGCGGCCCAGTCGGGAACGAGGTGCTGATGCCAGCCCTTCTCGTTGTACGAAACGCCCGCGAAGCCGTGCCGGCGCAGGAAGTCCGGGTGCGCCTTTCCGGCCATGTGAAGCCAGCCGATCGCTTCGCACGCGAGCAGGAGCGGCCGGTGGTTCCGCAGCTTCTCGATCATCTGCTCGCCGCTCACAGGGCCCATGTCTGTCCTCCCGGAGCATGAATGAGCTCGTGCAGCGCCGCCTTGAGGCTGTCAACCGTGCCCTTCCTGGACCCGCTCTTCGAGCGGACCTCGGCGCTCTGGATTTCGGCTATCCCCCAGCCCGCCGTGCGCTTTGCGGAGAAGCCGTAGACGGTCAAGAGCTTCCTGGTGGCTTCGAGGAAGCGACTCAGCACATCCACGGCATCCACCAGCCGCGCGTCTGCCCGCACGGGCGCCGGCGCATACATCAAGTGCAGCGTGGCCTTGCGACCTGAGGGGACAACCTCGTACAGGATCGGCTGCGTTCCGGCTCGACGTGCGCGGTCGTGCGGGTTGATGACCTCGAAGCCGACCTTGTCGAACCACGTCGGGAAGCACTGGAGAGCGCCGCGGCAGAAGTCCTCCTCCTCGCCCTTGGCGTTGCCGAACAGATGGGCGACCCAGGGCGGGTCCGACCAGCCATCGAGGTCGCCATCGTGCTTCGCGAGGTAGTCGAGAAGGCCGTGCTCCATGCGACAACTCCAGCGCAGGAGGCCCTTCCAGCTGGCAGCGGACATGAAGGGGACGCCGAAGACGCGGTCCTTCCGCACCGGGTTGTCCAGCACGTGGAAGGGCCGATCGTCCTTCGAGTACCAGGGCGTCTCGAGAGTGAAAAGGACATCGATCGCGAGCCAGCCCGGCTGCAGAAGGGGCGGCGTCCGAATCAGCAGGTTCGCGATCTCGTGCGGGAGAAGGTCGGCCGCCTCGGCGCGCTTCATGTAGCACCTGCGAGCATCGTTCTTGATCCGCATTCCGGCCTTCTGGTCCCTCTCCAACTCACCTTTGGCAAACCACGCCGTGCAACCATCGACGAATCCACTCGCCAGCCCGCCGGGCGGGGGACAGCTCACGGGACAGGCCGAGACTGAACCGAGCTCAGCGTAAAGGTCGTACTTCACAGAGTTCCTCCCGCTCCGCTGCCAAGGAGACGGTCAAGAATGTCACCACCCCTGATGAAGATGAACTCTCCGTCGTTCAGATCCCACACGCCTTTCAGCCGGGCCAGCATCTCGCCAAATGTGATGGTGCCTGGGTTAACGAAGCCGAAGGTTCGCGCCGGGTTCTTGAAGCTGAAGACCTTCTTGCTCTCGGCGCGTCCACCGGCAAGCCACTTCTCGCAGTCGGCCGTCGGGCTCTGGTCGCTGTGGCGTCGCGGGTGCTTTCCGGTCTCAGGGCACCTCAGGGGAGGATCGTGAACCTTGCCGCAGTCGCGGCATTCCTTGCTCTCATGGCGCCCGAGCACTCGGTTGAAGGAGCTCCGGCCTAGGCCTTCCCGCGAGAGATGCCTGCCCAGAACACACCAGAAGTGCTGGAGGGACGCCCAAGCGAAGTCTTTCTGGGTCAGTTCTCGCCACTCCGGCAGGGAGACGTACCGGCGCAGCTCCTCTTCGTGGAACCGGCGGCCCGGCGTGCTTGAAACGAGTTTCACAAGGCCGAGGTCCTGATGGTGCTGCTCCGGTAGCCGGGACGTTTCCTCTGTCGGCTTGTAGACGGTTTTCCCACCGATTGCACCGTAGTCCGCGATCAGTCGGATCGTCACATCGAGCAGGGTCCACTCCTCTTGCGCGATCGGTCGAAGCGGCGTAAACCGCAGCTCGAATGTCTTGCCGGCCTTTATCTGGTCTTTCTGCGTCGTGCCGCCCGATCCGAGAACATCGAGCCGAAACTTCCGCGCCCAGCCCGTGCAGCCGAAGAGCTCGCAGACGACGCACCGCCGCCCCTGGCGATCCGGGCATCTCGCCTGCGTGTTCGACGGGTCGCATGCGCTGCCGCCGAGACCGCGAACCAGCACCTCGAACCACCAGCGGATCGAACCGAGCAAGCCTGTGTGGATGAGCCGTCCGGGCTTCCCGCTGGCGTCGCCGGTCCAGATGTCGGTGAGCGCGGTGAGCGTGTACGTGTGCGCGGCGATCACGATCTCATCCTCCCGCTCCATCAAACAACGGCCGCTCACGGTCCGGGGCGCCCGCCCGCCTCGCCTCGGCCCGCAGCGTCTCCCGCTCCCCGAGGAGCGTGCTCGCGAGCTTCCAGTCCTCGAGATCGCGCGGGAGGACCTCGAAGAGGGCCTGGGCGAGCTTCCAGAACCGCGGTTCGTCCACTAGATTGCGCTGGGCAAGATACGCCACGAGCTCGCTCCGGTGCTCGGTTTTCCAAAGAAACATGGCGCGGTGGAGCGCGTCGATCAGCGGCGGGCTCTGGTCCGCGCCCAGGGCGCGGCGGCCGGCGCCGGCGGGTCCTGCCGGCAGGCGGTCGGCGAGCAGCGCGAGGCGGCAGGACGCGCCGTCGACGACGAAGATGCCGTGGCGGCGGGCGAGGTCGGCGGCGCTCTCGGCATCGGCGCCGATCTGGACGACCAGGCGCGCATCGTCCCAGGACTGCTCGGCGGCGCCGTAGAGGCTGGCCCACACGTAGTAGAGCGTCGAGGTCTCGTCGCCCTTGAACTCGCCCGCGATGGCGTCGCGGGCTGCCCGGCGAGCGAGGTCGAGCAGCTCGGGCACATCAACCCGGGTTCCATCGGCGCGTTCCACCCGAGCGTGGCGACCGAACGCGCCCACCGCCGGGCCGTAGCAGGCGACAATCAGGTCCGCGCCGCGGAAGCCGTAGGCCCAGAAGCGGCGCACCGACTCGGCGACGACCGCGCGGATCTCCTCTCGCACGTCCTTGAACGCCGCCGCGGCGCCGATGACGCGCGGCCGGCAGACGACAGTGATCGATGTCTCGAGAGCTGCGGAGCGAATCCCGCGCGGGCGGTTCTTGCGCTCCATCTCGATCGGCCAGGTGGCGTCGATCGTCAGCCCGGCGGCGAAGAGGCTGTGCACGAGCGCCGTCCAGGCCTGCGTCTCCTGGTGGGCGAAGACCAC
>JBHGBL010000025.1:0-29390 GCA_041947015.1 Vicinamibacterales bacterium
CCGGCAGAACTTCCTCGCTCCTTCGGGCCCGAGCAGCACCTCGTCGCTCGTCGTTCTGCGGCATTCCTGAGTCGGCTTGCTCCAGGGCCCGTCGCCCCAGTGGCCGGCGCCGGCCCGACAGGCACCCCTTACGCACGGCAAACCGTGAACCGCGCTGCAACAGGCTACCCGAACCGGGCGCTCTCGGGCCAGAGGTTTTCATCGCGCGGCCGCACCGGTTGCATGGCGCGGCACCTCGCGGCCGAAGCGGCCGCCGGCTACCCGACGTTTCGCGGCGGAGGCGTGCGGCGGAGGCGTATGCCCAGCTCGCGCATCTTGCGATAGAGGTTCGTGCGCTGGATGCCCAGCGCCTCGGCCGCCGGCCCCGGCCGGCCCTTGTGCTGCTCGAGCATCGCGATGATGTACTGCCGCTCGAAGCGCGCCCGCGCCTCCTTGAGCGTCCCGCCGAGCGCGTGCCCCCCCGGCCGCGGCTCGAAGTCGAGGGCCGAAAGCAGCGTGTCCAGCCTGACCACCTTCCCAGGTGTCCTGAGCGCGAGGGTCTCGACGAGCTGCTTGAGCTCGGCCGCGTTGCCGCGATACGGAAGCGCCTCGAGAAGCGCGATCACCGGCTGCGTGAACACCTTCGCCGCCAGGCGCGCTGACGCGCACACGCGCTCCAGGAACCAGGCGGCCAGGTCCGCGATGTCCTCGCGGCGCTCGCGAAGCGGCGGGACCGGCAGGCGCGCCGACGCCAGGTGCCGGTTCAGGTCCTGCCTCACCCGCCCCTCCACCAGCGCCTCGTCCCAGGAGGAATCGACGATGGCCATCGCGCGGAGGCCGAGCGGGGCCGCGCCGCGGGTGTCGGCGATGGCCGCCTCGCCGTCTCGAAGCAGCCGCGCGAGGCGGGCCTGGTCGCGGTCGGGCATCTCGGGCAGGTTCACGAAGAGAAGCGTGCCGCCGCGGGCCCGGGCGACGAGGCTGTCGGCCGAAATGACGTCCGGCACCCGTGGGGGCAGAGGGCCGGGAACGAACCGGTGTCGGAGGGTGGCGCCTGCGGGCCGCCGCCCGGACTGCTCGAACGGCGAGAGAGGGGACAGGAAGGCGCCGGCCGCGATTGCCGCGGGGACGGTCTCGGGGTCGCCGCCGCCGGCACCCTCCGTGCTCTTCCGGCGGCCGTTTCCGTCTATGTCATCCTCCCTTTCGCGAGCCGCTTCACGGCCCTCGGCGCCGCCGTGGCCGGGACCCTTGCCCGTCGGCCGCCGGGCGTGCTCTGCGGGAAGGACGCCGAAGAGGCACGCGCCGATGTCGCCCGACGCCGCGCAGTCGACCTCGATGAAGGGCCCGGCGCGGAACCGGGAACGTGCATGAATCCACCGCGCCAGGAGCCGCCGCCCGCTGCCAGGTTCGCCCGAAACGATGACGCCCCCGGGCTGGCCGGCGACGACGTCGATGGCGGCGACGACCGAGCGCATGGCCTGCGATCGCGCGAAGATGGGCGGCAACTCGCTCTGGGCGGGGGGCGCGGGAGTGGAGGGCGGGAGGTCGGCCCTCATGACGGCGTCTTCTTCTTGCTGTTGCTTCTTGCTTCGGGGTGGCTCGCTACGAGCTGGGGCTACTGTCTGCTGCCGCCTGCCGTCCAACTGGCTGCGGCCGCTGGCTAGGGCTGCTGGCTGCTACTTGCTGACGGCTGCTACCGGCTGATGGGCTCGGACCTGCGCAATCTGCGCTTTTGCTCTTCTACTCTTTGCTCTTCTGCTGCTTCGGCGACTCGTCGAGCACGTCGCGGCATCGCTGAACGCTTCGAATGGAAAGCGCTGAGCGGATGCGTCCGTGGCTTTAGAAGGCGTCCGAGGCAGACTCCGTCCCCGTGGGTTACAGCCGGAGATCCCCACAATGTCGTGGTGTGCGGGCACGCGACTGCGCGGCCAGCATGTCCGTTGCCGGATGCTGTGGCGCAGCCTGTGCTGTCGTTCTGTCCCGTCAGAATGGGGGCGAGGTGTCCGCGGAGCCCAGCCGCGAACGCTCACATCCTACATGGATGAAACGGCGTGTCAACGAAAAAGTACTGCTGTATCGCCTGCGATACACAGGCCGGCGGGCCTGCGCGCTCCGCGCGATGTACGCTGGGACCTCAGGGACGCTGGCAAACCTGGCCGGATCTCTGCGCGTTCCGTGCGATCCGAGGCCTGCGTACCGGCACGTGCACGGCTTCTCGGACCTTCGCCCTGCCGCCGGGGACATCGCCTTTTCGGGAGCGATGAAACCCACACCGCTGAGGAGCCGGAGCGCGCTCTGTCTCACGGGTAGTTGTCAGCAGGAATCGGACGAAACAAGCGAGTCCCCGGGTTCGACGGCACGGGGACCCACATGCACCAGCGGCTCGGCCGCCGGCGTCCCGCTCAGCGCTCCGCGAGCAGCTGCTTGATGAATGAAATGTCCTTCTCGGGCCGGTAGCCAAGATCGACCTGGCGGATGACGCCTTTCTTGTCGATGATGACCGTCATCGGCACGCCCATTTCCGCGTAGTTCACGTTGTTCTGGTCCGTCTCGCCGACGGCCAGGGGCCATTGGAGTTCGAACTCCTTGTGATAACGCCCGAGCTCCGCGAGTTCCTGCTCGAGCGACTCCGTCTTGATTGCCGTCCCGCTCCTGGGCACGACCGTGCCCAGCCGCCTCGTCACCCCTATCACTCGGAGCCCCTGGCTGCCGAACTCGGTCGCCAGGCGGTTCAGGTAGGGGTAACTCTCGCGGCACGGGTGTCAACCCGATGTGAGGAACTCGAGCAGCACCACGTGCCCGCGAAGCGACGCCAGCGTCCGCGGCTCACCGCCGACCCAGTGCATCGGGCCCGCAAACTCAGGCGCCGGGCCGCCGACGAGCTCCAGGCGCCCAAGGAGCTTCGTCAGGCGCTTGACGGAGATCGGATCGGCCTCGACGCTCGGGATGTTCTTCCTCACGAGGTCTCGCGCCTCGGCAAACTTCCTCTCCTCGGACAGCTCATGCACCCGCTTGAAGGTGATGAAGTCCTCGAGCCGCGCCGCCGTCTTCGGGTCATGTTTCACATCGGACCGCATGGCCTCGAGGAATGCGACTGCCTCGCCCAGCTTCCCGTCGGCCTCCAGCGAGTCGGCGTAGTAGGTTCGTAGCCGGAAGTAATCCTCGAACGGGAGAGAGGCCTTGTGGCGCGCGATCGCGTCGAGGGCGTTCCTGTAGTGCTCGCCGGCCGCCTTCGTGTTCTCCCCGTCGAGGAGGCTCACCCGCGCCATCGCCTCCTCGACTCCGACCCGCAGCGGAACACCTGGCCGAAGCGGGTCCAGCGCGCCAGACTCCCCGTAGGACTTCATGTACTCCGCGTAAGCCCGGCGCGCGCCCGCCATCATCGGCTCCTCCCAGGATCCCGCCTCGACGACGAAGGCGAGGGCCAGCTCGCGGTTCGCCGGTGAGGGCGAGGAGAGGTAAGCCTCGAGGTTCTTGACCGCAGGTGCGCGCCGGGACGCCCGTGCGAGGATCAGGCCGGCCCACAGGCGGTCCTCGCCTTCGTGTACAGCCTTCTCTATTGCCCGGGACACGGCGTTGAGCTCGCGCTGTGCCGCCGCCCGATCGGTCTCGAACTTCTTCGCCATCTCGGCCACGAAGCGCTGCAGATCCGCCGGCGGCTGGGCAGCGGCGGCCTGCTGCGCCACAGGCTCCTGGACGGCGCCGCTGGAGATCGCGGTGCCCGGCGCGCCGCCCTCTGCCGCGGCATCATGGGCTTCGGGGCGATGGGCTTCCCCCGCTTCAACGGCGAACCGCAACATGCTTCCCGCTGCCCGGAGCGCCCCGCAGGAGGTGCCCAAGACCATCCCGGCAGCCGCTGCAGCGGCGATCACCTGCCTTCGTGCACGCATCTCAGAACTCCCAGCGCAAGGTGACCTGCCCGGCGCGCGGGTTCTGCGCGCCGTAAAGCGTCAGTTTCATCGGAACCCCCTGTGAGATCGTCGGGTAGTTGAAGTAGAGGAACTCGCCCCGGTTGAGCAGGTTGAAAGCCTGCACCGCCGCCTGGAGAGTGTGCCGTCCGTAGCGGAAGCGCTTCCCGATACTCAGGTTGACCACGTTCAGCGACGGCGCCCTTTCCTGCCCTTCGGCCCGCGTGCTGTAGTAGAAGCGGGTCCTCGTCGCGAGCGGGTTCGAAACCACCCGTCCGTTCGACAGCGTCACGGTCGTCGGGAACGGCACATCGGCTGCCGGGATGAGCGTGAGGATCGGCCCACTGTACTGGCCCATCTGATAGAGGTAGCTCGCCGCCACCGTGACCGCCCACGGCCCTTCCCATGTCGCGTTCATCTTCAGGTTGTGCGGCGGCGTCCCCGTGTTGTATGTCGGCGTGTAGCTGTTCACGCCGCTGCTCACCACGTAGACCGTTCGCCCGATCCCGCCCTTGTTGGGGAAGGCGTTCGGCTGGAGGAACGATGCGGGATCGTTCTGGTCCCAGGTCCCGTCGACCGTCATGGTCGCGTACGAGTAGCCGACAAGAAACTGCGTCCGGTGCGACAGGTTCTTCGAGAGCGAGATCTGGAGCGCCTTGTACGAGAACCAGTTCGCGTCGCTGTTCCTCACCTCGTAGATCTGGTTGTAGTTGACGTCGTTGTAGCCGAGGAACTTCCCGCCCTCGTAGATGCCGTTCGTGTCCACCGCTATCATGCGGTCCTTGTAGGCGCGGAAGATGCCGCTCGCGTCGAGCGCCATGCGCCATGGGAGCTGGCGGCTGAAGCCAACCGTGTACTCGTCGGTGCGCGGCTGCTTGAGATCGTCAGACGTGCGCGAGTAGGCCGTGCCGGTCCTGATCGCAGGCCTTTCGAGCACCGCCGGCGTCGTGAACACGGACTCGAAGGTGCCGTCGCCGTCGATGTCGTACTCGTCGCGCGTCCCTCGGGTCAGGTTCCCCTGGGAGAAGGCGTAAAGGTTGTTGATGGCGTCGTACATCCTGTTGTACGAGGCGCGCACGATGTTGCGGCCGTCGGCGGTGAGGCGGTAGGTGACACCGAGCCTCGGGCCGCCCTGCCACGAGTCCTGCGTCGGGTCGCCCCAGGTGTCGTAGGTCTGCGCGCGGTCCATCCGGAAGCCCAGCGACACGACAAAGCGCTTGTCAGGCCGCCAGGTGTCCTGCACGTAGAAGCCCATGGCCTTGGACTTCTTCCCCGTGCCGGGAAGCTTGATCGGGTCGATGTACTGGCGGTGGAACGTCCGGTAGCCTCCCGTGAGGTTGTTCGCGTCCAGCAGGACGAAGTCCTCGATCGTGAACCCGTTGTTCGAAGCGGTGTTGATGAAGGTGTACTCGGTGCGCTCCGCGCTGAAGCCGGCCTGCGCCTCGTGGGAGCCCCGGAAGGTCGCGAAGTAGGAAAAGTCCGCCTTGACGTTGGCTCGGCGCTGTTCGGAGCGGTTCACACTCTGGACGTTGCCGCCGTCGACGATCGGCGTGCCGGAACCCGTCATCCTGCCGGACGACACGGTTGCCGTGCGATAGATCCTCGTGTTCGGGCCCTCACCCTGCGGCATCACCTCGAAGGGCTTGCCGAAGCCGCCGCCAGCGACCTCGAGCGTGGCCCTCTGGCCGAAGATGCGGCGCCAGGTGCCGCCGTACATGGGGCCGCCCGAGTACTGCCCGAGTGCCCGCTCCTGCGTCCAGTAGGCCACGTTGCCGTTGTTCCTGGTCATCGTGCGGTTGTACTGGTAGGTCAAGGTGAGCTGGTCGGACTTTGAGGCCTGGTAGCTTGCCTTCGCCATCAGCTGGTGCGTCGGGTTGTGGACCGAGAACGGCACGAAGCCGGGGACGAACAGCCTCATCGTCGCGAGATCCGAGGCCGAGCGGGAAATGCCGTTTGTTTGCTTGATGTAGCGGTACGACCCGAAGTACCAGAGCCTGTCGCGGGCGACAGGGCCGCCGATTGTACCCGAGTACTGGTAGATGGTCTGGTCGGCCGGCGTGCCGCCCGGGATGTTCGAGTCGTTGAACCTCTTCGGCTGCATGTCGCTCGTGAAGCTGCCCTTGATCTCGTTGCCGCCCGACTTGGTGACGATCCTCATCGTGGCGCCGACGGCCATCGGTGATGCAGCATCCTGGCCCGAGGTGGTCACCTTGAGGTCCGCGACGCTGTCAACCGGGATCTGGGTGCCGCCAGCGTAGTTCTGTTGGACGTCCGCGACGTTGACGCCGTCGAGGTGGAAGGCATTGCTCGAGAGACCGCCGCCGTGGGTTTCGGCAACGCCTCCCTCGCCGCCGAGGATCAGGACGCCGGGAATGAGCTTGAGCGTGTCCCACCAGTCGTGCCCTGGGCTGAGGGGAAGCTGTCGGACGAAGTCGCCGTCCACGTTGAAGCCTCGCTCGGCCTTCTGCGCCTCGAGGATCGGGGCGTCGGCGACCACTTCCACGGTCTCGCTGATGCCGCCGACCTTCATGGCGAAGTCGAGCCCGAGGGTGACGCCTGCTCTGACACGGATGTTCGGGCGGCCGTACTTCTGGAAGCCCATGAGATCCGCGGTGAGCGCGTACTCACCGGGCGGCAGGTCGAGCAGGCGGTAGAAGCCCTCGCCGTCGGTGACTGCTGTCCGCCGGCCCATCAGGGCGGGGCCCGTGATAGTGACCGTGACGCCGGGCAGGACGCCGCCCGATTCGTCGGTCACGTAACCCTTGATGCTGCCGTTCAGATCCTGTGCGGCGGCACGCGAAACAAGGGCCGACACGATTGTCGCCGCGATTACGATGCCCTTCAGCCAACGCATTTGCGTCCCTCCAGTAATAGCGATACGCCGTCGGTCAGCGATACCCAGTCCGGGATTGTTCTTCTTGTCTCACCGCTCTTCTCCAAGGGGAACCAGAATCGGCATCTCCGCCTGGGCTGGCGGTTCCGGCGCTCGCGGATCGACATCGACCTGTATCGCCAGCGCCCGTCTGGACTGCTTACACCAGCCTCCGCTAATGGAACAGAAGTAGATCGTGGCGTTCGCGTCGACGATGTGCTGCCCTGAGCGCGCGTCGGCCGCGGCGGCAATCTCCACCGCCTGCTCCGCCACGCCCGTAACGCGCCCGGAGGTTTGAATGGACCCGGGCGCGACCACGATGCCGCCGGCAAAGCGGAAGGCGATCGTGGAGGGTTGCTGGTCGTTCAGGTAATAGCCGTCCTCCACCCGCCACTGCACGATTAGCGCGGCGCGGCTGCCGGGCCGGAGGGCGACGGTGGCTGCGGGCGACAGGCGGGTGCCTTCCTGCGCCTGCTGTGACCGGAGCGCGTCGAGGGCAACGTCGAGCGGCGTCAGCGTTACCACAGCGGATGCTTTCGCCGAGAGTTCCTCGATCAAGGCGGTAGGGAGAGAGCCGACACGAACCGACTCGAAGTAGGCCCATTGCATGTCTTCCGTCTCGACCGTGCCGTCGCGGAAGAAGCGCCGGGCGAGCATGCGATAGCGGCGGAAATCGTGTGTGCCGATGAAATCCTCCTGCTCGAGCCGCCGCAGCGCGTGGCCCGAAGGGAACGAGCGGCTCGTTCGCACGCGATAGAGATCCTGGTCGCCCGCCGACCGCACCCTGTCGACGCGGGCGTTCGTGGCCGCCGGGTCGGTGGATCTGCGGAGGTACTCCGCCATGCCGCGGTTCTGGAGCCGCGGGAGGATCGAGCGCTCGCGGGCCCGCAGGTGTGCACGGAGGCTGTCCTGGAGTTGCGGCGGGAGGTCGGGAAGCGCCGCCTCGAGGACGCGGAATGGCGGCGCCACGTGGATCTGCCCGCCGTCGCCAGCCAGCCACGTGACGGTGCTTCCGTCAGTCCGCTGCCACGTTGCCGCGGTAAGGCTTCCGGCCGGGTCGTAGTGATACGAGAGGCGTGTGGAGCGGCCATCGGCCAGGTTCTGCTGCCAGATGTCGAAGCGGTGGCGGCCGTCGGGCCACGAGGGCCGGCTGCGGACGTCGCTCTCGACGACCCAGTGGAGGGTCACGCCCGGCTCGGCGGCCCAGGCGCGCTCGCGGAGAATGGTCTCCTCCAGGATGCGGTCGGCAGAAGCGCCGACGTGGTCGGGGAAGAGCAGGCCGGCGGCAATGACCGACCCGAGCGGCACCGAAACCAGCGCCGCGATCCTCCAGACCCCAAAGCCGGGGCGACGCGGCCTGCCGGGCTTCGCACGGGCGCGGGGGAGCGAAGTTGCAGCGGGCGCATCGCCATTGGCTGTCTGCAATCGGGCCGCCCCGCAAGAAGAACTGCCATTCGAAGCTGCGGCGGCTCCCTCCGTTCGCCTGGCTGTCGCCGGCGGGTCCAAGCTCGAGAGGCGCGAACGAACGCGTGCGAGCACCTGGCGGTCGGACTCCGCGCCGGCCTCCACCTCGGTCGCGAGCATCTCCATACACCATGCTCGCTGCCGGCGGATGGCGGTCAGAATGGACGCGCAATGGTCGCAGCATCCGGCATGGTGGCAGACGAGTTCGGCCGCGGCCTCTTCGAGCTCGCATTCGGCCAGCGCCTGCAGCGTCTCGACGCCGGGGCAAACTCCTCTAGCGATTTCCCCTTCGTCCGCGTTGCTCATCCTTCTTCTCTTCTTTCTCTTCCGCTCTCTCTTCCGCCTCGTACGCCCGAGCGAACGCGGCACGGCCGCGCTGGAGCAGAACCCCGACGTAGCCAGCCTCAATGCCGGCAATGGACGCTATCTCGCGGTACGTCCAGCCCTCGGCAGAGAGGAGGAGCACCTGCCTCATGCGCGGCGGGATCTCTGTGAGCGCGCGAAGGATGGCCTCCTGCTGCTCGAGCCGCCGGTCGAAACGGACTACCGGTGCCCCGCGGCCCTGGACCCAGCGCTGCTCGCGCTCGGCCGCGCGCTGCGCGTTGCGCGCCCGATCCGAGGCGAGGTTGGTCGCAACGCGAAACAGCCAGGCGCGCGGGTTGGAGAGGACCTCGAAACCCGCCGGTCGTTCGTGCAGCTTCAGGAATGTCTCCTGGAGGAGCTCTTCGGCCGCGTGCGGCGAGCCGGTCAGTCGGCGCAGGTAGCGGAGGATGGCATCGCCGTTGGCGGCGTAGATCTCATCGAAGGCCGCTTCGCGAGCTGTCGGCCCCGGGGTCGGGCGCTTCGATCTGAACCAGCCGAAAGCCATCGGAATCCTGGGAATCGTACCAGCTGAGACGCCACGGAGCGGCGTCTTCTAACAAACTGCGAACCGAGTTCGAATGTTCCGCGGACTTGGGCGGCATTCTGGGCGAAAAGCAGAAGGGGCCCCCGCTAGCTGTCATCCCCGTCCCCCCGACGATGCTACGATAGGCGCGCCGGGAGCTGGCGGGAAGGGATCGCGCCTTTTCCCGGCGTTTTCGAGGAAGGCGGCAGCGGATGGAGAGCCGGCGCACGAACGAGCTTCTCGAAAACCTCGACCTCCGCATGACGCGGGTCGAGCAGATCCTGCCAACCCTGGCCACGCGCGACGAGATGCATACGGCCATGAAGGAGGCCGTCGCGCCGCTCCCGACACGCGAGGAGATGCACGCCGCCATTCAGGCAGCGACCGCTCCCCTCGCAACGAAGCAGGAGCTGCGCGAGGAGGGCGAGCGCACGCGCCGCTACACGAAGATCCTCATCGAGAAGGTGGGAGACGACGTCAAGCTGCTGGCCGAGGGGCTGGCTGCACTTGCGGAGCGCACCGAAAGGCAGCACGCCGAGGTCGTTTCCAGGAACCCCTCCGAGACCCCCTCCACAGGGTTGCGATCGATATGAACCTGGCAGGATGCCCGAGCGCCCTTTCGCAATCGGCGTGCCGCCGAGCCTTCCGCCGCGTTTTCGAGGCGATTGTCGTGAGTTCGGCCCAACGCCGCGCCCGACCGCGTCGTCGATTGCTACACGCGGCAGGGCCCGACTGTACAAGGGCTCGACTGTAGCGGCCACGGGCGACCCCGCCTCGGCGCTGTCGACGAAACGCGGACCTCGAGGTGCGCCTGGCCCCTCGGGGCCAGATGGGGCGCGTCCCCGCCTGGCCGGAGAAACCACGGCACGCCTGCATCAGAGAGTGTCCCGAGACCTCGCCGGGAACTCCGTGGCTGAAAAGCCCAGGTGCGGCCGGCATGTGCGCTCCGGTCGGATGAGGTTGCACACAAAAAGCTGGCATCATCCGCGCGCGAGCACGGCGCCGGGCTCGCCGTCCCTATAATCGCCTCGGTGCAGCCGCCAACCGCGTTCGACCTTTCCGGCAGGCGCAGCGGTGGTCGGTTCGTGCCCGAAGAAGGAGGCGCCATGAGCACCGTCACCTACGCACTGATGACGAGCGCGCGCAGGGGCGCCGCGGCCGCATCTGCGGTGCCGGAAGAAAAGACCACGGAAGTAAGCGCATACGTGAGGGCAATGGCAGCCCTCGTCCCGGCGGAGGTACTGACACTGCACGCCCTCATGCTGTCCGTCACGACGGAGACCTTCGCTCCGGCGGCGGGCGGGGCGGCCGGGACCGGCGCCTCGGGCGCCGCCATCCGCATCACCGACCCGCGCACCCTCTCGCTTGCCTTCTTCGGCCTCATGGCGACGAGCATCGTCCTCTACGCCGTGCCGAAGCTGCTCGAGGGCGACTGGGTCCGACTCGACTTCGCGCGCGCCGCGATACCGCCGCTGGCGTTCGTCGCCTGGACGATGCTACAGCGGGCCACGGCGTTCGACGCCGTGTGGGCTGGCCTCGCTGACGCGCCCCGGACTGTCGCTGCGCTCTTTCTTGCCGTCTCGCTGGGCCTCGCCGCGCGGGCGCTGGGCTGAGCGACCGACTGCTCATGCCCTCGGCGGGACGTCTTGTAATACTCGGGGACCACGCCTGACCATCGACGAGATCATGGCGCTCACGCTCGCGGACTTCTGCATCGGCGCGCACGCCGTTGTCTCCGCTTGACGCCCCTCACGCCGGATGCCAGGCGGCACCGGACCTGCTTCCCGAAGCTCCGCAGCGTCGCGCCATAATAAGTGTTACCTTCGGGCCGCCCTTTGAAACGGGAAACGCGGAGC
This sequence comes from Vicinamibacterales bacterium, assembly GCA_041947015.1. Taxonomy (GTDB): domain Bacteria; phylum Acidobacteriota; class Vicinamibacteria; order Vicinamibacterales; family Fen-181; genus JBHGBL01. The sequence goes on from JBHGBL010000025.1 coordinate 10,963, forward strand.
GAGCCTTGCCGGACGGGCTGAAAGGACTCATGCGCGCGGAGACGACAACTCGTGCTCTCGCCTGTCGCGGCTTCGCTCATCGCGGCCTAGCTCATCGCGGCCTCGTTCATCGTGGCGTCGCTCGTCGTGGCGTCGCCTGTCGCAGCGTCATCGCCCGGGGCGGCCTTGCCCGGGCCCGCGTCGCACGCGCCGCAGCCGCCCGGCAAGCCGCGGCCTGGGCAGCCGTCGCATTCTCCGCGTGGCTGATGGCTCAAGCCTCTGGCGGAGCGGCACTCGAAGGCGCTGCTACCGCCGACACTTCGTTGGACTCGCGGCCCGGTACGCACTCGACCTCGATCCCCCAGCGACCGGAGCGACAGCGGCGCGGCCGCGTGCGCCTCGAAGGGCGCACGTTCGTGGACGACGGCGGGCCGTTCCTCGCGACCGGGGCGACACTCTTCTGGGCGCTGTGGGGCTACCAGAACGACCGCGCCCGCCTCGAGGCGAACCTCGATTACCTCGCCCGCACCGGGGCGATCGACTACATCCGCGTGCTCGGCACGGTCGGGGGCGGCGGATGGAGCGACCGCGCGGTGGACGCGCGCGCGGATGGCTGGCAGGATGCGGTCGCCGGCCTGACCGACCTCGCGTACGACCGCTTCGGGCTGCGCCTGCAGTGGACGCTCTTCGGCGAGCTGCACTTCGCTCCCACGCCGGCCGACCGCGTGGCTGCCGTCGATCGCCTCCTGAAGGCGATTCGCGGGCGCGAGCACAAGGTCGTGCTGATCGAGACCGCCAACGAGGCCTGGCACACAGGGTTCGATGGCGAACGCGGGCTCGCCGAGCTGCGCGCGCTGACACGACGCCTGAACCAGGGCACCGACGTGCTCGTCGCGGCCAGCTCGAACCACGATTCGCCCGAACTCTTCTGCCGAACCTACGCCGGCGGCATTGCCGACGTGGCGACGATCCATCTGGATCGTGCTGTCGGGGCGAGCGAGGGGCCGTGGCGGCCGGTCGCGCAGCCGTGGACCTATCCAGGCGTGTTCCCGTGCAGGGACCTCCCGCCTGCGATCAGCAACGAGCCCATCGGGCCGTACTCGTCGGTGGCCGCCGATTCGGAGCCGGCCCGCCTGGTGGCGCAGGTCGTCGCCGCGCACATCGCCGGGTTCCCGGCCTCCGTCGTTCACGCCGGCCCGGGAATCTACGGAGGCGGGGAAGGAGGCAGAGAGCGCGGGAGGCCGGCAAACCTGTGGGAAGCCGAAAGCCTGACGGAAACTCTTCGCGGCCTTGCGGCAGTCAAGGCGCTGCTTCCGCCCGACCTGCCGCAGTGGACGAGGGAGCCTGCCGCGTCGCCGCGAGCGCCTTTCACGGTCGATCTCCTGCGGTCGACGTCTCTCCCGCTGGGGCGGACGGGCGCGCCCGGCGCCGGCGGGGCGGGCCGGGCCGGCGGGCAGGGCGCGGTCGGCGCCTTCTCGGGAACGTCGGGCAGCGAGGCGGTAACGCTCGTCTTCGGGATCCGCCGGCAGGTCGACCTGACAGCGCGGCGACCGATGAGCGTCGAGCTGGTGCGGCTGCCGGGTGGGGTGGTCGTCGAGCGCAAGTCGCTCGGCGAGGGCGAGACGCTGCGTCTCGACGAAGCGAAAGGCGCCTGGGTCATCCTCTCGGACCACGCCCGGCGCGCCGCCCGGGACGGCCGATTCCTCCTTCTTACCAGAACTCGATCCGCGCGCCCGCCATTCAGCTCTTCGCCGGATGGTATCGCCTCGCCTTCGAGCTCCGCGCAGCGATCCGATCGAACGCGGCGCCCACGGCGCGCTTCAGGGGATTGAGCTTCGTCGGGTAGTAGTAGTCCGACTCGAACCAGCCGTGCTCGCGGTAGTAGGTGGGATCCGGGCAGCGCGCAGCGCCGGCACCACCGCCCCTTGGCATGCCCGCCTTTTGGCATTACTCTTACTCGTAGGAGTAATACCATGACTCTGACGAGCAAGGGCCAGGTCACGATCCCCCAGCCAATTCGCGAGAAGCTCGGCCTGGTGCCGGGCACGCGCGTCGTCTTCGACGTGGTCGGCGACAGTGTCCGCATCCGGAAGGCCGAAGCACAAGACCGGGGCAGCGCCCTCGTCGAGAGGATGCGCGCCGCCGGAAGACGCGCGGGCGGACCGCGGCTGACCACCGACGAGATCATGGCGCTCACGCGAGGCGAATGAAGTGGCCGCGACGCTCGTCGATTCGAACGTGATCCTCGACATCGTCACGGAGGACGAGGAGTGGCTGGACTGGTCGGCATCCGCGCTGGCGAGGCAGGCCAACGAGGGACGGCTGGTCGTCAACCCCATCGTCTACGCCGAGGTGGCCGCAGGCTTCGAACGCATCGAGGACCTGGAGGCGGCGCTGCCGGTCGAGTACTACGAGCGCCAGGCGCTCCCATGGGAGGCGGCGTTCCTCGCCGGCCGGTCGTTCGTCCGCTACCGCCGGCGCCGCGGCCAGCGCCGGTCGCCGCTGCCGGACTTCTACATCGGGGCGCACGCCCTCGTCTCCGGCTTCACGCTGCTCACACGCGACGCGAAACGCTATCGCACGTACTTCCCGAAGCTCCGCATCGTCGCGCCGTGATCGATCAGCTTTCTGCTTTCCGCTTTCTGCTCTCTGCTCTCTGCTTCGAGCGACCTGCGCGAAACCGGCCGGTCGCTGACCGCTGACCGCTGATCGCTGATCGCTGTTCGCTGAAAGCTGATCGCTATCAGCGTCAGCAGTCTTCACGTCTCAGAACTCGATTCGCGCTCCTACGGATGCCGTGAACGGACGGCCAACCGGGGGGCCGAAGCCCGGCCCGTAGAGCGACACCGGCTGCATGAAGGCGTTGGCCGACGCCGCCGAACTCTGCTCGGGTCTCAACGTGAACGACAGGTTCTCGGTGTCGAACAGGTTGTAGAGGTCCGCGTAGACCTTGAGCATCGCGCGCCCGCCGAGAGAGAACATCTTCGCGACGCGAAGGTCGGCGTTGAAGAACCGCCCGCTCCGCTCGTCGATCGTGCCGTCCGGGTTGACGACGAAGCCGGTCCGCTGCGAGTTGACCTCCGCAGGCCTGCAGCCAGGAGGGTTGAGCGCGCGCACCGCGTCGAGGTCGCCGCGCGCCTGGAAGACCGCGTTCAGGTCGACGCCCGCGCACAGCCTGTCCACGATGTTGGTCTGCCCGTCGCCGTTGATGTCGAAGCCCGCGATCGGCGTGTAGGGCCTCGACGAGGCGAACTGAACGATGGGCGCCACCTGGAACCCGTGAGGCAGGTCGAAGACGCCGCTCGCCACGATGCGGTGCCGCTCGTCATGGCGCGTCGGCCCCCATTCCTCGGGCCTGAACTGGTCGTCTGGGGTGATGGCGATCCCGTTTCCGCTGTAGGAGGCGGCGGGCTGGCCGCCCCAGCCGCGCGAGTACGCCAGCACGTAGCTGACCGAGAGCTGCATCGGGCCCCTGCGGCCCCTGAGCGTCGTCGTCCACGAGTCGAACTTCGACTCGTTGGTCGTGCCGATCATGTTGATCTGCCCGAGCCTGTTGGCGCCGAGGCCCGCGCGCTCGAAGGACGCGTCGAAGTACCTGCTGCTCGCGCCGCGCACGCAGCGCGGGTCGCCCGGCGTCGAGCCGGGGAACACCGGGTCGCAGACCGAGCGGATCTGCGGGTTGATCACCTGGACGCGCGGTTCGTTGCGCCCCTCGGTGTGGACGTAGTCGCTCGACAGCGTCCAGTTGTTGCCGAGCAGCCTCTGGAAGCCGATCGACGCCTTGTGCACGTACGGATCGCGCGCGTCCGGATCGGTTATCCGGCCGAAGGAACCCGGCGGCAGCTGCGAGAAGTCGAAGGCCGGCGGCGGAGGCAGCGGATCGACGCCGAACCGGAAGCCGGCCGCCTGTCCCACGCCGACGTCCGAGTTGGTCAGCCCGAGGATCTGCGAGTAGATCTCGGGGCCGCTCTGCGCCAGGGAGAAGATCGTGAGGTTCTGGAAGATCTGGTCGTAGAAGATCCCGTAGCCGCCGCGGATGACCGTCCTCCCGTTTGCGCGCGGGTCGTAGGCGAACCCGACGCGCGGCTGGAACTCCGTCCAGCTCGGGGTCGTCCGCGCCAGCTTCTCCGCGTCGCCGGCAACCCGCTGCGCGAGCGGGTCGTCGAGCTGCCCCAGGATCTGCATCGTCCTGTTGTTGGTCTGGTCGGTCAGCAGGTCGATGTTCGCGTCCCAGCGCAGGCCGAGGTTGAGCGTGAGGTTCTGGCTCACGCGCCAGTCGTCCTGCGCGTAGAAGGCGAGCTGGTGGAAGTTCTGGGCGTGGTCGGCGGAACCGGCGAAGAAATCGAGGAGCCGCACGGCGCCGGGCGTGGCGAAGCCCTGCGGGTAGCGCGCGGTGTTCGTGGTGATCGTCAGCGGGTCGTCGAACCACGTCAGCTGGTAGCCGAAGGCGCCGAAGTAGAAGTAGCCGCCGAGCTGCGTGTAGATGTAGTTGGTCCCGCCCCTCAGCGAGTGGCTCCCGGCCTCCCAGGCGAAGTCGTCGCGCAGCTGCCACTTGCGCACGGTCGTCTGCTGCGGGGTGTTGGGCGCGGGGCCGGTGCGCACGGAGGGGAAGATCATGATCGGGTCGTCGGTCACCTGCAGGATCTCGTTCTTGAAGTCCTGGAAGTGGAAGGTGAACTGGTTCAGCTTCGATGACCCGACGTTCATCGTGTGGTTGACGACGGCGTCGTAGAGGTCGTTCGTGTTCTCGTTGCCGCCGGTGAGATCCGTCGTCGCCGGGCTGCTCACCTGGTCGTTGGGCGACGAGTTCTTCTGCATCGAGAAGCGGTAGAACATCGAGTGGCCGGACGGCATGCGGTGGTCCACCTTCACGGTCAGGAGGGTGTCGTCGTACGGCGTTGGGATGGCGTCGACCACCGAGGCTCCCGGAATGGCCCTGAGCTGCGGGATGACGTTCGCCCGCACGGGGGTGGACGCCGACGGCTCGTCGAACCGCTCGAGCGCGCCGAAGAAGAACAGCTTGTCGCGGACGATGCGGCCGCCGATGGAGCCGCCGTACTCCCAGCGCTCGAACTCGGGCTTGGTCGCGCCACGTTCCTGGAAGAAGTCGCGCGCCATGGTGTCCTGGTTGCGGAACGTGGAGAACGCGCTGCCGCGGAGGGTGTTCGAGCCGGACTTGGTGATGACGTTCACGACGCCGCCCACCGCGCGGCCGGCTTCGGCCGTCCACCGGTGCTGCAGCACCTGGAACTCCTGGATCGACTCGTAGGCGAAGTTCTGGAGCAGGCTGCCGACGACGTTGTCCTTGTTGTCGCCGCCATCGACGTTGACGTCCAGCTGCCGGCCGTCGCCGCCGCTCATCGCGACGTTGCCGACCCGGGTCTTGGTCGGGTCGAAGTTGCCGGCGGGCCTCGCCTCGGGCATTATCACCGAGAGGTTGGCGAAGGTGCGGTTGAGGAGGGGCAGGTTGGTGATCTCGGCGGGCGTCACGACGCCGCCCAGGTCCGAGCGCGTGGTCTCGATGAGGGGCGTCTCGCCGACCACCTCGACCTCCTCGGTCAGGCCGCCGATTTCCATCTCGAAGACAAGCGTCTGGCGGGTCCCGACCCTGACGTTCACGTCTTTTCTGATCAGGCGCTGGAAGCCGGGCATCTCGACGGTCACGGTGTAGATGCCGGGCGGGAGGAGCAGGAACGAGTACTCACCCATCTCGTTCGTCGTTGTGGTGCGCGTGAACCCGGTGGCCGGGTCCTGGAGCGTCACGTTCGCGCCGGGCAGGACCAGGCTCGTGTTGTCGAGGACGCGGCCGGTGATTTCACCGGTCGTGGCCTGTGCACCGGCTGGCGCCGGCGTCAGCGAAACGAAGAGCATGGCGAGCGCGAACGCGCCCGCGACGCTGCGGATGTGTTGGACAGGGGGCATGGAGATCTCCTGAGCGAGCCTCTCGAATCGGGGTGTTTCCCGCCTGCTGCTGCAGCAACGGTCGCGCCGGGTCGAAGCTGAGGATGGAACACTTCGCCTTTCTTCGGGCTCGGAAAGAAAACGGAAAGTGTTCCCTTTTCGGGCGCCCCCTGCGGGTGTAGCAACGCTCGCGCCGGGCAGCCGTGCGCGGAACCGCGCGGAACACGGCGTCTTCCCGCGGAAGGGCTTGGCGGCTGAACTTCGCCTGGATCCCGGTTTCCGGATCGCTTTCTCCGTCTTTCCGGATCGGACCGCTGATCGCTGATCACTGAAAGCCGAAAGCTGTTCGCTGAAAGCAGATCGCTGAAAGCCGACCGCTGAAAGCTGAAGGCTGAAAGCTGATCGCTGAAGGCTGACCGCTGAAGGCTGAAGGCTGAAAGCTGACCGCTGATCGCTGACCGCTATCTGTAGCTGCGGACCGCTTCCTCGTCGCTGCTATAGGACTGCAGGACGGACGAGAGCCGGGTGATGTCGAAGAGCTGCCGCATGCGAACGCTCGAGTGCACGAGCTTGAGCTGGCCGCCCCTCCGCGACACCGTGGTGTAGGCGCGGACTATCTCGCCGAGGCCGATGCTGTCGAGGTGCGTCAGCCGGTGGATGTCCACGACGAACTTCCGGTTGCCCCCTTCCACCAGCTGGATGACGAACGAGGGCAGGTCGTCGTCTTCGCCGTGCAGGCTCTCGATCGACGGAATCTCGATGACGACGACATCGCCGTCGGAGCGTGCCGTCATCTCCTTCCAACGCCACTCCATGGACGCCCCCTGCCGGTGAAGCGAAAACCCGATTCTAGCACCGGATGCGCGAAGCGTCGGCTACCAGTACTTCCAGCGCGGGACGACCCGCGGCTCGAAAGGAAAGGCTCGTGCACCGGACCACGGCCGCGACAGGCCGCGCCGGGCGTCAGGCCGTGATCCTGACCGCCACCGCGGTCATGTCGTCCAGCTGCTCGTAGGTGCCGCGAAACGCGGTCACGGCCTCGAATATCGCATCCACGACGCGCCGCGCCGGTTCGGCGCGGACCATCTCTATCGTCTTCACGAGGCGGCCGGAGCCGAACTCCTGGCCTTCGGAGTCCATCGCCTCGAAGATGCCGTCGGTGCAGAAGACGAAGAGGTCGCCAACCTCCAGGTCGAACGAGACGACGTCGTAGGTGGAGCCGCTGAAGGCGCCCAGCGGAACACCCGCCAGGGGGACCGGGTGGCAGCCATCGCTGCTGCATCGGATCGGGTAGGGCAGCCCCGAGTTGCCCAGCGCGACGGTGCGCCGCCGGAGGTCGAAGTTCGCGTAGGCCAGCGTGCAGTAGTACTCCTCGAGCTGGCGCTCGTGGAGGATGGTGTTGATCGAGGCGAGCACCGCCGCCGGGCTCGTCGCCTCCGGCGCGAGGCGCCGCCTGAAGGTGCGCGAGCGGACGAGCTCGCCCGCGAAGGCGCCGTAGAGCGCGGCCGGAACGCCCTTGCCCGACACGTCGCCGACGGCGACGACGAGCGAGTGCGCGTCCGGCAGCAGGAAGTCGAAGATGTCGCCCCCGAGCTCGCGGGCCGGCGAGAAGCGGACGCCGACGTCGACGCCCTTCACGCGCCGGGGCGGCCCTGTCGGCAGGAGCGCCATCTGCACGCGCTGCGCGAAGCGAAGCTCCTTCTCGAGCCTCTCCTCGTTCTTCTTGATCTCCTCGTAGAGGCGCGCGTTCTCGATCGCAACCGCCGCGTGGCTCGCCAGAAGCGTAAGGATCTCCACGTCGCTCTTGCTGAATGCGTCCAGCTCGGGCGAGTCGAGGTCGAAGACGCCGATGCAGCGGTCCTTCACCAGGAGCGGCACCACCAGTTCCGACCTCACATCGTCGAGGACCTTGATGTAGCGCGGGTCCTTCGTGACGTCGGAAACGAGAACCGGCGTCCGGTGCAGCGCCGCGTAGCCGGAAAGCCCCTCGCCGATCCTGTGCCTGCGGTGCGAAGGCGCATCGCCGTAGTGGACCGCATGGCGCATCTCCAGGTAGCCGGTCTGCTCGTCGAGCAGCAGGATGCCGAACGTCCGGTACGCGACCACCCTCTTGACGAGCTGCGCGAGCCGCGTGAGGAGCTCGTCGAGGTCGAGGATGGACGCCGCCTCGCGGCCGATCTCGGCGAGCGTCTCGAGCGTCTCGGCATAGGCGCGCTCCTGCTCGAAGAGCCGCGCGTTCTCGATGGCCACCGACACGTGCGCGCCGAACTGCCGGAGCAGGGCCAGGTCGGTTTCGGTGTACTGGTCCGGGTTCCGGCTGAGAACGTTGAGCGTGCCGAGCGTGCGGCCCTTGCGGCGGAGCGGAACGACGAGCTCGGAACGGGTTCCCGGAACCGCCTCGACGTAGCGCGGGTCCTTGTAGACGTCGTTCACCAGGATCGGCTGCCCCTCGACCACCGCCGCGCCGGTCAACCCATCGCCGACCTTCAGGGTTCGCCCGCGCTGCCCCGGCGTCTCGGGGTAGCCGACCGAGTACGCAAGGCGCAGTTCGCCACGCTTCTCGTCGAGAAGGTAGACGCCGAAGGCGTGGAATTCCATCAGCCGGGAGATGAGCTTCGGGATGATGGCGAGGAGCTCATCCAGGTTGAGCACCGCCGCGACCTGCCGCCCGAGATCGAAGAGGGTGGTCAGGCGGTCCTGGTCGGTGACGTGCAGCGAGGTTGCGGTGGTGTGCTCGGCCACGTGTTGGAATATATCAGGGATCGCCCTGGCGTTTGCGCGGCCGGTCCAATGCAAGGCTTCGCTTTGCGCTCCACCCCCTGGCGGTCGCAGGCGGCACGCCGCCGTCAGCTCTCGTGCAACGTGCGGGCCGGGTCGAGGCGCGAGGCGCGTCGAGCCGGGATCCAGCCGGAAAGGGCCGCTGTCACCGCCAGCATCGCGACCGCGCCGGCAAAGGTCGCCGGATCGCGCGGCTCGAGACCGAATAGCAGGGTCGAGGCGAATCGGCTCGCCCACAAGGCGGCGATGCCGCCCGAGACGGCGCCGATCGCGACCAGCACGGCCACGCGCCGGAGAACCAGGCGGACAACGCGCCCCGGCTCTGCGCCGAGGGCCATGCGGATGCCAATCTCGCGGCGGCGGCGATTCACGCTGTACACCGTGACACCGTAGAGGCCGAGCCCTGCCAGAAGCAGCGCGAGCGCGCCGAAGAACCCTGAGAGGATGGCAATCAGCCGCTCCTGCGCCAGGGACGAATCCACCTGTTCGGCCAGCAGGCGGAACGAGATCGCGGCATCGGGATCGACGCGGCCGATCGCCTCCGCGACGCCGCGCGCCAGCGCCGCCGGCTCGGGCCCGGCGCTCCTGATGACGATGTTCGACTCGGCGCGCATGGGGCCGGGAAACTGCGCCAGGGCGAGGTACATGGTGGGCGGCACCGGTTCCCTGAGCGACCGGTAGACGGCGTCTTCCACCACGCCGACGATCTGGGCCGGAGGAGGCACCGGCCTCCCTCCGATCGGGTTCTTCTCCCTCACCGTCCTCCCGATCGGATCCGTGCCAGGGTGGAAGAACCGCTTCACGAAAGCTTCGTTGACGACGGCGACGCGCGGAGCGCCCGCAGTGTCGCGGCTGTCGAAGTCGCGGCCGCGGATGATCGTCGTTCCCAGCGTCCCGAACCAGCCGGGCGTGAGCGCGTTTATCGACACGCCCCGCTCGCGGCTGGTCAGTTCGCGCCCGCCGTCCACCTCTACCGGGAAGGACCACGTGCTTCCGCTGACCGGCGTGACGTGGGAAGCGGCGGCGGAGCCGACGCCTGGAACGCCGGAAACCGCCTCGCGCATTCTCTCGACCAGCGCGGGCCGGCCGGACGGCTCGACCGCGCTGCGCTGGAGGTCGAGGGCGGCAATCAGCACGGGACCCCTGTCGAAGCCGGTGTCCATGGAGGCGAGCGAGGCGAACGTCCTCACGAACAGCCCAGCTGCGAACACCAGCACGAGCGACAGCGCGACCTGCGCGGCAATCAGGGCGCCCACGAGGCGCGAGCGAGGGTCGCCGGCGCTCCCGCGCGACTCCTCGCCGAGCGACTCGGAAGGCTGCACGCGCGCGCCGCGAAACGCGGGAACGCTGCCGAAGAGAAGGGCCGTGAGCACAGCGACCGCGGACGTGAACCCCAGCACCCGCCAGTCGAGCGGCATGTCGAGAAAGACGACACGCGTCTGGCTGGAGAGCTGCGCAACGAGCAGGCGGCTGCCCCATTCGGCGAAGAGCAGGCCCAGCGCGGCGCCAAGGGCAGCAATGAGCAGGCTCTCGGCAAAGAGCATCCGCCACAATCGCAGGCGGGATGCGCCGAGCGCGAGGCGCACGCCTATCTCGTGCCGCCTGGCCGCGGCGCGCGCGAGCAGGAGGTTCGCGATGTTCGCGCACGCGATGAGCAGCACGAGCCCGACAACGACCATCAGCGCGATCAGCGGGGGCGCGTAGCGCGTCCTCAGGACAGAGAAGCCGTTCGGGGACGGAACGAGGGTGAACGGCTCCTTCAGGTAGTTCGCCGCGAAGCCGGCCGGCAGGTCGCCCGGAACCGTCTCCGCGCGGATCTGCGGTTGCACGCCTCGAAGAGCCGCCGTCGCCGCTCCCACGTCCTGGCCGTCTCGCAGCCGGACCATGATGTCCAGCCACCAGTACGAGCGATGGTCCAGCATGCTCTCGGCGCCGCGAACGAGCGGCTCGACCCCTATCGGGATGTAGACCTGCGAGGACCTGCCCGGGTTGAGCCCATGGAAGCCAGGCGGCAGGACGCCGATGATCGTGCAGGGCACGCGCTCGATGGCGATCGTCTGCCCGAGGGCCCCGGCAGCGCCGCCGTACCGGCTCCGCCAGAACGCGTAGCTCAGGACAGCGACCGCGCCGTCCCGCCCGCCGCCCCGCCTGTCATCGTCCGCCGTGAAGGTGCGGCCGAGCATCGCCGGCACGCCGAGCACCTCGAAGTAGCGCCCGCTCACCCAGGCGCCGTCGATCATCTCGGTCTCGCCGCCGCCCCTGGCGAGGTTGAACCGGTCGGCCGATTGGGCGAGCGCCGCGCCGAAGAGCGGCCGGTCCCGGATCGCCTCCCAGATCGGGTTCGTCCAGGAGTAGGGGCGACCGGCAGCAGTCACCAAGGCCAGCCGCTCCGGCTCGTGAACCGGGAGCGACCGCAGCATCAGGCTGTCGATGATGGTGAAGATGGCGGTGTTGGCGCCGATGCCAAGGGCGAGCGACACGACGGCAACCAGCGACACGACGGGCGTTGCGGCCAGCGAGCGAAGGGCGTGCCTCATGGAACCTTTGACGGAGGCAGGGCGCCATGGGTTTGCGATACAATCCTCCGATTCTCGCTTGCGAGTTCCCGATGAGCATGGACATTCCCCTCGACTACACCGCCATCCAGCGCATACTCCCGCACCGCTACCCGTTCCTCCTCGTGGACCGTATCGTCGAGTTCGAGCTGGACAAGCGCATCGTCGGCGTGAAGAACGTCTCGGTGAACGAACACTACCTTTCCACGCGGCCGGGCGACGAGCCGGCGCTGCCGCCGACGATCCTGACCGAGGCGGTGGCACAGGTCGGCGCGTTGCTCATCCTCTCGAAGCCCGAGAACGCAGGCCGGCTCATCTTCTTCATGGGCATCGAGCGCGTCCGCTACCGCCGCCCCGTGCGGCCGGGCGACGTCGTCGAGATCGTCGCCGACGTGCGGAGGCTCCGGAGCAAGATGGGCGTGCTGCACGGCATCGCGCGCGTCGACGGCGAGGTCGCACTCGAGGGAACGATGACCTTCGCGCTGGGCGAGAAAGAGAAGGCTGATAGCTGATCGCTGAACGCTGATCGCTGGTGTCGCCGAATCACCGAATCACCAGCAGCACTCCTCCCACCTTCACGCCGCGCGACGCCCACGAGGCCCACCCTGCCTCCGGGTCGAAGTAGCGATAGGCGTCGAGGACGGCCGGCAGCAGGACCAGAAGCCCCACCCAGCGTTCGTTCACGCCGAGCGTCGCCGCCATCGAGCGGGTGTCGCGCTCGGAAGGCCCGAAGCGCGCGAAGGCTGTGCCCGCATAAGCGACCGACGCGAGCACGTCGAAGGCGATGACCCCGTCGAGGAGCGGGCTGTTCTCGTCGCGAAGGCGCGGCCGCAGGGTCAGCAGCACCTCGCTCGTCGCGTGCTGCGTCCAGAAGCCGGCAGACGAGACGACGAACTGCCTGCGCGGGGTGAGCGTGCCGGTGTGCGTTATCGCGAAGAACGGGATTCGCGCGAACGAGACGCGCCGCAGGCCTGTCTTCGTGCCGAAGAGCCGGCCGAAGAGCACGTGACCGCCCTCGTGCGCCGCGAAGGCGATTGCGCCGCCGGCGAGGAAGCGACCGATCGAGCCCGCGGGCCGGGAGGCGTCGGGCGACGTGACGGCAGGCTCCCTGGTGGCGGCCTGCCTGCCATCAGCCGGCGTCAGGAGCACCGAACCGTTCGCAAGCGCGCCCGGTTGAACCGGTGGTGTGGCCGCACTTCCCTGGCCGAGAGCGGGAGCCGCAGACAGCAGGAGGGCGATGAACGCGCCCGCCGCGCCGACGCATCTGTTGCGGTCGCGGCCCGCCGCTTCGGCTGGTCCGGTGCGGTTTCGGCCCGCCGCTCTGGCGGCCCTGGTAGCGTTGCGGCGGGCGGCAGGCCGGCCCGCGCGGCCGATCATCGGTAGAAGGTGCCCCATCGGATTGGCCAGGTTCTCCGCCCTCGATATTCCGTTGCCCCACAGTCCACGCCGCCAGCTCGACCGCCACCGTCGACGAATCATGACCGCCTCGACGCGCCGCGGCGCGCGGCAGGCCGCCAGCGGTCCCTCACAACTCACAACCCACAGCTCATGACTCACAAGCGACACCCAGTGGCACCCGGCTTGCACGGTAGAGCCCCGAAACGCGAGGCGGCGGAACCCGAGGCCAATCACGGTTCACAATCCTGCGCGAGCGGCGGGAAGGGCGCGCCGCCCTGGAAAGGGAACCCGAAGGAGAAGGCGATGCTCGAAACGATTGCGATCATCCTGATCGTGCTGTGGCTGCTCGGCATGGTCAGCGGCTACACGATGGGCAACTTCATCTACATCCTGCTGGTGATAGCCATCATGCTGTTCCTGGTGCGACTGGTTTCCGGCAGGCGCGTGGTCTGACGGGGCCTCCAGCCTCGCTGACCGCACCGTTTGGCGCGGCCCGGCGCACCTGGCGTGATGATACGCCGCCAGGGCGCGTGGGCCAGCCGCCCGGGCCGCTCCGCTACTCCGACCGGCTCCCTGCTCGTACGAACTTGCTCCCGTCCCACGACAGCACGTGCATCATCTGCCGCTCTTCTTCCGCCGACAGAGGGTTCGAGAGCGCGCCCTGCTGTTCCAGCATGGCGTGCAACGCGCGGTAGCGAGGCGACGGCTCGACGCTCTTCAGCCGGAGGCCCTCGTCGAAGCGGTAGAAGACGACAGCGCCGTCCGGATCGGGCGGGTTGTGCCGCACCGCGACCATCAAAGCGCCGCCCTGATCCTGCGCGACCTGCACGACGTCCGTGGTTCCCGTTTCGCGCAGCATCGCGCGCGAGAGATTCGTTCTCGGGAACACGAAGAACGCGAGCGGGCGCCCCGACGGGCAGTCGCGGCACGCGTAGGCCGGCTCGACCGTGGGCGCCGCGCCATCTGAAACGTCGAGGGCGTACACCGCGAGGCTTGCGGCCTTGTGCTCGCTGCTCGCCGCGCCGATGAAAACTGCCTGCCTACCGTTCGCTTCACCGGCTCCCATGGCCGTGACGCGCCCGGCGCTCCAGTAGACGGCCGAAGGCGCGCCGGTCCTCACATCGATGCGCTCGACGAAGGACGCGAACGAGGCTCGGCTGATCCACGCCGCCCAGAGCATCGGGCCCGAGCCGGGCGCGTCGGTGGCGGCGATGTGCCACGCCACCCACGGCCCGCCAACCAGGTCGCTCCCGAAGCGCGCGCGGCGATCGGCGCGGCGGCGCCAGCGGAGCGCGCCGTCCGGCTCGAGGCAGATCACCTCGCTCGTCTCGAGAGAGTCGGCGCTCGCCACCGTCACAACCTCGCGGCGCCCGTCGCCATCGAGGTCCTCGATGAGCGAGGTGCGCCTCGGGTCGCCGCCCGGCTCGTGCACGGCGTAAGGAAGCCTGTACCGCCACAACTCGACACCGGAGGCATCGAAGGCGACGAACTCGTCGTCTTCGACGCGCAGACTGCTGGGCTCGGCCTGAAGCGGCCTTCCGGGAGCGACGAGCCATCCGGCCGAGGCGGTCATCACGATGGCTGCCGCGACCGCAGCCACGCGCCAGGCGAGCGTCCGGTGCGACCGATCAGGAGGGCGGTTCGTCGTCTCGGGTCCGCGCATGGCCAGCAATCAGTCGCAACGCGGGGCGCGCCGGCGCTCCCGGTCCGTGTTGTGCCGTCGTCGGTTTTCAGCCCTGGCCGGGGTCATCCGCTCCCCGGGCACCCTTCCAGAAGACCCGGCCGAACCTGTGCTGGTAGGCGGTGAACTCGCCTTCGCCTCCCGGATCGTCGATCGCCTGCTGGATCTGGTTCACCTTCGCGTCGATGTCGTCGGCGGCCGAGAGCAGGAACGCCTCGAGCGTCATCGGCTCGACGGGCGAGCCGAGATCGTGTGAACCGTGGTGCGAAACGATGAGGTGTTCGAGCTCGGTGAGCAGCACCGGAGGGAAGTCCGGTATCGCGAGCGCGATCTCGCGCAGCATGATGACGCCCAGCGTCAGGTGCCCGACGAGCCTGCCCTCGCGCGAGTAGGTGGCCGAGACGTCGTAGTCGAGTTCCTGCAGCTTTCCGAGATCGTGCACGATGGCGCCGGCCACGAGGAGATCGCGGCGCGCGCCGTAGGCCGCCGCCATCCCGAGCGAGAGCTCGGCAATCTTGAGCACGTGCTCGAGGAAGCCGCCGCGCCAGGCGTGATGGACCAGCTGCGCCGCGGGCCACACGCGAAGCTTCTCCCCGTAGCGGGCCAGCACGTCCTGGAGAAGCCGGCGGATGAACCGGTCGCCCACGGAGTCGACGAGCGCGGCCAGCTCCTTCCACATCTCGTCGATGGAGCGCGACGAGGACAAGACGCAGTCGGCCTCGGAGAAGCCCGCCTGGCGATCCTGCGCCGGGTTGACGCGGCGGATGTTCTCGATGACGAGCTGAAGCTGGCCGCCGTAGCGGTCCGCCCGCGCCTTCACCTTCACGAACTCGCCCGCGTCGAACTCGTTCCTCAGCCGCTCCACGTCGTCGAAGATCTTCGCGCCGATGCGGCCGGTGCGGTCCTGGAGGCCGACGACGAGGTAGGGGCCGGACCTGCCGGACCGGGTGTCCTTCTGGACGCAGAGATAGAAGCCCGTGCCGGCGGATTCGGGCGTGAGGTCGCGGATTCTGGGCAGTTGCTGCATCGGCACGCGGCAAAGGCGGCAGGTGCCTCTTGCGCGAGGATCTTCTCGACGAGGGCCCGCACCGCCCGGACGGCGGCCTCGCCGTGATCGCGCCGCAGGTCCTGCCGCGCGACAGCTTAGCACGACATCCGACGCCGAAGGCGCTCGGGGGTGCGGCGTGGCCCCGCGCCCGGGCGGTCGCTGGCCCGGTTCGGCAAGAACATGAACCGCTCAGGCCTGCACGAAGTGGCTCGGGGTTGGACTGCTCACTCCTGTTAGCATGGATACATGGGCAGAAACGAACCCGGGAGGGTCGCTGGCGCTGCCGTGGCGGACGCCCCGCCGCGGAGACAGGATGAGGAAGCTCCGGCCCGACCGCCTAGCGCGGCAGTGACTCTCCCGGTCAGCGGGATGAGCTGCGCCGCGTGCGCCCGCACGATCGAGCGCACCCTCGAGGGTGTGGACGGCGTGGAGGCCGCGGCGGTCAACTACGCGACGAACCGCGCGACGGTCAAGTTCGATCCTTCGGTTCTCGGCGTGGCGGACCTGGTGGCCGCGGTGAGAGACGTCGGCTACGACGTTCTGGAGGGCGCGTCGATTGTCGGCTCCACGGCCACCGCCGCAGACGAGTCGCGCCTGCAGGACCTCGAGGAGAAGGCGCGCGAGGAGGAGTACCTCAGGCTCCGGCGCAAGCTGATCGCGGCCGTGGCGCTCTCGGCGCCCGTCATGGCAATCAGCATGGCGCACCTGCGGTTTCCCGGCGTCGACTGGGTGCAGCTCGCGCTCTCGATACCGGTCATCGTCTACTCGGGCTCGCAGTTCTACAAGGGAGCGTGGGCCGCGGCGCGGCACGGCAACGCCGACATGAACCTGCTCATCGCGATAGGCACCGGGGCGGCCTTCGTCTACTCGACGGTGCTCACCATCGCTCCGGGGCTCGTGGCACACGCGACGCCGCATGCAGGGCCGGCCCGCGAGATGCCGGCCCCCGTCTACTTCGAGACGGCCACGGCAATCATCGCGCTCGTGCTCGTCGGCCGGCTGCTCGAGGCGCGGGCGCGAAGCCGCACGTCGGAGGCGATAAAGCGGCTGATCGGGCTGCAGCCGCGCACCGCGCGCGTCGAACGAGACGGGATCGAGATCGAGATTCCCCCGGACCAGGTCCTCCACGACGACATCGTGAGCGTCAGGCCTGGAGAGCGCATCCCGGTCGACGGCGAGGTGATCGACGGTCGCTCCGCGGTGGACGAGTCGATGCTCACCGGGGAATCGCTGCCCGTCGAGAAAGCGCCTGGTTCGACGGTGGTCGGGGGCAGCGTGAACCGGACGGGAAGCTTCCGGTTCCGCGCGACCCGGGTCGGGCGCGAGACGACGCTGCACCAGATCATCAGGATGGTCAGGGAGGCGCAGGGGAGCCGCGCGCCGATCGCCCGGCTGGCCGACGTCATCTCGAGCTACTTCACGCCGGCGGTCGTCGCCATCGCTTTCGTCACCTTCGTCGCGTGGTTCCTCGCTTCGCCCGCCGACGAGCGGTTGTCGCGCGCGCTCGTCAACATGGTGGCCGTCCTCATCATCGCGTGCCCGTGCGCGATGGGCCTCGCGACGCCGACGGCCATTCTCGTCGGGACCGGAAGGGGGGCCGAGAAGGGGATCCTGATACGGGGCGGCGAAACTCTGGAACGGGCCGGCAACCTGACCACCATCGTCCTCGACAAGACGGGCACGATAACGACGGGTCGCCCGGAGGTGACTGACGTCGTGGCCGCAGCCCAGGACCATGGGACGGGCGGCACGGGTGGAGGCGCGGGCGGAGGCCGGGACGCCGGCGCGAGCAACGACCCCGGCGGCAGGAGTGTCGTCGGTGTGGGCGACGGCGCGGCCCGCGGTGCGGGCGGCGGCGCGGACGACGCGAGCAGGAGTGTCGCGGGCGGTGCGGCCGGCGGTGCGGGCGATGGCGCGACCGGCGAAGCGCACGGCGGAGACCTGGTGCCGGGAGCATCCCCCGATTGGCAGTGGAGCGCAGAGAGAGAACTCTTGCGCGTGGCCGCGTCGGCGGAACGCCTCTCAGAGCACCCGCTGGCGGAGGCAATCGTGCGAGCCGCGGTCGCGCGCGGGATCGAGATCGAGCCTGCATCGGAGTTCAACGCGGTGCCGGGCCAGGGAGTCGTCGCCAGGCTCGGCGGGCGGCTTGCCGTCGTGGGCAACGAGAGCCTGATGCGCGATCGCGGCGTGGATGTCGCCCCCATGGCGGCGGCAGCCTCGCGACTTGCCGCGTCGGCGCGAACGGTCATGCACGTCGCGGTCGAAGACGCCGCCCGGAGCGCGCGGGAGGGCGAGCTCGACGGTGAGGGCCACGGCATGCGGCGCGGTGATGGCAGGCGCGAATCGGACGGCGGCGAGCGGACGGGGGCGGCGCCGCGACTCCTCGGCATCATCGGCCTCGCCGACACGCCGCGCCCCGAAGCGGCCTCCGCGATAGCGCGAATGAAGGAGATGGGCCTCGAGGTCGTGATGATCACGGGAGACAACGAGCAGACGGCCGAGGCCATCCGCCGCCAGGTGGCGCCGCGCGGCGAGATCGGCAGGGTCGTCTCCGGAGTGCTTCCCGACCGCAAGGCGGACGAGGTGAAGGCGCTGCAGCGGCAGGGCCGCCTGGTGGCCATGGTCGGCGACGGCATCAACGACGCACCCGCGCTGGCTCAGGCCGACGTCGGCATCGCAATCGGTTCGGGCACCGACATCGCCATCGAGGCGTCGGACATAACCCTCATGAGAAGCAGCCTGGACGGCGTCGTCGAGGCCATCCTCCTCTCGCGCAGGACGCTGCGTGTCATCGAGGAGAACCTGTTCTGGGCGTTCATCTACAACGTTCTCGGCATCCCTGTCGCAGCCGGCGCGCTCTACCCGTTCACAGGCTGGCTGCTCAGCCCGATGATCGCGGCGCTCGCCATGTCGTTCTCGAGCGTGTCGGTCGTGACCAACAGCCTGCGGCTGCGGAAGGCGTGAGGCGGGGCGCGACGCCCGCTCCTCCGCGCGGCGCTCGGCTTCGGCCTCGGGGCGACCCGTCGCGGCTTTCTCGGATGCCGGCGCGCCGGGCTTTGGGCGGCCGGAAGGCGAAGCGGAGCGCCCA
>JBHGBL010000026.1:0-33322 GCA_041947015.1 Vicinamibacterales bacterium
TGCTGCTCGGGCCCGAAGGAGCGAGGAAGTTCTGCCGGCGCAGCGACCGGGCACGGAGACCCAGTGGGCGGCCGCCGATAGCCGACAGGCGGATCACGGGATCACGGGGCCACGAGGACACGAAGGGCAAAGACCTTCTGATCATGGTCTGTTCGTGGCCCCCTTGACGGAGATGGGGACATCGTGACATGAGAGTCCTGTCACACGAAGAGGCAGCAGCTTTCGCCGAGGATCTCCGCCGCGAGGGGAAGGTCGTCGTCTTTACGAACGGCGTCTTCGACCTGCTCCACCCCGGCCACGTCCGCTACCTCCGGGACGCCCGCCGCGAGGGCGATGCGCTCATCGTCGCGGTCAACTCGGACCGCTCCGTCCGCGCCATCAAGGGACCGTCACGGCCGCTCAACCCGGAGCACGAGCGCGCCGAGGTCGTCTCTGCCTTGGAGGCGGTGGATGCGGTCGTCATCTTCGACGAAGACGACCCGCACGACATCATAGAGGCCATCCAGCCCGACGTTCTGGTCAAGGGCGCCGACTGGGCCCCCGACCGCATCATCGGCCGCGACATCGTCGAGGCCAGAGGGGGAAGGGTGGTGCGCATCCCCCTTGCCGAAGGCTTCTCGACGACCGCAATCCTCGAGCGAATCCGCAGGGAGTGTTAGTCGAGAGGCTGCGACGACACGAAGGTACGAAGCATAAGCCTCCACCCTGGCTCCGGCGGAGGACGCTCCCTCCGGGTGGATCACTTTCCGACCGGCGTACTGGTCTACTTTCCGAGCGCATACCCAAGGCGCCGCCGTTGGCGGCAACTGCACGAGGGATCGAAGGCAGTTGGAAGAGAGCCCCTTGACTTGTGACCGACGACGATGCCATCGTCGTCGTCAGATCCCCGGCGAAGGGATATGAGGTCGAGAAAGCGATGCCGCGATGGAATTCGGGGACGTTCCGGTGGCGCTTCGGGATCGGCTGGGTGTCGAAGCATCCGGCGGGCTGGTGGAGCTCTTCAACCAGGCTCGTGAGGAGATGCGCGAGGAGACCGTGACCCTCGCGGTCGAGCGCTTCGAGCGTCGCCTGGTGCAGGAAACCTCCGGCCTGCGTGTCGATATGGCGCAGGGTTTTGCCGCGGTGCGGCAGGAGATGGCCGAGGGCCTGGCCGCGGTGCGGCAGGAGATGGCCGAGGGCCTGGCCGCCGTGCGGCAGGAGATGGCTGAGGGCCTGGCCGCCGTGCGGCAGGAGATGGCACAGGGTTTTGCGGCGATTCGGCAGGAGATGGCTGCCCAGCGCATCGAGCTCGGCGACCGTATAGCCGACCTCTACAAGTGGTCGTTCCTGTTCTGGATCGGTCAGCTCGCCGCCATGGCCGCGCTCCTCAGCTTCATGCTGCGGCGGTGAGGACAAGACCACCCGCGCACGCGCCGCGAGCGATCGAGATCGACGGTGCCGCGGCAGTGGGGGCCGAGGCCACCGCAGCACCGTTTGTTTCCGTTGTCACCTCGCGAGCTCGACGCTGAGTTTCATCCAGAGGGTCCGGCCCGGCTCGTTGACGCGGGCTGTCTGCACGAAGTCCGGGACTGCTGCGCCGCCCTGGCTCATGTGCTCGGCGTAGGCGCGGTCGAACAGGTTGTCGATGCCGGCGGCTACGACGAGACCCCGCTTGAACCGGTAGCCGCCGCTCAGCGAGAAGATCGAGAAGCCGCCGGTAGGGCCGATGTCCATGCTGTTGGCGACGATGCTCCCCCAGCCGAGGTCGACGCGGTCCTGGCGCCCGACGAAGCGAGCGAGCGCGCCGAGCGATAGCCCGCGGCCGGCGTAGTAGAGGCCCAACGTCCCTTCGGGTGCCGGCTGTCGCGCGAGCGGCTTGTCATCGGTCAGGTTCTCCGAGCGCACGAAGGCCATCGTCGCCTCCGCCCTCAGGCTGCTCGTCAGGCGGTAGGAGACGTCTGCCTCCGCCCCGAACGTGTTCGCGTCCACGTTGCGCGTCAGTGTGGGGGTGGGCTTCCAGCGGATGGCGATGTAATCGGCGGTCCGGCCGGCGAATCCGGACAGCGACCCCGACCAGGAACGCGACCTCCATGTGAAGCCGGCGTCCAGCTGCGTGGTCTTCTCGGGCCTTGCCGTCAGGAACGCGCTCTCGAGGGTGACGGGATCCTGCTTCACGCGCTCCCAGTAGTCGGCGGAACGCTCCGTGTGGCCGACTCCGAGGTAAAGAGTTCCGTTCCCGCTCCTGGTGACGTCGCGCTCGAAACGACCGAACCCGCTGACGAGCGCCTCGCGGTCACGCGCGCCGGCCGTGTCGTTCTTCGGCGCCGTCGGGGGGCACGCGGCGGCGCCAAGGCACGCGCGCGAGTCGCGCGCCTCGTGCCAGTCGCCGCGCACGCCGGCAATCACCCTGCTGCTGCCGCCGACGAGGTAGGTCAGTTCGCCGAATGCCCCGACCTGCCGGAACTCCGCATCGTCTGACCGGGGTGCCGATCGGTAAGCATCCAGCGCTGCGCTGGCCGACGTCTTGCCCATCGCCCCGCGGAAAGTGTGGACGTTGTGCTGCAGGTCGGCGCCGGCGACCAGCGAGGCGCGCCCTGCGCCTGCCAGCGTCACGGCCACCCTGCCGCCCTCTGTCGTGCGGTCCGGGTTGTTCACGGAGAAGGCAGCTCCCGGCTTTCGAAGGCTGAAGTTGTCCATCACGTGATCGACGTAGTTGTAGTAGAACTGCACCTCGATCCGCCGCACCACCGACATCGCACGCCGCGTGTCGAACTTCACCGCCACGTTGTCGCGCGCGAACTTCGTCCCGTCCATGGCGCGATCCGCATAGGCCGCGCGCCCGTCGCTCCTCGCGACCGAGAGCTCGAGCAGCGTGTTCTCCGACGGCGTCCAGCCAAATGCGGCGCTTCCGCTCCACCGGGTGTAGGCGGAATGGACGGCGCGCCCGTTCCCATCCTCGTAGTCACCGGTTTCCGACCGCGTCCCGACGGCCTGGAGGTAGAAGGCTGGGACTGCGGCGCGCACGTTCGCCATCTCGTCGTGCCGGCCGAAGCCGCCGCCGACGAACGAAGCGAAGGCGCTGTACTCCGGCCGGGAGGCGCGGTGCCAGTCCCGCTGGAAGAGCACGGTGCCCGCCGACGTGCCCGCCGCGTACAGAACGGTCTGCGGACCTTTCACGACCGTGATCCGGTCGAAGGCCGACGGGTAGACGTAGGCCGTCGGCGGGTCCATCCGGCCTCCGCACCCACCGAAGATCTGCTGCCCGTCGAGCAGCACGCCGAGCCGGGACCCGGCCATACCGCGAAGGACCGGGTCGCCGTCGGTCCCGCCCTTTCGGACGATCGAGAAGCCGGGAATGCCCTTGAGGTAGTCGCCGCCGTCGTGAGCGGGAATCGGCTGGCGCGGGGCGCGCGGGTTCGTCTCGACGACGAGCGGCCTCGTCGTCGCTGGCGCGGTGACGACGATCGTCGTCTCCTGTCGTCCGGGCGCCAGAACGACATCCACTACCGTTTCACGGCCGGACACGACGGGGACGCTCACGCGCACGGCGGTATCGAACCCTGGAAGGCTGGCGGAAACGCGGTAGCGGCCGGGTGGAACGGATGCGAAGGCGTATCGCCCGCGCTCGTCGGAGTGTGTCGAGCGCAGCAAGATCGGCTGGCCGATCGTCGAAGCAGCGTCGACCAGGTCGACGACAGCCCCCGGCACGATGCTGCCGCTCGAGTCGGTGACGACCCCGGTGATGGTGCCGGAAGAGGGCTGGGCGCTCGCGACAACGGACGCCGTGAAGACTGCCGCGAGCGCTATCAGAAGGTGGAAGCGTGAACGCTGCATGGACCTTTCTCCCTGTCAGGCTCGAGGCCCGCGGGCGGGCGGTGACGGTGGGACGTCTACCCGCCTCGCCCGGACCTGCGGCGAGGACCGTCGGACACCGTGTATGACGAGCGTGTTCGTGCGGCCGGCAGCGGCGCGCTGCGCACGCCGCGGGGCCACCGTGCCCGTCGCTTCAGCAAGGGGCGACGAACGAGCCGCCCGGACGATCAGGGTCGGGTGTCGACTAGGAGATGGCCGTTCTGGGAGGTGGGGAAGGGGGTCGACTGACAGTCCCGGTCGGGGCCGAAACTGGCTCTGCGGGCGAGCCTGCCGGAGACAGGAGACGCGGAAGCGCGGCCTGAAGCGGAATAACGGCGTGCACGTCGGTCAACCACGGGAGCCCGACGTGCTGGCCGCAGCACCTGGCGGAGCAACGGTCGCCGCCGCTGGCGTCAGCGGCATCCCGCGCTCGCTCGCAGAGCGGACACTCGTCGCCCGCGTCGGTCTTCTCGGAGTTCCTGCACGAACATCCCGCCTGGCACTTGCACTCGCCGGGCCGGACGATGTACCCGGTCGCGTTGGCTGCGAGGAGCAGCACGGCAACGGCGAGGAGGTGGCGGCGAACGGTGCGCATCTGAAACCATCATCAATATTCTTCAGAGGAAACCCAGGGACAATCGACCGAAAGTACCGGCCGCCCCGGTACGTTAGTACCTCGGTCGAAGTACGCGCGGTTCGCTCGATTGCTCGATGTCCCCATTCCAGTCACGGAGCCACGAAGACGCAAGGGCACGAAGAACGCTTCAGGGTTTGGCCTGTCGGGCCCGGCGGCGAGGGCTTTCATCCTGCTCTCGGAGTCGATGAGAAATGTCCCACCGACCACGATGCGCTCGTCTTCCATCAGGCCTCTCGTGATCTCGATCCGATCGCCGATCCTCCAGCCCGTCTCTACCTGGCGCGCCTCGAAGTAGCCGCCGCCGCGATCGACGAAGACCGTCTTGCGAACGCCCGAATCGATGACAGCGTCGGTCGGGACGGTGAGCGTGGCGGGCAGGTCGACGGGGAACTCGACGTCCACGAACATGCCGGGCCGGAAGCGGAACTCCGGGTTCGGCATCTCGAGGCGCAGCTTCATCGTCCGCGCTTCGGGGTCGAAGATGGGCAGGACGTCGCTGACGGTCGCGGTGCGGGACTCCCCGCTGTAGAGCACGTTCACCTTCGTGCCGGGGCGGAGCCGGTTGGCCTCGTGCTCGAAGAGGTCTGCGAGGATCCACACGCGCGTGAGATCCGCGATGACGAACAGGTCGTCGCCCGAGTCGAACCGCTGGCCGGGGGAGATATTGCGTTCGAGGATGAAGCCTGCTGCGGGCGCCCGCAGGGCGATCGTGTAGGTGCGCTCGCGCGTCTTGGCGAGCTCTGCGATCTGGGTCGCAGGCATGCCGAGCGCGCGCAGCGTGTCGGCGCTCTGCTGGATCTGCGTGTTCGTCGAGGCCATCTGCGCTTCCGACGCGTTCTGCGCCATGAAGCGGTCCTTCGCGTCGAGCGCGTAGAAGTACGCCTGCTGGGCGCCGAGGAAATCACGAGCGTAAAAGGCGCCGAGCAGCTGGTCCTTCCTGACCAGGCTGCCAACGGAGGTCGGGAGCGCTTCCTCGATCCACCCGTTGGTGCCTGCGGTCAGCCGGTAGATACGCGTCTCGTCGGCCGAGACGCGGCCCACGGTGCGTACCGTCTGCGTGATTGCTCTTCGTTCGGCTTTCACGAGCTGGATCCCGATTGCCTGCTGCCGCTCGGGCGAAACGTGAATGCTGCCTGGCGGAGGCGCTCCAGCCCCCCGCGCCGAAGGCGGCGCCCCGTTGGCCGCATCCGCATGGACCGGCTCGAGCCGCATCCCGCAGGCGGGGCAATCAGCTGGCCTGTCGTTCGTGTACTGAGGGTGCATCGGGCAGGCGTAGTGGAGGATTGCTCGTTCCTCCGACACACTACCCGCGCTGCGGCGCTCCCACAGCCTGCCGGCGCCGAACGCAGCGGTAACGACTATCAGGAGGATCGAGCCGAAGGCGACCTTCCTCATGAACGGCCTGCAGCAGTAACGAGTACCGGAGGTGTCCCGGGCGGGTGTGTCCCACTACCACCATGGCCTGCGCCCACGGGATCGGTCACACTGCCCGGTCGCGTGCCGTGCGCCCTTCGCCAGCCGGTTGAGGAAAGAGCTCCGCAGCGCTCGGCCGCGGAGCTCTCTTCCCTGGGGGCCAACCGCCGCCTGCGAAGCGGACGGGACCTCCTACCCCTGCACGACAAGGGGCCGCATCATGTCGTGTTCCTCGTGTTCGAGTATGTGGCAGTGCCAGACATACTCGGCGCCCGTGAAACCAAGCTCTGTCGAACGCGGGCTATCGGGGACGGTGACGCCGGTTGGAGCCAGCCCGCCCGTCGGAGGCAGTTCGACCAGCAAGGTGGTGCACTCGCCCGGGTTGAAACGCACTGTCTCTTTCCAACCCTGCTCGCACGGTTCCGGCGGCATGGGCTGGCCGGACAGGTTCGGCGCGCCGCCCCGCCACGAGAACGGCTGCCTCGACAGCACCCGGACGTTGAAGAAGTGGAAGTGTATGGGGTGGGTGTCCGCGCTCACGTTGAAGACCCGCCACACTTCCACGCTCCCGGCCTGCACGACCTCGGTAGCGGGTTCGAGCTGAGCCATCGGCCGCGCCAGCGTTCCCAGGTTCTGGGCCAGACGGCCGAACTCATCGACCGTCTCGTACAGCACGAGGTCTCTCGTGCCCGGAACGGTCTGAGCCGGCGCTGGTGTCGGCAGAAGAGCCCACGCCGGGTCGACCGGCGGGTCCGGCTTCGTGTCACCTGTCAGCGATCCAAGAGGCAGGACCCTGAACTGCAGCAAGGTCCGCGTGTTCGGCCCGAAACCTGGCGCGGGCGGCGCTGCCAGCTTCTTGTTCTGCGGATAGAAGTCGGCGAGCGGTGTGCCGCCCGGGAACGGTACCGGCGCGTCGTTGTAGAGGATGAAGCACTGGGCGTCCTGGACCGTCCGTGTCTTGACCTTCGAGAAGTCGATGATGATGTCCGCCCGCTCTGCCGGGGCAAGGACGAGCGGCATCGCCACGTTGTCGTAGACGACCCCTTTCGGGGCGACGCTGCCGTCCAGGAAGCCGCCCTCGGTGCCGATGAGCGTCATCGCGGGGCCGGGGTTCGCGAGGTCCGGTTCGGTAGTCTGAACCCCGCGCCTCCCGAGCGCGCCGAGCAGCCGCAGGCTCAGGAAACGCGTGTTGCACGCGTTGAGTAGGCGAATCCGATAGCGCCGTGGCTCGACCTCGACATACGGGTACACCGTCCCGTTCGCGAGCATGGTGTCGCCCCAGAACTCGGGCACCAGAGACGGGTCCGGGAGAGGCAGGGCCGTCGGCGTCAACGCGAAGAACGTCAGGTCGTAGGTATTGGGGTACCACAGAGTGCCGTCCGTGTTGAAAACCTTGTCCTGGATGACGCCCGGCAGCTGCCGCAGGTGCGGAGGAACCTGAGTGCCCGGCCCGGTTCCCGGGTGGATCCCCAGGCCAGGGGGAATCCCCAGCGAACCCATGAGCGCCGCTTCCTCGGCGTCGAGGAGTATGTATCCGGTCGCGAGCCCGGCGTAGGCATTCAGGCGCGTGATCCCGACCGCATGATCGTGGTACCACATCAAGCGTGCCGTCTGTGTGTTCGGGTACCAGTAGTCGTCCGTCATCGTCTGCTCACCGTTGACGACGCCTGGCAGCCAGTTGACCACCGAGGGCCCCTTGACCGTCCCGCCGGCGTTGAACCAGTGGAAGGGGCCGCCGTCGCTCGGCCATGGAACCAGCCCCCCGTGAAGATGCACCGCCGCCCGGTCATGGCCAAGGGTCTGTCCGAACTTGTACGGGTCTACAACGCTCAGGTCGACCGGGATGCCGGTGAGCCCCAGACTGTATGGCGAGCCAGCATCGAGCTCGTTCGTCCACCTGACGCGTACGGGTGTTCCCTTCGAAGCCACGATGGCCCCGGAGAGGTGTTTGTGGCCCGCCGCGCCGTCCGCAAGGTTGCCGTAACCTCTCAAGGCAGTAGGCGGCAGGTTCGGATGCAGCTGGTCGGTGAACTCCCTCATGGCCATCTCGTAGTAGTCGCAAGGGAAGGTCTGGTCGCCTGGCGACACCTTGCTGGCGATGGGGATCTCGATGCCGAACCGGCGCATCGGCTGGATGAACTTCTGCAGCGTCGGGCTCTGATTGAAGAGGCCGTAGACCTTTTCGCGCCACAGAAGCAGGCCTGCGCTCGCCGCAGCCGAGATCTGCACGAACTCCCGTCTAGATGGCTTCATGGGGCCTCCACATCACAGGAAGGTGGCAGCAACGTCACAGGAACCGCGGCAAACGCGCAGCGACGAGGATGATCGCAGCCGCCCATGGCTGGAGTTTCATGCAGGGGCCCAGGGTGGGGAATAGCCAATTGGTACCGATGCTCAGGTACCGAGGTCCCGAGGATGACTGGTACTTCGGTACCGGGCCGTCAATGACCAGATCCGGGCGGGCGCGCCCGGATCCAGCGGCGAGCTCACCGCCCCTGCGCCCGAAGAACCCCGGGGAAACCTCACACGGCCCCGGCGACACCCTCCCCCTGCGGCACCCCGTGCTTGACCTCGGAATGCCACTTCCAGACCTCGTAGATGGCGGGGTAGACGACGAGCTCCAGGATGAACGAGGTGAGGATTCCCCCGATCATCGGCGCGGCAATCCGTTTCCAGACGTCCGAACCCGTCCCGGTCGCCCACATGATCGGTATGAACCCGATAAAGGTCGTCGCCATCGTCATGAACTTGGGGCGGAGGCGCTTGGCGGCGCCGTGGACGATGGCCTCCTGGAGCTGCGCGAGAGACCGCAGGCGGCCTTCCTTCTTCGCCTTCTCGTAGGAGAGATCCAGGTAGAGCAGCATGAACACGCCGGTTTCTGCGTCCACGCCGAGAAGGGCGATGATGCCCACCCAGACGGCAATGCTCATGTTGTAGTCGAGGAGATAGAGGTACCAGACCGCGCCGATTGCCGAGAACGGCACGGCAAGGGCCACGATCATGGTCTTCGTGATCGACTTCGTGTTCAGGTAGAGGAACAAGAACACGAGGAACAACGTGAAGGGGATGATGTAGGTGAGCCGCTCGCGCACGCGCGAGATCGACTCGTACTGCCCGCTCCAGAGCGCCGCGTAGCCCGCCGGCAGCTTCACCTTTTCGCGGATCACCTGGTCGGCCTCGGCGACGTAGCTGTCGAGATCGCGGCCGCCGACGTCCACGAACACGTAGCCCGTCAGCAGGCCGTCCTCGTTCCGCACCATGCCGGGTCCGGTCGCCACCTTGATTTCCGCGAGCTGCCCGAGCGGGATCTGGCGCTGGCCTTCGGATGCCGGCACGAGAACGCGGCCGAGAGCGTCGAAATCCGAACGGAAGTCGCGCATGTACCTAACGTTGACCGGGTAGCGCTCCCTGCCCTCGACCGTGGTCGTGACGTTCTCGCCGCCGATGGCGTTGGCGACGACGGCCTGCGCCTCCTCGATGCTCAACCCGTAGCGCGCGAGCTCGTCGCGGTTCCACTCGATGTCGAGGAAGAAGCCCCCGCCGGTGCGTTCTGCGAAGACGTTGCGCGTGCCGGCGACCGCGGGCAGCGCGGCCTCTATCTCGGTCCCGATCCGCTCGATGACGCCGAGATCGGCGCCCGAAATCTTCAGGCCCAGCGGCGTGCGAATGCCCGTGGACAGCATGTCGATTCTCGCCTTGATCGGCATCGTCCACGCGTTCGACACGCCCGGCAGCTCGAGCGCCCGGTCCAGCTGGTCGACGAGTTCCTCGGTGGAAATGTGATCCGCGGTGATGTGGCGGAAGATGCCTTTCATCCACTCCGGGGCCCAGGACGAGTACCAGGTCGGCACCCGACGCCACTCGGAGGTGGGCTTGAGCGTGATGACCGTTTCCAGCATGGACAGAGGCGCCGGATCGGTGCTCGTGTCGGCGCGGCCCGCCTTGCCGAGGACGCGGTCCACCTCCGGGAACTGCTCGATGATCCGGTCGCTCACCTGGAGAAGCTTCTGCGCCTCGCTTATCGAGATGCCCGGCATCGTGGTGGGCATGTAGAAGAGGGCGCCCTCGTCGAGCGGCGGCATGAACTCGGACCCGAGGCGGTTGAACACGGGGATTGTGAGGACCACGAGCGCCACGGCGCCTGCTATGACGGACCACTTCCAGCGGAGCGACCAGCGCACCACCGGTTCGTACAGGCGGTTGAGGGCACGGCTCACCGGGTGGCGCTCCTCCGAGTGGATGCGGCCGACGAGCACCGTGTTTGCCGCCCGGCAGAGCCAGGCGGGCTTGAAGTCGTAGGCGCGAAGCCGGGTGAACAGCAGGCGCAGCGCCGGGTCGAGCGTGATCGCCAGGAATGCGGCCACCACCATCGCCAGCGTCTTGGTGTAGGCGAGCGGCTTGAACATCCGCCCTTCCTGCGCCTCGAGCGTCAGGACCGGGAGGAACGAGACTGCGATGACGAGGAGCGCGAAGAAACTGGCCGGCGCCACCTCCTTCACAGCTTCGATGACCACCTCCTGGTAATCCTTGACGGAACCGGTCCGCCCCCGCTCCTCGAGCTTCTTGTGGGTCTGCTCGACGACGACGATGGCGGCGTCGACGAGCTCGCCCATCGCGATGGCGATGCCGCCGAGCGACATGATGTTCGCCGTGATGCCCATTGCCCTGAAGGGCACGAAAGAGACCAGGACGGCGACCGGGATGGTTATGAGCGGGATGATTGCGCTGGGCACGTGCCACAGGAAGAGGAGGACGATGAAGGCCACCGTCAGCATGATCTCGACGAGCGTCTCGCTCACGTTGTCCACGGCCCGCCGTATGAGTTCCGAGCGGTCGTAGATCGGGACGATCTTCATGCCCTCGGGCAGCCCCGGTTCGATCTGCCGTATGCGCTCCTTGACGCGATCGATGACATCCAGGGCGTTCTGGCCCTGCCGCATGACGACGATTCCGGATACGACCTCGCCAAGGCCGTCGAGATCGGAGACGCCCCGCCGCAGGTCCGGGCCGAGGACCACCTGGCCGATGTCGCGGATGCGGATTGGCGTCCCGGTCTCGCTGGCCGAGACGACGATGCTCTCGAAGTCCGCGATCGACCGGGCGTAGCCGCGGCCGCGCACCATGTACTCGGTGCCGCCGAACTCGATCAGCCGGCCGCCCGTCTCGGCGTTCCCGCCGCGCACCGCCTCGACGACGCGCTGGATCGAGAGGCCGTAGTTGCGGAGCCGGTTCGGATCGACGTTGACCTGGTACTGCCTGCCGAACCCGCCGAGCGACGCCACCTCGGAGACGCCCTCGACCGACTTCAGGTAGTAGCGCAGGTACCAGTCCTGGTACGAGCGCAGGTCGGCGAGGCTGTGCTTGCCGGATTCGTCGACGAGCGCGTACTGGAACACCCATCCGAGGCCGGTCGCATCCGGGCCGAGCTCGGTCTTCGCGTCGGCAGGCAGCCGCGACAGGACGCCCGACAGGTACTCGAGGGTGCGGGTGCGCGCCCAGTAGATGTCGGTTCCGTCATCGAAGATGACATAGACGAACGAGTACCCGAAGTCGGAGAACCCGCGGACGGCGCGGACCTTGGGCGCGCCGAGCATCGCGGTGACGATCGGGTAGGTCAGCTGGTCCTCGACGATGTCGGGGCTCCGGTCCCACCGCGAGTAGATGATGACCTGGGTGTCGCCGAGGTCCGGGATGGCGTCGAGCGGGACGTTTCGAAGCGCCCAGAAGCCTCCGAGCGCGGACGCGGCGACAATCAGCAGGACGATGAACTTGTTGCGCGCCGAGAGGTCGATGATACGGGTGATCACTGTCGACTCCAGGCTTCCTTCTCGCCCTACTTGATTCCGAGGAGCTCTATCTCGAAGATCAGGGTCGCGTTCGGGCCGATTTCCACGCCTGCGCCGCGCTCGCCGTAGGCGAGGGCGGGCGGGATGAACACCTGCCACTTCGAGCCGACCGGCATCAGCTGGAGCACCTCGGTCCAGCCCTTGATCACCTTGTTGACCTGGAAGGTGGCCGGCTGGCCGCGCTTGTAGGAACTGTCGAACTCCTTGCCATCGATGAGCGTGCCGCGGTACTGGCAAACGACGGTGTCTTCAGCGGTCGGCTTCCTGCCGGTGCCTGCGGTCAGGATCTTGTACTGCACGCCGCTCGGGAGCGTGACCACGCCTTCCTTTGCCTTGTTGTCTGCGAGGAACTTCTCGCCCTCGGCCTTGTTCTTCGCCCCGGAGGCGGCAGCCTCGGCGGTGCGCCTGGAGACCATGGCCATCTGCAGCGAGGCAATGGCGGTTCTCGCCTCCTGTTCGGTCAGGAGCGTCTTGCCGCCGGAGAGCGCGTCCTTCAACCCGCGGGCGAAGACGTCCGGGTCGATTTCGACGGAATTCGCCTTGAGCTGGCCACCTAGATCCATCCCCATTGCATAGCTCAGCTTGTCTTTCTCCGTGGAGAGCGGCGGCGCCGCCGGCTGGGCGCACGCTGCCACCGGCAGCGACATGATCACGAGCGTCAGGATCCAGCGCATGTCCGAAACCTCTGTTTCTCTTTTCCTTGTTTCTTTGTTCTCGATGGCTGCAGACCGACGGGCACGCCGGGCAGCGGTCGACCGGCACTCCGGCAGGCTGCAGTCCGCAGCCGGCAGGAAGCCCCTGGCCGGCAGCCCGAACCCAAGCCGACAAGTCCGAAGCCGACAAACCCGAAGCCTGCCGTTCAATACCCCTTCAGGTAGTCCGCGGGCCTGGCGTCGAACTTGTCCTTGCAGTCTCTGGAGCAGAAGTAGTAGGTCCTGCCCGCGTGCTCGCTCTTCAAACCGGCGGCAGCAGCCGTCTTCTGTTCGACTTCCATGCCGCAGACAGGGTCTGTCGCCTGTGCGGGAGGCTGGGACCGGGCTGGAAGCGCCGCCTTTCTCGTCGACGCTTCCCTTATGGGGGGCGCAGGTACTGGAGCGCCGGCCTCGCCGGTCCTGGCGAGGTACTTCGCCGGGTCCGCGTCGAACTTCTTCTTGCAGTCGTCCGAGCAGAAGTAGTACTCCACGCCGTTGTGCGTGCTCGCGCGGCCTCCGGCCCTTGCGCCGTCGCGGTCCACGTCCATGCGGCACACCGGGTCGATTTCGGCCTTGAAGACGCCGGCCGAGGCTGCCTGCATGCGGCTCTCGGAGTCGAGGAGGAAGTTGGCCGCGCTCACGACGTGCTCGCCCTCCATCAGACCGCCGAGGATCTCGACGCGGTCGCCGAAGCGCCAGCCCGTTTCAACGCGCCTCGCCTCGAAGTTCCCGTTGCCGCGATCGACGAACACCGTCCTGCGAATGCCGGAATCGAACACGGCGTCGGCCGGCACCGTGATTGCCGACGGCATTTCGACGTTCAGCTCCACGTCCACGAACATGTCCGGTTGGAGGACGAATCCCGGGTTGTCGAGCTCGAAACGCGTCTTCAGCGTCTGCGAGACGGAGTCGAATTGGGGCAGCGCGTCGCTCATGCGCGCCTTGAACCGGCGGCCCTGGTAGATCACGGAGGCTTCGGCGCCCGGCTCGAGGAGCTGCCTGTCCTTCTCGAAGATGTCGGTCCAGACCCAGAGGCGGCCGATGTCGGCGATTCGGTAGAGCTCGGTCCCCTTGTCGAATCGCTGGCTCGGCGAGACGTTGCGCGCCAGGACGAAACCGGAAGCCGGCGAGTAGATGTTGACGTGGGGCGATGCCGTGCGGGTGCGCTGGATTTCTTCGATCTGCAGATCGCTCATGCCCAGGCTGCGGAGCGTGTCGACCGGGAACTCCGGGTTGGCGGAGCCTGCCGTGCGTATGGACGCCTGGCTGAACTCCCTGGTCTGCGGCTGGAGCTGTTGGTTCGTGGGGATGCTCAGAAGGAACATCCGCTCGCTGTACAACAGGTTCGTCGTGTAGTAGGAGGCCAGTAGCTGGTTCTTCTTGACGGAGCGGCCGACCGTGTTGTCGCCGAGGCTCACGATCCAGCCATCCACGGCGGCGATGATCCGGTGGAGCCGCTGTTCATCCACCGCTATGCGCCCGGGGACCCGCAATACATGCGTCGTCGACTCGCGGCGGACCTCGTCGGTGCGTACTCCAATCAGCTGCTGTCTTGCGGGACCGACCATGATGGCGCCCGCAAGGTCGTGGCCCGTGGGATTCGACGAGCCTCCCTCCGGAACCAGCCGCATGCCGCAGATCCCGCAGTCGCCCGGATGGTCCAGCTTGAACTGCGGGTGCATCGGGCAGACGTACGAGGTGGATTGCTCGGCCGCACCGGTCGGCTTCTCAGGGCCCGTCTGGCGGTTGGACACGTAGCCCGCAAGGAAGATTCCCGTCGCGAGAACGACGCTGATAGCTGCCCTTGCCGGCGTCCTCATGAGCCTTCTCTTCGCGTTCGAGCCACCTGATTGTATCCGTTCGCCGGCGAAGTTTCTTCCTCGCCTCGCAGAAAGTCCGGGTTGGAGAAAAGCAACGGGGGGAGGGACTCGGCGCCCTCCCCCCGTGCGTGCAGGTCGAGGCCTGCTCAGTTGCCCGTGCGGATCGGGAACGGAACGGCGTTCTTCCATGCAGAAGAGCCGCCGACGACGTTCGCCCGAATCCTGTAGTAGTAGACGGTGTTACGAGACAGGTTCTCGACCCGAGACGTGCCGGTGACCGTCACGCGGTTGACGTTGACTGCGAAGTCGAGGTCGTTCGCCCGCTCGATGGTGTAGCTCACGGCGTCAGGAACCGCTGCCCAGTTCAGCTGGGCTGTCCACCTTCTGTTGAACGTTGCTGACACGGTGAAGGTGGCGGGCGCGGGCGGGAGAGCGCCTATCGTCACGACGTTCGACAGCACGCCGGGGGAGCTGCCCAGTGCATTGAATGCCCTCACCTGGTACAGGTAACTGGTGCCGAAAGCTACCGCCGTGTCGGTGATGGAGCCTGTACCGCTACTGCCCGTCACGACTCCGTGAGTTGCAACAGATGTGAAATTGCTGCACGTGGTTGCCGGTGCCACTACGGTGCAGCGTTCGATGGTGAAGCCGATCTCGGTTGCCGACGTGTCAGTCCACGACACGATCACCTGCGGCCCGGGAGCCGCATTTGCAGTCACGACGGACGGGCCGGAAGGTGGGGCGGACGGGAGAGTGCTCGTTGTGGCTGCCGAGGCAGTCGGCGAAACCGAGTCCGCTGACATCGTGGGGAAGGACACCCCCGGCGGCGCGTTGTAGCCGACCACGTCGCCCTTGGCCCATACCCGATAGTAGTTGGTCGCGTTGCTGACCGGGTTCCGGTCTACGTAGGTCACCGTGCCGCCCTTGCCGGCCGACGCGGGAAGCGCCGCCACCTCGGTCAACGAGATCGTGAAGGCAGGATCCAGTGCGCGCTGAACGGTGAACCCGGTCTCGTTGGACGAGTTGTCCGTCCACGTGATCTGGATTTGCGGCACCCTCGTGTTGCCGTTCCACAGTGCCGACACGGGGTCGGGCCTCAGCGGCGGCACCGCGAAGACCAGCGAGTGCATCATGTCCATCTCTTCGTGCGAGAGGATGTGGCAGTGCCACACGTACTCCCACCCGAAGTTCACGTAGGTGTTGACGGGAGCATTGGGTCCCTCGAGCTGGAACCCGGTCGTGTCGAACCAGCCGGCCGGTGCCGGCGGCGGGAGCGTCGCGCCCTCGGGCAGCCCCGGATCGATCAGCCGGATGCTGTTGGGAACCTCGAACGGGATCAGGTCCGGCGTCGGGACAGTGGGCCTGAGCGCCAGGAAGGTGACCTCCAGCGGGTTGATCCGGACCGTGTCCTTCCAGCCGAGCTCGATAGGATCCACCGGGCCGGTCGGTTGGACGACCTGCCCGCTCTGGTCCACGCGGTTGATGATCTGTGTGTGGAACAGGTGCGTGTGGATTGGGTGCGTATCCACGCCGTTGTGGAAGATCCTCCAGATCTGCGTCCCGTCCGCGAGCTGCGTGACCGGGGTGAACTCGATCGACCCCTTGACGAGGTCGGTCGGCGGCGACGAGTAGCCGTACGGGATCAGCAGGTGGACGTTCGAGTTCGGGTTGACGAGCCCGAGCATGCCGCTCATCCGTCCGAACATCGTGTCGTAGACGCCGCCCATCTCGTCGTGCATCGCCTTCTGCTCGAGCGGGATTGTGACCGGGTCGGGCAGAAGCTGCCCGTCGGGTCCGATCGGCCGGAACGTCTTCTGCGTGTCGGCGATCTGGAGGAACTGCCCGGTGAAGCTGGACGGGAACGTGGCGTTGTAGGCCGAGTTGTACTCTGCCTGCGGGACGATGATGGTGTCCTGGGAGACCTCGAAGACTCCACGCTTCGTGGCCGTCTTCGCAAAGACGCTTTCGAGGTTCGGGAGCGTCACCGCCGAGGTGTCGACCGTCGGCGTCGAGGTCTTGACCCGGATCTGCATGATCGTCCGGGTGTTGGGCCCGTAGCCGGGAAGCGTGTTCGGCGCGCTGCCGGCGTCCATCTGGTGCCCGTTTCCCGTGTAGAAGTCGAAGACTGCGGCGCCTGCCGGCACGGGCGCCGGCGAGTCGTTGTAGAGGATGAAGGTCTGACCCCCCAGGCCGGTGAAGTCCACGATCACGTCGGCGCGCTCTGCCGCGCCGAGGAAGATCGAGTGCTGGTTGACGATGCCGAAGGCGAAGTAACCCATGTCGAGGTTCCAGCCCACGGGCTGCTGGGGAACCACGACCGGCTTCGGCATGAAGCCACCTTCGGTGCCGATCATGATCCAGTCAGGGCCGGCCGTCGTTGGGTCCGGAATTCCGCTCGGCGTGTCGGCGAACTGGTTCGCCGGGTTCACCGTGATCGGGACCATCTTGACCTCGGTGCAGCTGACCGGCGGCGTCACGGTGGGATCGCCAACAGCGCAGGCGGTGGTCGGCGAAGCCGGCTGGGTCACTCCCGCGCCGAAGTCGAAGCCGGCCTTGTCGTAGGCCCTATAGAGCTGCAGGTTCAGGAACCGGTCGTTCGCCGCGTTCAGGATGCGGAACCGGTAGGCCCGCGGCTCCACCTCCAGGTACGGGTAGGCCGTCCCGTTGACGAGCATCGTGTCGAAGAAGCTCTCGCCCGGCGCCGACGGGTTTGGCGCACCTGGAATCATCGGCGGTTCCCACGGCATGGTGCATGCCGGATCCGCCGGGTTGGTGTCGCAGATGGGCTGGTAGTACGGGTTCGGCACGGGACCGACCTCGATGCACCCCGGCTGGCCGGTGCCGTCGCCAGGGCAGGTCGGGACCGGCGGGTTGAACCAGGGCCCGTAATGCCACTTGCCGACGCCGTTGGTTCCGGTCAAGTCCCACGGATTCTGGACCGTCATGTAGACGTGGGGGTACCAGAGGTCGCCCGTCTTCGCCTCGGTGATCTTCCCGGTTGTCGTGTCCCGGAGGCCGGTGCCCCAGTTCCAGGTCGGGTCCTGCGCGAAGATCGTGTCGGCCTCGACGAACGTCTTGTCCTGGATGACGAGCGGGATGCCGATGTCAGGCAGCACCTTGAGCAGGCCGGGATTGACGCCGGAGACGTTGGTGCCGTTGATCAGGTCCTGCTCCACGGCGTCCGTGAGCACGTATCCGGCCGCCATGCCGGCGTACACGTTGAGGCGGGTGATGCCGTGGGCGTGGTCGTGGTAGAACTGCAGTCGGGCGCTCTGGTTGTTCGTGTAGTAGAACGTCATGCACCCGCTTCGTCCGGGCAGCAGCGGTGAATTGATTTCGTCCTCGGCGCAGCCGGGCATGTCGGGCACGTTGCGTGCGCTCACGCCGGCCGGGTAGGGCGTGTTCTCCGTGGCCGGCGTGATCCACTGGTGGGTGTTCCCGTCGCTGAGCCACACGGTGTTGTTCCCGTGGAGGTGCACGGTCATGCGGTTCTGCGTGTACTTGTCGTTGAAGGTGCCGGGCAGTGCCGGGCCAGCGCCGGAGCCCGGAACGCTCTCATCGA
Organism: Vicinamibacterales bacterium; assembly: GCA_041947015.1. GTDB lineage: Bacteria > Acidobacteriota > Vicinamibacteria > Vicinamibacterales > Fen-181 > JBHGBL01. The sequence goes on from JBHGBL010000026.1 coordinate 17,802, forward strand.
CGGGGATGAAGAGGTCGCCAGGGCGCAGGCCTGTGCCGACGGGAACCGCCGCGGCCGTGGCCGTCGAAGACGGGAGGAGGTTGTGGAACTTCACGCGGACCGGCCTTGCGTCACCGTCCGGGCTCGCAACGCCGTGCGCCCTGCCCCTTGCCACGATGACCGGCCCCAGGTAGTGGGGCCTGGAAGCGCCGTAGGCCTGAACGCCACCGATCGTGACGTCCTGCGTCAACCCGTTCGCGGTCGTCAGGGGAACAGCGTTGTAGGTATTGCCCAGGATGTCCGTTCCGGTCCAGCCTTGCGGAACGATTTGGACGTACCCCCGGAGCCTGGTGGGCTGCGGCAGGTCCGAGTGCATTCTTTCGGCGTACTCGACCACCGCGATTTCGTAGTAGTCGGCGGTGCACGCGCTCCCGGTGCACCCGGCAGGCCACGGAGCTGGAACGGCGACCGGGATGAACTGGCCCAGGCCGTTCGCGCCTGCAGGGCCCAGCCCCGGCAGAGCGTCCACGAACTTGCGCAGGCCGGTGCCGGCGACAGGAGTGATGATCGCCGTGGCTATGGCGTTGCCCGCGCCGAAGTCGATCACGGGCGCGACGTAATCTGTGCCCGTCCCGGCGACGGTCATCGTCAGGATGGCGCCGCGCGCGCCCACGGTGGCCACGCTGACTGATTCCCCGCTGCCAATGCCGTACGCATCGAGAACCGGGAAAGTGTCGCCAACGGCGTACCCGCTGCCGCCGTCATCCACGCGTACCGAGGTGATCGGGCCTCGCGGCAGGGGGCTGAACGCGAAGTTGCCGTAGGGGCCGAAGTAGTGAGGGACACCCCCTGGTCCTTCGATGCCGGGCAGGGGCGCGCCCGGCGCCGCCGGCATCCTCGTCCCAGGCGCTCTCAGCCCGGCCACGCCCGGCTTCATGCCGCGGGCACGGGCACTCAGCCGCGCCGCCTTCTCCTCGGACGGCGTCAGCTTCTGGAACTTTCCGTAGACGTCGTCGCGCGTCACCTGGCCCTTGGGCTTGGGACGCTGAGTCGTCGTCCCGCGCCGATCCGTCTGACGCTGCGGCGCCGCAGCGCCCGTGTTCGTGGCCGTCGTCGTCATGATCGTCGTCGCGACGGATGCGGCCATGGAGAGCATCGTGTCGCCGATGCCGATCGCCGCGACCGGTGAACCCTGGCTGCCCGCCCATACGAGAGCTGCTACAACCAAAGCCAGGGCCACCTTCATCCTGACTCTGTTTCTGTGCATCTGTTTCACTCCCTTGACCCCGCTTGATGGACCCTGCGATGACGCCCGTCATCGCACCGCTTCCGAGCCTCGAAACCATCTGATTCGTGTCACCTCGGGCTGCTCGCAGCCCCCCGACGTGGCCTGAACCGCAGGTTGACCATCACTGGCTGCAACGGGGACCTGCCCTGCCCGGCGGGTCGCGCCGGGACCAGGCAACCGCGCCTGGCGGCAGCATGACGAACGAGTCGATGGTCACGGCCATGAGCGGGCGGTCCCTCTCGGGCAGGCAAACGCGCGCCACGCGTCCGGTGCAGTGCACTTCTCCGCCGGGCTCGTTCAGGACGCCCGGGAGGCAGACGATGAACGACACGTCTTCGCCCGCCGCCAGGAGGTCATGGCTGGTGGCGAAGAGCATCCCGCTATGGCTGAGGTCCACCGACTCGCCCTCGAGCCACCGGTCGGCGCCGCGACGCTGGTAGAGGACGGGCATCTTCAGCTTGAACCGGGTGGCCCTTGGCCGCCGGTCGTTCTCGATGTCCGTGGGATGCACCATGCGTGCGCCTGCTTGCCGAGCCGAGCCTCGGCCAGTCTGGCGCAGGCAAGACGGGTGCGAAATAGGCAGGAGGTACCGCCCTGCCCGGGACAATGGTCCCGGTCGATGTAGTACGGAAGTACCGGATGAGGCTATTTCCCGTCGAGGAGGTGCTGGTTCACCGCGTAGAGCGCCAGTTCGAGGCGGTTGGCCACGCCGAGCTTGTCGAAGATCCCGGACAGGTTGTTCTTGACCGTCTGTTCGCTGATCCCGAGTTGCTCGCCTATGTCCTTGTTGCTCGCGCCTTCGACGATTGCGGCGATGATCTCGAGCTCGCGCGGCGTGAGGCGGGGCCTTGTCGCCGCGGACGGCCCGCATCCCTGGTCCTTCACGGCCTCGATGATCTCCGCCACGCGGTCGTGCCCGACCCAGAAATCGCCCGCCGCGACGGCGCGCACCGCCCTGCACAGGAACGGTGTCTCTGCTTCCTTCAGCACGACGCCGCGGGCGCCGAGCTTGACCGCCTCGAGCAGCTCGTTTCTCTCGATGCGGGCGGTCAAAATGACGGTCTTCACCTCGAGGCGGGCATCGTCGATAGCCTTGAGCGCCTCGAGCCCCGTCATCCTGGGCATGGAAAGATCGAGCAGGAGCACGTCGGGCCCAAGCTCCCGCACCATGCGCACCGCCTCGAGCCCGTCGCCCGCCACCCCGACGACACGCAGCTCCTTTTCCGCCTCCAGCAGCCGCTTCAACCCCTCTCGGAAGACGGGGTGGTCGTCTGCAATCACCAATCGGATGATCTGCTGATCGGCTGTCTCGTCGACGCGCTCCACCGCGCCCGGCACGTGAGGCACCCTGCCGCGTTCGGGCTTCGGGTCCGCGATCATCGCCCGCTCCTGCCTTGCCGGATGGAAGAAGCCGGTTGCTCCGCCCAGGCCAAGTGGTGGGTCACCGCGTAGAGCGCGACCTCCAGGCGGTTCGAGACGCCAATCTTGTCGAAGATGTTCGAAAGGTGGTTCTTGACGGTCTGCTCGCGCATTCCGAAACGCGCCGCGATCTGCTTGTTGGTCGCGCCTCCCGCGACAGCCGCGAGCACCTGCCGCTCGCGAGACGTCAGGGTCTCGCACGGGCGCGTCTCCTTCTCGCCGCCCTTCACCGTCATTCCTCTCGCAATCCGCCTGAGCTGATCGGCCTGGATGGAGAGACGGCCGCGCGCGACGTCCCGAACCGCCTTGTAAAGGGCATCCACGGAAGCGTCTTTCATGAGAACGCCCCGCGCTCCCAGGCGTACGGCAGCCATCAGCTCCTCGCTCGACGCCCCGCCCGTCAGTACGATGGCGGGCACCGACAGGCCGCGTTCGGAGAGCGCCGACAGCACTTCCACCCCGCTCATCTTCGGCATCGCGAGATCGATCAGAAGGACATCGGCGGCGACCTTTGTCGCCAGGTCGAGCAGCTCCCGGCCGTTGCCGGCTTCGCCAACCACTTCGAATCCCGGGTCGCACTCGAGCATCCGCCGGAGCGATTCCCGGAACATCGCGTGGTCGTCCGCGATCAGAACACGCGTCGTCGCAGGGTCCATGCAGGGGTGTCTTGTGAAGGCCCGGAAGAGGCCGCATGAGGATAGCAGAAAAACTCCTCCCGTGCACGCGCGACGTGCGACCTATCTCCTTCTGACTGCAGAGCTTGGCTGCGGTCCCGAAACGAGGCGCGGCGCTCCCTCCCCGCCTGCGCGAAAGCGGCCGGCGACGGACGCTCATCTCGCCGCGCTCGCCATCGAGTTCGACGCCACACACTATTCGACCGGCAAGAACCACCTCGCCCGGCTCGCGTCGCGCGCATCAGCCTGCCAGGCGGCCGTTCCTTCACCGTCACCGCCGTGCAGGGGAAGATGATCCCGGCACGTCCCCGCACCCGCTCAGTTCGCCGTGGCAGCGCCGTGGGGGTACACTAAAGAGTTCGCGGTGGTTCTACAGACTTCCTCGTCGCTCAGCCTTCGCGCTCTGCTGAAGGCGGCAGCAGCCCGGAGCGGCATGACCGCCCAGGAAGCTGACGTCACGGGTCTTGTTCCGCCTGCCCGGGCGCTCTACTTCGCATCCCGCTCCACCCGCGACCGCACGCTCGTGGTGCTCGTGCCGCGCGATGCGGACATCGACCCGCTGACCGGTGACATCAGGTTCTTTCTGGCCGCGCTCGAAGGCATGTCGGACCGGGCCGTCGATCAGGCGGTCCTGCCGTTTCCCTCGCTCGAGGTCGATCCGTACCGACAGATCGCCCCCCACCTCGGCGTCTCCTCGCGAAGGGCGCGCGCCCTTCACGCAGCTGCTACGGGCACCGCCCGTGTGATCGTCGCGTCGGCCGACGCCGTTCTGCCTCGCCTGCCACCTCCCGAGCGCCTGCTGAAAGCTGCCGTGGAAATCAGGCGCGGAACCACGATCGACCCGACCGACCTGGCCTCGCTCCTCGTCGATGCGGGCTTCACGCGCGAGGACCCCGTCGACCAGCACGGCGAGTTCTGCCTGCGCGGCGGGGTGGTGGACTTCTTCCCGGCGTTCGAGTCCCACCCTGTCCGCCTCGATTTCATCGGCGACACCGTCGAGTCGATACGCCGCTACGACCCCGCCAGCCAGCGATCGATTGCCGAGATCGACCAGGTCGCCGTCGTTCCGCTTCGCGAGACTTTTGACGGCGTGCCGGCAGGCGGCCCGTCGTCTCTGTTCGACTACGCGGCGGAAACGCTCCAGCCGTCGTTCTACGTCTGCGAGCACGACGAGTTCAGGGCGCGCGCCGAGGAGTTCCTCGAGCGCATGGAACGGAGCTACGAGGTTCGGGTCCGTTCGAGTGGCGTTGCGCCCACCGACGAGCAGCGGGAAGACGACCCGTTCGCCGGCCCTGGCCTCGGCGAAGACGAGGAGAACCTCGACGAAGGCGACGCCTGGCCCGAGAATAACGCAAGTCCTCAGTCCTCGGTCCTCTGTCCTGATCGCCTCTTTCTGTCCCTCTCCGACCTCGACGCGATGCTGTCGATGGCCGCGAGGGTCGACGAGCTCGGTATCGGAACGGAGGGCGTCGCTCCGCCGGCCTCGCTCGACCTCGGATCCGGCCACCCCTCGATGGGCGCGAACGAGGGTCCTCCGCCGCGAGCGGCGTCGACGGGCGGGAAAGCGCGTGTCCCTGCGGTCCATATCTCCTGTCAACCCTCCGTCGGTTTCCATGGGCGCGTCCCCGACTGGGTGGCCGACATCCGCCGGGCGCGCGAGCGCGGCGACAGCGTGTTCTTCGTTGCATCGAGTTCCGGCCGCGCCGAGCGCACGATCGAGGTGCTCGAGGAGTACGAGATTCTCGCCGTGCCGGTCGAGATTGCCGACGAGGGGCACCAGGCTTCTGTCCTCGTCGGTGTCGGGCGCCTCACGCGCGGTTTTCGGCTGCCTTCCGCATCGCTCCAGATCTACGCGGAGGCGGACGTCTTCGAGGAAGAAGCGCGAGTCGAGCGCCGCCCATCGGCTGCGCGCGTTTTCCTCTCCGATTTCCGCGACCTGAAGGTCGGCGACCTGGTCGTTCACGTCGATCACGGCATCGGCGTCTTCGTGGGGCTCCAGCGTATCCGCGTGAGCCCGGCCGACGAGACCGAGCAGGAGTTCATGGAGCTCCGCTACGCGGGAGACGACAAGCTGTTCGTTCCCGTCGAGCGCCTCGACCTGGTGCAGAAGTACTCCGGCGCGGCCCGCCCGCCGCTGGACCGGCTCGGCGGCACGAGCTGGGAGCGCGCCAAGACGCGCGTCAGGAAAGCCATGCGCGACATGGCCGAGGAGCTCCTCAAGCTCTACGCCGCGCGCAAGGCCATCGCGGGACATGCGTTCCCGCCCGACACCCACTGGCAGGAGGAGTTCGAGAGCGCCTTCGAGTACGAGCTCACGCCGGACCAGCAGGCCGCCGTCGCCGACATCAAGCGGGACCTCGAGTCGCCGATACCCATGGACAGGCTGCTTTGCGGCGACGTCGGCTACGGCAAGACCGAGGTTGCCATGCGGGCGGCCTTCAAGGTCGTGATGGACGGCAAGCAGGTGGCGTTCCTGGCGCCGACCACGGTCCTCGCGCTGCAGCACCTTCAGACCCTCACGGCGCGCTTCGCGGCCTTCCCGGTGCGGATCGACATGGTCAGCCGCTTCCGCTCGCGCGCCGAGCAGAAGAAGACGCTCGCGGATCTCGCCGCCGGCCGCGTCGACATCATCGTCGGCACCCACCGCCTGCTGTCGAAGGACGTCCGGTTCCACGACCTTGGGCTCCTCGTCGTGGACGAGGAGCAGCGGTTCGGCGTCGCTCACAAGGAGCGCATCAAGCAGATGCGCCGCAGGGTGGACGTCCTGACGATGACCGCGACGCCGATCCCGAGGACGCTCAACATGTCGCTCGTCGGGATAAGGGACATGTCGGTCATCGAGACCCCGCCCAAGGATCGGCTGTCCATCCAGACGCAGGTCGTGCGGTTCGATCAGCAGGTCATCGCCCGCGCGGTGCGCAGCGAGCTGGCGCGGAACGGCCAGGTGTTCTTCGTGCACAACCGGGTCGAATCGATCTTCTCGATCGGCCACCTCCTCGCGCGGCTCGTGCCGGAGGCCCGGATCGTGGTCGCGCACGGCCAGATGGGCGAGGACGAGCTCGAGAGGGCGATGGTGGACTTCGTCGCCCACAAGTACGACGTGCTCCTCGCGACGACGATCATCGAGAACGGGCTCGACATCCCCAACGTGAACACCATCGTCATCAACCGAGCGGACCGCTACGGCCTCGCCCAGCTCTACCAGCTGCGCGGACGAGTGGGCCGGTCGGACCGCCCGGCCTACGCCTACCTGCTCGTGCCGCCCGAGGACTCGCTGACGCCGGTGGCAAGGAAGCGGCTCGCGGCGATTCGCGAGTTCAGCGACCTCGGCAGCGGGTTCCGCGTGGCGGCGCTCGACCTAGAGATACGGGGCGCAGGCAACCTCCTCGGCGGCGAGCAGAGCGGCCACATCGAGGCGGTCGGCTTCGAGATGTACACGAAGCTCCTGGAGCAGACGGTCCGCGAGCTCAAGGGAGAGGAGATCGAGGACGAATCGCGCGCGGCCATCAACCTCGGCGTGGACCTCCGCATCGACGAGGACTACGTCCCTGACATGAGCCAGCGGCTGATGCTCTACCGGCGAGTTGCGGCCGCGCGAAGCGAGCGCGAGATCGAGCAGATACTCGAAGAGGTCCGGGACCGTTACGGGCCGCACCCTCCGTCGGTCATGAACCTGGCAGACTACGGCCGTATCCGGGTACTCGCCGACCGGCTCGGCGTCGAGTCGATCGACCGCCAGGGCCCTCTCGTCGTCTTAACGTTCAGGCAGGCCGCGGGCCGCCACCAGGCTGCGGGCGAAGGGCAGCCGGCAGCCAACGGGCCGAGGGCTGCGGGAGACGGGCGACCGGGAAGCAGGATGCCTGGCGGTCCGCCCGGTGACGGCCCGCCGGGGTCAGATGGGAGCCCGAAGGACGGCCGCCGCGGTCCCGACGTCAAGCGCCTCATGCAGGTGATCGCGTCGCGGCCCGGGCTGACACTGGTTCCTCCGGGGATTCTCAAGCTCGACCTGAAGGCGGCAGCCGCGAATGCGGCACGGGGCCAGGTTTCTCGGCAGCATTCAGGCACCGAGCCCGCCTCGCGAGCCGCGCCCGGGTCGCGCGCCGGCGGACTTGCTGGGGGAGCTTCCCGCGGCAGGCGGGGGAGTCGCCTGCCTGCCAATGACAAGCTCTCGTGGTGGACCGCACGGGCCACCGAAAGCGAGGTGAAGCCCGGCTTCACCCGTGACGAGATCCTCAAGCCGGTCCGGGAGGACCCGCGGGGCCCCGAGGGCGTGTTCACCGTGGTGCTGGACGTCCTCTGCGAGATCGCTGGCGCGAACTAGCGAGGGCTTCTTGCGCTCTACCCCGCGCCCTGGCGGTCACAGCCGCCCGCCTCTCGGGCGAAGCGGGTTGCAAGCCATGGGCATGCAGAATTCTCGTTTCGGGCGGCACAACGGCGTAAACTAGGTAGTTGCGAGCGTTCGCGGGCCACCCCGTGGCGCGTGCTTTCGCCGTCCCGAGGCAATGTGGACAGCAGTAGTGTCATGGAGTATTGCGGCCGCAGAGCGGCCCAGATAGCTTCCGCAAGAGCCCCGTCATGTCACTGAAGTCATTTCACCCCTGGTTCCCGGTCGCCGCGCGCCATCGCCGAGTTGCCGCCGGCCTCGCCGCGCTCGCGGCCGTCTTCTTGCTGGCCGCCGCGTACCCGGCCGCCGGCGAGATCGTCGAGCAGATCCTCGTCAAGGTCAACGGCGACATCTTCACCAAGACTCAGCTCGAGGAGCGGCAGGTGGCGGCTCTTCGCGGGCGGACGCAGCAGATGACCGACCAGCAGCTCCAGCGCGAGCTGCGCGCGGTGACGCCCGACATCCTCGTGTCGGTCATCGACGAGATTCTCCTTCTCCAGAAGGGCAGGGACCTCGGCTACAAGATGACCGAGGATATGTTCAAGCGCTACCTCGAGTCCATCCGCAAGGAGAACAAGCTCGAGAGCGACGAGGCGTTCCAGGCTGCTCTCAAGCAGGAGGGCATGACGCTGGCCGACCTGAGGAAGCAGATCGAGACGAATTCGATCATCCAGGAAGTCCAGCGGACTCAGATCTTCGACCGGATCAGCGTTACCGAAACGGAGGCGCGGCAGTACTACGACCTGCGGCCCGGCGAGTTCACCTCGCCCGCGACGATGACGCTCAGGGAAATCCTGATAAAAGTGCCGGCGGACCCGAAGGGCGTGAACGTGGCGGCGGACGAGGCGGCGAAGGAGAAGGCCGACGCCCTTCGCGCGGACATACTGTCGGGCAAGATCTCCTTCGAGAAGGCGGTGGCCGACTTTTCCGAAGCGGCGTCGAAGGCCAATGCCGGGCTGGTCGGGCCGCTGAACATGGACGAGGTGGCGCCGGAGCTGGGGAAGCTGCTCCGGCCGCTGAAGCAGGGCGATCTGACGGACGTGATCCGGACGCAGGCGGGCTACCAGATCATCAAGATGGAGTCGAAGAGCGAGCCCAAGCTGCTGTCTTTCGAGGAGGCGCGGGACCAGATTGCCGACCGCATCTTCAACGAGCGGCGCCGGCAGGAGTTCCAGAGGTACATGACGAAGCTGCGGGCTTCGGCCATCATCGAGTGGAAGAACCTGGAGCTCAAGAAACTCTACGAGGAGCGCCTGAAGACGCTCTCCGCGGCGTCGGGCGCGTGAGCCCTCCCCCTTTCGACTGAATCGAGAAGTGGACGACGCCCCGAAGGAACCAGCCGTCCTGCCGTGGTTCGCGATCTGGACGCGCAGCAGGCACGAGAAGGTCGTCGAGGATCAGCTGTCGCGCCGCGACATCGAGGCGTTCCTCCCGACCATCCCGCGCTGGTCCCGGTGGAAGGACCGGAAGAAGAAGATCGACTTTCCGCTGTTTCCGGGCTACGTCTTCGCGCGATTCGTCCCCGAGAACACTCTGCCCGTACTCAAGTGCTCCGGCGTCGTCTCGATCGTGTCCTTCGAGGGCAGGCCGGCGCCGATCCCCGAGTTCGAGATCGCCGGCATCCGCCGCCTGGTCGAGAGCGAGATCCAGTTCGACCCGTGCCCATTCGTGCGCGAGGGGATGCTCGTCGAGGTGGTCCACGGGCCGCTCAAGGGAGTCATCGGCCGGCTGGTCCGCAAGGGCTCTCATGCCCGGCTCGTCCTGTCGGTCGACCTCATCGGCCGCGCGGTGATGGTCACGGTGGACGCCGCGGACGTACGAGCGTACTAGTAGCGGTCAGCTATCAGCTATCAGCGTTCAGCTTTCCGCAGGTCGCTCGAAGCAGGAAGCAGATAGCAGAAAGCTGATCGCTGAACGCTGAACGCAGAAGGGGTGAAGCCATGAAGAACTTCCGCGACCTGCAGGTATGGGAGAAGGCGCATCAGCTCACGCTGGCGGTCTATCGGCTCTGCGGGCTTCCCGCGCGATGAGCTGTACGGACTGACCAGGCAGCTCCGCCGGTCGTCGTCGTCGGTCGCGGCGAACCTCGCGGAGGGCTGCGGTCGGAACGGCGACGCGGAGCTCGCGCGCTACTGCTCGATCGCCATGGGGTCCGCGAGCGAGTTGGAGTATCACCTGCTCCTCGCCAAGGACCTGGACCTGATCGACAGCACCGCCTTCAGCGAGCTCTCGCAGTAGACGACCGACGTCAAACGCATGCTGGCCGGCCTTATCCAGAAGCTGACCGCCGAATGCTGAAAGCTGACAGCAAGGTGTGCGAGAATCGAAAACGTGACCGCTGACAGCTGAAGCAGATCGCAGAAGGCGGACCGCAGAAAGCAGGTCGCTGAAAGGTGATCGCTGATCGCTGAAAGCTGATCGCAAGCATGTTTTCGCTAGGGTCCGTTCTCATCGATCCCCCGGCCGGCATCGCCCCCATGGCGGGAATGACCGACAGCGCCTTTCGGCGCCTCGTCAAGCGCGAGGGCGGCTGCGGCTTGGTCGTCACGGAGATGGTCAGCTCGGAGGGCCTCGTGCGCGGCATGGGCCGCACGCTCGAGTACACGGAGTTCACCGAGGAAGAGCGCCCGGTGGCCGTGCAAGTCTTCGGGGGCGATCCGTCCCGCATGGCGGAAGCCGCGCGCGTCGTCGAGTCGATCGGCGCCGACATCGTGGACGTGAACATGGGCTGCCCGGTGCCGAAGATCTCGAAGCACCAGGCCGGCTGCAGCCTGATGCGGGAGCCCGCGCAGGCGGCGGCGATAGTGGCAGCGATGGCCAGGGCGGTCGCGATCCCGGTGACGGTGAAGATGCGTGCGGGCTGGAACGAGCGCGAGGTGAACGCGCCCGAACTGGCGCGGCGGCTCGAGGATGCCGGCGCTTCCGCGATCGCAGTCCACGGCCGCACGGCCCTCCAGGCCTACTCGGGGTCGTCCGACTGGGACCTCATAGCGCGTGTGGCAGCCTCCGTCCGGGTGCCCGTTTTAGGCAACGGCGACTGCACCCGGCCCGATCACCTGCTGGAGTGGAGGAAGACGAGCGGCGTCGCCGGGGTGCTGGTCGGGCGGGGCGTGCTGCGCAACCCGTGGATCTTCTCCCAGGCGGCGGCAATTGCCGCAGGCGTGCAGCCCCGCGAGCCGGGTCCGGCCGACAGGGCGCGGTTCCTCCTCGACTACATCGACCTGCTCCGGAACGAACGTGTCGCAGAACCCAAAGGGTTCCGCCACAGAGCTGGCCGCGTGGACGAGGCTCGAAGGGCCGCGGGACACGACCGCTGGGTGGTGGGAAAGGTGCGAGCGCTCTGCGCCTGGTTCACTAAGGGACTCGAAGGCGGACCGGACCTCCGGGCGGCGGTCAACCGCGCTCCCTCGATATCGGAGCTGCGAGCGGTGATCTCGCGGTTCTTCGATGCTGCGGCCCTCACAGGGCCACGAAGGTCCTTCGGGGAACTCAGTGGGTGAAAGGCCCCGGCGTGGTTGGCGCGCGCCGGTCGGCTGACAGCGACCGACCACTGGTTCTCCGCCCCGGACGCCACGCCGGTTGCGAAAGCCTGTCCTTGATCCTGCGGCCTTCGTACCCGATACTCCTCGAATGCCGATCTACGAGTTCCAGTGCCAGGACTGCCGACGAAAGACTACCGCGCTCGTCCTGTCGAGGGAGCGCATCGGCGAAGTCCGCTGCGCCCGCTGCGGGAGCGACAAGCTCGAGCGCATGTGGTCCCGTTTCGCCACACCCAAATCAGAAGAAGCCCGCCTCGAATCGCTCGCGGACCCCTCCGCGCTCGGCGACCTCGACGAGAACGACCCGAAGAGCATGGCTCGCTGGATGAAGAAGTTCGGGAAGGAGATGGGCGAGGATTTCGGCGACGACCTCGACCAGGCAATCGAGGAGGAGATGGCGGGCGGCGGCGAGGAGGGAGACGGCGCCTCGCTCGGCACCGGCGCCGGGGACGCCGACGACCTGTGAGAACTGTTCGCTGTCCACACGTCGCACGCCGCGGGCCGCTCGCCGGTCGCAAGGCGTGGCGTCCGTCACACGGTATCCGATCTGCGACATCCGCCCCGGGTCTTCCCCATGTCCCTGCGCATAGCGTGTGACCTGGACGGCGTCCTGGCCGATCTCGAGGGGGCGATAGCCGAAGCATCCGTCCGTCTGTTCGGCCCCGTCGAGCAGGCCGGAACGGCGGCCCAGGGCAGCACGGCGCGCGAGGAGGACGATCAGCACCCGCCTCCGTCGCGTCGCGGCCGTGGCTCGTCGCTTCTCGGTCTCTCGGATTTCCGCCCTTCCCCCCGGACCGCTTCGCCGGCTGCCGCAAACGATATCGGCCGCCCGCCGTCGGAACCGGGCCAATCCATCAGGGCTGTGCCAGCCGGCCCCCCCCGGCGCACGGCAGACGGGTTCTTCGCGACGGGGCAGGCGTCGCCGACGGCCGTGCCCACGGTTGCCGACTCGGGCGGAACGACGAGCGGGGCCGGCGGTCGTGACCGGACGCAGGCGGCGATAGACGACGAGCTCGCGGCCGTCGAGGCAGCGTTGGTCGAAGCCCTGAAGCGGCCGATGCCTCGAGTCAGCGCCGCGGTCGATGAGGAGACAGGCGGCGCCGCCGGCGAGAACCCTCTTCTGCGCGACTCGGGCGACCGAAGCTCCGACGAGTCCGAAGCCAGCGAACGCGCTGGCGGCGCGCCAGCCGATGGCGGAACGGCGGCGCAGCCTGGTGAGCCTGCCGAATCGACCGGCGCGGCCGAAGCCTTTGGCGATTCCGCAATCCCCGCTGGCCGCTCGCTGAGCGACAGCCAGCAGACCAGACTGTGGCGTGAACTGCGCGCCCGGCCCAACTTCTGGGAGACGCTCGACGAAATCGAGCCGGGGGCCGTGGCCAGGCTCGCGGTTCTGGCCGAAAGGCTGCGCTGGGAGGTCATCTTCATCACCCAGCGGCCGTCGACCGCCGGGGACACCTGCCAGGTTCAGACGCAGCGCTGGCTCGAGCGCCACGGCTTCGCCCGGCCCAGCGTCTTCGTCATCCGGGGCTCGCGCGGGCGCGTCGCAGCCGCGCTCGACCTCGACGTCGTCATCGACGACCGCCCGGAGAACAGCCTCGACGTCATCGTGGACAGCAAGGCCAGGTCCGTGCTCATCTGGAGGGGCGAAGCGGCCTCGCCGATCGTGCAGAACGCGCGCCGCATGGGCATCCGCGTCTACGCCTCGATGATGGAGTGCCTCGATGCGCTCGCGGACCCGGCCTGGGGCAGGCCGACTCTCATGGGCAGGATCAAGGGGTTCCTGGGGAGATCAGCTGAAAGCTAAAGGCAGAACGCAGAAAGCAGAAAGGTGAAAGCTGAAAGCTGACCGCTGATAGCTGATCGCTGATCGCCAATGGAGGCAGACATGGGCGTCTTCGATTTCATCAAGGGCGAGCTCATCGAAATCATCGAGTGGACAGACGACTCGCGCGACACCCTGTCCTACAGGTTCCCGGACCAGGACAAGGCGATCAAGCGGGGCGCCCAGCTCATAGTGCGCGAATCACAGGTCGTCCAGTTCATGTACCTCGGCCAGTTCGGCGACACCTTCGGCCCCGGCAAGCACACGCTGACGACGGAGAACATCCCCGTCCTCACGCGCCTGAAGTCGTGGCGCTACGGCTTCGAGTCGCCTTTCAAGGCCGACGTCTACTTCCTCGTCACCCGCCTCTTCACCGGCAACAAGTGGGGCACAGCCAACCCCCTGATGGTCCGCGACGACGACTTCGGCATCGTCCGGCTGCGCGCGTTCGGGACCTACGACTTCAAGATCATCGAGCCGAAGCTGTTCCTGAAGGAGGTTGCCGGCTCGGACCAGAACTTCCGGCTCGACGAGTTCGCCGACACGATGCGGTCACGCATCGTCAGCGTCTTCAGCGATGCGCTGGCCTCGTCGCACGTGCCGGTCCTCGATGTCGCCACCAGGTACGTGGAGCTCGGTGAAGCGCTCCTGCCGCTCATCAACCCGATCGTCGGCGCGAAGTACGGCCTCGAGATCTCCAGCTTCATCGTTGAGAACGTATCGGTGCCGCCCGAGGTGGAGCAGGCCATCGACAAGCGATCCAGCATGAGCGCCATCGGCAACATGAACGATTTCGTGAAGTACCAGATGGCGAAAGGGCTGGAAGCGGGCGGCGGGGCGGGCGGCGCCGGAACCGCGGCGGAGCTCGCCGTGGGCTTCGGCATCGCCCAGCAGATGATGCAGCAGGGGATGACGCCCGCGCAGGCCGGTGCAGCAGCGGCAAAGGGGGCGGCCGAGGCGGCAACGGCCGCGCCGACGGTCGAACTCCTCACGCCTTCCGACGTCGCGCGCGTCCTCAACGTGTCGGACGCCGACGTCATGGCCGTCATCGAATCGGGCGAGCTCAAGGCGAAGAAGATCGGCCAGAGCTACCGGATCACGAAGGCGGCTCTGGACCAGTATCTGGCCAGCTAGGAGGTATCGCGCCGCCGCCTGTAGCTGAAAGCAGAACGCTGATGGCTGTTCGCTGAAAGCTGATAGCTGAAAGCTGATAGCTGATCGCCGACCGCCCATGCCCGAGATCTCCGCCATCCAGAAGCACGCCTGCCCGGCCTGCGGCGCGCAGGCCGAGTGGAACCCCGGCAAGCAGAGGCTCGTGTGTCCCTTCTGCGGCACCGAGTCGCCCTACGAGTTCGACACCGACACCGGCAAGATCGTGGAGATCGATCTCGTCGCGGCCCTTCGCGAGATGCCTGAATCGGCGCGCGGGTGGCGGGCCGAGAAAAGGAGCGTCCAGTGCCAGAGCTGCAGGGCAGTCATGGTCTACGACCCGGAGCGCGTGGGCCAGAACTGCGAGTTCTGCGGATCTCCCGCCCTGGTAGCCTACGAGGAGATCAAGTCCCCGATCAGGCCCCAGAGCCTCCTGCCCTTCAAGGTGCCCGAATCGCAGGTCCGCGAGAGCATGCGCCAGTGGTACGCCGGCCGCTGGTTCGCGCCGAACGCGTTGAAGAAGCGTGCGCTGGTCGACCGCGTCAAGGGCCTCTACATCCCGTACTGGACCTTCGACGCGCAGGTCCGCTGCCCGTGGGAGGCGGAAGCCGGCTACTACTACTACGTCACCGAGTCGTACCGCGACAAGAACGGGCGGCCGGCGGTGCGGCAGGTACGCAAGGTCCGCTGGGAGCACGCAGCCGGCGTCGTCGATCACTTCTTCGACGACGAGCCGGTGCCGGGGACAAAGGGTATCGACGTCGATCTGCTGAAAGGGGTGGAGCCGTTCCCGACCTCGGACCTCGTGCCCTACGACACCGGCTACCTCTCGGGCCACGTCGTCGAGCACTACCAGGTCGTTCTGGTGGATGCCGTCAAGCAGTCTCGAGATGCCATGCACTCCAAGCTGAGGGCGCTGTGCGCGGCGCAGGTGCCGGGCGACACGCACCGCAATCTCCGCATCTACCCGCAGTACTCGTCGGAAACCTTCAAGCACATCCTCGTGCCGGTCTGGCTCCTCACCTACACCTACGGCGCGAAGGCGTACCAGGTGGTGGCAAACGGCGTCACAGGCAAGATCGCGGGCCGCTACCCGAAGAGCCCCTGGAAGGTCGCCTTTGCCGTCCTCGTCGCGCTGATCGTCCTGCTCATCGTCGTCTACACGCAAAGCGGACAGTAGACGCTTCAGGGTCTGGCGTGGGTAGGGCGCGCCTGTCGGGCCGGCGGCCGGCCACTGGGGCGACGGGCCCTGGAGCAAGCCGACCGA
>JBHGBL010000027.1:0-28440 GCA_041947015.1 Vicinamibacterales bacterium
GGGCCCGAAGGAGCGAGGAAGTTCTGCCGGCGCAGCGACCGGGCACGGAGAACCAGTGGTCGGTGCCGATAGCCGACAGGCGCGCACGGCTGGATCGCGTCGACTGGCAGCCTTGGCAGCGCGTAGCCCGAGAATGACCCGTAGCATGCGTCACCTCCTCATCGTTGTCCTCGCCCTCGTCGCCGCCCTGGCTCTGCCTGCCGCCGCCGCCGCGCAGGAGCGCGAGCGCGACCCCTTCGAGGACGCCCGCTTCCGGTTCGGGCCGCTGGCCATGACCCCCACGCTCTCGATCTCCACGCTCGGCGTCGACACCAACGTCTTCAACGAGTGGGAGGACCCCAAGCGCGACTTCACCTTCGCCGCAGGCCCCCAGACCGAGGCCTGGTTCAGGCTCGGCCGCGCGCGCCTGCACGGCCACGGCACGCTCGAGTACCTCTACTTCCACGAGTGGGCGAGCCAGCGCGGCCTCACCGCCAAGGGCGACGTCGCCTTCGAGCTCCCGCTCGCCCGCATCATGCCCTACGTCGGCATTGCGGGCGCCGACACCAACGCGCGCCCCGGCTTCGAGATCGACGCCCGCGCGCGCTACAAGGAGAACGGCCGGTTCGCCGGCTTCGAGCTTCGCCTCTCCCCGAAGACGTCCGTCGACCTCTCCGTCCGGAGGACCAAGACCCGCTTCGCCGGCGATGCGCTCTTCATGGGCACCTACCTCTCGGAGGTCCTCGACCGCGACACGGACGTCGCGAAGGCGACCCTGCGCTTCCGCCTGACGCCCCTGACCACGCTCGTCTTGGACGCGGACGCCAGCAAGGAGCGCTTCGTTTCCTCCCCCGAGCGCGACGCGGACAGCGTCCGCGTGATGCCGGGGTTCGACTTCGACACCTTCGCGCTCGTGAGCGGCACGGTGCGCCTCGGCTTCCGGCGGCTCGACATGCAGGACGAGAGCATCCCGGACTTCTCGGGCTTCGTCGGCCAGCTGAAGCTCGGCTACACGCTTCTCGGCGACACGCGCTTCGACGCGGGCTTCTTCAGGGACATCGAGTACTCGTTCGAGATCTCGCAGCCCTACTACGTGCGCACCGGCTACGAGGGCTCCATCACCCGGCGCATCGTAGGGGGCTGGGACGTGGTGGCGCGGGCCGGGCAGCAGCGCCTGGCCTACAGGGACCGCGGGGCCGCGTCGCCCGCCTTCGTGCCGGGCGCCCCGCGCCCCGACGGCCGCGTCGACCGAGTGGAGACCTACGGCGGCGGCGTCGGCTACCGGTTCAGCTCGGGAACGCGCGTCGGGCTCGACGTGAACCAGTACCGCCGCCGGTCGGACATCGACACGCGCACCTACGAAGGCTTGCGCGCCGGAATGGTTGTCACCTACGGTTTCTGAAATGGCAAGGCTCCTGACGTTCGTCCTGATCGCAACCGCGCTCGCCGCTTCTCCGGTTTCGGCTGCGGGCGCCGGGCCATGGCTCGGCCCTGCCCAGGCGCAGGCCGGGTCGTACGTCATCGGTCCCCAGGACGTCCTTCTCATCACCGTCTGGGACCAGCCCGACATCACCGGCAAGTACACGGTCGAGGCCGACGGCAGCTTCACGTTCCCGATGATCGGCCGGGTGAAGGCGGGCGGCCTCACTCTCCGCGAGCTCGAGGCCGAGCTCAAGAAGCGGCTCTCTCCCGACTACCTGAAGAACCCGCAGGTGAGCGTCGCGGTCGAGCAGTACCACAGCCAGCGGATCTTCGTCGTCGGCGAGGTGCGCAGTCCGGGCCCGATGCCTCTCACGGGCGACATGACGCTCATCGAGGCGATTGCCCGCGCGGGCTCGGCGATGCCGACGGCGAGCGGCGAGGTGCTGGTGGTGCGGCGGCCGGCGGGCCGCAACGGCGAGGCGCCGGTCCTCCCGGGCGAGAAGGACGCGACCGACGTCATCACCGTCGATCTGAAGGAGCTCCAGTCGGGCAAGCTCGAGGGGAACTTCGCCCTCAGAGACGGCGACACGATCTACGTTCCGCGGGCCGAGACGGTTTTCGTCTTCGGCCAGGTTGCCAGGCCGGGGGAGTATCCCATCCAGAAGGGGACGACGGTGCTCCAGGCGCTCTCGCTGGCCGGCGGCACGACCCAGCGCGCGGCGCTCGGCAGGATCAAGATCCGGCGCAGGGTGGGCGGCAAGATGACCGAGATCGGCGTCAAGCTGGACGACGTCGTCCAGCCCGGCGACACAATCAACGTCCCCGAGAGGTGGTTCTGAGAACCGCGTAGCGCGGGGCTTCAGCGCGGCTCCGGCCGGCCTCGCCGCCCCGCAGCCAGGTCGAGCACGATCAGGATAACGGCGAGCGTCCCCCAGAACGCCGCGAGCAGGAAGTCTCCAGGCGGGCCGAAGGCGGTGAAGACGGCCCCACCGGCGAGGACAGCGGCCGCCACCCGACCGCGAACGGTTCCGCGCACGTATCAATTCTGCTACAGGTTCATAGCTCTACGGTAGTCGTTGGTTTCCTGGCCAGGGGATACCGACATGCCTGATCCTTCACCCGACCAGACCGGCAACGGCTGCACCCGCAAGCGCCTTCTCGACGCCGTCCTTCGCTACCGGCGCCTCTACGTCGTCCTCGTCCACTTCCTGCTGATTCTCCTCGCGAACCAGCTCGCCTTCCAGCTTCGCTTCGACTTCGCCGTCCCGGCCTCGATGGCCGAGGTTTCGCTCCGCTATCTTCCCCTCCTGTTCCTGATTCGCGCGGGAACGTTCGTTCCGTTCCGCCTCTACCAGGGCCTCTGGCGCTACACCAGCGTTTCGGACCTTCGCGACATCATCGCGGGGGTTTCCGCGAGTTCCGCTGTTTTCTACCTGCTGGTCCGGTGGGGCATGGGCGTCACCGCGTACCCGCGCTCGGTCTACATCATCGACGCCATCCTCCTCATCAGCTCCATGGGCGGCGTCCGCCTCCTCCGGCGCGTCTACCGGGAGCTTGGCCGCATCGACTGCGGCCGGCGCCTCCTCATCTACGGGGCGGGGGATGCCGGCGAGATGATCGCGCGCGACATCCGCCACCGCGATTACTACCGCTACGACCCCGTCGGCTTCGTGGACGACGACAGGGCGAAGGTCGGGCGGCGCATACATGGCCTCCCGGTGCTCGGCACGCGGGAAGATCTGCCCGCGATTCTCCAGCGCGAGAAGCCCGACGAGATTCTCGTTGCCATACCGTCGGCCGAGCCGGCGGCTGTCCGCTCCATCGTGCGCGCGCTCGAGCCCTTCAAGGTTCCGATCAAGACGCTTCCCAACCTCCGGGACGTTCTCGACGGCAGGGTCAGCGTCAGCCAGATCCGGAGCCTGAAGATCGAGGACCTTCTCCCGCGCGCGCCGGTCGGCCTCGATCCGGAGCCGGTGCGGTCGCTGGTCGAGGGCGAGGTGGTGATGGTGACCGGGGCCGGCGGCTCGATCGGTTCCGAGCTCTGCCGCCAGCTCCTGGCGTTCAAGCCGAAGCGCCTGCTTCTATTCGAGCGCCACGAGAACTCGCTCTTTGCGATCTCGAACGAGCTTCTGGCCGCGGGCGGCGGCGATGCGGTCGTGCCGCTCATCGGCGACGTGACGGACTGGAACCGGGTGAGCGAGGTCATCGGCCACCACCGGCCGGCGCTCATCTTCCACGCCGCGGCGCACAAGCACGTGCCTCTCATGGAGATGAACCCTTGCGAGGCGGTGAAGAACAACGTGGGGGGGACGTGGGTTCTGGCGCGCGTTGCGGCCCGCGCGGGTGTGAAGCGGTTCGTTCTGATTTCGACCGACAAGGCGGTCAACCCGACGAGCGTGATGGGTGCGACCAAGCGCGTCTGCGAGACGATCGTGCAGGCGCTTCAGGACGGAAACGGCTCGCAGGGGACATGTTTCACGGCCGTCCGGTTCGGTAACGTCCTCGGGAGCAGCGGCAGCGTCGTTCCGACCTTCCAGGCGCAGATTGCTGCCGGCGGCCCGGTGACCGTCACACACCCGGAGGTGAAGCGGTACTTCATGCTCATTCCGGAGGCGGTGCAGCTCGTGCTCCACGCGGCGGCCCTTGCGGAGGGGGGCGAGGTGTTCGTTCTCGACATGGGCGAGCAGATCAAGCTCTTGGACCTTGCCCGGACGATGATCCGGCTTTCGGGGTACGTGCCGGACGAGGAGATCTCGATCTCGTTCACGGGCCTGCGTCCAGGCGAGAAGCTGTCGGAGGACTTGGTTGGCGTGGCGGAGAGTGCGGAGCGCCTGTCGGTAGAAAAGATCCTGCGGGTGCGGCGAAACGGTGTGCCCGAAGCAGCGGCCGTGGCGCGGACAGTGGAACGGCTGCAGCAGGCGGCGCTTGCGAATCAGCCAACTGCAGTTGTCGAACGCCTGAAGGAAAGCCCGCCGTCCTTCGCTCATGCGACGGTCACGGCTCCCGACAGACACATAGCCTTCTCTTCCTCTCCGCCCCCCGGCGAGGCCTCAGACAGTCCGTCGGCCCTTCGGCCGCCGGCGAGCCACTCCGCCACTTGCCCCCATTGCGGGAGCCGCCAGCAGGCTAACGCAAGTGTTTCCCCCCGGTTTCTTTGAGGAGGTTGCGCGTGGGCGAGTCTCGGACCTTTGCTGAGTACGCGCGGTACTATGACTTGCTGTACTTCGACAAGGATTACGCGCGCGAAGCCCAATATGTCGACCAACTGCTTCAGAGGTTCAAGCCCAACGCGCGAACGATCATCGAACTGGGTTCTGGGACCGGCAGGCACGCTTGGCACTTGGCAAAGCGCGGCTATCAGGTACACGGAATCGAGCGAAGCCCCGGTATGCTCGCTTCCGCTGAACGCCTGGTCCTACAGGAACACAGCAAGTGCGTGGGCCCGGAGGTTCCAAGGTTTTCTCTGGGAGATATCCGTACTGCACGATTACCTGGTATCTATGATGCGGCAGTTTCTCTGTTTCACGTCATCTCCTATCAGACTACAAACGACGACTTGGTCAACGCGTTCAACACGGCCCGCGCACATCTGATCGAGGACGGTGTGTTTCTTTTTGACGTGTGGTACGGCCCTGCGGTTCTTACCGATCGGCCCACTGTCCGCGTAAAGCGAATGGCTAACGAAGCTGTGGAGCTTGTTCGGACCGCCGAACCCACTATGCACCCAAATGTCTGCGTAGTTGAAGTCAACTATCAGCTGCTCGTTCGCGACCTGAGATCTGGCGACACAAGCAATTCCCGCGAGACCCACGCCATGCGATACCTGTTCTGGCCCGAAATCGAGCTCCTGGCTACAATGTCCGCCTTCCACGTCGAGCACGCGGAGGAGTGGCTGACTGGCGCTCCCCTGGGTGAGAACACGTGGGGCGCGTGCTTTGTCTTGCGTGCGAATCGACTGCCGAATCAGCCCAAGTCTTGACGGGACCCGACTGCTTTCAACCCGGCACAGCCTGTCCGCTGCAGCGGACAGGCCGCCCCCACTCCATTGCGTCAGCCATCGGGACCGAGGACCGAGGGCCTGTGGGTTGGGCAGTCCCCAGAAGTGAATGACGCGCGGCCGCGAGTGATGCGTCCCCGGAGGGTGCCTTGATTGAAGACCTGCTGAATCCGCCGCTCAAATGGTTGCGCCCCTGGCGGTGGCCGCTACCTGATCCAATTGGCGTCCACCTTCCGTTCCGCAGCCCGTCGTGGGCCTCCCTCTTCACACGGTCACTTGTACCCCATTCTTCGCAATTCGGTACGCTCCTGCTTGTTGTAGCCGCGACGTGGACCTGTGCTGGGAGGCCACCCACCGCTCCAAACCCGGCCGCACCTCCGCAAGCGCCCGTGCCTCCGCTCGCCTATCCCGACAGTATTCGCTGTGAAGGCATGTATAAGAACCACCTTCAAGGGATCGAAGTTGACGGCCTTGGGCACGTATACTGGTCCTTCACCGACGTGCTCGTTAAGACCGACCTTACTGGTGCCATCCTCGAAAGGGTTCAGGTGCCGTTTCACCACGGCGACTTGGTCTTCCGCGACCGCGAGCTCTTTGTCGCGACAAACTTGGGCAAAGACAGCGCTCCGACAGGTGCTGATTCCTGGGTCTACATCTACGATGCGAATTCGCTCGCGCTCAAGAATCGGATACCGCTACCGGACGTCATATTCGGGGCAGGTGGAATCGCCTCGCACGGCAGCCAGTTCTTGGTCGTTGGTGGCTTGCCCTCGGACGAAACGGCGAACGTGGTCTACGAATATGGCCCTTCATTTGAACTGAGCAGAGCGATAACGATACCGGGGTACACGCAGCTCGGCGTACAGACCGCGACGTTCGGGGACGGCCACTGGTGGCTCGGTTGCTACGGCGGTACTCTCCTCCGCGTCCACCCCTCTTATGCGGACATCGCGCGGTTCCGATTCGACGCCGCCTTGGGCTTGGCCGCACTCAGCGAAGGGCGCTACTACGTAGGACGAGGTCAGTGCGGACAGGAGGGATGCATAGGCACCGCCGTTCTTGTGCCGCTCTCCACGATACTAAGGACGGAGTAAGGACGGCCACCGCCTGTTTGCCGCACGCCCAAGTGCCTTAGATAGATTAAGGAAGGAGATACTCGCTTGATTCCAGTCAACGAGCCCTTGCTGTGCGGCCGCGAGGCTGAGTACCTGCTCGACTGCGTGAAGACCGGGTGGATATCCTCGGCTGGTCAGTACATCGACCGTTTCGAGCGTGAATGGGCGGCTTACTGCGGACGCAAGTTTGGCGTGGCCGTTAGCAGCGGAAGCGCAGCCCTCGACCTTGCCGTCTCGGCCCTCGGTCTTCGCCCGGGAAGTGCTGTGATTCTTCCGTCTTTCACGATCGTTAGTTGCCTTGAGGCTGTGCTTCGCAACGGTCTGACGCCTGTGTTGGCCGAATGTGACCCAGACACCTATTGCTTGGACGTCGAAGACGTTCGCCGGAGGATCACACCGAACACGAGTGCCGTGATGGCGGTCCATATCTACGGACATCCCGTGAATATGCAAGCTCTCCTTGAGGTGTGCGCCGATGCCCGTGTGCGCCTGATCGAGGACGCTGCCGAGGCCCATGGCGCCGAGTGCCTAGTTGGAGGTCGGTGGCGGCGCTGCGGGAGTTTTGGCGATCTGTCGTGCTTCTCATTCTACGCAAACAAGATCATCACGTGCGGAGAGGGAGGCATGGTACTGACCGACGATGAGGACATGTACCGCACGCTCAAGTCGAGGCGGAACCTATGCTTCGGGGCTTTGGAGCGATTCGCTCACGAGGACCGCGGGTGGAATTACCGGATGACCAACCTTCAGGCCGCTATCGGCTGCGCACAATTGGAGCAGGTCGACCGGGTAATAGCGAGAAAGATCGCGATGGCGGAGAGGTATGACAGGGGGCTAAGGGGCTTGCCTCTACAGACTCCCGTTGAGAGGCCGTGGGCCAAGTCGACCGTCTGGATGTATGGGGTTATTCTGCGTGATTGCGTTCCGTACGACGCGCGGGAGTTCGCTGACCGTCTCCGTTCTGAAGGAGTAGACACTCGGCCGTTCTTCAAGGGCATGCACGAGCAACCGATCTACAAGCGCCTTGGGCTCGTGAGCGGCACGACGCTACCGACGACGGAGCGCATCTACAGGCGAGGGCTGTACCTCCCGAGCGGCCAGGCGATCACCGACGCGCAGATCGATCACGTGATCGCGGCGGTGAGACGTGTCCTGAGTTGAGAGGGAAGGGCAATGATGGAAGATGAGGCTGTAAGCCCGAGGCAGCGCGCACCGGTCGAGACCATCGTGGACGGGCTCGAACCCATCGCTCTAGTGGTGCGGGCTGCTTTTGATGAGCCCGGACTACACTTCTTCACGCCGCCCGCCTTCTCACAGCAGCTGGCCGTGATGCGGCATCCCAAAGGCAAGAAGCTGGATCCGCACGTGCACAACCCCGTGTCTCGCCAGGTTCTGTACACCCAGGAAGTGCTTTTCGTCCGCACGGGGTTGGTCGAGGTGACCCTTTTCAACTCCAAGAGAAAGGTTGTGAGGCGCATTGAGCTCGGCGCCGGCGACATTATTCTGCTGTGCGGGGGCGGTCACGCGTTCCGCATGATGGAAGACACCACGATGGTCGAAGTCAAGCAGGGGCCCTACACCGGAGACAGCGACAAGACGCGGTTCGAGGAAGACTGATGTTTGTGCCCGATTCTCGGCCCAATCGGGTGCATTGGCTGGGGCCTCCGAGGTCGGGTGCCCTTGTAAGAGAGGCGGAGACAGACAGCCTCGCGCGCCCAGTGCGACGGGAAACGAACGCCTTCTAGAATCCCGACCGTCTTCAAAAGGCAACTGGAGAATGAAGACCGTCCTGACATACGGCACGTTTGATCTGCTCCACTACGGACACATAAACATCCTCAGGCGGGCTCGACAGCTGGGTGACAGACTGGTTGTAGGGCTCTCGACCGACCAGTTCAGCGCCGAGAAGGGTAAGAAGTGCTACTTCTCGTACGCGTCGCGGAAACTCCTTCTCGAGGCTATTCGGTACGTCGACTTGGTTATGCCTGAAGTATGCTGGGAGCAGAAGCGCGCTGACGTGTTGAAATACGGAGCTACGGTCCTTGTCATGGGAGACGACTGGCGCGGACGCTTCGACGACTTGCGTGACCTGTGCGAGGTCGTGTACCTTCCCCGCACGCCGGAGATATCGACGAGCCAGATCAAATCAGACCTGTCGGTGGCCTGGGCGAGACACACCCCGCTTTGACCCGATTCCGCTCCTCTTCTTGACGGCAATAGACACAGGTCTTGCGCGGTGTGGTGTGTGGCAGCGTTGCCCTCCAGCGCCGTTCGGTTTCCGACTTGAGCATTGTGCCGCGGGCCACTCGTCGCCCGGTGGACCGCGCACAAGAGGCACGTCATCGACGGTCGAGCGACTCGGTGCATGAAGCGCCACCGGCGGACCGTTCCCCGCAGCTGTGTGCGGACATGCGGCCACCTCCTCGCCGGAAGACTCAGGGAGACGGCAGTCGCTTTCTGCGGAGCGTCTGGGCGCTGGGCACGTTGCAGGCTGCCAACTACGTCTTGCCGCTCGTGACAGTTCCGTACCTTTTCCGCGTCCTAAGGGCGGATGCGTTCGGTCGGCTCGCGTTTGCGCAATCTCTCGCCAGCTCCTTGGTACTGGTAGTGGAGTACGGCTTTCAGTACTCCGCTACCGCCGAAGTGGCGCGTGTGCGGCACGACCGTGCAAGACTGCGGTTGGTCGTAAGCAACGTGCTGGCGGCGAAAGCGCTTTTGGTTCTGACGGCCGCACTGGTCCTGCTCTGTGCCACGACGCTGTCCGGGCGTGTCGCGAGCGAGCAGGCCCTGTTCTGGGCGGCCTTCACAAGTGTGGTCGCAGCGGCGGTGAGCCCGGAGTGGCTGCTGGTCGGACTGGAACGTATGCGAGCTGTCCTGGTACTCGGTGTTGTCTCGCGCGGTCTGTACACTCTTGCAGTGCTTCTCTTGGTGCGCACGCGCTCGGACTACGTCGTCGCGGCCTTGACAAACGGCTGCGCCGTCATGCTAGTGGGGGCGGGGCTGATGGCGCGTTCGCTGCAGCGCATTGGCATTGAGCGGCCCACGCCGCGTGAGATGAAGGCGATTCTCTTCAAGTCTACTCCCTTCTTCCTGTCACGGGCGAGCGTCATGACGTACACGACACTCAATGCCTTTCTCCTCGGCCTCACCAGCACGGCCAACGCGGTCGCCTGCTACGCCGGTGCTGAGCGCCTCTACACTGCAATCTCGCAGCTAAGTCAGCCAGTCTCGACGAGCCTTTACCCGTTGATATCGAGGACGCGCAACCTGGTGCTCCACAGGCGGGCCACGGCGTTTACCACCGCCGCGACGACCGTGGCCGCAACGGTGCTGTGGGCGGCAGCCGAGCCGGTCGTGAGGGTCTTTATGGGGCCGGGCTTTGACGGTGCAGTGGTCCCAGTGCGTATATTCTGCTTCGTGCTACTGATTACGGTGCCATCCCGGCTCGTCGGTTACCCGCTACTTGCCGCTCTCGGTCACTCGGGATACGCAAACGGAAGCGTGATGATCGGCGCGGTCGTGCAGACCACCAGCGTAGGCGTGCTGTACGCGTTGCGCGGCCTAACAGTGAACTCGCTGGTCGCGGTGATTCTGCTGACGGAGGGAACGATCTTTGCGATCCGCGTGTATGGAATCGCGCGGACAGGGGCATGGGGCTCGCCTCTTGGCGGCGGTCGCTGCGTTAAAACGCCGAGACGCGCGAGCGCGTCAGGAAGGCAGTAATGGGTAAGATCGCCCTCGTGGCGCGGATCGCGGCGAAACTGTCGCTCCACGCCCTTCTCGGCGTGCTGGTGCCGCTGGTCTCGTGGGTGCCCCGGGATCCGAACCTCTGGGCGTTCGGGACCCTGAACGGGAGGGGATTTGCCGAGAACACCAAATGGCTGTATCTGCACTGCCAGCAGGTTGGGGGGGTGCGCGCCATCTGGATATCCCGCGATCGCACGTTGGTCGAATGGTTGAGGGCCCAAGGCCTGCCTGCGAAGTGGCTTTACAGCCTTGCAGGCATGTGGGTATGCGTGAGAGCCGGCGTATACCTCTACAACTGGTACGTCTCCGATGTGTGCTTCTGGTTGAGCCGCGGAGCGCTGAAAGTAAACCTTTGGCACGGCATTCCGCTCAAGCGGATCCAGTGGGATTCAGTCAAGACACAGGACATCGAGTACCGCATGCGGTATGGCTCGTGGCTCAGCCGCACACTGGCCCGCGCGGTATCACCCGGACGAGTGACAGCTCCGCATCTCATTACGGCAACCTCGCACGAAGTTGCGGCGATTCTCGCGAAGGCATTTAGCGTCCCGTCCGACAGGGTCGCGATCACCGGGCTCCCAAGAACGGAGGGCTTGGTTCGGACCTCTCCCACGCTGAACGAGGCGGAAGCGGCGGCTTTGGTGCGTATCGAAGCGACGAGGCGGGAGGGAGGATGGGTGGCCGCCTACGTCCCCACCTTCCGGTCCGAAGCGATCACTTCCAGTTTCGTCAGCGCACCCTTCCGCATGCTCGACGCGGCGGCGAGGTCCTCTGGAGGGTTGTTGGTCGTGAAGCCCCACCTCAACACCGACTGGTCTCCGGGTGAGGTCGGCGTTTGTCAGAACATTGTCTGCGTTCCACGAGAAGCGGACCTGTACACGTTCCTCGGTGGAGTCGACCTACTTCTGACAGACTACTCGTCGGTGTTCTTTGACTTCCTCCTGCTAGACCGTCCGATCGTCTTCATGTGCGAGGATCTCGAGGAATACCAGTCGCGAGAGCGACAGTTCTACTTCGATTACGAGACGACGACGCCGGGTCGGCGGGTGAACACATGGGAGCAGGTAGCCGAGATCTTTCGAACGCTAAAGGTTCCGGTGAGGGACGAATACGAGGGCGCCAGGCGCGCCCTCAGAACGCGCATGTTCGAGCAGCCAGCGGAAGGCGCGGCCGAGCGCGTTCGGCGAGAGGTGGTCGTGCGAAGTGCACGGTGCTTCCGCGCGCCCGAGCAACAGCTGTAGAACCCGCGTGCCAACGGCCCGTGGATCTCTCAGTCATCGTTCCCACCGCGACCCACCAGGCGATTCTCGGCCGGGCGGTCGAATCGCTGCTTGGGCAAGTGTTTCCCCCTGAACGGTTCGAGATCATAGTCGTCGACAACGGCAGATTCCGATTGGATCCTTCGGTCATCCCCAGGGAGTGTTCTGGCGGCCCCCGTGTTGTGTTCGTTAGAGAGGAGCGGCCGGGTTTGCACCATGCCCGGCACGCAGGGGCCAGGGCGGCGGCCGCAGAGATACTAGGTTATATCGACGATGACTCGATTGTCTCACCGGATTGGGCCGCACGCATCCTCGCCTGCTTCGAGTCCCCCCGTGTGGGAGTCGCCGGAGGCAAAACGATCGGGCGGTTTGAGGGCGAAGTCCCGATCTGGTTGAGACGGTTCGGAACGGTTGCGAACTGTCCGGCACTGAGCCTGCTGGACCTCGGGGAAGGGCGCATTCTCCTGCCGGACGGCCATTACGTGTACGGATGTAACATGGCTGTGCGGCATTCGATCCTCCGCGAAGTCGGCGGTTTCAATCCCGATGGAATGCCCGAGGAAGCCGCTCGAATGCGAGGGGATGGGGAGTGCGGGCTCATGGATAAGGTTCGCGCAAAAGGGTACTCAGTGGTCTATGACGGCTCGGTAGTCGTCGAGCATTGGCTGGCGGTTGAGCGATTGCAGGAGAAATACTTCGTTTCCCGCCTTCGTAGGGAAGGAATAAGCCGCGCGTACACCTTGTACCGGCGGTCGCAGGGCGTCGCGACAATGGCCGTGGTGGCGCTAATTGCAGCCGGCCGCGCCACGGTTCACTCCGTCCGGGCGCGCAAAGCGGGCTCGGATTCGGTCTGGCACCGCGCTCAAGCGGCGTACAACGCGTCGCTCGCCGGACAGGCGCTGCGAATTGTCCAGAATTCTGAGCTGCGCCGCCACATCACGGCAAAGGCCTACTACTGAGATGGCGCCGCGACGAGCCTTCGTTACCGCTGCCCTGCTGCCGCCGTCGCTGCGCCACCGGCACCCTCCCGCCGCAGGTCACCGCAGTCACCCAAGGACATGAAGCGAGCGGACGGCGCGTGGCTTGTTCGCAGGTGGCGGCGAGACAGCCGGATTGCCCAGATCCTGTTAGCCATTGCCCTCGCCGCTTCCCAATTTAACTACCTAATCGTGTCGCTCTGGCGCGACGAGCGCGAGCCGGTTGCCTTTTCTCCGGAATTCTGGGGTGGGTCGGCCTTCCTCGTTGGCGCCTTCTACATCACGGGAGGTAGACGGACAAGAGGCTCCGTGCCGGCCGCGGTTGACCTTAGACTGCCGGTCTACCTGCTGGCTGCCTGCTGCATCTGGGTTGTGGTCGGCAATCTGGTGCATGGGGTGGGCCCACGGGGGGTAATCACCGCCGCGTCGCTGGTGTTGTACCTGGTGGCCGCGTCGCGGCTGTTCGAGCGGTATCTGGGAGGCATGTACAGGTCGCTGCCCGGGATCATTCTGGCAATTGTCGGCGTATGGATGATCGCCCTGTGGGGGTCCGAACTGGTCGGCCGCGCCGCGGATCGGTACACCGGGCTCCTATGGAAACTGGAGATCCGGGGAGGCCTTCGCTCCACGGAATTGGCGATTTTCACTGGCCAGCAGTTCGCTTGGCTGCTCTACGTCTGGCTCGCCTCCCGCCGCGCAGTTGAGCGCGGACTCGCGGCGGTGTTCATTGTAATGAACATCGGCCTGCTGTTTCGACTGTTCGCCCTAAGTGCAATCGTCGGCTACGCGGCCGTAGTCGCCGTGTTCTTGCTCTTGAACGGCCGGAGGTACCGGGTGCTGATCGCCGCCGCTGTGTGCGCGGCCGGTATGATTGTTGTCTCCCGGAATCCGACGCTCGTGACGGACCTGAGCGAAGCCTTCTCGGGCAAGATGGCGGACGTGTCCATTGGCCGCGAGGGGAGATCCGAGATCTATGCATACCTGTGGGAGCTGGCGCTGCGGCATCCGTTTACCGGGATTGGCAGCGGCCGGTTCGTAGAGGTGAACCAGTTGGGGTGGCAGGGGACCTCGGTCACTCCCCATAACAACCTACTCCAGCTCGCCGCCGAGAACGGTCTCCCGGCGGCCTTGCTGTACTTCGGGTTTGTCCTGTCCGTGGTCGTGGCGGGTATACGGGGTGCCCGCGAGTGTCGTACGGTCCCGTGGAAGATCCCAATGCTGTTGAGCACCACCGGTTTCGCGTGCTTCGCGTATCAGCAACTACGCGGTCTCGTCCAAGAGACATGGCTGATCAAAGAGACCTACCTGTGGGCGGGGGCCGTCCTTGGGACCGTCGCCTTTGCGCGCCATCTCAGAGTATCCGCGCACGCCGGGCCGTACGAGAACCGCCGGGTCAGCAACCCAGCGGCGAACGCGAAAGGAGAGGAGCCGCCTGAACAGAAGAGTCGCGATCATCTATCCTGAGGGATACCTCGGCACCGCTCCGTCACTGCAGGCGCTCACCCGTCTCCTTGCCTCGGGCGGATATCAGGTGGACGTGTACGCGGTTGACAATGTGCATGCGCCGTCGCCTTCCGACGCCATTACCGGCGACCATAGTATCCACGTGCGTGCACTTCCTTGGAAGCAGCGCCGAGTCAAGGAATCCGCCGCACTGGTGAGCACGGCCTTTGCCGGTTGGCTGCTGCCACACCTAGTCCGCGAGCGGTACTCGATCGTCGTCGCGGCGGGTTTGAGGGGTCTGCTCGTATCGGCGCTCCTGCGGCCCTTGTTCCGCGTCCCGGTTGTCTACTTCAGCCTTGAGTTGTACCTCAAGCCGCGCTGCGGACGAACGGTCTGGCGCCTGTTCAAGTGGGTGGAAAGAGCTGCCTTGCAGCGCGTCTCATTCGTGATCATCCAGGATGAGTCCCGGGCCGCCGTTCTGTCTGCCGACTCAGGGGTCGCTCTGGACCGTATCACGGTGCTTCCTAACGCGACGGACGGCCAAGCGGTCGTCAGGCGGTCGGACTACCTCCGAAAGCGATTCAGCATCGCCGAAGGCCTGCGAGTGCTGCTGTATGCGGGGTCCATCGCGCCATGGGCGATGGTCAAGGAGTTGGTCGCGGCGGCCCGCGACTTACCTAACGACTGGGTGCTCGTCGTACACTGTGGCCGACCGCCTATCGAACAGGATGCGGTGTACTGGGAAGCTGTGCGTGCGGCGAGCCCGCAGGGCCGGGCGCTGTTTTCGATGACGCCACTGCCAGCTAGGCTCTTCGATGACCTTGTGGCATCGGCGGACGCAGGCGTGGCGATGTATGTCAGTGACGACCCGAACCTGAACACTATGGGCCTGAGCTCCGGCAAGGTCGCGCAGTACCTCAAGTTCGGACTGCCCGTCATCGTCAATGGAGTCGACGGCCTTAAGACACTCGTCGATGTGTACGGATGCGGGGCCGTCGTGAAGAGTGTTAGCGACCTCGGGGAAGCGGTCGCCAGGATTGAAGCGAACTATGAGGTCGCGTGCGCAGCATCGGCTAGGTGTTTCAATGAAGTGCTAGCCCCAGGGCGCTACAAAGACACACTGCTACGGATGTTCGCCGCGGTCGTTGCCCGGCAGAGGGCTTGGCGCTGATAGAGTGCGCCGGCCGACTCGCTCCCGACGTGGCTGCTAGCCGGGTTGGGGAGGTTAGGTTAGACCCATCTTCTACAGTAAGGTCGGGGTCAGCGTAGGCCGATCGACGAATACAGGCCTGTTTTTGCAGAGTCGGGTTGTCTCTGCATCAAAATGTAGTGGCACGCCAAAGAGTTCATGAAGTTCGGCGCGCGGCCGAGCCCAGCGAGGCGCCTAACACCGCCGACCCAGGGCCGACACTCCTACTGGCTCAGGCGGCGGCCAGTGAGCGTCCAACTTACCCATCCAAGTCCCGGAAGAGCCTCCCGGTTGCACCCACTCGATCGAGAATGTCGGTTCGGAGGACCTGATCGTCCTCTTCTGGGCAAGCGAGCCCTTCGATTCGGTGAGCCCCGACACGCACGCGAGCGAGGTTCTGAATGGATAGACTGCGCGTTGCGACCGTTGTTGGGACCCGGCCCGAGATCATACGGCTGTCGAGGGTCGTCGCGGCGCTCGACCGGCACACGGAGCACGTCCTCGTTCACACGCGTCAGAACTACGACTACGAGCTGAACGAGATCTTCTTCGAAGATCTCGAGATTCGCCCGCCCGACCACTACCTCGGGGCAGCGGGCGGAAACGCGGCGGAGACGATCGGCCGCGTGATCATCGAGACCGACAAGGTGCTCGACCAGGTCGCACCCGAAGCGGTCCTGATACTCGGCGACACGAACTCGTGCCTGGCCGCCATTCCGGCCAAGCGCCGGAAGATCCCGGTCTTCCACATGGAAGCCGGTAACCGGTGCTTCGACGAGCGGGTTCCCGAGGAGATCAACCGGCGCATTGTCGACCACATTGCGGACATCAACCTGCCTTACAGTTCGATCTCGCGGGAGTACCTGCTGCGCGAAGGGCTTCCGCCGGACCGCATCGTCAAGACCGGCAGCCCCATGTTCGAGGTCCTCCACCACTACAAGCCGAAGATCGACGCTTCTGACGTCGTGAGGCGGCATGGCCTCGAGTCCCGGCGTTATTTTGTCGTGAGCGCGCATCGCGAGGAGAACGTCGACAGCCCGGAGCGGCTCGCGCGGCTTGCCGATGCGCTCCAGCGCCTCGGGGCCGAATACGGGCTGCCGATAATCGTTTCGACCCACCCCCGCACGCGCCAGCGCCTGGAGGCCGGAGGGTTCAGCTTCGGGTCGCAGGCCCGCCTTCTCAAACCGCTTGGATTCAGCGATTACGTCAGGCTCCAGGCCGAGGCCCGCGCGGTTCTCTCCGACTCGGGGACGATCACGGAGGAGTCCTCCATCCTGAACTTCCCGGCGCTGAACATCCGCGACGCTCACGAGCGCCCGGAGGGAATGGAAGAAGCGTCGGTAATGCTGACCGGGCTCGGTTGGGAACGGATACGGCAGGGTCTCGAAATCCTCGAGTGCCAGGGCAGGGGCTCCGATCGGACGCTCCGGGTCGTTTCCGACTACGACGTTCCGAACGTGTCGGAAAAGGTTGTGAGGATAATCCTGAGCTACACCGACTACGTTCGGCGCAACGTCTGGAACGAAGGGGAGTAGAAGAGCAGACCGGTCCTGCGCCCCTTCATGCGCATCCTCATCCTGTCGCAGTGGTTCGATCCCGAGCCCACGTTCAAGGTTCCGCGTTCGCGCGCGCTGGCATCACGCGGTTGACGTTCTCGCGGCGTGCCCGGTCAAGAGGTCAGGGGCGGCGAAGCGCTGAGTAACTGGGAAACGAATGGTGACCAAGCCGGTGTAGAAGATTGGAGGGCGGCGCATGGCGGCGAGAGTGCTCGTGGCGGGGGCCGGAGGGTTCATCGGTGGACACCTCGTCAAACGACTGAAGGCCGAGGGGTTTTGGGTACGGGGCATAGACCTGAAAGAGCACGAATTCTGCCCAAGCATGGCCGACGAGTTCCTGATCGGCGACCTGCGAGATGCTCGGGTTGCAGAGGTGGCCGTGGCTGGTGTGGAAGACGTGTACCAGCTTGCCGCGGACATGGGTGGCGCGGGGTACATCTTCACCGGCGAGCACGATGCTGCGGTCATGCACAATTCGGCATCCATAAACCTCAACGTCTTGGAGGCGTCACGGCTTGCGGGCGTGCACCGCATCTTCTATTCGTCGTCTGCGTGCATATATCCGGAACGCAACCAAATGGATCCGCAGAATCCGAACTGTGCGGAAGATTCGGCGTACCCCGCGGCGCCCGACAGCGAGTACGGCTGGGAGAAGCTTTTCAGCGAGCGACTCTACATGGCGTACATGCGAAACTACGGACTCAGGGTCCACATTGCCCGCTTCCACAACATCTTCGGCCCCGAGGGAACCTGGGAGGGAGGACGAGAAAAGGCACCAGCGGCGATCTGTCGGAAGGTTGCCGAGGCACCGGACGGGGGCGAGATCGAAATGTGGGGAGATGGCCTGCAGACTCGGTCTTTTCTCTACATTGACGAATGCCTCGAAGGAATTCGGCGGCTGGTAGAGTCGGAGTTCAGCGGGCCGGTGAATATTGGTTCGGAGGAAATGGTATCGATCAACGACCTGGCAGGCATGGCGATGGAGATAGCGGGCAAGCGCTTGTCCGTTCGGCATATCCCCGGGCCGCTAGGAGTGCGCGGACGAAGGTCCGACAACAGGCTCATTCGAGAGCGACTTGGGTGGGCGCCGACGAGACCATTGAAAGATGGGCTGCGGGTCACTTACCGATGGATAGCAGCACAGGTCGAGGCACGCCGCGCTCTCGCAGTGTGAAGCACGAATTAGGAGTCGAGCTTCGCGGAGTTCGTGGTGCGCGTAGTCTTCGTCAGTGCGGTTTTTCCGCCGGAACGAGAGCCGTCGGCCGTCATGGCCGGGGAGCTGGCAAGTGCGTTGGCGGCGTCGGGGCACCAGGTGCTGGTCATCACGCCCTTCCCAAACCGTTCGTGGGGAAGAATCGCGGACGGGTACCGGAGGAGAGTCTTCGAGAGGAGAAAAACGGCCTTCGAGCGGTTGATGGTCCCGACGTGGTTGCTCGGAAAGCGGCGCAAGTGGTACAACCGGTTGTTGGAGAACGTGACGTTCGGCCTGGCTTCTGCTGCGGCACTACTTCTCTCCAAGAGCGGTGACGTGCTGTTGCTCGAGACCTGGCCCATTGCCGCCGAATGGTTGGCGTCGGTGGCCGCAAGGCTGAAAGGCATGCCGGTCATCAACTACAGGAAGGACGTCTACCCCGAGGCGCTGGTCTCGGCTGGATTCTTGCGCGAGGGCAGCTGGATTGCGCGGAGGTTAGTGGCGCTCGATCGAGTAGTGCTTCGGCGCGCCGCGAGGACCATCGCGATCTCCGACTCCATGGCGGATGATCTGTCGCGGACACGCGGGATAGCGAAGAATCGCTTTGAGGTCGTCAGGGATTGGTTGGACCTGTCTTGCTTGCGCCCGAGCGGGGAGGGCGGACGTTGGAGAGAGCGTGCGGGATTGCCGCCGGGCGCGTTTGTGTGCCTCTTCGCCGGAACGATGGGCTATGCGAGTGGAGTGCGATCGCTGGCGGAAGCGGCGTCTTGTCTTCGGCACGAAACCGACGTCTACGTCGTCTGCGTGGGCGACGGCGCTGTAAAGGCCCAACTGGAAGCCATCAAGACGGAGCGCGCTCTCAGTAATCTCCTTTTGTTGCCGTTCCAGCCCAGGGATGAAGTTGCAGCGTGTCAGTCGGCCGCTGACGTGCTTCTGCTGCCGACAGCGGCGGGAATGGGCACCAGTTCGGTCCCGAGCAAGTTCATCACCTACCTCGCAATGGCGCGACCGGTTCTTTGTGCCGTGAAGGCAGACAGCGAGATCGCCCGCACGGTTCGCGGGCGGAGCTGCGGACTAGTGGTAGAGCCGGAAGACGGGCAGGCTATCGCGCGGGCGATCGTGGAGTTGAAACACCTCACGGTGGACCAGCGGCGCGAGATGGGAAGGAACGCCAGGGCATTGGCTGAGGAGCGGCACTCGATGACTCGGGCGGTGCGAGAGATAGAAGCTTTGATCGCGCGGGTGGCGGGTGAAGACCGTCTAGCATCTTGACTCGAATGACGGGCGCCTCGCTCGGTGGGCCGGCCGGGTTCTTGCCGTTCGCTGTTCCGGACATTGGTGAGAGCGAAATCCGGAGCGTCGCCGACGTTCTCAGATCTGGATGGATCACGACGGGCCGGGTGGCCGAGCAGTTCGAATCGGGGTTCGCGCGGTTTCTCGGGAGCGACATTCAGGCAGTCGCGGTGAACTCGGGCACGGCCGGCCTCCACCTTGCTCTGGAGTCCGTCGGTGTGGGTCCCGGTGACGAAGTCGTCACAACGGTGTATACATTCACAGCAACCGCGGAGGTGGTCCGCTACCTTGGCGCCGACCCTGTGTTCGTAGACATCAGTGCTGACGGTTTCAATCTCGATACAGACGCTGTCGCAGGGGCCGTGACGGCGCGTACAAAGGCCATCCTCCCGGTACATGTCGGCGGAGTGGCAGCCGACATGCCCGCAGTCCTGGCGGTCGGTCGCGCCTCAGGGCTGGCTGTCGTCGAGGATGCCGCCCACGCGCTTCCTACGACATGCGGGGGCAGATTGGTCGGAGCGTTGGAGAGCGACGCGACCGTGTTTAGCTTCTACGCCACGAAGCCTCTGACGACTGGCGAGGGAGGAATGCTGGTAACTCGCTCGCAAGGCCTCGCTGACCGGGTCAGGCTGATGCGCCTGCATGGTATCGACCGCCCGGCGTTCGACCGGTACACGTCAACGAAACCGCAGTGGTGGTACCAGGTCGTAGAGCCAGGGTTCAAGTACAACCTTACGGACATGGCGGCGGCGCTTGGGATGGCGCAGCTGAGCCGGCTCCGAGAGCTTCACGCCCGGCGCACCGCGATCGCACAGGCGTACAACGAGGCGTTCGCCGAGCTCCCGGTGCTGCTGCCGCCCGGACCGATGGACGGCGATCAACACTCGTGGCACCTCTATATGCTTCGACTACGGGAGGACGCCCCTCTCGCCCGGGACGCATTCATCGAGCGACTGTTCGCGATGGGGATCGGATGCAGCGTCCACTTCATCCCGATGTTCATGCATCCG
The DNA here is from genome assembly GCA_041947015.1 of Vicinamibacterales bacterium. Classification (GTDB taxonomy): domain Bacteria; phylum Acidobacteriota; class Vicinamibacteria; order Vicinamibacterales; family Fen-181; genus JBHGBL01. The sequence goes on from JBHGBL010000027.1 coordinate 20,180, forward strand.
TACTGGCGCGACCGCTACAAGCTGAGGGCGGAAGACTACCCGAATGCCAAGAAGGCGTTCGAGTCGGAAGTCAGCCTGCCAATCCACACGAAGATGTCGGACCATGACGTCGAGCGCGTGATTTCGGCGGTCAGGCACGTGCTGGGCGGAAGTTGAGCGCCCCGGCCGAGCAGCCGGTGTCATGCGAGTCGGTCGGGAGTGGCAACAAAGGAAGCCCGTCGGGCATTGGTCTTGGTTCGGCCGGCTGCGGGACGACTGGCGATAGGCCGGTAGATGGCGGCTTCGGGCGGTCGAGCACTTGCGGAGGCTGGAAGGAGCGCTTCAGCGTGCGGCCAGTGGCGATTAGGCCGATGCTGGTGGTGGACGTCGAACAAGTTGTTCGCATCCATCGCGCAAGCTTCCCTGGGTTCTTCCTGACCGAACTCGGTCCGGCGTTTTTGCGGAGGTTCTACCGGCTGCTTCTGGAGAGCTCGGTAGGCGTCGGTGTGGTCGCCGAACAGTCAGGAGTCTTGGTCGGCTTCGCCGCGGGTGCTACCAGGCAGGAGGGCCTGTTCAGGGAGCTCCTTCGCCGTGGAGTGGCCGGGTTCGCCTTCGATGCATTCGTCTATGCGCTGCGAAACCCGAGCGCAACTCCACGCCTGCTTCGGGCACTCAGGCGGCCGCGCGAGTCGCGGGAATCTGCGGCGCCGGCCGCTCTCATGTCGCTGGCCGTCGCGCCGGAAGCACAGGCTGGTGGGACCGGCCTGGCCCTCGTCGAGGCCTTCTGCCGAGGTATCGCGTCGAGAGGCGCCTCCAAGGTTTGCCTGACGACGGACGCTGATGGAAACGACCGGGTGAACAGGTTCTACGCCAGAGCCGGGTTCGTTCTGATTCGCACCTTCGTAACTCCCGAAGGCAGGCGCATGAACGAGTACGCGAAGTGCCTGGACCCGGCCGTCGCCGTTGCCGGTCGGGCTTGGGAGAGGGCGGGCTGTTCATGAAGCGCCTGCTCGACATCGTTGGAGCGGGTCTCGGGTTGCTGCTCGGTGCGCCGTTGATGGCGGTAGCCGCTCTGGCCATCAAGCTGGAATCGAAGGGGCCGGCGGTGTTCACTCAGACGCGCGTCGGGCGGGATTTCGTGCCGTTTCGCCTGTACAAGCTACGGACGATGCGGCACGATGCCGACGTGGCGGGGCCCTCGATCACGGTTGCGGGGGATGAGAGGGTCACGAGGGTCGGCGCCGTCCTCCGCGCAACCAAACTGGACGAGATTCCGCAGTTCTTCAACGTTCTGCGAGGCGACATGAGCCTGGTGGGACCCAGGCCGGAGGTGCCAGAGTACGTGGAGATGTTCCGAAAGGACTACGAACAGCTTCTCCGAGTACGCCCCGGGCTGACTGATCCAGGCTCGATCGCGTATCGAAACGAAGCGGCGGTCCTTGCGTCTGCCGCCGACTCCCAAGCAGCCTACGTGGCCCATGTCCTGCCGGAGAAGATCCGGCTTGCAGGCGAATACGTGTCGCGTCCTCCATCGGTATGGAGAGACCTCGGGGTCTTGCTGCGGACAGCCGTGGCTGTGTTCAGGGGTTGACTTCGAGAGGCGAGTCGCGCGTGGGACCTTGACCTCCTTCTGCTACAATTTCCAGTCCCCGACATCAGCAGTGACGGCCGGCGCCCGCGAGGGTGACAACCAAGAGGCCGGCCGCCGGCTGCCTTATCTGGGCGAGAGGATCCCCGTGTCCGACCGCCCGGGGGTTTAGATGTCCGAGCAATTGCCGATAGACCATCCCCACCCGCTCGAAGGGGCCGAAACGCACTCCCGCGGGCCGTCCCACAAAGACAGAGGCGCCGGCCCGGTTCCGCCCGATGGCGCACCGGCAGGGCCGGGTCACTCCCAGGGGCCGCCGCCCGCCCCCGCCCACGGCGCCGGCTACGGCCCGGGCTACGGCTACGGACCAGGCTACGGGTACGGCTACGGACCCGGATACGACGTGCCGCCCGAGGGCGGCGAGTTCCACCTCCTCGACTACGCCCGCATCCTCTACAAGCGCCGCTGGACCGCCATCACCGTCTTCGCCCTCGTCCTGCTCGCCACCATCGTCTACACCCTCACCAAGACGCCGGTGTTCGAGGGGCGAGTCCAGCTCATGATCGAGCCCGAAAGCAAGGAAGTCGTCAGCTTCAAGGACGTCCTCCCGGAGCAGAGCAACTACACGACGTCGATCGAGTACTACCAGACCCAGTACAAGATCCTCCAGAGCCGCAAGCTCGCCCGCCGGACCATCGACACGCTGAAGTTGTGGGATTCGCCCGAACTCGGTGGCGGCGACGAGAAGACATCATCCTTCAGCATCGGCGGCGCAGTCGCCGGCGCCGTCAACTGGACCACCGCGCTCTTCCGCTCCGACAAGGACAAGGAAGCGCCCCTCCCGGAGGAAACCGCACAGCAGTCCCTCGCAATCGACCGCTTCCTCGACCGCCTCACCGTATCCCCCGTCCGGAACAGCCGCCTCGTCGAGGTCCGCTTCGCGTCCACCGACCGCGCCCTCGCCGCCCGCGTCGCAAACGCCATCGCCGACGCCTACATCGAGCAGAGCCTCGAGTTCAGATTCACCGCCTCGAAGGCCGCGGCCAGATGGCTCGACGAACAGCTCGCCGAGCAGAGGAAAAAGGTCGAAGCCAGCGAGCTCGCCCTCCAGAAATACCGCGAGCAGGGCGACGCCGTCGCCCTCGAAGACCGCCAGAACGTCGTCGTCCAGCGCTTCGCCGAACTGAACGCCGCCCAGACCCGCGCCAGGACCGAGCGCATCGAAAAAGAAGCCCAGTACAAACGCCTCACCGCCCTCCAGGACGATGGGCTGGCCATAGACACGTTCCCGGCAATCCTCTCGAACTCGTTCATACAGGAGCTGAAGGCCCAGCTCGCCGAGCTGCAGCGCGAGCGCGCCAGGCTCGCCGAAACCTACGGCGAGAAACACAGCCGCATGGTCGAGGTGCAGTCGGCCATCCAGGCAGCCGAAACCAAGCTCCAGGGCGAGATAGCAAAGGTGGTGCAGTCGGTCCGCAACGAGTTCCTCGCCGCGCAGGCCCAGGAGGAAAGCCTCACCGCCGCCCTCGAGCGGCAGAAGGCCGAGGTGCTCGCCCTCAACAGGAGCGCCATCACCTACGGCGTCCTCCGCCGCGAGGCCGACAGCAACCAGCAGATCTACAACAGCCTGCTGGAGCGCGCCAAGGAAAGCGGAGTGTCGTCGGAGCTGAAGGCGACGAACATCCACGTCATCGACGCCGCCGAGGTGCCGCGCACGCCCAGCCGCCCGAACAAGAAGGTGAACCTCCTCCTCGGCCTCCTCGGCGGGATGGTGCTGGCCGCAGGCTCGGCCTTCTTCCTCGAATACATGGACAGCCGCATCAAGTCGCCCGAGGAGATCAAGGCGCTCGGCGTCCCGTACCTGGGGCTCGTCCCAACCGTCAGCCTGGACGCACTCGATCACCGCGCCCCGCTCCTCACGAACGGCGTGCCCGCCGGCTTCGCCGAGGCGCTCCGCGGCATCCGTACGGCCGTCCTCTTCTCGACGGCCGAAGGAAGCCCGCGGTCGATCGTCGTCACGAGCGCCGCGCCCGGCGAGGGCAAGACGCAGGTGGCCGCGAACCTGGCCATCGGCCTCGCGCAGGCCGGCCAGCTGGTGCTGCTGGTGGACGCCGACATGCGCCGCGCGTCGCTGCACAGCATCCTCGACATGAAGAAGTCGCCGGGCCTCTCCGAGGTCATCACCGGCCAGGCAAAGGCCAGCGACAGCGTCGCGAAGACGAGCGTCACCAACCTGTGGCTGCTCCCGGCCGGAACCAACCCGCCCAACCCGTCGGAGCTCCTCGGGTCCGGACGCTTCAAGGAACTCCTCGCGCGGCTGACGGACCACTTCGACTGGGTCGTCATCGACACGCCGCCCGTGATGGCCGTGACCGACGCTTCGCTCCTCGCCAACCGCGTCGGCGGCGTGCTGTTCGTCGTCGGCTGCGAGATGATCGACCGCCCGATGGCCGCCCAGGCCGTCGAGCAGCTGACGGCCGCCCGCGCGAAGGTGGTGGGCGCGGTGCTCAACCGCGTGAACGTGTCGCGCGACCGCTACTACTACTCGCGCTACTACCGCAGCGAATACGCCAACTACTACGACGAGCGAGCCGGAGCCGAGTAACCAGTCGCCGATTCGTTTTTCTGCCCGGGCCGATCGATCGCAGTCCCGGGCCGATCGATCGGTCCCGCATTCCTTTTTCTGCTCGAGCGAGGTACGGCGATGCCGCATCGGACAGACGACGGCGGAACCGGCAAGGACGCGACGACGACGGCGTCGGAGAAAAGGGGGCAACGGCCGGCGGGCGGGCCGGCGCGCGCCGGGGTCGGGTGCCCGGAATGCGGCGCGGCGCACGTTCACCGGTCCCACACGCGCACGCGCACGGAGCGCCTGCGCCGGCGCGTCACCGGGAAGACCCCGTTCCGCTGCATGCATTGCGGGTGGCGCGGGTGGCTGCGCGCTGCCGAGCAGCGCGAGCCGGCGGCCAAGGGGCCGTCGCCCTACGTCCCCGAGTCTCCGCCGCCGGCCCTGGACGATGTGGATCGGGCCATGGGGATGGGGGTGAAGCGGTAGTTCGCGCGGGCCCGTGTCGTTGGGCCGTCCGAGGCCGCCATTCAGGCAGCGGCCCGGGACATCGGAATCAACCGGCGGCGCACTGGCGCGCGGCCTGCGGCGGCAGGACCTCGAGCGCCGTGTGCGACGCCCGCACCTCGAGCGGCCCTTCTACACGGCCCGGCCCGGCCCGCTTCGCGAGGTAGAGCGCCTCGTCGGCCCGCTCTATTACCGAGGACAGCGTCACTGCATCGCCGCCTCTCGGCGGGACCGGCGGGATCGTCGCGACGCCGATCGACGCCGTTACCTTCAGGTCCGCCCCGGCCGCGTGCGTCTGCAGGCTGCGGATCTGTTCCGCGACGAACTGCGCGACGCCCTGGGCGGCCGCTCCCGGCGTCTCGGGCAGAAGGACGAAGAACTCGTCTCCGCCGTAGCGGCAGACGATGTCGCTGCAGCGCAGGCTGCTGCGGAGACGGCGCCCCACCGCCTGGAGGACCGCGTCGCCGGCCAGGTGGCCGTGCGTGTCGTTGATGTCCTTGAAGTCGTCCAGGTCCAGCAGGAAGAGCGAAGTCGCGTGCCCGTGGCGGCGCGCCCTCGACAGCTCGATGTTGGCGAGCTCGCTCCCGTGCGCGCGCGTGGCGCAGCCGGTCAGCTGGTCGTAGAGGCTGTTCTCGCGAATCTCGCGGAAGAGCTGGGCCGTCCTCAGGGCCACCGCGACCAGCGCCGCGATTGCCGGCGCGCGGCGCCTGAGCCGCTCCTCGGCCTCGGGCGTTCCGAACTCGACCCCCATCACTCCCATCAGCTGATCGGCCGCAGTGAGCGGCAGGACGATCCGCTCAGGAACGTCCGGGGCCGCTTCCCCGTCCTCTGCTCCTTCGCGGCAGGCGAGATCGGCCGCCTCGACGAGCGCGGCCACGCGCAGCGGGCCCGGATCGAGCGCCGTGTCGAGGACGACCTCCCAGTTGCCGCCAGTTCGCATCAGCACCCAGGCTTCCCCGCCGTCGAGAACGAGCGGCAGGTGCCGCCACAGCACCTCGCGAACCTGCTCCACCGTCCGGGCGCGCGAGAGCATGCGCCCGAAGGCGGCCAGCGACTCGAGCTCCCGCACCCTGTCGCGCGCGTTGGCGGCGTCCCTCGACGCCCCGGCAGCAAGCGCCTGCGCCTCGCGATACTTGCCGTGCTGCTGGAAGACGAACATCACGACGAGGATGATGAGCGCCGTGACGAGCTCGAGGCCCCATGTCGCCTCGAGCTGCCTGGCGGTCGCAATCGCCTGGCGCAGCCACGGGTTGAAAACTACGAGGGTGGTGATGATGATCCCGCCGAGCGGCAGCCCGTCGTACCGGCCAACTACCCGCATGGACTTCTCTACCTTCTCTCCACGGTCCGCTGCGCGCCGTGACGATTGCCGGAGGCCCCTCCCCTCGCGCCGGGCGGGAGGAGCCCCGCGCCGCCGGGGGCCGGCGGCGGCATGCTGTGCGCCAACATCGATTCTTATCGGACGCACTGGAGCGAGCGTCCAGCAGGTTTGCACGGAACTTTTTGGCCGACGCCGGCCTTCCATGCCCGGACTTGCGCTCCACCCCACGCCCTTGGCCGTCGCAGGCGCAGGTCCAGTCGGCGCAGCGTCCGGGCGCGGAAACCCAGTGACGGGCCGCTGCCCGACCGCATTCGCAGGCGGTATGAGCGCCGGCGCGCGCGGCTGAAGGGCGTGTTCTCCGAACCGTGAACGGAAGCAAGGCTGCGGCAGGGCCTCGGAGGCCGAGGGCGGCGGCCGCCATGCCCGTCGCGATCGCATTGACGATTGCCTGGGGGGCGGTCACCTACGGGGCCGTGTACCGGTGGGGCTACGTCCCGCTGCTCCTGGCCTGCGCGGCGGCGGGCGCTCACGGGTTGACGAGGCGCGGCCCAGGGTTCGCGGTCAACCGGCCGGTTGCCGCGTCGCTGCTCCTCGTTGCGGGCGCGATCGCAGTCCAGCTCGTCCCGATCCCGCGCCCTCTTCTGCTCGCGCTGAGCCCGCAGACCGACCAGATCCTGCAGAGGCACGAACTGGGGTACGCGCTGCGCGCCGCGGGAAGCGCCGGGGCAGGGGTGGGGGCTGGCGCCGGGGCCGGCGCGGGGGCTGGCGTCGAGGCCGCGGTGCCCTGGCACGCGCTGTCGGTCGCTCCCGGGTGGACGCTCCTCGCGCTGGCCTTCCTCGCGGCGTTCGCGGTGATGCTGGTCGGCCTCGCGCGGGGCCTGCGCGCGGTCGACGCCCGGCGGACGATCGAGGGTGTCGCCTTCGTGGGCGCGCTTCTCGCCGTGGGCGCGATCGTGCACCGGGCCGCCGCCTTCGAAGCGACGGTCGGCTTTTGGGTATCCGAGCCGGGGACGTTCGTCAACCGCAACCACTTCGCCGGCTGGATGCTGATGGCGCTGCCGCTCGTTCTCGGCTACTTCGTCGGGGTCGTTGCGGCGGGCAGGGCGGCTGCGGGCGCGACAGCGGCTGCGGAAAACTTCCATCGTCCCGGCGACATGACCGGTCCGGCTGCGGATCGCCACGACGTGCTGCGTTCCAGCGGCTACCGGTCAGAGCTCGTGGGCAAGGCTCCTGGCCGCGTCGGCGTGCATGCACGGCCGAACGGCAGCGCAGGTGGTGTCTCCGGTGTCGGACATGGAGACACCAGGCCCGATTCCTGTTCAGCGCCTCCTCGTGGTCGAGGGACGAGTGACAGGGAGAGGAGACACCGCGCGCCTGCGGCCACCGAGGTCCGCGGGCATGCGGGCCGGTCGAGCTCGCCGCCGCGCCGGCATGCCGTCTCGCGCTGGCTCTCGAGCGGCGACGCCAACCGCATCGCCCTCCTCGGCGCCTCGGTCATCGTCATGGCGCTCGCGCTGGTGATGACGCTCTCGCGGTCCGGCATCCTCGGCTTCGGAGGCGCCCTCCTTCTCATCGCCCTCGCCGTGGTGAAGAAACGCCACGCCAGCTGGCGCGCGCGGGCGGCCGTCCTGGGGTTCATCGTGGTGGTGGTCGGGGCAGTGGTGGGCCGGGCGGACGTGGCGAGCGTGACCGCGCGCTTCGAGGCCATCCCGGCCGACGCGGAAGCGCGGCTCGGCGCCTGGCGGGACACGCTCCAGATCTTCCGCGACTTCCCGCTCGCCGGCACCGGCATCGGCACCTACGAAGACGTCATGCTCTTCTACCAGAGCACGAACCCGCTCGAGAGGTTCGGCCAGGCGCACAACGACTACCTGCAGATCCTAGCCGAGGGCGGCCTGCTGGTGTCGCTCCCCGCCGTGCTGCTCCTGGGGGTCTTCGTGCGCGAGGTCCGCCGCCGCTTCGCGGACAGCACGGACGACGAGAGGACGTACTGGATTCGAGTTGGAGCGGTGACCGGGCTTCTCGCGATGGGGCTCCAGGAGATCGGCGAGTTCAGCCTGCAGTGCCCGGGCAACACCGCGCTGTTCGTGCTGCTGATGGCCACTGCGGTAGGGCGCCTGCCGCACAGGGGATCACGGGGCCACGACGACACGGAGACACGAAGAACGCTTCAGGGTTCGAGGCAGAAGGCGCCTGTCGGGCCGGCGGTCGGCCACTGGGGCGACGGGCCGCTGTGACGCCTGCTCCCTTGGGGCACGGGGTGGGCGCTCCGCTCAGCCGACGAAGGCTTCGCTTTGCGC
>JBHGBL010000028.1:0-37309 GCA_041947015.1 Vicinamibacterales bacterium
TCGCCCCAGCGGCCGGCCGCCGGCCCGACAGGCGCCCTCTGCCGCAGACCCTGAAGCGTTCTTCGTGCCCTTGTGTCCTCGTGGCCCCGTGATTGACAGAATCCTGCGGAATTAGTAACACTCAATGTTCGCGCGCCCCTTCTGCCTCCGCCATCAACCTTCTTCGCGGCCGCCGCCGGCGCCCGCAGCCCTGAGTCAGCAATGGCGACCATCCGCCCGTTCCGAGCCCTTCGCCCTGAGCCGGCAGTTGTAGAGCGCACCTCCGCGGTTCCGTACGACGTCGTCAATACCGAGGAAGCAGCAAAGCTGGCCGAGGGCAATCCCCTCAGCTTCCTTCGGGTTTCGCGCGCGGAGATAGAGCTTCCACCCGGGACCGACCTCTACTCGGATGCCGTGTACGAGAAGGCGAAAACGAACTTCGAGCGCCTTCGCCAGGCGGCGCCCCTCGTCTTCGAGGACGAGCCTGCCGTCTACTTCTACCAGCAGCGCATGGGGTCGCACGTCCAGACGGGGCTAGCCGCCTGCTACTCCGTGGACGAGTACGAGGCGGATCTGATCAAGAAGCACGAGCGCACGAGGCGCGACAAGGAAGACGACAGGACGCGCCACATCATCACGCTCCGCGCCCAGACCGGGCCCGTGTTCCTCGTCTACCGTGCGTCGCCGGAGGTCGACCAGGTCGCATCGGAGGTGACTTCGCGGCCGCCGCTTTTCGACTTCGTGGCCGTCGACGGGGTCGGCCACACCGTGTGGCGCGTGCAGGGGAAGGAGCTCGACAGGCTCATCGAGGCCTTCCGGGCCCTGCCGCATCTCTACATTGCAGACGGCCACCATCGGGCGGCCAGCGCGGCGCGGACAAGGAAGTACCTTGCCGAGCGCGGCGGCGCGCCGAGTCCGGAAGCGGACTGGTTCCTCGCCGTCGCGTTCCCGCACGACCAGATGCAGGTGCTGCCCTACAACCGTGTCGTGCGCGACCTTGCTGGCATGACCCCGGACTGCTTCCTGTCGCGGGTGCGCCAGCGCTTCGACGTGGCGGAGGGCAAGCCGGCGCCGGAAAAGAAGGGCCAGGTGTCGATGTACGTCGCCGGGAAGTGGTACGCCGTGAGCCTGTCGGACGGAGGCAGTGGCGGCGGCCACGCGCCCGGGGCCTCCGGTACCGGCGATGCAGCAGGCAGCGTGATCGGGAATTTGGACGTGAGTCTGCTTCAGGAGCGCCTCCTCGCGCCGCTCCTCCATATCGCCGACCCGCGCACGGACAAGCGTATCGACTTCGTCGGCGGGATACGCGGCACGCGCGAGCTCCAGTCGCTCGTCGATTCGGGGTCGGCGGCGGTTGCCTTCTCGCTCTTCCCGGTCAGCGTGGACGACCTGATGCGGGTGGCGGACGCCGGCGAGATCATGCCGCCGAAATCAACGTGGTTCGAGCCCAAGCTTCGCGACGGTCTTCTCATACACGTCCTCTAGATGCCCAGGCGCCGCCGGGCCGGCGGCGTCGAGGGCAGGGGTGAACGACATGAAAGTGCTCATCGCAGACAAGTTCGAGCAGAGCGGGATCGACGGGTTGAAGGCCATCGGGTGCGAAGTCGTCTACGAGCCGGATCTCAAGGACGCGGCCCTCGCGGAAGCCATCGGCAGGACGCAGTGCGACGTGCTCGTCGTCAGGTCCACCGTCGTGACGGAGCCGATGATGGACTCGGGCCACCTCGACCTGATCGTCCGGGCCGGGGCAGGCTACAACACGATCGACGTCAAGGCGGCCTCGGCTCGCGGCATCTATGTGTCCAACTGCCCTGGCAAGAACTCGGTAGCGGTGGCGGAGCTGGCCTTCGGCCTCATCATCGCGCTCGACCGCCGCATCGCCGACAACGTCATCGAGCTCCGCCAAGGGAAGTGGAACAAGAAGGAGTATTCGAAGGCGCGCGGTCTCCAGGGCATGACGCTCGGCCTCCTCGGCTTCGGCAACATCGGGCAGGAGATGGCCAAGCGGGCCCAGGCCTTCGGGATGAACCTCGCCATCTGGAGCGAGCTGGGAGTGTCGCTCGGGCCGGACCGCCTGCCGGTGGACCTGCCGCTCCTGGTCAAGTTCCGGCCGGCGTCGCTCACGCTCGTCGAGCCGAAGATCGAGGTGTACGACTCGCCCGCCGAGGTCGCCGCCAGATCTGACATCCTCAGCATCCACCTCGCCCTCAACGAGAAGACAAAGGGCGTCGTGGACGAAAAAGTAATCAGCCAGCTGAAGCCGGGCAGCTACGTGATCAACACCGCGCGCGCCGAGGTTCTCGACTACGCCGCCCTGACCAGAGCCGTAAGGGAGAAGGGCATCCGGGTGGCGCTCGACGTCTACCCGAAAGAGCCGGCCGCCGCGACCGCCGACTTCACGCACGAGATCCTCGGCCTGCCGAACGTCTACGGGACGCACCACATAGGCGCGTCGACCGACCAGGCGCAGGAGGCCATCGCCGCCGAAACGGTCCGCATCGTCAAGACCTACAAGGAGTCGGGCCGGGTGCCGAACGTGGTGAACCTGGAGAAACAGAGCCCGGCGACCCACGCCCTCATCATCAGGCACAAGGACCGCCCGGGCGTGCTCGCCCACGTTTTCGACTGCATCCGGGAAGCCGGCATCAACGTGCAGGAGACCGAGAACATCATCTTCGCCAGAGCGGAGGCCGCCGTGGCGCGCGTCAACATGGACCAGGAACCGACAGCGGAACTTCAGGCGAAGATCAGGACGAACAAGGACATCCTCGACCTGCACCTCGTCGCCATGAACGAGCCGGCCGGCGTCTGACCGACAGGCGAACTGCGGCAACTGACCTGCGGCACCGGGTCGCGAGGTTGAGGACCGAGGGCGAACGAGGACTGAGGAAGAAGGACTGAAGACTGAAGACTGAGGACCGAGGGACGAAGAGGCCTCAGTAGAGGCCGGGAGTCATAGATGACAACAACAACTCGCGTGTTCAACTTCGCGCCGGGGCCGGCTGTGCTGCCGCTGCCGGTCCTCGAGGAGGCGCAGCGCGACCTGGTCGCCCTCCCGGGCGTCGGGATGTCGGTGCTCGAGCTGAGCCACCGCGGCAAGGTGTTCGAAGGGATCCTGAACGAGTGCGAGGCCAACATCCGCAAGCTCGCCAACATCCCGGGAAACTACAAGATCCTCTTCCTCCAGGGCGGGGCGAGCACGCAGTTCTCCATGGTGCCGATGAACCTGCTCGGGCCGGGGAAGTGGGCGGACTACGTTGTCAACGGCGCGTGGGGTGAGAAGGCGGTAAAGGAAGCGAGGAAGGTGGGCGCGGTGAACATCGCGCACACGACCGGCCCCGACTTCAAGAGGGTCTCGAAGCAGGAGGAGCTCAGGCTGACGCCGGGCGCCGCCTACGTCCACATGACGTCGAACGAGACGATCCATGGCGTCGAGTACAAGGCACCTCTCGACCCGGGGGACGTCCCGCTCGTCTGCGACACCTCCTCCGACATGTTCTCGGGCCCGCTCGACGTCACGAAGTACGGGCTGATCTATGCGGGCGCGCAGAAGAACATGGGCCCGGCCGGCGTCACGCTCGTCATCATCCGCGAGGACCTCGCGGCGAAGGCCCCGGCGGCGCTGCCGTCGATGATGCACTACCCGACGCTTCTCAAGGAGCCGTCGCTCTACAACACACCTCCGTGCTTCGCCATCTACATCGTCGGCCTGGTGATGAAGTGGCTCATCGGCCTCGGCGGGCTCGAGGCGATCAAGGCAATCAACGAGAGGAAGGCCGGCAAGCTGTACGCGGAGATCGACCGCACCGGCTTCTACAAGGGCCACGCCGAGAAGGACAGCCGGTCGCTGATGAACGTGACGTTCCGGCTCCCGAGCCCTGAGCTCGAAGAGAAGTTCGCGAAGGAGGCGAAGGCGGCCGGAATGGACGGCCTGAAGGGGCACAGGTCTGTCGGCGGCATGCGGGCGTCCATCTACAACGCCTTCCCGGAGGAAGGAGTCGACGCCCTGGTTGCCTTCATGAAGGACTTCGAGAGCAAGAACGGATGACCTGACGGGAAACCGTCGCCGCCGGGATCCGGGCGCCGTCGCGCGCCCGGATCCCGTGGATTTCCTCGACAAACTGCAGCCGGGCTGGCCGGGTCCGCTCCTTGCAGCCCGGCCCTTCGAGCCGATCTCGGCGCCTTTCCGCGGCCTGACGGCTCGCCAACCGTTCCCTTCCGAAATCGCAGCAGGCTGAGCCTTCGACGCGCCGGATCGCGCCGGAGAGGAGGCCTTGCCACCATCGCACGGGATGGCCGCGGCGGCTGCGTCCCGCGCGTTTGGAGCAGAGAAGTGCAGATTGGTTCGCTCGCTCTTTCCGTCGCACTCGTGGCTGCGGCCAGCCTGACCGCCGCACCTGCGGCAGCGGGGCCGCCACCCGCCGCGCCGCTGACCCGAGTGCGAGCCGCGGATTCGAGGGTCGCGAGCCTCATGAAGGCGGGCTACCAGAAGTCCCCGACCTTCCGGCGGCTGGTCGACGAACTCCAGAGAAGCGACCTCATTGTCTACGTGGCCGAGGTCCCGTGCCTTCCCGAGCCCGACGCGGGCGCCATGCAGCTTGCCGGCAGGGCGGGGCGGCAGCGCTACGTGCGGATTTCGATAAAGAGGGTCGCGAACCCGAGGCTCTTCATCGCCGCAATCGCGCACGAATTGCAGCACGCCAGGGAGCTCGCGGAGAACCCGCACGTCGGGGACGAAGCGTCGCTCGAGGCGCTGTACCGGGAGATCGGGCGCCCGAGCTGCAACGGCTACGAGACGCTTGCCGCGCGGCAGACCGGCGACGCGGTCTGCCGCGAGCTGGAGAGATGACAGCCAGCCCTTCGCCTCGCATCGAGGCGTCGCAAGCGCATCCGGGCTGATCGATCATGGCGCCGCCGGGCGGCGTGTGAGGCTCCCCTGGAAACCTGCGCCCGCGACCGCCAGGGTGCGGGATGGAGCCGCGCAAACGTCAGGGCATCGAAGACCGGTGCGTCGGCACACCGACCGTCGCAGGTGGCCCTCGGACTTGTCGTGGCGACCGTCGCGACCGGGGCCCCCATCGTGTTCTGCAGAGTAAGCTTGCGAACACGATGGGGGCACCTTTCTCGGGTGCCGGCGCACCGGGCTCGGCTAGTTCGTCGTTCCCTTCCCGGCGGGGCCGTCCGCGTAGGCGAAGACCGTCAGGTATCCCATCTGGATGATCTTCGTGAAGAGTTCGGCGTCCACCTTCTCGACGCTGTCGCTCGGCTGGTGGTAGTCGGACGTCATTGCCGCCATGTAGTAGACGAACGGAATCTTCACCGATGCGAACGACGCGTGGTCCGACCCGCCGCTTCCGACTCCGAGCGGGTTCTCGCGCAGCGCCAGGTCGAGGCCCACGTACTTGTTCATCTCACGCGTGAGCGCCGCGAACTCGGTCCCTGTCGTCAGGTTGACGGTCGCGTAGCGGTTGCCCCGTATCTTCTTCACCAGCGCCTCGGCGCCCGGCACGTTGTACTGGCGGAGGGAGCGCTCGAGCGTGGCCGCGTCGAACGCGCGGCTGATCATGTCGTAGTTCAGGTAGCCGACGGTCCTCTCGATCGGGAACGTGGGGTTGCGCACGTAGTAGCGCGATCCCAGGAGGCCCCTTTCCTCGCCCGTCCACAGGGCGAAGATTATCGTCCGCTTGGGCTTCACCGGGTTCGCCGCCATCGCCTTCGCTATCGCGACCACGCCGATCGAGCCGGACCCGTTGTCGTCCGCGCCGTTCCAGATGTAGTCCTCCCACCGGCCGTTGTGATCGAAGTGTCCGCCGATCACGAAGTACTCGTCCTTGAGCTTCGGATCGGACCCCTCGATCATCCCGAGCACGTTCTTGCAGCGCACGAGCGAGGTCTTCGACGTTGTTGCGATGGTGACCTTTGCGCCGGCGATCTCCTTGGAGACCGGCTTCAGGGTCTTCTCGATCGCAGCCTTGAGCTCGTCGATCGTCTGGCCGGTGCCTTCCAGGATGGCGTTGGCGATTTCCCGCGTGACGGTGATGGTCGGCGCCCCGGAGCCGCCGCGGCCGCCGGCCGCGCCGCCCGCGTCGGCCGCGATTGCGAGCCGGGGCCTTGTCCGATTGATGATCGGCCGCTCGTCGCTCGGTGTCCGCACCTGCGACAGCTGGTTGAAGGCGTCCGTGTCCTTTCCGGTGTTCGCCACCTGGATGATCGCCGCCGGGCCCCGCTTCGTGATCTCGGCCATCTTGTTGAAGCGCGCCTGGCCGCCGCCTGGACCCCGCGCCATCGCCGGGGCCGGCCCTCCGGGCCCGCCAGCCGGGAAGTACTTCTCCTTCAGCTCGGGTCGGCTCTGGAACGGCGACTTCGGGTCGTTGCTGCCGGGCGCCTCGGTCAGCATCAAGACGATCTTGCCCGCGAGATCGAGTCCCTGGAGCTCGTCGAAGCCGATCGACGGCTCGACGATGCCGTAGCCGATGAAGACGACCGGCGCGGCAACCGTGCCGGCAGTGCCCGCGCCGGCGGTGTAGTCGACGCCGGAAACGAACTCGCGCGTCTTCACCGCGCCACCGCTCGCCGTCTGAACGGTCATCGTGCTCCTTACGTCGCTCGTCTCCCTGAAGGTGATCTCCTGGAAGTACGATCGCTCGCGCGGCGCAGCGGGGGCCGCCCCCCTTCCGCCTCCGCCTCCCCTCGCTCCGCCGCCCGCCGGCGGCATGTCCCCGGCCGGCTTGATGCCCCACATCTTGAAGAGCGACACGACGTAGTCCGCCGCGAGGGCGTAGCCTCGCGTTCCCGTGTCGCGACCCTCGGCCAGGTCCGAAGAGATGAACTCGAGCATCGCCATGTTGGACTGCGGCGTGATCGTGTCGAAACCAGCCTTGTACTTCGCGGGGACCGGCTGCGGCGTTTCAACCAGGCTCAGCGCCTTCTGGACGTCCTCCGGCTTCATCTGCTGTTGAGCCGGGGGACCCTGCGCGGAAAGCGCCGCGCAGACGGCAACGACGAGTACGGTGACGAAGTACTTTCTCATCGGTTTCTCCTCCGGAAACAGGTCGGGCCACAATCCGCCGGGAGACACATCGGAGGGGGGCCCACGCGCCGGGACTCGCGTGCAGGGAAGGGAGTCTATCGGGAAGTCGCCCGAAAGAGCAAGGGCGGAGGCGGCGCAGGAGCGCCGCCTCCGCCAGGAAGCCCGTGCCGAGCGGGCCAGGGCTATGCCTGAGGCTGAAACGCGGCCAGGACCGCCTCGAGGTCCGGCTTCCCGATCTCCTGGAGGTCGTACCCGACGCGAACCGTCGGCTTGTCGATCCTCACAATGCGGTTCAGGTCGATCGGCGTCGCGATGACGACCACGTCGCACGCCACCTTGTTGATGGTCTCCTGCAGGTCCTTCACCTGCTGATCCCCGTACCCCATGGCCGGGAGCAGCGTCCCGATGCCCGGATACTTCTGGAAGGTTTCGGTGATCGTGCCCACGGTGTAGGGCCGCGGGTCCACGATCTCGCGTGCGCCGAACTTCTGGGCCGCGACGATGCCGGCCCCGAACTTCATCTCACCGTGGGTGAGCGTCGGACCGTCCTCGATCACGAGCGCGCGCTTGCCGGCGATGAGGTCCGAATCGGACACCCAGATCGGCGACGCGGCGTCGATGATCCTGGCCTTCTTGTTGACTTTCCGGATGTTGGCCCTCACCGCGTTGATCGCAGCGACGTCGGCCGTGTCCACCTTGTTGATGACGACAACGTCGGCCATCCTGAGGTTCGCCTCGGACGGGTAATACGAAAGCTCGTTGCCCGCGCGCAGCGGGTCGGCCACGACCACGTGGAGGTCCGGGACGTAGAAGGGCATGTCGTTGTTGCCGCCGTCCCAGACGATGCAGTCGCAGCCCTTCGGGTCCTGCTCGGCGGCGCGCAGGATGGCCTCGTAGTCCACGCCGGCGTAGATCACGTTGCCCCGGACGACGTGCGGCTCGTATTCCTCCATCTCCTCGACCGTGCACCTGTGCCTGGCGAGGTCCGAGATCTCCGCGAAGCGCTGCACCTTCTGGGCTTCGAGGTCGCCGTACGGCATCGGGTGGCGCACGGCAACCACCTTGAGGCCCCTGCGCATCAGGATCTCGATGATCCTCCGGGAGGTCTGGCTCTTGCCCGACCCGGTCCGCACGGCGCAGACCGATATCACCGGCTTCGTGCTCTTCAGCATCGTCGCGCGGGCGCCGAGAACCTTGAAGTGGGCGCCGCAGGCGTTCGCAATCGAGCCGCGCGACATCACGTGGTTGTAGGAGACGTCGCTGTACGAGAAGACGACCTCCTCGACGTCGTTCTGCCGGACAAGGCTCTCGAGGTCCTCTTCATCGACGATCGGGATGCCGTCAGGGTACAGGCGCCCGGCCAGCGAAGCGGGGTACTTGCGGTCGTCGATGTTCGGGATCTGCGCCGCCGTGAACGCGACGACCTCGTAGCGTTCGTTGTCGCGGTAGATGGTGTTGAAGTTGTGGAAGTCGCGCCCTGCGGCGCCCATTATGACGGTCCTGATGCGGTGCATGCGGCCTCTCAGTATGGCAGTTGCACAGGGTCCCAGCGCCCCTCGTGGCTGATTTCTTACGGCCGAGACCCTCTCGATGTGTCTATTTTACATAGGCAGATGCCAGAACCGTAGAACGTACGGCAGCGCGGGGCTTCAGCCGCGCTCCACGACCTTCCTGATCCGCTCGAAGGCCCAGTCGATCTCCTCGCGCGTGATGACGAGGGGCGGCGCCAGCCGGATGACGTGGTCGTGAGTCTCTTTGCAGAGGATGCCCTCTTCCTTGAGCGCCTCGCAGTACGGCCTCGCCTTGACGGTCAGCTCGATGCCCAGCCACAGGCCGCGCCCGCGGACCTCTTTCAGCTTCGGGCTGCGCAGCGTGCGCAGGCGCTCGAGGAAGTAGGCACCCTGCGTCGCCGAGTTCTCGACCATGTTCTCCTCGACGAGCGTCCTCAGCGCCGCGCGGGCGACGGCCGCGGCCAGCGGGTTGCCGCCGAACGTGCTCCCGTGGTCGCCGGGGTTGAACACACCGAGGATCTCGCGCGACGAGAGCACCGCGGAGACAGGGTAGAAGCCGCCCGAGAGCGCCTTGCCGACGATGGCGAGGTCGGGCCGCGCATCCTCCCACTCCCAGCAGAAGAGCTTGCCCGTCCGGCCGAGGCCCGACTGGATCTCGTCCAGCATGAAGAGAACGCGGTTCGCGCGGCAGATTTCCCTGGCCTCCCTGAGGAAGCCCTCCGGCGGTATGACGATGCCGGCTTCGCCCTGGATGGGCTCGACCAGGAAGGCGCAGGTGTTGGGCGTCATGGCCTTCTCGAGGGCGGCCGCATCTCCGTACGGGATTATGCGGAAGCCAGGCGAGAACGGGCCGAAGCCGTCACGGTACTGAGCCTCGGTCGAGAAACCGACGATCGTGATCGTGCGGCCGTGGAAGTTGTTCTCGCAGACGACGATCTCGGCCTGGCCGTCGGGGATGCCCTTGACCTTGTAGCCCCACTTGCGAGCGGTCTTGAGGGCCGTCTCGACGGCTTCGGCGCCCGAGTTCATCGGCAGCGCCATCTCCATTCCTGTCAGGTCGTGCAGCTCCTTGTAGAGCAGCGGGAGCTGGTCGTTGCGGAAGGCTCGCGACGTGAGCGTGACGCGCTTCGCCTGCTCGAGGAGCGCCGCGGTGATCTTCGGGTGGCAGTGGCCCTGGTTGACGGCCGAGTAGCTGGCCAGGCAGTCGAGATACCGACGGCCCTCGACGTCCCAGACCCACACGCCCTGCGCGCGCTCTATGACCACGTCGAGCGGGTGGTAGTTGTGCGCGCCGTACTGTTCTTCGAGAGCGATGTAGTCAGCGGTTCGCATCTTGTCCTCGTTCGATCAGCTATCAGCGGTCAGCGGTCAGCGATCAGCTTTCAGCGGTCAGGTCTCCTAGTCCCAGACCATTGTCAGCAGCGCCATCCTGACGAAGAGGCCGTTCTTCGCCTGTCGGAAATAGAGAGCCCGCGGGTCGTCGTCGACAGCCTTGTCGATCTCCACCGTGCGCGGGAGCGGGTGGAGGATCATGGCGTCCGGCTTCATCTGCTCCAGCGTGTTGCGGTTTATCGCGAACCGCGAGAGGTCGTGGCCGGCCAGCCGCTCGGGGACGATCCTGGTCTGGTAGACGACGTCCACCTCGCTCAGGATGTCTTCCATGGCCGACTCGAGGGAGTACTGCACGCCGTGCTCCTCCAGGTGGTCCAGGATGTCCCGCTTCATCTGGAGCTCGGGGGGGCTCACGAAGAAGATGCGCACCCTCTCGAACTTGCTGAGCAGGTAGGCCAGCGATCGGACTGTGCGGCCGCGGTCGAGCTCCCCCACGATCGCGATGCTGAGACCTTCGAGCGGGCGCTCGCGATAGATCGTGTACAGGTCGAGGAGCGCCTGCGTCGGATGCTGGCCGCTCCCGCCGTCGCCTGCGTTTATGACAGGGACGGGCGAGACGCTCGCGGCGCGCCTGGCGCCGCCTTCCTCGGTGTGCCTCAGCACGATCACGTCGGAGTAGCCGCCGATGATGCGGATCGTGTCCTCGAGCTGCTCGCCCTCGATCTCGGACGAGAAGAGCCGCGCCTGCTCGGTGGAGAGCACGCGGCCGCCGAGGCGGAGCATTGCGGCCTCGAACGAGAAGCGCGTGCGGGTGGACGGCGCGTAGAAGAGCGTCGCCATCACCTTGTCCTGGTAGTCGAGCGTCCCGCCGCGCTCGACCACCCGCTCCATCCGCCTGGTGCGATCGAACAGCTCCATCAGGAGCGGAACGGTGAACTGCTGCGATTCGATTACGTGGCGAAGCTGCATGGCATTACCGCATCAGGACCGGGCATTGAATCACGACCATTACTTGCGCGCCTGGTTCCCTGGCTTCGCGCACCACCCCGCGCCCCGGCGGCCGCAGTGAGCCGGTTCAGCAACGAGCCGCGGCGGCGAAGTCAGGTACGAGTCCCTCACTCAGCACTCAATCCTCGGTCCCGCTCAGGTTCGAACGACATGCGTCCCGGCGCGCCCGTGCACGGCGTCGAGCAGGTGCTCGTATGACGTGATTATCACCTCCTGGCCTCCGTTTGCCAGGAAGCGGAGCGCCGACTGGATCTTGGGGCCCATGTTGCCCGGCGGGAACTGCCCCGCCTCGTAGTCCCGCGCCATCTCGCACGCCGTCGCCACCGTGATTGGCTGCTCGGTCGGCTTCTTGTAGTCTCGGTAGACGAAATTCGCGTCGGTCGAAATGATGAACAGGTCGACGCCCAGCTTCGAGGCCAGGAGCGCCGACGCGCGGTCCTTGTCGATCACCGCCTCGATGCCGCGAAGCTCTCCGTCCTCGCGCACCACCGGGATGCCGCCTCCTCCCACGGCGATCACGAGCGTCCCGCGGCTCAGCAAAGACCGGATCGTGTCCTCCTCGACGATCTCGAGCGGCTCGGGCGAGGGAACGACCCGACGGTAGCCGCGCGAAGCATCCTCGACGATCTCCCACCCGAACTGGCGCCTCCGCTCCTCGGCGTCGTCCCTGGTGTAGAAAGGGCCGATCGGCTTTGTCGGGCGGCGGAAGGCGGGGTCGTTGCGGCTGACGACGACCTGGGACAGCACCGTGACCACACCGAGATCGAGGCGGTGCGCCGCGGCTTCGTTGAAGATTGCCTGCTGGAGGAGGTACCCGATCTCTCCCTGCGTGGCGGCGTCGCACACGTCGAGGGGCTGCGGGTACACCTGGTCCGCGGCACGTTCGGACCGCAGGAGCGCGGCGCCGACCTGCGGCCCGTTGCCGTGCGTCACGACGAGGCGCCAGCCGTCCTCGACCAGCTGCACGATGGCCGCAGCGGTGCGCCGGGTGTTGGCCATCTGCTCGGCGATCGTCCCGCGCTGGCCGGCCCTTATCAGCGAGTTCCCGCCGACTGCTATCAACGCGCTCTTTGCCACGCGCCTTGTCCCCCGAAGTATCGGCAGCCGAATCGGCCGCCGGGATTCGAGCCCGCGCCCCGGCGGCCGCGAACCGGACGGATCGAACGCCGCCGGCCCGCCGCGCCGGCGGCCGCAGTCACAGCTTGGTGCCCGCCATCAGCTTGCAGAGGATTGCCTTCTGGGCATGCAGCCTGTTCTCCGCTTCCTCGAAGACGACGGAACGGTACGAGTCGATCACGGCGTCGGTCACTTCCTCGTTCCTGTGGGCCGGCAGGCAGTGCATGAAGATCGCCTCCGGGTGCGCGCCGGCGAACAGGCGCTCGTTGACCTGGTAGGCGAGGAACACCTTGCGCCTGGCCTCGGCCTCCGCCTCCTGGCCCATGCTGGCCCAGACGTCGGTGTAGACGACGTCGGCGTCCCTCACCGCCTCGAACGGGTCGTTGGTGACGAGGCAGGTAGAGCCGGTCTTCACGCCCTCCTCCCTGGTCCAGTCGATCGCATCCTGCTTCGGTTCGTAGCCTGGAGGAGTGCCGATCCTGATGTGGGCGCCGACGCGCGCCGCGACGAACATCAGCGAGTGGGCGACGTTGTTGCCGTCGCCGACGTAGGCCACCTTGACGCCCTCGAGCCTCCCCTTCATCTCGAGGATCGTCATGTAGTCGGCCATCGCCTGGCACGGGTGGCTGTAGTCGGTGAGGCCGTTGATGACGGGAATGGACGCATAGTCGGCCATGTCCTCGACGATGCGGTGGGCGAAGGTGCGGATCATGATGCCCTGCACCATGCGCTCCAGGTTCTTGGCGACATCGTAGACGGACTCTCGCTTGCCCAGGTTTATCTCGGCCGGCGACAGGTAGACGGAAAAGCCACCGAGCTGGTGGATGCCGACATCGAAGGTGACGCGCGTCCTGAGCGACGGTTTCTCGAAGATGAGGGCGAGCGCCTGGCCGTCGAGCGCCTTTCGGTAGTCGCCTGGCTGGGCCTTGATCAGGACCGCCAGGTTGATGAGCTCGAGGATCTCTTCGCTCGAGAAGTCGCGGATGGAGACGAAATCGTTCGACTTCATTGCTTCTCCTGGAAACGTCGCCGCGCGAGGTTTCAAGTTCCGGCGTCCGGCGGCTCGGGGGGCAGGCCGGGACCGGGGGCCTGCCGCAGCTGATGATTACACCCGATTCTCAGGGCGGTAGGCAAGAGCGAGTGCGCCGAGCGCATACCCTTTCATGGAGGGGCATACATATGCAACTGCAGTGGATGTTCCCCTGACAGATCACGGGGCCACTGAGACACGAAGGCCCGAAGGACAATTTTCTCTGTCACGCTGCGAACGAGTCCGCCGAGGCACGGAGACACGAAAGATGCTTCAGGGGCTGCGGTGGGGGGCGCCTGTCGGGCCGGCGGCCGGCCACTGGGGCGACGGGCCCTGGAGCAAGCCGACCGACGAGCGTGCGCCAATGGTCCACTATCTCCGGGCTGCTTCCGTGAATCTCGAGCCACGTAATCGCGTCCGGGAACGCCGTGCGGCCGAGTACCCCGCGAACTCCGCGAGGCCGCACCCGTGGATCCGAAAGGCGCCGCTGCAGTATCAGGAGGTGGCGCAGCCGATCCACGTCGCGCCTGGCCGCCGGGAGCAGGCCGAGCCAGGGCCGGTAGGGTTCGGTCGGCAGCGTCGGGCCGGACCGTGGCGTGAAGCCGAGAGGGACCAGGAGCGTTCCGAGAAGGACCGCGTTCGACAGCGCGTCGGGCGCGGGGCCGAAGCGTCTCCGGTACCGATCGAGCGCCTCGAGCGACGCCCAGATCGGGTGATCGCCTGGCTGATCGAGTTCGGGCGTGATTGCGCGGAGCAGCCCCACGCTGGCCAGCGTGCGGAAGACGCGCGCGGCAGCGCCCGACCGCAGTACCTTGTAGTACTCCTCGATGAGCCGCGCCGGGGCAGCCCGGGCAATCTCGGAACGGTGCCGCGAGATCGCCTCCAGGACGCGAGGGTCGAGCGTGAACTCGAGGCGCTCGGCAAGGGCCACGGCCCGGAACATGCGCACGGGATCTTCCCTGAATCGCTCGTCCGGGTCACCGATCGCCCGCACCACCCGCGCATCGAGGTCCTCGAGGCCCCCCACATAGTCGATAATGGAGAACGTGGCGATGTCGTAGAAGAGCGCGTTGACGGTGAAGTCGCGGCGAAAGGCGTCCTCCTCGGGCGTGCCGAACGTGTTGTCCCGGTGAAGGAGCAGGTCGCGCGCGCCCTCGACGAACTCCGGTTCCTCGGCGCCCGCCCCCGGATCGATCGCTTCACCGTCTGCGGCGACGAGCGATTCCTGCTGGCGCGGCACCTGCCGGCGGAAAGTCGCGACCTCGATCACCTTGGGCCCGAACTTCACGTGGGCCAACCTGAAGCGGCGGCCTATGATCCAGCAGTTCCGGAAGAGTCGCTTGACCTGGGCAGGATGCGCAGAGGTCCCGATGTCGAAGTCCTTCGGAGTGCGGCCGAGCAGCAGGTCGCGGACACTGCCGCCGACCAGGTAGGCGATGTGGCCTGCCTCGCGAAGGCGGTAGAGAACCTTGAGGGCGTCTGGGTCGATGTCACGGCGCGACAGGCAGTGTGACGCCCGGGGAACGACGATGGGCTCCACCATCAAGCCGGCATTATACCAAAATGACTTCCGAACGCCGCAAGCAAGTCCGTGTAGTTCAAAGAGTTAGGCTCGCTGCCCTCGCGGCGGCGGCCTGGGCCGCCCTGCTCTCGACGGCCGCCGCGCAGCCCGACCTCATAGCCCGCGCACGGCTTCTCTACAACCTCGAGCAGTACGAGCAGGCAATCGCGGTCGCAGAGAAGGCGCGCCTCGTCGCTGAAACCGCAGACGCCGCCGCCCTCGTGATCGCAAGGGCGCGGCTCGAGCGTTACCGCCGCACGGGCGACGCCGAGGACCTCCAGTACGGCCGCCAGGCGCTGCGCGAGATCAGGCCCGACGCCCTGATGACCGCACGCGACCGGATAGAGTACCTAGTCGGCGTCGGTGAGGCACTCTTCCTCGAAGGCCAGCACGGCCCGGCCGCCGAGCTGTTCTCGTCAGCGCTGGCCAACCCGTCGACCATCGATCCGGCCCTCGCCGACCGGATCCTCGACTGGTGGGCGAGCGCGCTCGACCGCAAGGCGCTTGCCTTGCCCCAGGACCAGCGCGCCCCTGTCTACCGGCGGATCTTCGAGCGCCTCGAAGAGGTGGCCCGGCGCGACCCGTATTCGGCAGCAGCCACCTACTGGCTTGCCGCCTCGGCCCGCGGCCTCGGCGACCTCGACCGCGCCTGGGACCTCGCGACCGCCGGGTGGGCCGCAGCGCCACTCGTGCGCCAGGCGGGCTCTTCGGTGCGCGCGGACATCGACCGCCTGGTCAGCGAAGCCCTCATCCCGGAAAGGGCGCACATGCTCGGGGTGGACGAGGCCGACCGCCAGCGCCTGGAGAACGAGCTGACGGCGGCGTGGAAGGCCTTCAAGGAGCAGTGGACCAGGCGCTGACGCGCGTTTCTATCCCTTCGCGTCTTTCCAGTTGGCCCCGATGCCGACGTCGACCGTCAGCGGGACGCTCAGCGTTGCCGCGCGCTCCATGTGATGGCGGACGAGGGCAGCCACCTCGTCGGCCTCGCTTTCCGGCGCCTCGAACAAAAGCTCGTCGTGCACGGTGAGGATCATCCGGGCTGCCCCTGGAGAGCCCGCCCCGCTGCGGGCTGAAAGCGCCTCGGCCACAGCTATCATCGCCCGCTTGAGGATGTCGGCGGCCGTGCCCTGTATCGGCATGTTGACGGCGACCCGCTCGGCTGCCGACCGCACCTGGCCGTTCCGGCTCGTGATTTCCGGCACCGGCCTCCTTCGACCGAAGAGCGTCTTCACGACGCCGGTGCGCCGCGCTTCCTCCAGCGTTTCATCGATGAACTTCGCAACCGACGGGAATCCCGCGAAATAGGCGTCTATGAACTGCTGGGCCGCCTGCTGGGTGACGCCTATGTCCTTGGCCAGGCTGAACGCCGTCTTGCCGTAGAGCAGCGCATAGTTGATCATCTTGGCGCGGCGCCTCAGCTCGTGCTTCGGAATCGTGGTCTCGCGCCCGAACACGGCGAGCGCCGTCCGGTCGTGGATGTCCTCTCCACGCCGGAACGCCTCGGTCAGCGCACTGTCGCCCGACATGTGCGCAAGGACGCGAAGCTCGATCTGCGAGTAGTCCGCCGAGATGAGCACCGAGCCTGGCGGCGCGACGAACGCCTTCCGGATCTCGCGGCCAAGCTCGGTCCGTATCGGGATGTTCTGCAGGTTCGGGTCGCTGCTGCTCAACCGCCCCGTGGCGGCTACCGCCTGGTTGAAGCACGTGTGGACACGCCCGGTCTGCGGGTGGAGCAGCTGCGGCAGCGCATCCACGTAGGTTCCCTTCAGCTTCGCGAGAGTCCGCCACTCGAGAACCAGCCTCGGAAGCTCGTGCGTGAGCGCCAGCTCCTCGAGGACCTCGACCGCCGTCGACGCGGTCTTCGTCTTCCCCGTCTTCTTGAGCGAAGGAAGCTGCAGCTTGTCGAAGAGCACCTCCGAGAGCTGCCTGGGCGAGTTGATGTTGAAGTCCACGCCGGCGGCGTCGACTATCTGCCGGTGCAGGGCAGCCAGCTCCTGGTCGAGCCTCGACGACAGCTGCGCGAGCGCGCGAGCGTCCACGCGGACGCCGGCAAGCTCCATGTCCGCAAGAACAGGGACGAGCGGCATCTCCATCTCGCGGTAGAGAGGCTCCAGCCCTTCGCTGGCCAGCGCGGGCGCGAGGAGACCGGCCAGCTGCAGCGCGAGGTCGGCCCTCTCGCACGCATAGTCGAGAACGGCTTCGGCAGGCAGGTCGGCCAGCGACATCGCCTTCGCCCCCCGGCCGCAGACGTTCTCTTCGGTCAGCGCCTTGTAGTCGAGGTGCTCCAGCGCGGCCTCCTCCAGCGGGTGGCCGGAGCGTGTCGCGTCGAGCAGGTAGCTGGCGATCATCGTGTCGAAGTCGAGGCCGTCCAGCGCCACGCCGTGCCGGCGAAGCATCACCCGATCGAACTTCAGGTCGTGGCCCACCTTCGTGACGCGCGGGTCCTCGAGCACCGGCCGGAGCTCGGCGAGGACCTGCTCCGCGGTGAGCTGGCTGCCAGACTGGAGCCCGACGTGTCCGACCGGGACGTACCAGGCCCGGCGCGGCTCCGTCGAGAAGGCGAAGCCGACGGTCGATGCGCGCATCGAAGAGGGCTCCGACGCCACGACGCGAAGGCCGAAACGGCCCACAGCCTCGAGCCGCGCCCGCAGCTCGCGCAGCGACTCGGGCGTCTCGACGAGCGTGTACTGCTTGACCACGGAGTCGGCCGACGGCGCATAGTCGCGAACCAGAGAACGGAAACCGAGGCGCGAGAAGAGCTCGTAGCACCTCTCGCGCGAGGGTCCGCTGTAGCGGAGGCTCGCAGGGTCGAACTCCACCGGCACGTCGCGCCGCAGGCGCACCAGCTCGAGGCTCTGCCGCGCGTCCGCGGCGTGGGCGATGAGCGCCTCGCGGTACTTCTTCTGCGGGACGGACGCCGCGTTGGCGAGGAGGGCTTCGAGCGAGCCGTGCGCCCCGATCAGCTCGCGCGCGCCCTTCTCTCCGATGCCAGGCACCCCCTTCACGTTGTCGATGGCGTCGCCCGTCAGCGCGAGGACGTCGACGACGCGCTCCGGCGGCACGCCGAACCGCTCCTTCACGGCTGCGGCGTCGTACCAGGTCCCCTCGTCGCGCGGGTTGAAGACCTTTATGCCGTCCCGCACCAGCTGCAAGAGGTCCTTGTCGCCGGTCACGACCACGACCTGGAAGCCTGCGGCAGCCGCCTTCTCCGCCACCGTTCCAATCACATCGTCTGCCTCGAAGCCTTCCTTGACGAGGATCGGGACGCCCATCGCCTCGCACGCTTCGTGGACCCACGGGATCTGCTCGGCCAGGTCGGAAGGCATCGGCGCGCGGTTGGCCTTGTAGTCGTTGACCATGGCGTCGCGGAAGGTCGGGCCGGCAAGGTCGAAGGACGCCACGATGTACTCCGGTTTGTGGTCCGCAATGAGCTTGCGGAGCATGGTCACGAAGCCGTACACGGCGTTCGTCGAGCGCCCGTCGGGGCCGGTGAGGCCGCGGATCGCGTGGTAGGCCCGGTACATCTGGGAGCTGCCGTCGATGAGAAATATGGTCGGCATGGGGAAGACCAAGGGTTACATGTTACGGGCGAAAGGTGCCGAACGCGCCCATCGATGTACGACATACGATATACGACCTGAGCGGCCTGCTCCATCCGCAGCCCCCGTGCTCGTACGGCCTGCAGCACACGATCGCCTGCCGTCCTCCCTCGTGTATCATTCCGGACAATGTACCGGCGGTCCAGTTGCCCGGTTGCCGTCCTGGCTGCCCTGGCCTCCCTGGCCCTTGCGGCCTGCGGGCGAGGACCCGGCAAGGAATACGAGTACGAGGAGGACATCCACCTGTCGCTCGACGGCTCGGCAGTGGTGTACGTGAACGCTTCGCTGCCGTCGCTCGTCGCCCTCGCCGGGCTCGACCTTCCGGTCGATCCGTCGGCCCGCTTCGATCGCCAGCGGATCAGGAGAGCCTTCGAGAGCCCCGCCGTCCACGTGGGCAACGTGACCGGGTGGCGGCGGCACCGCAGGCGCTTCGCCAGCATCAGGCTGGAGGTGCCCGACATACGCAAGCTCTCGCTCGCCCCGCCATTCGCGCGATCGAAGTTCGAGTTCCAACGCGACGGCGACATCTACGTCTACAGGCAAGCGCTGGGACCGTCGGCCGCCCGCCAGCTCAGCGACGTCGGCTGGACGGGCGAGGAGATGGTGGCTGTACGCCTTCACGTGCCGAGCAGAATCGAGTACCACAACGCGGGTGCCGGCAACCTGAAGCGCGGGAACATACTCGTCTGGGAGCAGACCCTGGAGGACAGGCACTCGGGCGTGCCGCTCCTCATGGAAGCCCGGATGCAGTCGAAATCGATCCTCTACACGACACTCTGGCTGTTCGGCGCGAGCATCGCGGTGGCGCTCTCGGTTCTGGCCGGCATCATCTTCTGGGTTGTCAGGAGAAAACCGCGTCCCTGATCAGGCGGGGCCACGAAGATACGAAGGACGCTTCACGGTTTGCTGTGGAGGGCGCCTGTCGGGCCGGCCGCCGATAGCCGACAGGCGGATCACGGGATCACAGGGCCACGGAGATACGACGACACGAAGGACGACATGCTGAAGACATCATCGGGCTTGCTCTTTCTCTCTGCGGTCGTTGCCGCGGTCCCGGCTGCGGGACAGGACGCGCGCGCCCGGCTGCACGATCAGATCGACCGGCGTTCGGCGGAGATCATGCCCAAGGTGATCTCGTGGCGCCGCGACTTCCACCAGCACCCTGAACTGGGCAACCGCGAGGTGCGCACCTCGAAGATCGTCGCCGATCACCTTCGCGGACTCGGGCTCGAGGTGCGCACAGGCGTCGCCCACACGGGGGTCGTCGCCGTGCTGAAAGGCGCGAAGCCCGGCCCGGTCGTCGCACTCCGCGCCGACATGGACGCTCTCCCGGTCGTCGAGGAGACGGACCTGCCGTTCAAGTCAACGGTCAAGGCCGAGTACAACGGCCGCGAGGTGGGCGTCATGCACGCCTGCGGCCACGACGCCCATACGTCGATGCTGATGGGAGCAGCCGAAGTGCTCGCGGGCATGCGGGCGGAGCTGCCAGGCACCGTCGTGTTCCTCTTCCAGCCGTCCGAGGAAGGCGCGCCGGCCGGGGAGGACGGCGGCGCGGAGATGATGATCAGCGAGGGCGCGCTCGACAACCCGAAGGTGGACGCCATCTTCGGACTGCACGTCTTCCCGCTCGCCGCCGGTGCGATTCACCTGCGGCCGCGCGGGATCATGGCGGCGAGCGACACGCTCCGGATCCGCGTCCGCGGCAGGCAGACACACGGCGCCATGCCCTGGGCCGGCGTCGATCCCATCGTTGTCGCCTCGCAGGTCGTCATCGGGCTCCAGACGATCATCAGCCGGCAGGCGAACCTGACGACGGCGCCGGCGGCCATCACGATCGGGATGTTCCAGGCCGGCAACAGGAGCAACATCATCCCGGACGAGGCATTGCTGGAGGGGACGATCAGGACCTTCGACGCCGCGATGCAGAAGGACATCCACGAGCGAATCAGGCGAACCGCGGCGAGCATCGCCGAAGCCGCCGGCGCGAGCGCGGAGGTGAGCATCAGCATCGGCAACCCGGTGACGTTCAACGACCCGGAACTGACGGCGCGGATGGTGGCGTCGCTCGAGCGCGTCTCGGCGCCCGGGTTCGACCCGGATGCTCCCGCAACGACGACAGCCGAAGACTTCTCCTTCTACCAGCAAAGGGTGCCGGGCGTGTACTTCTTCCTCGGTGTCGCCCCGATCGGTGTCGATCCTTCGAAGGCCGAGCCCAACCACTCGCCGCGCTTCATGGTGAACGAGGACGCGCTCGTGACGGGCGTGCGTGCGCTCGCGAGCGTCGCGGCGGATTACCTGGCCGGCTCACCCGACAAGGGACGGCGGTAACGCGAGCGGACGCGGGACGCTGGAGGCCGCTGGCGCCAAGGCGCCGTGAAGGACGCTCGGATCTTCGCGCTGCCCGTTCGGGTCATTCCTCCCCGGATCCGGACGCCAGCCTCCGCACGCCGGTGACCCGGGGTTCCAGCCGGCTGCCCCACGTGAGGGTGACCTCATAGCGGGGACGGTGCGAGAGAATCGCCCAGTAGAGATCCCGGCTCCCCTCCTTCGGCCGCAGCTCTTCGAGAATGGCGCGGTGCTCCTTTGGAACGTAGATCTGCGACGGGTAGACCATGGTGACCGACCCAGAAAGGGCGGGGAGCGACGCCGCAGGACCGGGGGGCGAGGTTCGGGCATCAGCTGAAGCCTGTGCCGGGGCGGACCCGGCGGGGGCCGTCGAAGACCGGGAAGGCTCCTCGGGGCGGTAGATCAACTGCACGGTGCCGTGCACAATCACGAAGCGGCTCCGGTCCGGGTATCGAGACCGAAGCTGCCCTGCGTCCAGACCGACGTCGACCGCGGCGAGCCGCGGCAGCCGACGGCGTTCTTCCTCCGTGAGCTGCCGCGGCTCACCAGCGCCCTCGAAGGGCTGAAGAGCTTCCACCGCGTCGGGAACCGCGTCGGGACGGTACTCCAACACGACGAGCGCGGCCCGCGGCGCGAAAGCCTGGCGGCGGTAGTGCTGCTTGGCCTCCGGGGCGTCCAGCGCCACGCTGCAATCGAAGCCGACGTCCTCGAGCCTTGTGCGGTCGAACCAGCTCCAACTCCCGGCGTGCCGTATCGTCCTGGGATATCGCCACTCGAGCGAAAGCGCGATCCCCGTGTTCTCCAGGCCAGCCGGCGAGAGCCGCAGCTCGCGTTCGGTCAGCGTGATAGTGGCCTCCTCGCCCTGCCGGTCGAGCGCCACGAGCGCCAGGGTGGCCGCGTTTGCCAGCAGGACGATGGCGATCGAGAGGAGAAGGCCTCTGTGCATGATCCGACCCTCACATTCCGAGGCGCCGGCGCAGGCGCTGGAGCAGCGCCAGCACGCCGAGGGCGAGCAACCCGACCAGGAAGAAGAACAGGTAGCGCGGCATCCAGTCCCAAAGCCAGTCGTACAGCTTGAGGAACAGGAACAAGGACGCAAACAGCGTAGCGGTGTTGACGACGCCGAGGCGCCGTCGGGCGATGCCGGTCCAGAGCGCGGCGGCGCCGGCCACCACGGCTGCCACGTCGTAGAGGCGTTCGACGGCAGTGGCGCCGAACGGCAGGTAGCTGAAGCCGGCTTCCTGGCACAGGAAGAGCATCGGCAGGAGGACGGCCACCCAGCCGGTCAGCCGGTACACTTGGGCGAAAGCGGGGCGATCGTGCCGCTCCTCCCACGCGGCAGCGGCCAGGGCGAGGAGGCCCGCAGCGACGATGCCTTCCGGGCGCAGGGCGAAGGCCGTCCAGTCGAGGCCCGCGGCGTCGGCCAGGATTGCCGCCACGAACCCGCCGCTGACGGCAATCCCGATGAGCAGCAGAAGGCGCAGGCGGTAGCCGTATGCCAGGGCGAGGGCGAACAGGCCCCAGGGCAGCAGGCTGAAGGCGGAAGGGGCCATGTTGAAGATGCTGCCGAGGACCGAGATGTCGAGAACGAAGCAGGCGAAGGCCACCAGAGAGAGGATCGAGGCGACATAGAGCGTCTTCTCACGCCTTGCCGCCACCTCCACGCCGGCCACGGCGAGCAGCGGCGCGGCCGACAGGATGGCCCCCTGGAGCGGCACCGACATGAGGCCCCAGAACCGGTAGAAGAAGAGGAAGCAGGCGATGCTGAAGGCGAGAGCGCCCAGGAACGACGCGATGCGCATGCCGAGCGACATCTGCTTTTCGGCTTCGCTCCGATCGACGTCGAACCGGGCAGCGAGCAGTCTCAGCAGCTCGTCGTGGTGTGCCGCGAGGTGGTTGCGCTCCTCATCGCGCAGCCGCAGCACACCGGCGGATTCCAGCTCGGCAAGCTCGTCCCTGAACGCCCGGATCCGGTCGACCCGCGCCTGCGCCTGCTCCCTGGTCCACGGCCTGTCGCCTGGCTGCATGGCCCTCCCCTCGCGTGTGCGTTGATGCTATGACGGATCCGAGGGGAATGGTTACAGCAAGTCAGTCCTGTCCAGGTTCTTCCTCATTGCCACTCGAGGAGCTTGAGATCCTGGCTCTTCGTTTCGCCCTCGACCAGCGACACCTTCACTGCGCCCGCCCGAATCTCGTCGAGGAAGGCCGCGTCGTACCACTCCCCCTGCTCCGCATCGTCTATCGCGACGAAGAAGTACTCGCCCGGCGGCAGGCCGCGGACACGGTACTTGCCCTCCGCGTCGGGCCTCACCATCTGGATCCGGCGTGACTGAGGCACCCAGTGGGCGGGGTTCGCCGAGAAGGCGACGACCATGTAGTCGAGGAGGAGCTTGTCGTCGCCGGCAGGTACCGTTCCAGTGACCTCGGTCGCCCGGTCCGTGAAGACGATCGAGACGCCGGTGAGGCGCTGGCCGCTCTCGAATTCGACAGGGGTGTCGGAGACGTCGCGACCGTTCAGATAGATGGCCTTCGGCGCCCAGGGCCGGGGAATGCCCGAAACCTGCAGCACGCGGACGCCGGAGGCGATGTTCTCCAGCACGAACGTGCCATCGGCGCTCACCCGCGTGGTCGAAGGCGCGTCCATCGGCAAGGGCGAGATCGGGTTCGCGCTTATCGCTATCTGGTTGAGCGCGGCCGGCGTCGGGCTTTCGGCGCTCTCGAAGCTAACCGAGCCGCGGAGGCTCGCGCCCGGAGCGAGGGCCAGCACGAGGCCTGTGACGTCCTGCCCGGCAACCGTGACGCTCTGGCGGGCAAAGAGCTGGCCGCCGCCGCCCTGGCGTCCACCTCGGGCGCCGCCGCCGCGCGCGACAGCGAGGTAGCGTCCCGGCGGGACGTTCTCGATCGCGTACGTGCCGTCGTCCTGCACGCGGCCCGAGTAGCTCATGCCGCCGACCATGTTGCGGCCATCGTCGGCCAGGAGCGTGACCAACGCGTTCGCTGCCGCGCTGCCGTCGGAGTTCATCACGATGCCGCTGACCCGAGCGGTCGGGACGAGCTGGAGGCCGATGTCGATGTTCGACACTTCCTGCGTCAGCTCGAGCCGGACGAGGCCGGCCTGGGCAAGGCTGGTGACACCGGGGTAGTAGGTCGGCGCGTAGCCGCGGGGCGTGTTCTCCGGGTCCGGCTGCATGGTTTCGAGGCCCGCGCGACCGCCGCGTCCCGCGCCCCGCGCCTGGAGCATGAAGCGTATCTCCGACATGCGGGCGTTGGCGTTGACGTAATACACGCCGGGCTGAAGGGCGAAGATCCGGTAGTAGCCCCGGTCGTCGGTCCCGCCGGCGCCGGCAGGGAGCAGGCGCTGCTGTCCCTGTACGCTCTGGTAGCGGAGTGCCTGGACCTGGACGCCCAGCAGCGGTTCGCCATCCTCGTCGTAGACGTGCCCGCTTATGACGCTGCCTTTGGGCAGGCGGAAGTCGATGCCCTTGACCTGCTCGCCGTCGCGGATGTTGAGGGGCTTGCCTGTCCGGAGCGGGCGCCTCTGCCCGTAGGAGACGGCTACGTAGCCGGTCTTCGTGACGTTGACCGTGTACTGGCCTGCCGGAAGGTCGGTGAATGAGTACGCCCCGAGCGAATCGGTTGCTGCGGCGCGGCCGCCCGGGAGGGCCTGGCTGCTGAGTGCGACGCGCGCACGCTTGACCGGCCGCCCGCTCTCGTAATCGATGACGTGACCGCTGAGGGTGGCCGTCCCGGTGGGCTGGGCCTGGGCGCGCGTCGGGTCGCGGGCGGGCTGCTGGCGCTGGCCCTGACCCTGATCCTGGACTCCATCCCAACTCTGGGTCCGGGCCAGGGTCCGTGCATCGCCGAACCCGGAGCCGGAAACTGCCAGGATCGCCGCGAGGGTGAACGGAAAGGCAACCTTCCGGACGGCGTGTCTCCCCAGCTTCATGGCTTCCCCCGAAGAGATCCTACGCCGCCCGGAGGCGTTTCGTTTCGGCTGCGCCGGTTTCCGCGGCCGGTGGCGGGGCGCCTCGCTGCTTTCTTGCCCGGCCACCGGCCGACCCGCAGCGCCTGGCGCCGGAAGCCATCCGCTACCCGCCGAAAGAAGCGGCCAGCGCCGAAAGGCAGCCGCTACCGCCGGTCCTGCAGCCGCTGCTGGCGCTCCTGGAGGCGCTGCCGCAGGAGCTGCTGGCGTTCCTGCTGCAGGCGCTTCATGCGCTGCTGGACCTGCGCCTCGATGGTCCTGAGCTTCTCCACCTGGTCGGGGGTGAGCTTCGAGAGGACCTCTGCCCGAACCTTCGCGCGAAGCTTCGCGTTCTCCGCCTGGAGCTGCCCCAGTTCGCGGGCGAGCGAATCGATGGCGGCTGTGTTGTTGGAAACCACCGCGTCGTGAAGCTGCTGGCGGATCGGCTGCCCCTTTTCGGCGAGCGCCCTGGCTTCGGTGCGGTGGCTCTCCATCACGGTCCGAATCTCGGCGCGCTGCGTCTCGGTAAGTTCCAGCTGCCTGGCGAGGCGGGGGGCCAGGATGCTGCGGCCGAAACCCATCGGGCCTCCCCCGGCCGGTCCCATCGGTCCTCGCATCGGACCCTGCCGCATCATGCGGCCCTGCGCCATGATGCCAGCGCCCTGAGCCATCATCCCGGCGCCGCGGGCCATCATGCCTGCCCCGCGCGCCAGCGCCGGCTGTCCGCCCTGCGCCTGGACGGCTGCGCCCGCCACCAGCGCCCCCGCCGCGACGATTGCCACGACGGCGGCAATCTTCAGTTTGTTCCTGTGCTCCATCATGATGCACTCCTGGGTGTCGTATCGACCTTCTTCCTGTTCGATTAGACGGGAGCGCCCTGGCCCGGTTATGTCGCAAATGTGAAACGTCTGTGGCAGGCCGCTCATCCTCGCCGGATGCCCTCGACGAACTGAAGGCCCTCGCGTGCCGCCAGCGTTCTCACGGGCCGGAACCCTGCCGCGAGGAGCGCCTGTTCCGCTGCCGCTCCGCCTGGAGGGCGGCCGCCGGCCGGGAAGACTCCGAGGACCCGGCCGCTTCCGTAACGCTCGATCACCAACGCCCTCCCGCCCGGCCGGAGCACCCGGAAGGCCTCGCGGAACCACGTCGATCGGGCGCTTTCGGGCAGGCTGCCGGCGATCCCAGCAGGACCGGCCAGGACCGCGATGTCGAACGCCTGGTCCTCGAACGGCAGCAGGCCCGGCGCAAGCTCGACCTCGACGAGGACGCCGCCCTTGGCCGCCGAACCTTCCAGGCGCTTGCGCCCTGCTTCGTCGATGCTGACCGCGGCTGCCCGGCCTGTCAGGCCGACTTTCGCGGCGAAGGCGGCAAACATGTCCGCTTCCGCGCCGCCCATCCAGAGCAGCCTTTCACCCATCCTGACGCCCAGCATTGCCAGTGGAAGAGCGTACGGACCGGGGCCCTTTCTGAATATAGCCATTTCGACCTCAGTAGTTGAGACACCGGCGGGCCTGTTTCGGGCGCCGGCTCATCTTCCGGCCGCCTTCGGTGATATAGTTCAGGCCGTGAAGCAACCAGTCCAGATAGCCCCGAACACCGGACGACTCGGTGTAATGCTCGTCGGCCTCGGCGCCGTCAGCACGACTTTCATAGCAGGCGTTCAGGCAATCCGCAAGGGCCTCGCCCCGCCCATCGGGTCCCTGACCCAGATGGGGACCGTCCGCCTCGGCAAGCGCACCGAAGGGCGCGCGCCGCTCATCCGCGACTTCGTACCCCTGGCCAGCCTCGACGACCTGGTCTTTGCCGGTTGGGACATCTTCGAGGACGACTGCTACGCGGCGGCCCGCACGGCAGGCGTGCTCGACGCGGACCTCCTCGAGAAGATCCGGCCGGAGATGGAGGCCATCAAGCCGCTGCCGGCCGTCTTCGACCGCCGCTACGTGAAGCGGCTGGACGGCCCCAACGTCAAGCGCGGCGCGAACAAGCTCGAGCTGGCCGAGCAGGTCAGGGCGGACATCCGCAAGTTCAAGGAGGAAGAGCGTCTCGACCGGATCGTGATGATGTGGTGCGCGAGCACCGAGATCTTCATGACCGAGTCCGAAGCGCACGAGGACCTTGCCGCCTTCGAACGCGCCCTGGAGGCGAACGACCCGTCGATACCCTCGAGCATGGTCTACGCCTACGCCGCGCTGAAGGAAGGCATCCCGTTCGGCAACGCTGCGCCCAACCTGACCACAGACATCCCCGCGCTCCTCGACCTCGCCGCCGACACCGGAAGCCCGGTGGCCGGCAAGGACCTCAAGACCGGCCAGACGCTCATGAAGACGATCATCGCGCCGGGCCTGAAGGCGAGGCTCCTGGGACTGACAGGCTGGTACTCGACCAACATCCTCGGGAACCGCGACGGCGAGGTGCTCGACGACCCGGAGTCGTTCAAGACGAAGGAGGAGAGCAAGAAGTCGGTTCTCGATTACATCCTCCAGCCACACCTGTACCCGGATCTCTACGGCGACGTCTGCCACGTCGTCCGGATCAACTACTACCCCCCGCGCGGCGACAACAAGGAAGGCTGGGACAACATCGACATTTTCGGGTGGCTTGGCTACCCGATGCAGCTGAAGGTCAACTTCCTCTGCCGGGACAGTATCCTTGCGGCGCCGATCGTGCTCGACGTGGTGCTTTTCCTCGACCTCGCGAAACGGGCGGGATGGAACGGGATCCAGGAGTGGCTGTCGTTCTACTTCAAGAGCCCGATGCACGCGCCGGGCCTGTATCCCGAGCACGACCTCTTCATCCAGCTGATGAAGCTCAAGAACACGCTCCGCTATCTCCGGGGCGAAGACCTCATCACGCATCTCGGAACGGAGTACTACGACTAAGGCAACGATCAGCTTTCAGCGGTCAGCTTTCAGCCATCAACGATCAGCGGCGGACCGCTGAAAGCAGATCGCTGAAAGCAGAAAGCAGAAAGCTGATCGCTGATCGCTGACCGCTGAAAGCAGACCGCTGACCGCCCCTTATCCCCCCATAATCCGTTGCCCCGGGGGGCCAGCCTACAATCCCGGTGGCCTCGATCCGAGATCAGACAGAGGGAGCGCCGTTTTCTGCCCGCGCTCCCCGGTGGCGCCGGAGAACTCTACAGGTGACGAGCAAGGACGAAAGCCGAGCCGGCGGGCCGCCCCTTTCGGGGTCGGTCTACGCAGGGGTCGCCGCATGCGCCGGGGCCTCCGGCGCGGCGGGTTCTCGCCGCGGGACCCCTCCTCGCCTCGTGGTCCTGCTGCCGGGCGTAGTGGCGCTCCTCGTCGGCGCCACGGCCCTCTTCGTTCTCGAGATGAGCGCCCGCTCTCACCTGGTGTACGGGCTTTCCGGGCCGGGGCTCGCCAGGTCGATGTCGGAACTGAAGGCGCAGCTCGTTGTCGTGTCGCTTTGCGCCGCTCTCCTGGGCATCTCTCTGGCCGTTCGGGCCATCCGGCCGCGCGGCCGGTTCGCGAAGGCGGTGCCGCAACAGCCGGCGCTGTCCGCAGAGAACCAGGATTCCGGCTGGCCGCTCCCGGCGCCCGAAGCCGCGAACGAAGCGTCGCTGGCCTCCGCCTTCACCGAGGCCATCACGATTCTGAACCGCCGGATGTTCGAGGGAACGGCCGGGGGAGACCCCGCCAGGATCCGCAGCCTCTGCGACCGGCTGCAGCACGCCGGCCAGCTCGTCGCCCTCGGGACCATGACCGCCGGGGTGGCTCACGAGCTGCGCAACCCTCTGGCATCGCTCCAGGGGATGGTCGAGCTGCTCGGGCGCGACTTCGTCGAGGACGACCCGCGGCGCCGCTACGTGAAGACGATGCTCCAATCGATCGACAGGCTGAACCGGATGGTGGAGGACCTGTTGCTCCTGTCGTCGCCTTCTGCACCGGCCCCGGAGACCTTCGATCTCAGGCAGCAGGCCCGCGAGACGGTGCTCATGGCGAGGCTCGGGCTCGGCGACCGGCCCGTCTCACTGGACATGGGCCCTGACCCCGGCGTCGCGATTCCGGTTCACGGCAGCGCGCCGCGGCTCTCCCAGGCCCTGACGAACATCGTCCTCAACGCCGTCCAGGCGACGCCGGACGGGGGCGAGGTCAGCGTCTGCACGGTGCGCGCCGGTCGCGAGGCGATGGTTCGCGTCCACAATTCCGGCTCCTACATCTCTCCGGAGCAGGCCGCGAGAGTGTGCCTTCCCTTCTACACGACGAAGCCTCGAGGGACAGGGCTGGGACTCGCAATCGCGCAACAGATCGTGGCGGCTCACGGCGGCCGCATCGAGATCGAGAGCGATTGCGACAAGGGGACGACCTTCTCGATACACCTGCCGCTGGCTGAGGACGGGACCGAGTCGTGATTCAAGTCCTCGTGGTCGAAGACGACGAGCAGATGCAGTTCTTCCTGAGGGAGGCGCTGCTGAGGCAGGGTTACGGCGTTACGGTGAGGTCGAGCGCCGAGGACGGGCTCGCCGCGCTGAGAAACGGCGCTTTCGACCTGCTCCTCATGGACGTGCGCCTCCCGGGCATGAGCGGGCTCGTCGCCGTGGACGAGGCGCTCCGTGTGGACCCGCACATCCCGATCATCGTGATGACGGCGCACGCGAGCCGCAGTGGGGCGATCGAGGCGATCAGGCGGGGCGCCTACGACTACTTCACCAAGCCCTTCCGCCTGGAGGAAATGGAGATCGTCATCCGCCGCGCGGTCGAGAAGAGGCGGCTGCTGATCGAGATCGAGCGGCTGCGCGGCGAGATCGAGGGCTCGCCCGAACGGGGCAGGCTCGTTTCCTCGAGCCAGGCCATGCGCGGCGTCCTTCACCTCGTTTCGCGCGCGGCCCCGACCGATTCGACCGTTCTCATCGTGGGGGAGAGCGGGACCGGAAAGGAGCTGATCGCCGAGACGATCCACAAAGGCTCACCGAGGCGTGACGGCCCCTTCGTGAAGTTGAACTGCGCCGCCATCCCCGAGGCGCTCCTCGAGTCGGAGCTCTTCGGCTACGAGAAGGGAGCCTTCACCGGCGCGATGTCCCGCAAGCCGGGCAAGTTCGAGATAGCCGACGAGGGCACCCTGCTCCTCGACGAAATCGGCGACATGTCGATGGCCACGCAGTCGAAGATACTGCGCGTTCTCCAGGAGCAGGAATTCGAGCGCGTCGGAGGGACCCAGACCGTACGTGTCAACGTGAGGATCGTCGCATCGACCAACAAGGATCTTCCGAGAGCAGTCAAGGAAGGGCGTTTCCGCGACGACCTCTACTTCCGGCTCAACGTCGTCACGATCCAGGTGCCGCCGCTGCGCGAGCGACGCGAGGAGATCCGCGAGCTGGCAGAGCACTTCGTCGCCGCTGCCAATGCCCGGCTCGGGCGCTCCATCCGGGCGGTGTCCGAGGACGCGATGGCTGCGCTGCTGGACTACGACTGGCCCGGCAACGTCAGGGAACTCCGGAACGCGATCGAGCGGGCTGCGGTGGTTGCCGATGGCGATCTGATCACTTTGAACACCCTGCCGCCCGCCATCCAGGCCTCGGCCCGCGGCCTGCCCTCGGGCGTCGATACCGGGCAGATTGCCACCGCATCGACCTTGTCGCTCGACGACAGGATGACGCAACTCGAAAAAGCCTTCCTTCTCGACGCCCTTTCGAAAGCGGGCGGCGTGCAGGCTGCAGCGGCGCGGCTCCTGGGCATCACCGAGCGCAGCGTGTGGCACCTGGTCAAGAAGCACAGGATCGAGGTGGACAAGATCCGGGAAAAGGCACCCGAAAGAGCACCGGAACCGGCCCGGGCCGCCGAACGTATGTAGAATACGCAGGATCACGCTCGGCCGAACGAGAAACCCGGAGAAGACATGCCGCTCATCGAAACAATGGATCTGTGGAAGACGTACCAGATGGGCTCGGAGCAGATCCATGCGCTGAGCGGCGTG
Organism: Vicinamibacterales bacterium; assembly: GCA_041947015.1. Taxonomy (GTDB): domain Bacteria; phylum Acidobacteriota; class Vicinamibacteria; order Vicinamibacterales; family Fen-181; genus JBHGBL01. Next base: position 30,405 of record JBHGBL010000028.1, read on the forward strand.
ACCATGACGATCACTCGGGGCGAGTACGTCGCGATCATGGGGCCTTCGGGGTCGGGAAAGTCCACCTTGATGAACCTCATAGGGTGCCTGGACACCCCGTCGAAGGGCAGCTACCTGCTGAACGGGAAGCAGGTCAGCCAGATGAACGACGACGAGCTCGCGCGCATCCGGAACGAGGAGATCGGCTTCGTTTTTCAGACATTCAACCTGCTGCCGCGGGCGACCGCTCTCCACAACGTGGAGCTCCCGCTCGTCTACGCCGGAATCCCCGCCAAAGAGCGGCTTCAGCTGGCGCGCGAGGCCCTCGAGCGCGTCGAACTCAGCGACCGGATGACGCACCGCCCGAACCAGCTCTCCGGCGGCCAGAGGCAGCGCGTCGCCATCGCCCGGGCCCTCGTGAACAAGCCGTCGATCCTGCTGGCCGACGAGCCTACAGGGAACCTCGATTCCAAGACCGGCAACGAGATCATGAGCTTGTTCTCACGCCTGCACCAGGGCGGCAACACGATCGTCATCGTGACGCACGAGGCGGACATCGCCGCGCATGCCCACCGAGTCATCCACCTGCGCGACGGCAAGATAGAGGACGACGTCCGGCGGGCGGCGTAGCCGGTCGGAATCAGGGCTGATCAACGAGGACGGAGCGGCGGCAGGTTACGCGCCGCGTAGGAACTTTCGCGCCGGGTAGGGTGAGGCTTCCCCGGCGCCCCTCGCCGGCGGCCGTTTCCCCCATTCTCCTTCCATCCCCGAACAGCTGCGGGCCGGCATCAGGATTGCCCTCTCTGAACACGATGCCACGAGGACGCGGAGGACCGCGGCTGTTCCGTCGCTCCGAGTTTCAGTCGCTGAACCGAGGAAGAGCCGCGGGTCTCGACGTGAGAACCTCAGAGGGAAGCCCGTATCAGTCGGAGAGGGAGACATGAGCTGGCGACAGTTATCGGTAATGTCAGCGATCACGCTGGCCGTGGCGTTTGCCGCGTCGTGCAGCGACAGTGCTTCGCCCACGGCACCCTCGGGAGGGGGCGGCGGGGGCGGGGCCGCGGCAGACTTGACCATCACGATCGTCGGGCAGAGCGGCAGCCAGTCGTACTCGCCGAACCCGGCCACCATCCGCGCCGGACAGCGTGTCGCGTGGCGCAACGCCGATTCGACGGCGCACACCGCCACGGCCGACGGCGGCGCGTTCAACACCGGCATAATCGCGCCGGGCGCGACGAGCGCGCCGATCACGATCGGTTCGACCGGCAGCTTCGCCTACCACTGCACGCTTCACCCCGACATGGTGGCGACGCTCACGGTGAACCCGTAGCGGAAGATCTTCACGCGGCTGGCAGGGGCTGTAGCCGGAAGCCGCGCTTTCGCTCATAATCGATCCATCGGTACAAAGATGGCCCCCTCGACTGCGCCGCGGCTGCCGGCCCGGGCCAGCCAGGGTCCAGCCGCCGCAGCCCGCCAGCGGCGGTCGCGGACCCGGCGGTCGAAGTGCGCGGACCGTGCGGTGAGCGCGGACCGTCCGGCGAGCTCGAGCCGCGCAAGGCGCATGGCGGTCGTCGCCGCCCGGGCGTGCTGCATGCTGGCGCTGGTACTCGCGCCGGCTGGCCCGTTGGCGGCGCAGTGGATGCCGTCAGGGCCGCTGACGCTCGGCGGTGGCAGCGTCGTCATTGGCGCCGAGGCGTCGGTTTCCGTTTCGGTGCCGGAGGACCAGCAGTACTTCAACAACTCGACCGATTCGTACAGCCTGCTGCGCCTCGTGCGCCTGGATGTCTCGGCCGAATGGAAGGTGACGAGCAACGTCGCGCTCGTGGGGGATCTCCGTGTGCTGGGCGGCATCGACCCGGAGGCCGGAGGCTGGAAGGTCAGGCCCCACGCGGCATTCGTCCGCGTTCGGCCCTGGCCGGGACGCATGCTCGCCGTCCAGGCCGGAATCATCCCGCCCGTCTTTGGTTCCTTCAGCCGTCGGGCCTACGCCGCAGGCAATCCGCTCGTCGGCATCCCGCTCGCCTACCACTACCTGACATCGCTCAGGCCTGACTCTCTGCCCGCCTCGGCGGATGAGGTGTTGGCTCGGCGGGGTCGCGGCTGGCGCGTGCGGCACTCGATTGGCAGCCGGGAGTTCGACAACGGCGTCCCTGTCGTGGACGGCTTGCGCTACCCGACAGGAGTCGAGCTCGCCGGGTCGCGAGGGCCAATCGAGGGAGGGATTGCATTCACCTCCGGCAGCCTGTCGGAATCGTGGGGGCGCGAGCGCGCCAGGGGTGCGGCCATCTCGGCGCGGGCAGCGGCGAGGCCGGCAGTCGGCCTCGTCGTCGGCGTGTCCGCCGCACGCAGCGGGTTCGTCGCCGGGTCGCTCGCCGCCCGGCTGGCTGCTTCGGGCGAGCGCTCGGCGAGCAGCCAGAGCGCGTTCGGCTTGGACCTCGAGTACTCGTGGGGGCACTGGCTCCTGCGTGGTGAGGCAGTCCACTCGCGCTGGGCGATCCCGGCTTTCGATTCGCCCGCCATCGACTCGCCGCTCACGGCGCTCGCCGCGCACCTCGAGGCCCGCTACAGGGTTCTGCCCGGTTTCTACCTGGCATCTCGGGTGGAGCGGCTGGGATTCGGACGGGTCACGGGTTCCAACGGGCAGCCTACTCCGTGGGAGGCGCCCGTGAGCCGCGTGGAGATCGGGGGCGGCTATCTGCTGGCGAGGAACCTCCTAGTCAAGGCGAGCTACCAGCGCAACTCTCGAGACGCGTCCCTGCCTTCCGCCAGGGGCTTCTTCGCGGCGCAGCTGCTCGCATGGTTCTGATGCTTCGACGCTGCTGGCGGACCGGTTCTCTCGCGGCCGTGGCGCTCTCGCTGTCGATTGCACTGCACGGCCAGGACCGCGAGGGAGAAAAGGGAGTGCTGCAGGGAAGGGTGGAGATGGCTGCGAGGCCGGCGGCGATCCAGCCGCGACCGGGCGTCTCGGACCTGGGGGCCAATCCGGCGTGGCGGCCCCGCGACGACAGGCGCGCAGTCGTGTACCTGGAGAACGCGCCGGTCTCCGCCTTCGAGCCCCGTCCCACGGACCTGCGGGCGACCATCGACCAGGAGAACGAGACATTCGTCCCGCACGTTGTCGCCGTCCCTGTGGGTGCGACGGTCGACTTCCCGAACAGCGACCCGTTCTTCCACAACGTCTTCTCGCTCTCGAAAGCCAGGCGCTTCGACCTGGGGCGCTACGCGCAGGGGCGGTCGAAGGCGGTCCGCTTCGACCAGCCGGGCATCGTCCGGGTCTTCTGCGACATCCACTCGCACATGAGCGCGTTCATCCTGGTCTTCGCCCACCCGTTCTTCGCGGTGACAGAACCCGGCGGGCAGTACCGCATCGAAGGGGTGCCGCCGGGAAGCTACTCGGTGGCGGCCTGGTACGAAGGAGAGGTAGTTGCGAAGCGGCGCGCCGCCGTCCCGCCGGCGGGCGGCGTAGTCCGGGTCGACTTCAGCGTGCGCTGATGGCAGCCTTGTCGTCACTGGCCAACCGTATCTTTCTCGTGAGCGCCGCGCTGGCGCTCGTGTGCACGGGCATGGCGATAGCGGTGGTGAACGTGCTCGTGACGGCCGAAGCCGAACGCGAGCTCAGGAGGGGGCTGGAGCAGGCGGGAGCGATCGTGGATCAACAGCGGACGGCGAGGTCCGAACTCCTCATCGCGCTCGCGAGGCTGATTGCCGACCTGCCGCGGCTGAAGGCGGCGGTGGACACCAACGACCCGCCGACCGTGCAGCCGGTGGCGGCCGACTACGAGCGTCAGGTGGACGTGGACCTTCTCGTCGTGACGAACAGCGAAGGCGCGATCCTTGCAGGCGTGAGCCGCCCGCCCGCTGCCGTTCCTCCGCTTCCGACAATCGCCGCGGCGCTCGGGGGCCGCGACAGCGGCAGCTTTTGTTTGCACCCCGGGGGCCTGCTGCAGGTGGTGAGCGTGGCGATCACGGCCGGAGCCGCCCCGCCCGAGATCATCGGCACGCTGACGGTGGGCTTTCTCCTCGGAGACGGCCTTGCCGCCGACCTGAAGAACCTGACGGGCAGCGACGTCGCCTTTGCGGGCGGCGGGCGGATCCTCGCGGCAACGATCCCGTCGAGCGACCGCGCGGCGCTCTTGCCGATGCTCGGCCGGACCGGGGTGTCGCGAGGCGAGGTCGCGGGGGTCGAGCACCTTGCGCTGTGGCGGCCGCTGTCGCCCCACGTGGCGGGAACGCTCGCCGATGGCGCCCGTGTGCACGCCGCTCCCTCGACCGAGGTTTCCGACCCGGTAGTGCTCGTTCTCAGGTCCCGGCCGGAAAGGCTGCGATTCCTGCGCCCGATACAGGCGGCGCTCGGTCTGACCGGCGCAGTTGCCGTGCTCCTTGCTACGCTGATGAGCTACGCCATATCGAGGACCATCACGCGGCCACTCGGCGCCATCACGGCGACCATGAAAGAAATCGCCGCGACGGGCGATCTCACTCGCAGGATCTCCTGGAAACCCGGAAGGTGGGACGACGAGGATGCGCAGCTCCTCGCCGGGACGTTCAACACGCTGGCAGAATCGGTGGCGGCCTCGCAGCGCGAGACCTCCGAGCGCGAGCGGCTGTCTGCACTCGGGCGGCTCTCGACGGTGGTGGCGCACGAAGTGCGAAACCCGCTGATGATCATCCGCGCTGCCCTGCGCCCGCTCGCTCGGGAATCGGTCACGTCCGCCGAGGTGCGCGAGGCCGTCTCCGACATCGAAGAAGAGGTCCGGCGTCTCGACCGTGTCGTGAACGACGTTCTCGACTTCGCACGACCCGTCCGGTTCGCGCTGGCGCCGGCTGACGTCAACGGGGTGGCGCGCGACGCGGCCGCGGCCGCGGCTGCCGGGAGCGCGCGCCGCGCCTTGCCGCGCCTCGTGCTCGATCCGGGCGTCCGGCCGATCGTCACCGACGCCGAGCGGCTGCGAATGGTTCTGGTGAACCTGCTCGTCAACGCCTGGCAGGCGGTGGACGCGCGCGAGAGCCGCCAGCTTGCCGCCAACACACTTCGCCGCGGCGCGGAAGCTGTTGCGGCCGGAGGCGGTGACTTGCGGGCCGACGTGGAGCTGCGGACCGAGGTCCTTCCGGGCGGTGGGGTGGCGATCACGGTGAGCGACTGCGGCGTCGGCATCCCGGCCGGCGACGCCGGCCGCGTCTTCGAGGCTTTCTACACGACGAAGCCCTCGGGCACGGGCCTCGGCCTCGCGCTCGCCCGGAACGTCATCGAGGGGCTCGGCGGCAGCATCGGCATCAGGAGCGAACCCGGAGCCGGGACGGAGTTCCGAATCGAGCTTCCAGAAAGGCGCGAGAGCTCGGGGGCGGCGGCTCGATGGGGCTGATTCCATGGATTCAGAAGCCGGCGCGAACGGCGAATCCCTTCGTCTTCGCCCGGATGCAGACCGATGCAGGTGGTAGAGAGGTGCTCGAATGGCCGCACAGGGATCGATTCTGCTCGTGGACGACGAGGAGAAGCTCCTCAAGACGCTTGGCCGAGTCCTCAGGGACGAGGGCTTCGAGGTTGCAGACGCGACGGGGGTGGCCGCGGCGCGCAGCCTCATGGCTGCGCGCAGGTTCGAGCTCCTCATCGTCGACAACCTCATGCCCGGCACGACCGGGCTCGAGCTGATTCGCGAGGTCGCAGGCGGAACGTCCGAGGCCGAGCGCCCGGAGATGATCCTGATGACAGCCCACGCCACGATCCAGAGCGCGGTCGAGGCAATGAAGCTGGGTGCGTTCGACTACCTCCAGAAGCCCTTCGACATCGACGAGCTCCTGGTGGTGGTCAGGCGCGCGCTCGAGCACGACAGGCTGCGAACCGACAACCGGTACTTCCGCGAGGAGCGGGACGAGGAGTTCAGCCACTACGGGATTGTCGGCAGGAGCCGCGCGATGCAGGAGGTCATACGCCGCGCCGAGATGGTCGCCGAAACCAAGAGCACGGTGCTCATCGTAGGCGAAACGGGGACGGGCAAGGAGCTCCTCGCGCGGGCGATACACGACAGGAGCGCCCAGCGCGCCAGACCGCTCATCAAGGTGAACTGCGCCGCGATCCCGGAGAGCTTGCTGGAGTCCGAGCTCTTCGGCCACGTCCGGGGCGCCTTCACCGGTGCCCTGACGAGCAAGAAAGGGAAGTTCGCCCTGGCCGACGGCGGTTCCATTTTCCTGGACGAGATCGCGACGATGGCACCCGCGCTGCAGTCGAAGCTGCTGAGAGTGCTCCAGGAACGCGAGTTCGAGCCGCTCGGGTCGGAGCGGACCGAGCGGGTGGACGTGCGAGTGATTGCGGCGACCAATCGCGACCTGAGGCAGCTCGTGGGCGACGGGAAGTTCCAGGAAGACCTCTACTATCGCCTGAACGTGATTCCGATCGAGATTCCGCCGCTGCGAACGAGGCGCGAGGACATCGCGCCTCTCGTCGATCACTTCGTCCGCAAGCACGCGCAGCGCGCGGGCCGCCGCATCGACAGGATCGACGAGGGCATCGTGAACGACCTCCAGGCGTACGATTGGCCGGGCAACGTGCGCGAGCTCGAGAACGTCATCGAGCGCGCAGTGGTGCTGTCGCGCGGCCCGCGGCTGACCTCGGATGCCATCACGCTGCCCGGGGCCGGCGCCAGCAGGAATGGCGGGCTGCCCTCGTTGAGGCTTCACCAGAACGTCGAGTGGGCGGAACGCGAGACGGTGCGGCGTGCCCTCGGCGCGGCGAGGGGCATCAAGAAGGACGCGGCCGAGATGATGGGGATCAGCCAGCGAGCGCTGAGCTACTACCTTGCCAAGTACAGGATCGACGGGAGCTGAGGATCGGGGCAGCGCCCCCTTCGTGTCTTCGTAATCTTCGTGGGTCCGTGATCCGCCTGTCGGCTATCGGCGACCGGCCACTGGTTCTCCGTGCCCGGTCGCTG
>JBHGBL010000029.1:0-22122 GCA_041947015.1 Vicinamibacterales bacterium
GAGTACTGGCGCTGGTGGGTGGTGCACCTCTGGGTCGAGGGCTTCTTCGAGGTGTTCGCGACGGCCGCCGCCGCGCTCATCTTCGCGCGTCTCGGCCTGGTTTCGCGCCGGCACGCGGGAGCGGCGGTAATCGCATCGAGCGCTCTCTTCCTCTTCGCCGGCATCCCGGGCACGTTCCATCACCTCTACTTCACCGGTACGCCGACCTCGATCATGGCGATCGGCGCCTCGTTCAGCGCGCTCGAGGTCGTGCCGCTCGTCCTCATCGGGCTCGAGGCGTACAGGACGAGCCGGCTTCAGCGGTCCGCGTCGTGGATGCAGGCCTACCGGTGGCCGGTGCGTTTCCTGGTTGGCGTTGCCTTCTGGAATCTCGCGGGCGCAGGGCTCTTCGGCTTCATGATCAACCCGCCCATCGCGCTCTACTACATGCAGGGGCTGAACACGACGCCGGTGCACGCTCACACCGCGCTGTTCGGTGTCTACGGGTTGCTCGCGCTGGGCCTCACGCTGATTGTCGCACGCGTTCTCTCCGCCGGGCGCGCCTGGTGCGAGCGCACGCTGGCGATGGCCTTCTGGTTGATGAACGCCGGCCTCGTGTTGATGGTCGGCCTGAGCTTGCTTCCCGTCGGCCTCGCGCAGGCTGCGGCGAGCATCCAGCACGGCCTGTGGTACGCGCGGAGCGCCGACTTTCTCCAGCAGCCCTGGCTCGAGACGCTTCGCTGGCTCCGCATTCTCGGCGACACCGTCTTCCTCGTCGGCGTGGCGGCGTTCACGTCCTTCATGGCCGGCCTCTGGTTTGGCTGGAGCTACGAGAGGCAGCCGGCGGCGGAAGCCGCGCCCGCCAGGGCGCTGACCGCGTGAGGTGATACGCTTGAACCGGCGGGCCTGTCCCGGCTGGTTCATGGATTTCTCGGTCGCGCTCGCGCTGCTCCTGTTCGCTGCTGGCAGCCTCGCCGGCCTCACTGGCGCCCTGCTCGGGTTGGGGGGCGGCATCTTCATGGTGCCGTTCCTCGCCATGGGCCTTCACCTGCCCATGCAGGCGGCCGTCGGCATCAGCCTGGCGACGGTCATTGCCACCTCCAGCGTCGTTTCAGCAGGCACCGCCGGCAGGCGGCTGATCAACGTCCGGCTCGGCATGGTGCTCGAGATCGCGACGGCGGCTGGCGCCATCCTCGGCGCGTGGCTGGCAGGGATGCTCTCCGAGACGACCTTGCGCACGCTCTTCGCCCTCGTGACGACCGCGAGCGGGGTCGCCATTCTCCGGCGCGTCAACCGCAGCAACGTCGTTGCCGCCGGCACGGACCCGGGAACGCTCGGCGGCCGCCTCGAAGAGGGCCCGAGCGGCGCGGAGGTCGTCTACCGGGTGCGCCGCCTGCCCGTCGGGCTCGCGGTCTCCTTCGTGGCCGGCTCCGTTTCGACGCTGCTGGGGATCGGCGGAGGGATTCTCAAGGTCCCGGCGCTCACCGCGTGGTGCGGCGTGCCGCTCCGCGCGTCGGCGGCCACGAGCGCGTTCATGATTGGCGTCACCGCGACGGCAGGAGCCGTCATCTACTTCGCCCGCGGCGACATCGTTCCCTGGATGGCCGCGGCGTCGGTCCTGGGAGTCCTCGCCGGTTCGCAAAGCGGGCTCCGGATCGGCGCGCGTGCGCGCACCCGGGATCTGAAGCTGCTGATGGCGGTGGTGCTCTTCCTCGTGTCGTTCCTCATGCTCGCGAGGGCCTTCGCATGACCGGCGCCCGCGTCACGCGGCTCGAGCGAAACATCGGGCGCGTCCTGCGCGCGGGAGCGTTTTCCGCCGCGGCCCTGCTCGCCTCGGGCCTCATCCTCGAAGCGCTCTCGCCAGCCTCACGTGCCTCTGACGCGATCCTTCGCGCAGGGCTCGTCGTGCTCATGGCTACCCCGGTTGCGCGCATTGTCCTTTCGATCGTGGAGTTCGCCATCGAACGCGACTGGCGCTTCGTGGCCATCGGTTTCGCGGTGCTCGGCGTCCTTCTCGGCAGCCTCCTCCACGCGTTCTCGTGAGGCTGCGGTCCCGAAAGGCCGCTCCGCCTCGGTTCGCGGCCGGCGCTCCAGGGCCGGCGGCTCCGACGGCCGGCGACCTCCTCAAAGCGCCCACGCCGTGAAGGCAATGGCCAGCACGATGCGGTAGACGCCGAAGGCGACGAAGGTGTGGTGCTCGACGTAGCCGAGGAGGGCCTTGATCGCCACCAGGGCCATCAGGAAAGAGACGCCGAACCCGACGGCGAGAAGGTCGAACTGGGCGTCCGTGAACTGCCGGTAGCTCTTCAGCAGGTCGTAGCCTGTGGCGGCGGCCATCGTCGGCACGGCGAGGAGGAAGGAGAACTCGACGATTGCCTTTCTACCGATGCCCATCATGAGCCCCGCTATGATGGTGGCAGCCGAGCGGGACACGCCAGGCACCATCGAGATCGCCTGAACGGAACCGATCAGGAAGGCCTGCCAGAAGGAGATCTCCTGCACCTCCCGCCTGGTGACCGTGGTGTTCCTGGTGACCCGCTCCAGCACGATCAGGAGGATGCCGCCTCCCAGCAGCGACCACACCACGATGGTCGGGCGGCCCAGCATGACCTTCACAAGCGGGTAGGCGAGGAAGCCGAGGGCGGCGGTCGGGAGGAACGCAACGACGGTCTTTGCCAGCATGCGCCTGTCGAGCAGGAGAGCCCGCCAGTAGAGGATGAGGGCCGCCAGTATGGCTCCCAGCTGGATCGCGATCTCGAACGTCTTGAGGAAGTCGGACTCGGGCAGGCCCAGGATGTGCGAGGTGAGTACAAGGTGTCCCGTCGAGGATATCGGAAGGAACTCAGTGATGCCCTCGACGATCCCGAGAATCAGCGCGTGGATGAATGTCATCTCGTAGCGGCCCGCGTAACAGAACCGGCATCTAACCGTGGGCCGGCCGCTTTGTCAAGGAAACACCCCAACACCTGACGCTTCACGCTGTCCTCCACGAGAGGGAACGAGGCGAGGACGTGTTCGAGCTCCGCTCTCGAGAGCCCGTACATCGACGCGACGAGGGCCTGGAGCCGGGCGTAGCGCCGGTTCCAGGCCTGCCCTTCCGGGCCGCGCCGCAACTCTCTGGAAGTTGCTGCCACCTTCCGCGCGACCAGGTCTCCGGTTGAAGGGAAAGGCACCGGCAGGTGTTCGATGGCATTCACGGTCACGTGCGTGACCACGCGGAGACGAATGAGATAGTTGGCGACGAAGCTGTTGAAGAGGCCGCAGAGCAGATCCTGTTGCTCGTTGTCGAGCGGCGTCTTGAGGCAGAAGACTGTGTGCGTCGTCAGGCATCCGGCCGGCAGGATGGCGGCAATGAGAGTGAGGCGGTTGGTGGCGCTGGCGACGTCGCGGTACGCGAGACGCGGTCGGAGGTAGGTCGACTCAGCGTCTACCAGTTCGCTGGCCTTCCGCGCGGGCAGGTGGAAGCGGGAGGCATGGAGGTCGGCGGCGAACGGGCGGAGCTGTTTTCCCCCCACGATCGGGATGCCTTCGCCAGCCTCGACGAAGTGAGGCCTGTCGTCGGTGGCGTTCAGTTCGCGGCCGAAGCGGACGTTCCATCCGTTCTCGGCAGAGACCGGCGGGCAGGCAGCGAGTATCTTCTCGAGGAGCACAAGGTCCTCCGGCCCGCGAAGGTCCGGTACGGCTTCGTCGTCGCCCGAGAACGAGCGGATGACGGCCCTCGACACGACTACCGGGAATTGGCGCGCTTCCGACTGGTCCCCGGGGATCGAATCGAGCCGCTGCGCCGAAGTCTCGCCGAAGCGGCATCGCAGGCGCACCGTCGATCTTCCGCGTGTCGCCGTCACCAACGCGAACCTGACGCTCCGGTGGATCGGGAATATCGCCTCGCTGTTCTCCATGCCTACGAGAGCGTCCACCTCGCACCGGTCGAAGAGAAGGCGGCGGAGGGGGGCGCAGCCGTGATCGGTTGCGAGGCCCCACGGCACCACCATGCCCAGGCGGCCGCCGGGAGCCGCAAGGCGCACGGCCCGCTCGACGAACAGCTGGAACCGGTTCGGGTGCCCTGTCGATTGAGACCGGTACACACCGGATTCGCGAACGAACCGGACCAGGGCGCGGCAGTCGCCGCGTTCGCCCTCGGTGTGGCCCTCGTTTGCGCGCAGCATGTCCCACGGCGGGTTCGTCAGCACGGCGTCGAAGCCGGCTCTTGGTGCCTCGCTGCCATCGGCGTCGAAGAAGACCTCGGGGAACTCGAGCTGCCAGTGGAAGAACCGCTGGCTCGCGGCGACCTTCGCGGCCCGATCGAGCAGGTGCGAGGCTGTGCGGGAAGGGAGAGTGCGGTGGCGACCGAGCGTCTCGTCCACGAGCGCCATGAACGTCCGGGCAGCGGGAGCCGTCGAGCCCGATGGCCAGAACCACACGGCGCACCAGAGGTCGAGCGCCCGTTTCCACCTCGCGTGCCGGGCCGACGGCCGGTCGAGTTCCGCAAGTGCACGTTCCTTCTCCCTCACGGCGTCGATCGTGTCGGCTGGCTCGCTGCCGATCCGCATCCGAGCCGGTATTACCTCCCGGAGATCACCGTCGAGTTCCGCCGTCTCGAATAGCGGCAGCGCGGTCCCGGCAGGCCGCCGCCTGGCGCCGCCAGGGGGCTGGCGGAGGAGATCATCGATGGAAGCGCCCGCGAGGCTGTCGCCCGTCACGAGGTGATGATCGAGGAAGGTGAGCGGCCGGTCTGCGGCCAACGTGGTCAGCCAGATTGACAGGCGCGCGAGCTCGACGGCCATCGGATTGACGTCCACACCGAAGAGGCAGCGTTCCGCGATGGCACGGCGGATGGAAGCTCGCTCTGTCTCCTCGATTTCCCCTGGGTTGCACTTGCCGGCGGCGACGAGCGCCGACTCGTACGCGCTCGCGAGGTATCGGCACGCGGCAACCAGGAAGGCACCGCTGCCCATGGCCGGGTCGAGAACTCGCAAGCCGAGGATCTCCTCGGGCGAACGGCCGGTGACGAGCGGGTGAAGCGTGCGGCGAACGAGGTAGTCCGTCACGGACGAAGGCGTGTAGAAGGTGCCGCTGGCCTTGCGCCGCCCGCTGCCGCCGCGCAGGCCGACGGCGGGCGCTCGTGTTGCTGCATCAGCCCGCGCCTCTGTACCCGCGCAAGGTTCGCCCCCGGCTCGACGGCCGCGATCCGCCGGTGTCTTGCAGCCGTCTCCACCCGCGAGCACCGGGTCGTAGTCGAGGACCGTCTCATAGACCGCGCCCAGTTGCTCCACGCCCAGGTCCCGGTAGTCGACCCGCACCGGGCGCGCGCCCTTCGCCCTCCGATCGGTCGAGAGCGCGACGAGCGCCCGTGAGGCGGCCTCGTCATCGAGGTCGGATGCCTCAGCCAGCGCGGTGCGCGCCGGGGCGAACAGGCGGCCGTTGAACGGCGTGACGCGAAGGGTGCCGGCGTTGCAGCCCGCGTGGGCCAGGCGCGAAATCGCAAGGAGGGTTTCCCATACACCGGTGTGCCGTCCGGGCAGTTCCGCCGCCTCGCGAAGGGCCTCGATGCTGTAACTCTCGCGGTACACGGGGTGCCAGAGGGGCACGAGGCCGCGCGATTCGGCGAAGAGCAGGAACAGAATGCGGTAGACGAGCACCAGCGATTCGGTGTAGACGGCGGGCAGCGCCGGCCCTTCCCGCCGGCCGCCACCTCTCCGGGCGGAGACGACGCCTCCGACCAGCTCCACCAGCGCCTGAACGACGCCGTTGCGCAGCCCCGCGCATACGCGCCTTGCGTGGATGGCGGAGGCCTCGACGACGCGGTCGACGAGCGAGCGAGGACGTTCATCGAGAACACCATGCATGAAGCCCTGTTCGCCGATCAGCTCGGCGTGCCCGGGCCGGGTCTGCGCGACCGCCCGGGGGCTGGTGGAGGCTCCTGCCGCGGGTTCGAATGCATCAGCTCGGAGGAGAGCCCACAGCACGGCGAAGCCCGGCTCGTCGCCGGCTGCCACGCGGAGATCGAATTCCAGGAAACTCCGCCGATACGATCGCCGCGCGTCCACCAGGCGGAGACGCTGCCCGTTGCAACAGAGCGCCCAGGACGCATCGATGGCCGCGGCGTAGCGGACCGCCTCGAGCCTGACGCCGTCGAGGTTCTCGCCCCACGCGCAGGCGACGAGCGCGACCGAGGCGGACGGTCCTCGCAGCCGAGCCACGATCTCACGCCCGGAGTTGCCGGGCGCGAAGTCGGAGACCGTGAACCCGAGCAGGTCGGCCAGCGGCGCAGCCGATCGGTCGAATACCGACCTGACGCTCGACGCGGGTCCGAGCGCGGCTTCCGCCGCGAGCCACAATCGCGCGAAGCGATGCCGCGCCGCTGCAGCCGTCTCTTCACCGAGCATTCCCTCGAATGCCTCGCGCAGGATCACGCCCGCGTAGTGCTCCGAAACCAGATCTCCATGCATCCCGGGCACGGCCCCACCTCCTGTTGCGGGTCACGGGGCCACGAAGACCTCCGTGTCGTCGTGGCATCGTTCCTCGTCGTGCGTGCCGTCATCGGACGATGAGCACCATTTCGAGCTGCGGATCGCCGGCAAGCGTCAGACCCTCGGCGGAAGCAGGGCCGCAGCGATGGAGGTCGTCACGGAGTTCGATCTCCAGCCGGCGAGCCTCCTCGCGGCGCTTGATGGCGCGTCGATCGAAGAGGCCCGCCTGGACCGGGGCCGCGAGGCGCCCCATGTGCGCTTCGATCTCCCAGGAGATAGCCGCCTCGCGCTGCCGTTCGCAGGCCGAGAGGGCGCTTCGTTGCTCGCCCACCCGCGACAGCCGCGAGCGGGCAGCTTCGAGAGCGGCCCTGGCGACTGGTTCCGGGGCGCCAGCTGACGCGCCGCCAAGGGCGAAGGCTTCGGCCAGGTTCTGTGGAACCGACGGTCCGACGGCGGCGAAGACCGGGACCAGGACCGCTTCGACGAGGCGCCGGCGCGCGTCCAGGATCCGCGCCGAGAAGAGATAGAGAAGACCAGGCCGACGAAGGAGCCATGGCGCGGCGGGCGCGCTGCGGGCGGAGCGCAGGAGACGTGATCTCCTGAGCGATGCCAGCAAGACCAGGTCAGCGCGCCGGCCGCTGCCCGCGCCCCGCCGTCGCCACGCGGGGTGGGTCGGGTCTTCTCTCGCCGCTGCCCGGCGAGGCAGTCGACACCCGCAGAGCGTCCTCACCAATGTCAGCCGGGAGACTTCGTTTGCCGCGAGCTCCGAGAGTCCCGTGGGCGGCAGCGAGGTCCGCCCGTGGTTGTCACCGCAAGGGTCACAGAGCAGGGTTTCAGGCGGCGCCGAACCTGCGGCGAAGGCCGTTTCCGGTACCTCCGGAAGCAGGGCACCCCCGACTACGAAACCGGCCATTTCTGTTTCCGAGGGAAGGCCGAGCGTGTCGGGCACCGAGCCGAGCGCCTCACGCGCCCTCGCAAGCCGCATGGCCAGGCGGGCCAGGACGGACTCCTCTGCCGTCCCATCCGCGACCAGGTGAAACGCGTGGACCGTGTACCGCTGGCCCATGCGGTCCACCCGACCCACGCGCTGCTCGAGGCGCATCGGGTTCCATGGCAGCTCGACGTTGACGACGAGGCGCGCGGAGTCTTGCAGGTTGAGGCCCTCGCTGGCCACGTCCGTCGTGACGAGCACCGACGCCCTTCGCGACGCGAACTCCCCGAGCGCTGCCAGGCGGCCGACCCTGCCCAGCCCGCCGTGAAGGAGCGCGACGGTGAAAGCTGCGGACAAGAAGTCTGCAATGGTTTCGGCCGAATCGCGGTACTCGGTGAAAACGACGGCGGGCTCGCGCGATCGCCGGAGCAGGATCGCGAGCCTGCGCAGCTTGGAGTCGTCCGATCTCGCCGCTTCGGCGAGCGCCAGGAGGTTGTCCAGGATGCGGCGTTCCTTGTCGGGATCGTCGAGTCCGGGTGCGGCGAGCGATGCGTCCGGCTCCGCGTCGGCGTCATCCGTGTCCGCGCTCTCCAGCGGAAAGAGCGACTGCTGCACCGGGAGGGGAGCGCTATCCACGGACAGGAGCGCTATCCGGCGTCGCAGCGAACGCGCCAGCGTTGTGGCGCCCGAACAGGCGCGCTTGTGCAGGACCATCATCGCCAGCCGCGCGCCCGTGTCGGACACGGCCCGGCTTCGCCAGACCGCCCCTGAATACCCACCGAGTGCGTCGTGCATCCGCCGTTCGGCCGCCGACAACCGGACGCGGTAAAGGTGGACGCGCCGGCGCAGGCGGAAGGCGGCCTCCGCGCGGCGCCGCCGGAAGACCATGATCCCGTGATCTCCTTCGAGCCGCCCGATGTCGCAGAGCGAGGCGAACGAGCGCTCGTCGCCCCCGTGAGGAGTAGCCGTGAGGAGAAGCACCCGGCGCGAACGGGCGGCGATCGCCCTCACGGCGCGTCCGCGGTCCGTATCGCCAGCGGCGGAATGCGCCTCGTCCACGACGAGCAGATCCCAAACGAGCGGCTCGAGCGCGCGCAGGACCTCGGGGCGCTTGACGAAGTCGACCGACGCTATTGCCACCGCGAAAGTGCGCCACGGGTTGACGATGCCCGGAAGGCGGCTGGCCGCTGCCGCGAGGCCGGCGCCGTCGACTACGGTCGATTCGATCGAGAAGCGCGTACGGAGCTCTTCGGCCCACTGGTCCTTCACGCCCGCGGGCGTCAGAATCAGGACGCGCCCTGCCAGCCCCCTTTCGCGGAGCTCCGCGATGACGAAGGCAGACTGGACGGTCTTGCCCATTCCGACTTCGTCGGCCAAAAGCAGGCGGGAAGCCTTGCCGGAGAGAATCGCGAGGGCTGGCTCGATCTGCCAGGGGAGAAGATCGACCCGGGCGGCAGCTGCAGCGCGCAGGCGGTCGTGAGGCGTTGCTTGCGCCGCGAGAACACGGAAGCGTCGCCGCCACGAGCGCATGGACACGCGGCCTGTCGAGCGGCGCTCATCGACTTTGATCAGCCGATCGAACGGGTGAAGGAGGAGGCGCCTTCGCCCGGCGTTGGCCGCGTCGAGGCCGCGAAGCTCCGCCAGCACGCACTTTCCGTAAGCGGTCGCATCGATGACCTGCCAGCAGCCGCCCCGGGCGCGAACCACGTCGCCCGGAACGGGCGTCGAACGCATTTCCTGCACGGTCACCTCGGGTTGGGGGCCGCTGATATAGCCACCCTTCAGCGTCCGGTTCCTACGGGCTCGCTGGCCGCGAGAGCCGCGGGTCGTATCTGGGACCCCGGTGTGGACGGCCGTTCGAGGCCGCCGTTCCGACTGCGCGCGGAGAGCCAGGTCGGCCGGCGAGATCAGCGGGCTCGTGCCTGAATCGCGCGCCGCCGCAATCGCTGCCTCTGCTGTCCGGCATGTGCTGGCAACGAAGGTGCCAGGAAGTGGTATCCTCCGGCTGACGGTTCTCGAGGAGGCGACTGATGAGGCGAGCGGTGTTGGCGGCGAATCTGCTGCTGATTGGAGTCGCGGGGCAGGCAGGCCTCGCGGCGACCGGCGCGGATCGCATTCCACCCGGAGCGGTCGTGCAGCCCGCACGGTTCAGCGTCGAGGACATGCTTCGGCTCAAACGGCTGTCCGACGCGCAGGTGAGGCCGGGCGCCCGCATGGTTGCCTTCGTGCTGACCGAGGTGGACATCGCTTCCAATTCCCGCGTCAATCACATCTGGATGGCCCCCGTCTCCGGCGGCGAACCGGTGCGCTTCATCGACGGCGACAAGTCGGAAGACTCGCCCCGCTGGTCGCCCGACGGCAAGTCGCTGGCTTTCGTTTCCGCGCGCGACGGCCTCTCGCAGGTCTGGATTGCTGGCGCGGACGACTCGGGCCGTGCCGTTTCGCCCCGCAAGCTCACAACGCTCGCGACCGAGGCCAGCGGGCCGCGGTGGTCGCCCGACGGGAAGTCGATCCTCTTCACCTCGGACGTCTACCCGCAGTGCGGCACGATGGAGTGCAACGAGAAGACGCTTGCCGCGGCCGAGAAGAGCCCTGTCAAGGCACGCATCCTCGAAGGGCTGCTGTTCCGTCACTGGACAGCCTGGAAGGAAGGCCGATTCACGCACCTGTTCGTGGTGCCAGCCGACGGGTCGGCTCCGCCTCGCGACCTGACGCCGGGTGCTGCGGACGTGCCGCCGTTCTCGCTCGGAGGTCCGGACGACTACGCCTTTTCACCCGACTCGCGCGAAGTTGCCTTTGCCAGGAAGACGGATCCGATCGAGGCCATCAGCACGAACAGCGACCTGTTCGTCGTCGACGTGACGGGTACGAAGTCGGCGCCGCGGCAGATCACTTCCAACAAGGCTGCCGACTCCGGGCCGGCCTACTCGCCCGACGGCCGCTACATCGCGTACCGCGCCCAGGAGAAGCCAGGGTTCGAGTCGGACCGTTGGCGCCTGATGCTGTTCGATCGGAAGACCGGCACGCACCGCTCCATCTCGGAGGGCCTCGATCGCAGCGTTGACGGGTACGGCTGGGCCGCGGACTCGCGCTCCATACTCGCCACGGTGGAGGAAAAGGGGTCGGGCGAGATGTACCGGTTCGACCTCGCGTCGGGGGCTTTCACCCTGGTCGATGCCGGTCCGGGGTCCACCGGCGAGGTGCAACTGCTGCCCGACGGGAAGACCATCGTGATCACGAAGAGCAGCCTCGACCGGCCGGCCGAGCTCTTCCGGGCGAACGCCGATGGCACCGACGTCCAGCCGATCGTGCGTCCTGATGCGGCCTTCCTCGACCGCTTCGGGCTCCGCCCCGGCGAGAGCGTCACCTACAAGGGAGCCGGAGGAGCGTCGGTCCAGGCATGGATCGTCAAGCCGGCCGACTTCACCGAGGGGCGCCGGTACCCGTTGATCTTCCTGGTTCACGGCGGGCCGCAGGGCTCGTGGGCCGATTCCTGGAGCTACCGCTGGAACCCGCAGGTCTTCGCCAATGCCGGCTACGTCGTCTTCATGCCCAACCCCAGGGGGTCGACAGGCTTCGGCCAGCAGTTCACCGACGAGATAAGCGGCGACTGGGCCGGCAAGGTCTACGAGGACTTGATGAAAGGCGTCGACTACGCCGCGGCGCTACCCTACGTGGATGCTTCCCGGATGGGCGCGGCCGGCGCGTCCTACGGCGGCTACATGATGAACTGGTTCCTCGGCCACACGACGCGGTTCAAGGCCATCGTCAGCCACGCCGGCGTCTACAACCTCACGAGCATGTACGGCGCGACCGAGGAACTATGGTTCCCCGAATGGGACCTGAAGGGCACGCCGTGGACGAACCGCGAGATGTACCGGGCCCTGTCGCCGCACACCTACGCGGAGAACTTCAAGACGCCGACGCTCGTCACGCACGGCGAACTCGATTTCCGCGTGCCGATCGGCGAGGGCCTGCAGCTCTTCACGACGCTCCAGCGGCTCGGCGTGCCTTCGAAGATGATCTACTTTCCGGACGAAGGCCACTGGATAAACAGGCCGGCCAACAGCGCGCTCTGGTACAGGACGTTCATCGAGTGGATGGACAAGTGGGTCAAGGGGTAGGGAGCCAAGCCGCGCCAGACAGTCCCATGATCGATTTGCGAAGCGACACATTGACCCAGCCGAGCCCCGCCATGCGCAGGGCTATGGCGGAAGCCCCGGTAGGAGACGACGTCTACGGGGAGGACCCGACAGTCAACCGCCTCGAGCGGATGGCAGCCGAGATCCTCGGGAAGGAGGCGGCCGTCTTCGTTGCCAGCGGCACGATGGGAAACCTGGTTTCCCTGCTCGCCCACTGTGGGCGAGGCCAGGAGGCAGTCCTCGGCGACGAGTCGCACATATTCCACTACGAGGTCGGAGCATCGTCTGCTCTCGGCGGGATAGTGCTCCACACTGTGCCTACGAACCCCGATGGCACGATGCCGCTCGATCGCCTCGAGGCTGCAATCCGCCCGGCGGCGGCGAACTACCACAACTACCATTACGCCCCTCCAGGTGTGATTTGCCTGGAGAATACTCACAACCGGTGCGGCGGCGCGGTTGTTTCGCCCGAGTACTTCGAGGAGGTCGCCGTCATTGCCCGGCGACACGGACTTCCGGTGCACGTCGATGGCGCGAGGATCTTCAACGCCGCTGTCGCGACGGGGCGCCCGGTGACGGACTGGACGAGGCACGTCACATCCGCGCAGGTGTGCCTGTCGAAAGGGCTCGGCGCGCCGGTCGGCTCGGTGGTCGTCGGCCCGGCGGACTTCGTGAGCCGCGCGCGCCACGCGCGCAAGGCGCTCGGCGGCGGCATGCGGCAGGCCGGCGTTCTGGCCGCGCCCGGAATCGTCGCGCTCACCGAGATGGTGGCGCGGCTGCACGAGGATCACCGAAACGCGAGGATCCTCGCCGAGGGCCTTGCCGCCATACCGGGTATCTCGATAGACCCTCGCAGCGTGCAGACCAACATCGTCATCTTCAGCCTGCCCGGGGCTGAAGAAGCCGCGGCGCTGCAGGCGGCAGCCCGCGACGAGGGTCTTCTGCTTTCGAACTTCGGAGGCGGCCGTCTTCGTGCCGTGACCAGATACGGCGTCACCGCGGACGACTGCCGCGCAGCCGTGCGTGTGATCGGACGGATCCAGGCGTCGAGAATCAGCTGACGAAGGCATTGCAGGAGCGATGCTTCCGCGCTTGGCTGTTCAAGGGGATGGCAATGAAGAACATCGCCACGCTCGCGACTCTCCTGCTGGTTACGCTGCTGGTCGTCCCCGTTGCCGCTCGTGCGCAGGAACGCCCGGGTGCCGTCTACCTCGGAGCCGCCGTGAGCGCCGCCTGGGCGCAGGGCGTCACCGAGAACGGATTCCGGATCTACGTGGCGTCGCCAGGCGGATGGAGCCCCGGCTGGAGCGCCGGAGGAGGCGTCTTCCTCCTGCGCAGGGCCAGCGTCGAGTTCGAGGTCTTTCGGACTGGCTTCATGAAGAGCACGCAGCCGTCTCGCTACGGAATGATTTTCCACGAAGAGAGGCGCGACACGTTCTTCACGGCAGCAGTGCGGCTCCACCTCCGCCCCGACGGCATCCTCGACTTCGAGCCGGTCGTCGGTTTCGACATCGTCAGGGGCGAGGCCTGGCATTGCACCGATCACACCAACTGGGCGACTGGCGAGATAATCGCGTGCGGCTCCGAACGCTGGCACGATGCGGCAGACGCGGTGGCGGGATTCTCTGCCGGGGCCGACGCGCGGATCGGCGGGCGGCGCGCAGCCCTCGTCGTCACCTTCAGGACGCACCGAACTTTCCGGGGAGAGCAGGGCAGCAGCTGGTACCCGAACGGCACCGCTGGGTGGACGCTTCGCACCGGGGCGGGCGTGAGGGTGGTTTTCTGGAACTGAGGGATGAGGACGCACTCATCCTGTTCAAGTTTGGACCCGGATCCAATAGAATGTCCGGTCTCCGACACCAGCCCCCGTTTCGATGAGGGACCGCGTATGCGCAAGACAGTTCTCCGGGTTGCCTGCGTCATGATTGCGCTCTCTGCGATCGCGTGGGCCCAGCAGCAGTCCGGCGAGGAGGCCCTTCTCGCGAGGGCAAGGGCGATCCACGAGCGCGCCATCACGATCGACACGCACGTGGACATCCCGGGTGCGGACTACGCGACGCCGGAGCTCGACCCGGGCACGAACACGAGGCTCAAGTGCGATCTCGTCAAGATGAAGGCTGGGGGTCTCGACGGGGTGTTCCTCGCGGTCTACGTCGGCCAGAACCCGGCCCTGAACGCCGAGGGCTACAAGCGCGCCTACGACCAGGCGATCGTGAAGTTCGACGCGATACACCGGCTCGCCGAGAAGATGCACCCGGACAAGGCCGAGATCGCGCTGACGCCGGACGACGTGGTGCGAATCGAGAAGACGGGCAAGCGGGTCATCCTGATCGGCATAGAGAACGGCTACACGATCGGAGAGGACCTTTCGCTGATCGGGAAATACTACGATCTGGGAACCCGCTACATAACGCTGACCCATAGCGGGCACAATCAGATCGCAGACTCGGCCGGGCCGCGCGAGCCGATGCACAACGGACTTTCGGCCTTCGGCCGGAAGGTGGTCGCCGAGATGAACCGACTCGGGATAATGATCGACGTCTCGCACATCGCGACCAAGAGCTACTGGGATCTGATCGAGGCCTCGAAGGCGCCGATCATCGCGTCCCACTCCGGCTGCGCCGCGCTGGCGCCCAACGCAAGGAACCTGGACGACGACCAGCTGCGGGCGCTGGCGAAGAACGGCGGGGTAATCCAGATCGTGGCGCTCGGCTCCTACCTCAAGGTCGATTCACCCGAGCGCGCGGCGGCAATCAGCAAGCTTCGCGAGGAGCTCGGCATGGGCGGGCGTGGAGGCGGCGGGCGCGGAGCCGGCGGCGCGGCAGGGGCGGCCGGCGGTCGCGCTGCCGTGGGCGCTCAGCCTCCCCAGCAGCAGTTGACGGCCGAGCAGCAGGCGGAGGCGGCGAAACGGCGGGCCGTTTACGAGGAGCGGATGAAGGAAGTCAACGCCAAGTACCCGCCGGCATCGATAAAGGAATTCGTCGACCACATCGACCACGCGGTGAAGGTCGCCGGGATCGACCACGTCGGCGTGGGCACCGACTTCGACGGCGGCGGCGGCGTGCCGGGCTTCAACGACCACTCGGAGGCGCTCAACGTGACCGTCGAACTCGTTCGCCGCGGTTACACCGAGGAGCAGATCAGGAAGATCTGGGGCGGGAACCTGCTGCGGGTGTGGCGGGAGGTGCGCAAGGTAGCAGGCCTGAGCTGAACTGCCCAGGAGCGATGAGGACTGAGGACTGAGTAGCTACTCACCCCTCAGGCCTCATCCCTCAGTCCTTCCTAGTCGCTCCCCGCCCCCGCGCGATCCCGGGTGGTGACCGGAGCCTTCGACTTGTAGACGAGCCACGCGCCTGCGGCGATGAGCGCAACCGGCCACCAGTCTTCGAGCCACTCGAGCGGCACGTTGAACATCGTGTTCGAGAAGAAGATCACGCCAGCGATGATCAAGGCGATGCCCGCCGCGAAGGAGCCTCTCATCTCCGGCAGCTTGATGTCCTCCGGCAGCGCTCCCGGTTCCAGGCCCGCGAGAGCCTGGTTGTAGAAGCTCGCCCTGCGGCCGGCGTCCACGATGTTGTAGAGCCAATAAAAGGCGAGGAACAGCCCCAGCAGCGGTTCCGCGCCGCGCACTGCGCCGCCGCTCAAGATCGTGATGGTCGTCGCCACGACCAGGATGTTTATGAAGCCCTGCTGGTAGTACCCGACGTACACCTGGCCGAGCCCGGGCATCACCGACATCAGTGTGGCCAGCGCGGGCGACTTCCGGCGCGGGTCGTCGGCGTAGTTGACCTTGCCTTCCCACCGCCCGTACGCCTCGCGCGGCGGCAGAGTGCCCTTCGGTGGAGGCCCGTTCGGGGCTCCCCGCTCCCGGTAGTCCTCGACGTTGCTCTCGGTCGTAGGCATTGTGTCCTCACTTCGCTGATGTATCTCGTCTTGCCGTCTGCTCCGCTCCGCTCGCCCGTTCCTGTCTGGTATAACGGCCCGATTGACCCGCAGGTTCGTTCGCGCCTCGACTCATGGTGACGTTCGCCCACCACCCGGCCACGGAGTCCCTCACCGTGCCCGCCAGCCGCTGCACTTCGGAAACGGTGCTCACGAAGCCGGTCCACGCCTGCTGCCAGGCGGCCAGCAGGCGCTGCTCGAATCCCAGCCTTCGCTGCGACACCGCGTCGCTGAAAGCCCTGATCTTCTCGATACGCGAGCGCTGCGACGCCGCTCGGTTCTCGATCGAAGGGACGATCGAGGGCAGCGCAGCGCGCGCCTGGCTCAAGCCGGTCTCGGCGAGCGCGTAGGTCTTCGACGATGCCGCCTGAAGCGTGGCCGCCGGGTTGCCGAAGGCGAGGACCAGCAGGAGCGTCCCGGCGTAGGCCAGCTCGAACCCGATGCGCGGCCGTTCGAGCAGCCGCCCCCACCAGGCATCGAGCCTCGCCCCTATCGATTCGCGTCGTGCGGCTGCGCCAGTCGTCGCGTGCGTTACCGCCGCGGCGAAGCCGGGACCAGGATCGATCTCCGCCAACGAAGGCAGCTCCGCCGAGAGCTCGAAGAGAGTTTCGGCGATGGTCCGGCACGACGCGCATCTGGCGAGGTGGCCGGCCACGAGCTCGGTGTCGATGGCTCCCGCCGTGGCGTCGACGTAGTCCGGCAGGCGGTCTCTCGCGGCGTCGCAGGCGGCGGCGCCGCTCGTTCGGGCCAGGATCGACCGAGTGAACTCGTCCTGCTCGAAGTCTCCCCCCGGCTCCTCTTCGGCCTGCCAGGCCCGCAGCAACCCGGCGCAGCTGTTGCAGCCCGCCGCGTGGTTCAGTGCCTCGTTCCTCGAGGCGGTCGGGCAGCTGCCGGCGGCGATGTCAGCGAGGCAGTCGATGAAAGCCCTGCAGTCCATCACGCGCCTCCTGGCCCGCCTGCGTGCGGCTGCGCGCCGCGGCCGCTCAGCTCGAGCACTTTTTCGGCAAGCTCGAGGCGCGCTCTGTTCGAGCGCGATTTGACGGTTCCGACCGGTACCTTCAGGAGCGAAGCCACCTCTTCGAGCGAAAGTCCCTGGATTTCCTTCAGGACGACGATCTCTCTGTTGAGCGCGCTCAGCCTCCTGACAGCGCGCCACAGGAGAGCCTTTCGCGTGCCCAGGTGGAATGCGTCCTCGGGGCTTGCGGCCGTCGCCGTGAGCCGGGCGAGGTCGTCCTCGCTCGATTCGGCTGCCGAAGGCCGAACCTGCGCCTTGCGGATCAGGTCGATGCAGAGGTTCCTGGCCGTCCTGATCATCCACGGCACGAAGGTGTCGGCTTCCGGCCAGGCCCGGCGCTTCTCGTAGAGCCGGACGAAGATCTCCTGCGCCATATCGCGGGCGTCGTCGCTCGAACGGGCGTAGGAGCCTGCCAGCGAGTAGACGCGCCCCTGGAACTGCCGGACGAAGGCCTCCCAGGCCAGCTCGTCGCCGGCCTTGCAGCGCGCGATGAGGATAGGGAGGTCCACGGCCATTCGCCACCCGGAACCTGGCTCGTCGTCCGATTCTATTACCTGTAACGGATGGCAGCTGTCAGGGGTTCGGCGGCGAACGACAGTTGGCGGCGAACAGCCCCGGGCGGAATCGTCCGGCTCGCCAGGCGGAAGGTGACCGGCCTGTCAGAAAGAAGAACGTCAGCGCCCTCCGAGGAGCTCCTCGAAAAACGCCACGGCGCGGGCGTCCTTCGACTGGCCGAGCCAGAAAATGGCTCGGCCGGTCGCACCGCGCTTCACTTCACCAGCAGTTCCATGAGGTAGTCGGTCGCTTCCTTCGACTTCATCGTCGAAAGGCGCTGGACGATGTCTTTCTTGATCTCCGGATCGGTTTCGGCCCGGGCGATCTCGACGAGAGCCGCGGCGTTGCGCTGCATGTAGAGTGCGTTGACGACAGCCTTGCGAACGTCGGTGTCCTTGTCCGACTTGTAGATGGCAACGAGCTCCCGCCCGATTCTGGTGGCCGTCTCGGTGTCTGCCGCTTCCTGTTCTCTGGTCCGCAGCCCGGCCCTGGTTGCCGGAGTCTGCGCCCCGGAGGCCTGCTGCCCGGAGGCAGCAGCCTTGGCGCGGGCTGTCTCCATCGCTTCAGCAGTCCGCGCCCTGGTGGTGCTCAGCATGCCGAGGTTCCGGATCGCGTGTGCCCGCAGCGTGGCTTCTTTCTCCGTCTTCGCGATTTCGAGGAGGCGATCGGCGGAGCGTGCCATCACCATTGCCGATATGATCTGCTGCCGCACTTCCGGTGCTAGGTCCGACCGGTAGAGCTGGTAGAGCTCCTCGTGGCCCCCGCTGATGGTCCCGAGCTGGCGTACTGCTTCCACCCTGAGAGCAGGATCCGTTTCCGTCTTCGCGACGGCGAGCAGGCGCTCCTTGTCCCGCGCCGCCATGAACGCCCAGAGTACCCGCCGCTTCACGTCCACGTTGCTGGTGGCCGCGTAGATGTCGGCGAGAACCTGCCGGTTCTCGACGCTGCCCTGTATCCCGAGGTACTTGACCGCTTCGAGCTGGAGATCCGGGTTCGCCGCGCCCTTGGCGAGCCTTGCCAGGATCTCGCGGCTCTGCGGCGACTTGCTCTGCGAGAGCACGAAGATCGCGCGCGACTTGACGCGCGGCGAGTTGTCGCCCTGCAGCACCTTTTCGAGCATCGGGATCGAGCGTTCCGGCTCGCTCCTGATGAGGGTGTTCAGGGCGAGGAGCTTGAGGTCCTCGTCGGTCTCCGCCTCGGGGCGCACCGGCTGGCCGACGGCCTGGCGGACCTCCATCTCCAGGACTTTCGCGTCGTTCAGCCAGGCGCTCTTCGGGTAGTTCTTCTGCAGCTCCTGGAGGGTGACGAGAGACTCGGCGCGCTGGCCGAGACGGTTCTGGGCGTAAGCCTTCCAGTAGAGCGCGCCGTCAGCCTTCGGCCCTTTCATCCCCGCGACCGCGTCGAACGACTCGATCGCCGCAGCCCACCTGCCTCGATCGAGAGCCGACTTGCCGCGGTTGTAAAGATCCTGCTCGCGCGAGTCGCCCGCGGCTTTTCCGCGCAGGACCACCTGCTGTTCGCGCGCCACAGCGAGGGCCTCTTCCAGGGCGGGCTGCGCCTTCGCCATGGCGAGCTCGGCCTCGAGCCGCGCGGCTTCGAACTTGCCGGAGAGCAAGCCGTGGTCGGAGAGCATCGCGGCGTAGTCGTACTCGCCAAGCGCCCGGTCGAACACCTCCGTCACGGCGTCGAGTTTCCCGAGGCCGAGCGACTGCGCACGTGCCGCCTCGAGAGCAGCCTGCCACTCGCCGGAGAGCACTTCCGCACGAACCCCGGCGGAGACTTCTGCGGCGAGTTTTTCGGTTTCCTTCTCGATCTTCTTCGTACCCGGCTGTTGGCCTGCGGGGGCCTTCTTCTGCTCGCTCGCCACCGCCGGCCGCGTCGTCGCCTGTTGATCCGGCACCGAGGCCCGCAGCGGCAGCGCCGGCGCGAGCAGGACGATGAGCGCTCTGATGAGATTCTTCTTGTTCATGGTTACACCGTTGGCGTGGCCGTCGCGAGTTCGCCCCGCTCCTCCCGCTCACGCACGCGCGATCCTAGAACCCGCACTTTGAAAACGGTTCCTTCCGACTCCAGGCGGTCCCGGAAGTCCTCGGCCTCCTCGGCCGACAGCATCGACGGCCCACGGGCAACCTCGAGCAGGACCCGCTCCAGGTCGTCGAGGGTGCTGGTCACGGCGCCGTCTCCCGCGCTCGCGGCCGTCTGGCGGTAGAGCCTGTTTTCTCGGATCAGGTCGTCCGCCCAGGCCTGTTCCTGCGAGATATCGACTGGTCCCTCACCGCCCGCGTTGGCCAGCTCCGAGAGGACCATCTCGGCGCGATCGAGGTGTTCGCCGAGAGCAAGGAGCAGGACCCGAGCCGCGGTTTCGGCATCCGTGGCAGCGGCCGCGTCCGCCCCACCATGCTCTGCCGGTGTTTCGACCTTCGCTCTCGGCCCCGGCCAGAAGCCGACCGAGACGACGACGGCGACAACCATTGCGGCGAGACCGGTTGCAAGCGCGAGATGCCGGAAGCTGAATGCGTCGCGCCATCGTGCCGGGGAGGGCTGCAGTTTCGGCTGCAGGCGAGCCCAGACCCTGCGCTCGAAACCCTCGGGCGGCTCGGGGACCCTGGCCGCGTCTACCGCCGCGAGGATTCGCCGAAGGCCGTTGAACTCTCGCCGGCAATCCGCGCACGCCTCGATGTGCGCCTCGAGCTCAGCGGCGCCGTCGTGCTCGCCGTAGTTGTAGAGCACGAGATCTTCTTCGGTGACGTGATTCATGCTGTCGACCTCACGACCGGTTCCAGCGCCCGCCGCATTTTCTGAACTGCACGGAACACGCTGTGCTTCGTCGCGCTGGTCCGCAGGCCGAGGATCCTGCCTATCTCTTCTATTGAGCGTCCTTCGTAGTGCCGGAGAACGAAGGCCGCCCGTTCCGCCCTCGTCATGCCGCCGAGCGCCAACTCGACCTTCTCCTGGACCTGCGAGCTGAATACAGCCTGGTCGGGCGATGGCCGCGTGTCGGCGACTGCCTCGAGGAGGTCCGCACCGGCATCGGCCGAAGCGATGGCTGCGGTCGGGAACCGGGAGCGCTGCCTCAGGACATCGGTCGCGCAGTTGGCGGCAATGCGGTAGAGCCAGGTGCAGAAACTGGACCTTTCCTCGAACCGCGCAAGCTGCCTGTACGCCCGCAGGAACGTCTCCTGCACGATGTCCTCGGCGTCCTGCTCGTTGCCTGTCATCCGGTAAGCGAGCCGGAAGACACTCCGGCTGTGGCGGTCGACGAGGACCTTGAAGGCCTCGGCGTTGCCCGCCCGGACCTCATCGATTGCGGCCCGGTCGCTCGCCTCCATCTGGTTCATTAGACGACGAGGATCGCGGATGGTTAGGCCCTGAACCTACCCGAAAGATGAAAGGGCGATGGAAAGATGACGCTTTCCTTTTTTCAGCGCTCGAGCAATTTACCGGCTCTATCCGCCGAAAACGAAAGTGTCACCTTTGGCGGCCTTGCGGGCGACGGCGGCGACTCGCGGAGCGGCGCCCTTTCGACGAATGGTCTTCGGCAGGATGACGACCGGCTTCGCTCCAGCGGGGGCCGCCTCTTTTCCGTCTACCGGGGCGGCGCGCACCGCAGCGATCGAGCAGCGTTCGGGCCGACCAATTCGGGCGACCGCGGGGTTGATCCGCAGCTGCTCGAACATGCCATCGAGAGCGGGCCGGCGCATGCGACGAGGCTGGGCAGCGGGCTCCGGTTCCGGTTCAGTCCGTGCCCAGAGTGCCAGCGGAGCGAGCCTTGGCCCGGCCGGGCGCCGCGGGCGCACCCAGCCTGCCACCGCGGCCCGGGGCCTCGGCGCCCGCGGTGTGGCGGCAGCCAGGGCCTGCGATGGAGGGGCCGGCGGCAGTTGCGATCCCGAGGCGGATGGAGCTGCGCGAGAGGCAGGCCCCGCGTTTGCCTCCTCATCGCGCCTGCTGGCACGTGCCTGCTGGATCTCGCGCATGAGGGTCGCGATCGTAGTCTTGAGCCACTGCACCTCGTCTTCGTCCGCTTCCGGCTCGGAACCAGGCTGATCGAGGCCGGAATCCACGACCACACATTCGGTCTCGACGTCTTCATCGATTTCGGTTTCGTTCCCCCTCGCCGTCGCAAGTGGGGCCTCCTTGAACGACAGCTCGCGGCCGTTGCCACTGCGCGACGCCGCCATGGCAGCCGGCGCAGCGGCACCGAGGCCATGTGCCTGGAAGCAGGGGGGAGGCCCGGGTCGAGCGTGCCCGGCCTGGCCATGAAGTTCGCCCTGTGGCTGCGCACTGGTGTTAGCGACTTCTTCGCCGACATCGCCGGCCGGGGTGCGGCCATCGTCGGGCAAAGGCTCGCCCTCTGGCGGCGAGACGTCCTGCTCCTGTCGAACGGTGACCAGATTGGCGCCAGCCGCCACGGCATCGTCCGCGTCGGCCGCCACGGGAGCCTCCGCATCGGTCGATGCGTCAGGGATCGCGTCGGCATCGATGTTCGATTCAGCAGCAGGGACGATCTGAGGCCTCTCCGCTTGAGGAACAGCGGGCTCAACGGCTTCCGCGACTGGCCGGGCGTCTGTGCGGAAGGACTCCTCGGCGGCACTCCCGCCGTCCGTTCTCGCAGGCGTCGTCAGTGTCTCGATTGAAGGTTCGGTCCGGGCAACGGCCGGCGCATCGCCGTCGCGAGATGCCGGCGAGTGTCCTGCGGCCCTCTCGATGGAGAGCGTCACGAATTGACGTTGCGGCCTGCCGACGGATTCCTTCACCTGGCTTGCCAGCGTCGAGACCGTTCCGAGCAGGCGGTGCTTCCAGCCGCGCGGGCGTGGCTCGTTCACTTCGGGGGGCTGCGTGAGGGGATCGAAACCGACCTGACCCGGCAGGGCCGGTTGCTGGACCTGGACGGTGGGCGCCGGCGCAGGGCCAGAAAGAACCGCCTTCGCGGCTCCAGGATTCTCGACCAGCCACGCGAAGCCTGTATCCACCTCGGCCTCAGGCTGCTCGACATGCCATTCCCGGATGGAATCCGCGACTGGCTGTTCTCCCTGCGGCTCTTCGAGAAGTGTCTCTCCGATCGGCGCGGGCGCCTCGACCGTCGTCTCG
>JBHGBL010000003.1:0-317814 GCA_041947015.1 Vicinamibacterales bacterium
CGCAAGCTGTCGGTCGGCGACAAGATGGC
Organism: Vicinamibacterales bacterium; assembly: GCA_041947015.1. Classification (GTDB taxonomy): domain Bacteria; phylum Acidobacteriota; class Vicinamibacteria; order Vicinamibacterales; family Fen-181; genus JBHGBL01. The sequence goes on from JBHGBL010000003.1 coordinate 30, forward strand.
CGGCCGGCACGGCAACAAGGGCGTCATCGCGAGGATCCTGCCCGAGGAGGACATGCCGCGGCTGCCCGACGGCACGCCGGTGGAGATAGTCCTCAACCCGCTCGGCGTCCCGTCGCGGATGAACGTGGGCCAGATACTCGAGACGCATCTCGGGTGGGCCGCGCGCACGATCGGCGATCGGATCGACGAGGCGCTCGCGGCGGAGCGCGCGAGCCACAAGCTCCGCGAGCTGCTGGTGCCGCTATTGGGCGAGGACACCGTCAGGTCGATGAGCGACGAGGACGTGCGCACAGCCGCGGACCGCTACCGCCGGGGCGTTTATTTCGCGACGCCCGTCTTCGACGGCGCGACGGAGGACGAGATCAAGGGTTGGCTCGAGAAGGCCGGGCTGCCCCGCGGGGGCAAGACGCAGCTGTACGACGGGATGACCGGCGAACCGTTCGAACAGACGGTGACGGCAGGCTACATCTACATGCTCAAGCTGTCGCACCTGGTCGACGACAAGATCCATGCGCGTTCGATAGGGCCGTACTCGCTGATCACGCAGCAGCCGCTCGGCGGCAAGGCCCAGTTCGGCGGGCAGCGCTTCGGGGAGATGGAGGTCTGGGCTCTCGAGGCCTACGGCGCTGCCCACATCCTCCAGGAGCTGCTCACGGCCAAGTCGGACGACGTGACCGGGAGGGCGAAGATCTACGAGGCGATCGTCAAGGGCGATGCCTCCTTCACGCCGGGCCTGCCCGAATCCTTCAACGTGCTGATCCGCGAGCTCCAGTCGCTGTGCCTGGACGTGGAGCTGCTGAAGACCAAACGCCGGCCGCAGCCGGAACCGCCCCCAGCGCCGACTCCGGTGCTGGAGGAAGCCTGAGCGTCAACCGATGGTCCGCCCGCCCGATGTTCTGGCGGGCCGGCCGGACTTGAATCTGGAATAGGCAGAAGATGAGACCCAGCTTTCACGACAAGGGCGCGCTGATGGCGGACTTCGATGCGATCCGCATCAGCCTCGCGTCGCCCGAGAAGATCCTGTCGTGGTCGCACGGCGAGGTGACGAAGCCGGAGACGATCAACTACCGGACGTTCAAGCCGGAGCGCGACGGGCTGTTCTGCGCGAAGATCTTCGGCCCGATCACCGACTGGGAGTGCCTCTGCGGCAAGTACAAGCGCATGAAGCACCGCGGCGTGGTGTGCGACAAGTGCGGCGTCGAGGTGACGCAGGCCAAGGTCCGCCGCGAGCGCCTCGGCCACATCACGCTCGCGACGCCCGTCAGCCACGTGTGGTTCTTCAAGGGTCTTCCCAGCCGCATCGGCCACCTGCTCGACATCTCGCTGCGGGACCTCGAGAGGATTCTCTACTTCGAGGCCTACGTGGTCGTGGACGCCGGGGACACCGACCTCAAGCCGAACCAGCTCCTGACCGAGGAGCAGTACAGGAAGGCCCGCGAGGACTTCGGAACGGGCTTCCGGGCGCAGATGGGCGCCGAGGCCATAAAGGAACTGCTCCGCCGCGTGGACGTCGAGCAGCTCGCCAACGACTTGCGCGAGAAGATGCGGACGGAGACCTCGGCGCAGAAGAAGCTCAAGTTCGCCAAGCGGCTGAAAGTGGTCGACTCGTTTCGCAAGTCGAACAACCGGCCCGAGTGGATGATCCTCGACGTGATACCGGTGATTCCGCCCGAGCTGCGGCCGCTCGTGCCGCTCGACGGCGGCCGGTTCGCCACCTCGGATCTCAACGACCTGTACCGGAGGGTCATCAACCGGAACAACCGGCTGAAGAAGCTGATAGACCTCAAGGCGCCTGACGTGATCATCCGCAACGAGAAGCGGATCCTGCAGGAGGCGGTGGACGCTCTCTTCGACAACGGCCGCCGTGGAAGGGTGCTGCGCGGCGCGAACAACCGGCCGCTCAAGTCGCTCTCGGACACCCTGAAGGGCAAGCAGGGCCGCTTCCGCCAGAACCTGCTCGGGAAGCGCGTCGACTACTCGGGCCGCTCGGTCATCGTCGTCGGGCCCGAGCTCAAGCTGCACCAGTGCGGCCTGCCGAAGAAGATGGCGCTCGAGCTCTTCAAGCCGTTCATCTACAACAAGCTCGAGGAACGGCAGCTCGTGGCGACCATCAAGCAGGCCAAGGAAATGGTCGAGCAGCAGCGCCCCGAGGTGTGGGACATCCTCGAGGAGGTGATCCGCGAGCACCCGGTCCTGCTCAACCGCGCGCCGACTTTGCACCGCCTGGGCATCCAGGCGTTCGAGCCTGTGCTGGTCGAGGGCAAGGCCATCCGGATCCACCCGCTGGTCTGTACCGCGTTCAACGCCGACTTCGACGGCGACCAGATGGCCGTTCACATCCCGCTGGCGCCCGAGGCGCAGATCGAGGCGTCGGTCCTGATGATGTCGTCGAACAACATCCTGTCGCCGGCGAATGGCTCGCCCATCGCCATCCCGTCGCAGGACATCGTCCTCGGCTGCTACTACCTGACGAAGGCGAAAGCCGGCGCACGCGGTGAGGGCCGCGTGTTCGCCGACGTGGACGACGTGCTCCTCGCGCTTGAGGCCGGCGAGGTCGAGACGCTCACCCCTATCCGGCTGCGCTATACGGGCGACCTGCAGGACCTCACCGCTTCGCGCGACGACCAGGACGTGATGCACACCGAGGTGCAGACGGTCCACAACAAGATCGTCAACACCACGGTCGGGCGCGTGATCTTCAACCAGTCGCTGCCCGCGGGGCTGCCGTTCGTCAACGGCCTGCTCAAGAAGAAGGGGCTGCAGCAGCTGGTGCAGTCGTGCTACCTGCACTTCGGCCTCGAGAAGACGGTCGAGATGCTCGACGCCCTCAAGAACCTCGGGTTCCTCTACGCGACCAAGTCGGGCCTGTCGATCGGAATCGACGACCTCATCATACCGACCGAAAAGGCGCCGCTCGTGGACCGCGCCAGGGACGAGGTCATCAAGGTCGAGCAGCAGTATCTCGAGGGCGCCATCACCAACGGCGAGCGCTACAACAAGGTCATAGCCATCTGGTCGGACGTGACCGAGAAGATCGCCGACGAGATGTTCGGCGAGATGGAGGAGATGGACCGCCAGGGCCGGTCGTTCAACCCCGTCTACATCATGGCCGACTCCGGCGCCCGCGGCAGCAAGCAGCAGATCAGGCAGCTCGCCGGGATGCGGGGCCTGATGGCCAAGCCGTCGGGCGAGATCATCGAGACGCCCATCACGTCGAACTTCCGCGAGGGCCTCACCGTCCTCCAGTACTTCATTTCGACGCACGGCGCGCGCAAGGGGCTGGCCGACACCGCCCTCAAGACGGCGGACTCGGGCTACCTGACGAGGCGCCTCGTGGACGTCGCGCAGGACGTGATCATCACCGAGGAGGACTGCGGGACGCTCGACGGCATCGAGGCGCGTGCGATAGTGGAAAGCGGCGAGATCATAGAGCCGCTCCGCGACCGGATCGTGGGGCGGGTCGCGCTCGAGAGGATAGCCGACCCCTTCAGCGGCGAGACGCTGATCGACCAGAACCAAGAGATAACCGAGGAACTGGCCTCCCACATCCAGGACGCCGGCATCGAGAAGGTGAAGATCCGGTCGGTGCTGACCTGCGCCTCGCGCCGCGGCGTGTGCGCCCGCTGCTACGGGCGCGACCTGGCGACAGGCAAGCTCGTGGAGCTCGGCCAAGCCGTCGGCGTGATCGCGGCCCAGTCAATCGGCGAGCCCGGCACGCAGCTGACGATGAGGACCTTCCACATCGGAGGCACGGCATCGAGGGTGGCCGAGCAGTCCACGCTGGAGGCCAAGAATCCCGGGACCGTGCGCTTTCACGGGCTCCAGGTCGTCGAGGCCGGCCGTGAAACGGGCGTGCCGCACCTCGTCGTGATGAACAGGACCGGGTCGCTCGTCATCCAGGACGCCAAGGGGCGGGACCGCGAGCGCTACCCGATCGTCTACGGCGCGCGCCTGCGCGTCCGGGACGGCCAGCAGGTCGAGTCGGGCCAGATCCTGGTGGAGTGGGACCCCTACACGTTCTCGATCCTGACCGAGGAACCTGGGCAGGTCCGCTTCCGCGACATAATCGAGGGCGTCACCGTCCACGAAGAGGTCGACGAGGTCACCGGGCTGTCGCGCTACATCATCGTGGACTCGCCGGACGAGAAGAAGCAGCCGGCAATCGAGATCCGGACGGCCGACGGCAAGACGAGCCGGAAGTACCACATGCCGTCGCGCGCGCACCTGATGGTGAGTGACGGTGAGCAGGTCTTCGCCGGCGACGTTCTCGCAAAGATCCCTCGCGAGACGACGAAGACCAAGGACATCACGGGCGGCCTCCCGCGCGTCGTCGAGCTCTTCGAGGCCCGCAAGCCGCGCGAGACCGCCGTCATCAGCGAGATCGACGGAGTCGTCCGGCACGGCGGCGTCGTCAAGGGGCAGAGGAAGATAATCATCGTCCCCGACGAGCCCGGCGCCGAGGAGCGCGAGTACGCGCTGCCCCGGGGCGTGCACGTCAACGTCCAGGAAGGAGACAGGGTACGGGCCGGCGAGCCGCTCATGGACGGTCCGAGCAACCCGCACGATATCCTCAGCGTCCTGGGCGAGAAGGCGCTCCAGAGCTACCTGGTGAACGAAATCCAGGAGGTCTACCGGCTGCAGGGCGTCAACATCAACGACAAGCACATCGAGACGATCACCCGGCAGATGATGCGCTGGGTGAAGATCGAGGAGGTAGGCGACACCGAGTTCCTCATCGAGGAGGTGGTGGACAAGTTCCGCTTCCTCGAGGAGAACGAGCGGGTGATAGCCGCGGGCGGGCGTCCGGCGACAGGGCGCCCGATCCTGCTCGGGATCACGAAGGCGTCGCTCTCGACCGAGTCGTTCATCTCTGCTGCTTCGTTCCAGGAGACGACGCGGGTGCTCACAGAGGCATCGATATCGGGCAAGGTGGACTACCTGCGAGGCCTCAAGGAGAACGTCACGATGGGGCGGCTCATCCCGGCGGGAACCGGGTTCGAGCTGTACCGGTCGGTGCAGATTCCGCCCGACGAGCCTCCTCCGCCTCCTCCGCCGACCGAGGAGGACCTGGACCTCGAGCGCGACATGGAGTACTTCATCGAGCCCGAGGAAACCCTGGGCCCGAGGGGAGGAGAGGTCTAGGGAAATCCGCCGTAAATCGTATGTCGTAGATCGGGATGCGTGATGGAAAAGGGCGGTTCTCGACGAGAGAACCGCCCTTTTCTGTTTCTGGCAAGCGCCGACCCGGTGCCAGGGAGTGGAGCCGGTCTCGCTCGTGGCAGCCGAGTTGGCTGTGAATCGGCAGGGTTGTCGCGTGTATCAGTCCGGCCTTTCACCTCTCGCCGCAAGCTTGCAGCCCAGCGCAATCGAGTAGAACTTCGAGTCTTCGGTGTCGGCGCGGCTCGTAAGAACGCAAGGCGCGCTCGCCCCGGCCACGATCGCGGCGAGATTCCCGCCGGCGAGGATCGTCGAGGCCTTGTAGAAGACGTTGCCGGCATCGATGTTGGGGAAGATCAGAACGTCGGCGGCGCCTTCCAGTGGAGATCGCAGCCCCTTGATTGCACACGCCTCCGGCGAAAGGGCGACATCGAGCGCCAGGGGGCCGTCCACTATCGCTCCCTTGATCTGGCCCCTGTCGGCCATCTTGGCGATGATGGCGGCATCGATGGTTGCCGGCATCTTCTCCGTGACCTTCTCGCTGGCCGCGATGATTGCGACCCTGGGCGTGACGATCCCGAAGCTGCGCGCCGCTTCCACCGCGTAACCGACCATTTTCACCTTGGTCGCGAGGTCGGGGGCCGGGATGACCGCGACGTCGGAGACGAAAAGCAGCTTCCCGTGCAGCTTCTGGTAGGCGGGCGTGTCGATGACGGTTATGTGCGAGAGAACGGCGCCGGGGGGGAGGAGTCCATTCTCCTTGTCGAGGATCAGGCGCGTGTAGGCGTCCGTGCCGATGAGCCCCTTCATCAGCACGTCCGCCTCGCCGCCACGCACCATGTCGCGGGCCAGGAGGCCAGCCTTGTTGACGTCGGGTTCCTCCACGATCGTGAAAAGGGCCGGGTCCACACCGAATCGGGCAGAGAGCGCCTCGATGCGTGGCCTGTCTCCGACGAGAACCATCCGAGCGATTCCTTCCGAGGCGGCGCGGCCGGCAGCCTGTATCGAGTTCTCGTCGTGGCCGGCGGCTACTGCTACCGTGCGGGGCGGCGAACCCTTCAGGTTCGCCGCGAGCTGCTCGAGCGATCGGATTGGCTCCATCACTTCTCCTCAGGGCGATAGCGCCGCGCCTGTTCCTTCCTGTCGAGGACGCGCAAAGCGCCTTTGACGAGCGCATACATTTCGTTCTCGCCGGGGTAAACGGTGACGCCGCATGAAAGCGCGGACACTCCCCGGGTGACGGCTTCGACGAGCCTCGATGAGCGCGCCATGCCGCCGGTCAGGATCACGCGGTCGAGCGGCTCGCCCTCGAAGGCCGGCAGGAGCGATGTTATCCAGCGCGCGATCTGGTAAGTCATTGCATCGAAGACCAGGGCTGCCTCTGCGTCGCCGGCATCGATGCGCCTTTCCACTTCGCGAAGGTCCGCCGTGCCGAGGAGATCTATCAGCCCCCCGCGGCCCCGGTTGAGCTTCTTGAGCTCCGCGTGAGTGTAGCGCCCCGAGAAGCAGAGCTCGATGAGCGCGCCAACCGGCAGCGATCCGGACCGCTGCGGCGTGAACGGCCCCTCGCCGTCGAGCGCGTTGTTGACGTCGATGTAACGCCCCTTCCGGTGCGCACCAACCGAGATTCCGCCACCCATGTGCGCGACGATGACGTTCACCTTTTCGTAGAAAGTCTCGTTCTCTTCGGCGAAGCGCCGCGCAACCGATATCTCGTTCAGGGCATGGCTGACTATCCTCCGCCTGATGGCCTTGATGCCGGTGATCTTCGCCCGCTCGGGGATCTCGTCCACGACCACTGGATCGACGATGAAAGCCGGCTTGAGGGTGCCGGCCACCAATTCGTTGGCGATGAGGCCGCCCAGATTGGAGGCGTGCTCGCCGTAAGCCCCCGAGCGCAGGTCTTCGAGCATCGGCCCGTCCACCACATATGTGCCGTGAGGTATCGGGCGCAGCAGTCCACCCCGCGCTGCGACTGCGTCTATGTCGGCCATCGAGATGCCGAGCTCCGCCAGGAAGCACTCGATCGCCTGCTTCCGGAACACGAACTGCGCGGTGATCGGCTGCCCTTCGAACGGGAGCAGTTCATCCACGCTGTGCTGCAGCTCCTTCGTGAAGCGCTCCTGGTCGGCTTCGTACACGCTCACCTTGGTCGACGTCGACCCGGGGTTTATCGCCAGCACCCGGTGGCGCCTGAAGAAGGTGTCTCGCGGCGTCCGCTGCCACGCCCCGAAGCGGTGCAGCCGGAGGAGCGACGCCTTGACAGCGAGCCGCACGTCCTCGGGGCTCGAATCCATGGCGAGGTCCACGCCGCGGAAACGCAGCCCGAACATGACAGGGAACTTCTTCGCCGACGGGTACCTGGTCGCGTAGAGGTGGTAGAGAAGGTTCCCCATCTCGATGTTCGGACAGATGATGACGTTGGTACCTCCCTGCACCGACTCCACCGCCGCCTCGTGGTAGTACATCGCCGACCGGCGCGAGAGAGCGACGGAGATCTTCACCTCGCCCTCGATTCGTATCGACTGGTACCGGGCGCCCATCTTCACGCGCTCCGCGAGGACGTCGGGAACCAGCGCCGTGGCCTGACGCACCAGCTCGGGCGAGGGGCCTTCGTCCGATCCCCGGTTCGAGTAGGAGACGATGGCCCCGCGGATTTCTGGGAGGATATCTTCCGGTATGACGTCGCGCGCGACCGCGCAGGTGCCCACTGCGACCTCGGCCAGCAGCTCTGGCGTCATCGTCGCGTTGACGCCGACGTCGCCGAATACGACGATGTTGTGGGGGAATATGTCGGCGGGATGATCGTCGGGCAGAACGAAGACGCCGGCCTCCGTCAGGACCGGTCTTGCCGCGAGCATGCGGAGCATCGGCCTGAAGAAGTCGCGCGGCCGGTGCGCCACGCCGCCGACGACCATGTCCGCGTGCTCGAGGCGCACGGCGCAGATGCCGAAGTGGCTGGGCTCGGAGACCCAGGCGCGGGCTGCCTCGCGATCGACCGGCTGGCCGTGCTCCCTGCAGCACTCGATGTAGGCGTCGGTCATTTCGTCGAGCAGCGGCGAGGTTGCCAGGTCCACGAACGCGCTCTCGGACAGCGTGAAGTCCACGCGTGTCTTGTCCAGGCCCGGGAGTTCAGATGCGATCAGAGCGCGGACTCGGTGCTCGTCAGCGAGGAACATCGGACGAATGAAGCGGCCGAGAAAACAGGCCGCCTCGACGATGCGCGCGTCGCCTGCCTCGGTGAAGATGACGGTAGGACGGTCCTTCTGAAGCGCGAGGATTCGCTGGTCGAACGATGCCTCGATGTCGAACATACGGTCTCCGGCGGGCTAATCGTCCGAGGCCCGCCCGGCTTCCAGGGCGGGCGCAGGCGGACGGACCATGCGTCTAGTCGCTGCCTCGGTATGCCACGAGAATAGCCGGCGCGCTCGGGCGTGGACGGGCGTCGACAGGATACGATATACGAAGAGAAGCCCTTGCGGTAGAGCTGGGAAAGGGCCTTCCATGGCCCCGCGTGGCCCCCGGGTCCCGGCGAGATGCGGGGTAAGTTGCACTGCTTTAAGAGCCCGTGCTATATTCGTCAGGTTCGCCCGGATCTAGGAAACCCTATCTAGATTCGGACCGCCCAGGGGGGAGGCCGATCGAACTCCCCCGCGAGAGGTTCCGACCGACATCACGGTCGCAGGCCTACGGCGCGACAACAAACGAGCTATAGGGTAAGCCAGGTTCCGGGTGCCAGGCTCCCCTTCCGCTGCCGCGGATGGGGCGCTTCAAGGCCCGGACGACATCCGGCCGCGGGCATCTTCCCCGGGGATGGATGTCCATTGGAGTGAAGGCCGCCGCCGAGCGGCGGGTGAACAGGGCGGAGCATTTCCCTTCGCCCGCGGAGCAGCCGTGCCGACGATCAGTCAGCTTGTGCGCAAGGGCCGCGAGAAGATAGTGGTCAAGACCAAGAGCCCGGCGCTGCAGGACAACCCGCAAAAGAGGGGCGTGTGCGTGAGGGTCTTCACGCAGACACCGAAGAAGCCGAACTCCGCGTTGCGGAAGGTGGCGCGCGTCCGGCTCACGAACGGCATCGAGGTGACGACTTACATCCCTGGCGTGGGCCACAACCTCCAGGAGCACTCGCTGGTGCTCATCCGTGGGGGCCGGGTCAAGGACCTCCCCGGCGTCCGCTACCACGTGGTTCGCGGAACGCTCGACGCCGTCGGGGTTGCCGGACGGAAGCAGGGCCGTTCCAAGTACGGCGCGAAGCGGCCGAAGGCGTGAATCGAGGCTAGGAGATGCCACGCAGACGCGAAGTACCGAAGCGCGAGGTCCAGCCGGACCCGCTGTACAGCAGCCCGCTGGTCACGAAGTTCATCAACACCGTGATGAAGCAGGGCAAGCGGAGCACCGCGGAGTCGATCCTGTACCGCAGCTTCGACATCATCCGCGAGAAGACGGGAGACGACCCGCTCAAGGTCTTCAAGAAGGCCGTAGACAACGTCAAGCCGAGCCTCGAGGTCAAGTCGCGCCGCGTGGGCGGCTCCAACTACCAGGTGCCTATCGAGGTCAACCCGAACCGGCGGTTGTCTCTGAGCATACGGTGGCTGGTGACCTACGCGCGCGCCCGCGGCGACGGCAAGACGATGCAGGAGAAGCTGGCGAACGAGTTCATGGATGCGTCGAACCTGCGTGGGGGCGCGGTGAAGAAGCGCGAGGACACACACCGCATGGCCGAGGCCAACAAGGCCTTCGCTCATTACAGGTGGTAGCCGGAAGTTAGGGAGCCGCGGGGCACGAAAGAATTTGCCTCCCGGCTTCAGCGGCGGATCGAATGCCCAGAGCAGTCGCCCTCGATCGGACACGGAACATCGGCATCATGGCCCACATCGATGCCGGCAAGACCACTACCACTGAACGGATCCTTTTCTACACGGGGATCACGTACAAGCTGGGAGAGGTCCACGAGGGCACCGCCGTGATGGACTGGATGGAGCAGGAGCAGGAGCGCGGCATCACGATAACGTCGGCCGCGACGACCTGCTTCTGGCGCGAGCACCGGGTGAACATCATCGACACGCCCGGGCACGTCGACTTCACCGCCGAGGTCGAGCGCTCGTTGCGCGTCCTCGACGGCGCCGTGGCTGTCTTCGACGCCGTGGGCGGCGTCGAGCCGCAGTCCGAGACCGTCTGGCGGCAGGCCGACAAGTACCGTGTCCCGCGGATCTGCTTCGTCAACAAGATGGACCGCGTAGGGGCGGACTTCAAGGAGACCATCAGCCAGATCGAGAGGAAGCTGCAGGCCAACCCCGTCGCCATCCAGATTCCAATGGGTACAGAGGAGCGCTTCGAAGGAATCGTGGACCTGGTCGAGATGCGCGCCATCCGCTATCTCAGCGAGGCGCCGGGCGCGGAGCCGGTCGTCGGCGAGGTGCCGGCCGACCTCCTGGGGGAGGCCCGGCGCTACCGCGAGACGCTCATCGAGAAAGCGACCGAGACAGACGACGCGCTCCTGGAGAGATACCTTTCGACCGGCGACCTTTCGCCTGCCGAGATCAGGTCGGCGCTTCGCAAGCGGACGATCGAGTCGGTGCGCCGCGAGAGGGCCCCGTTCGTCCCGGTGTTGTGCGGCGCGGCGTTCCGCAACAAGGGCATCCAGCCGCTGCTGGATGCTGTCGTGGACTTCCTGCCGTCGCCGGTGGACATCCCGCCGGTGATAGGCCTCGACCCGACCAGGGGCGAGGAGACCCAGGTGGAGCGCCCGGCATCGGACGACGCCCCGTTCTCAGCGCTGGTCTTCAAGATCATGACTGACCCCTTCGTCGGGCAGCTGACGTTCATCCGCGTCTACTCGGGGGTCATGAGGTCGGGCGGCTCGGTGTACAACGCGACCAGGCAAAAGACCGAACGCGTCGGCCGCCTCCTCAAGATGCACGCGAACAAGCGCGAGGAGATAAAGGAGGTCTACGCAGGCGACATCGCCGCGGCCGTCGGCCTCCGCAGCGTCACTACCGGCGACACGATCTGCGACGAACGTAGGCCGGTGCTCCTCGAGTCGATGGAGTTCCCCGAGCCGGTCATCTCGCTCGCCATCGAGCCGCGGACGAAGGCCGACCAAGAGAAGCTCGGCGTCGGGATGGGCAAGCTCCAGGCCGAGGACCCCACGTTCCGCGTTCGCACCGACCCCGAGACTGGGCAGGTGGTCATAGGCGGGATGGGCGAGCTGCACCTCGAGATCATCGTCGATCGGTTGAAGCGCGAGTTCGGTGTCGAGGCGAGCGTCGGCCGCCCGCAGGTCGCCTACAAGGAGGCGCTGACGCGCGCGGCTGAGGGCGAGGGACGATACGTCCGGCAAACAGGCGGTCGCGGCCAGTACGGTCACGCGAAGATCCGCGTCGAGCCGCGCGAGCCGGGCCAGGGGTTCGAGTTCGTCAACGAGATCGTGGGCGGAGCGATACCGAAGGAGTTCATAAAGCCCATCGAGGAAGGCATCCGCGAGGCCATGACGGCCGGCGTCTTGGCCGGCTACCCGGTGGACGACGTCCGGATCGTGCTCTACGACGGGTCGTACCACGAGGTGGACTCCTCCGAGATCGCATTCAAGATCGCCGGCTCGATGGCCTTCAAGGACGCGGCTCGTCGGGCCGAACCCGTGCTGTTGGAGCCGGTCATGCGGGTCGAGGTCGTCGTCCCCGAGGAATACATGGGCGACATCATGGGCGACTTGAACGGGCGCCGGGGCCGGATAACGTCGATGGAGGGCCGCGGGAGCACCCAGATCGTCAAAGCACGCGTGCCGCTCTCGGAGATGTTCGGTTACGCGACGGACCTGAGGTCACGCACGCAAGGGCGGGCTACCTACACGATGCACTTCGACCGCTACGACCAGGCGCCGCAGCAGGTGAGCGAGCAGGTGCTGGCTCGCATACAGGGCCGATGACCAGAGCCGGAAGGTACTGAAGATGGCGACAGCTTTTGGGGACAAGATTCGAATCCGGTTGAAGGCCTACGACAACCGGGTGTTGGACCAGTCTACGACCGAGATCGTCGACACCGCCCGCCGGACGGGCGCCAGGCTCGCCGGGCCGATCCCGTTGCCGACCGAGGTGAACCGATGGACTGTGCTCAGGTCGCCGCACGTGGACAAGAAGTCCCGAGAGCAGTTCGAGATCCGCACGCACAAGCGGCTCATCGACATCTTCGAGCCGACGCCGCAGACCGTTGACGCTTTGATGAAGCTCGACCTGCCCGCGGGCGTGGACGTCGAGATCAAGGCGTTCGGCAAGAAGTAGCGGGGTTTGACATGGTGACGGGGATCATCGGCAGGAAAGTCGGCATGACGCAGGTCTTCCGGCCCGACGGCACGGTCAGGGCCGTGACGGTGATAAAGGCCGGGCCGTGCGTGGTGCTGCAGGCGAAGACGGCCCCAACCGACGGCTACGAGGCTGTGCAGCTCGGGCTCGTGGAGGAGCGGCCGGCGCGAGTCGCCAAGCCGCTCGCGGGTCACTACAAGAAGGCGGGTGTCCCGCCGACGCGGGTGCGCCGCGAGGTCGGCGTGGCACAGGGGGAACCGCTCCCCAAGCCAGGCGACCAGGTGCCAGTGACGGTGTTCGCCGACGGGGATCGTGTGGACGTCATAGGCGTCAGCCGGGGCCACGGCTTCCAGGGTGTGGTGAAGAGGCATCATTTCCGCGGAGGCGCGGCCACGCACGGGTCGATGTTCCACCGTGCCCCAGGGTCGATCGGCGCTTCGTCCTACCCCTCGCGTGTCATCAAGGGCATGAGGGCGGCTGGCAGGATGGGCGGAGAGCGCACGACGACGCGAAACCTGGTCGTCGAGCGTGTGGATGCGGAGAACAACCTCCTGATGGTGGCGGGCTCGGTGCCGGGTGCGGCGGGCGGCTACCTCGTTGTCCGAAAGGCGGTCGCGGCGAAGCGTAGGGCGGCTCCCCAGGTGGAGAAGCCGTCGAAGAAGCACCACAAGTAGAGACGTGGACCGTCGGATGCTGCGTCCCGTCCCGAGGCGCGACATACGACATACGGCATACGGTTTTGACATGACTCTAGACGTTGTCAACGACCAGAACGAGAAGATCGGAACCGTGGAGGTAGCCGAGACGTTAGTGTCCTCCCGGCCCAAAGATCACCTCGTATGGGAGTCGGTCGTCAGGCAGAACGCCGCCGAGCGGCGCGGCACGCATGCCACGAAGAACCGCGCCCTGGTCAGCGGCACGGGCAAGAAGCCGTGGCGGCAGAAAGGCACCGGGCGCGCGCGGGTCGGCGAATCGCGCAACCCGCTCTGGAGGAAGGGCGGCACTGTGTTCGGGCCCCAGCCGCGGAGCTACGAGTACCGCATCCCGCGCAAGGTCGAGCGAGCGGCCCTGGCGGCGGCGCTCGCCGCCAAGCTTCGCGAAGGGGCGGTGACGGTTGTCGATCGCCTGGCCTCCGAGGATGGCAAGACCAAGGTGGCCGCGGAGATGCTCCGGCGTCTCGGGGCGGCGGGCTCGGCGCTGCTGGTGGATGTGAAACCGGACGAGCGCTTCGCGCTGGCGGTGCGGAACATCCCCGGCGTGCGGCTCGTCGCGAGCGGCCGCGTAACGCCGCGCGATTTGGCCGGCAGCCGCCGCATCATCGCGACCGAGGCCGCGATCGAACGGCTGCAGGAGGCAGTCGCACCATGAAACTGACCGACGTGATTCGCGAGCCGCTCATAACCGAGAAGACCTCGAATCTGCGCGAGGACGGCCGCACGATAGTCTTTCACGTGGCGGCGAAGGCCACCAAGGTCGAGGTGCGGCAGGCGGTCGAGCACCTGCTCGGCGCGAGGGTCGAGAGCGTCCGCACGGCGCTGGCCCACGGCAAGGTCAAGCGCCAGGGCAGGTTCAGCGGGCGCCGACCGGACTGGAAGAAGGCGTACGTCCGTCTGCGCGACGGCGAGAAGATGCCGGAATTCCTGGAAGGAACATAAGTCCGTACGTCGTCGACCGCGTGTCGCGGGTCGGGTGCAGCCCGGCATGCGACATGCGACCTGCGATCTACGATCAGGATTCAGACGATGCCCATTCGCAAGTACAAGCCGACATCGGCCGGCCGCCGGTTCCAGACGGTGCAGGTGTTCGATGAGCTCAGTGCGAAGCGTCCCTTCAAACCGCTGACCGAGCCGCTTCGCCGTTCGGGGGGTCGGAACAACCACGGTGAACTCACGTCATGGTGGCGTGGGGGCGGGCACAAGCGAGCCTACCGGGTGATCGACTTCAAGCGGGACAAGCACGACATCCCGGCGAAGGTCGCCACGGTCGAGTACGACCCGAACCGCTCTGCATGGATCGCACTCGTCAACTACGCGGACGGTGAGAAGCGCTACATCCTGCAGCCGCTCGGTGTGAAGGTCGGCGACACGATTGTTTCGGGCGAGAGCGTGGACATACTGCCGGGGAACGCCTTGCCCCTCAAGAACATCCCGCTCGGTACCATGGTGCACAACGTCGAACTGCGGCCGGGCAAGGGCGGGCAGATCGCGCGGAGCGCGGGTGCAGCCGTCCAGCTGGTGGCCAAGGAAGACGAGTATGCCTCGGTGAAGCTGCCTTCCGGGGAAATCCGGAAGATCAACCTGGCGTGCCTGGCTACTGTCGGGCAGGTAGGGAACGTGGACCACGAGAACGTGTCCATCGGCAAGGCCGGCCGCAGCAGGTGGCTCGGCAGGCGGCCGCACGTCAGGGGAGTGGCCATGAACCCGGTGGACCATCCGCTCGGGGGAGGCGAGGGCAAGACGTCCGGCGGGCGTCACCCGGTGACTCCGTGGGGGATGCCGACCAAGGGCTACAAGACGCGGAGCCGCAAGGCGACCGACAAGTTCATCATCCAGCGAAGGCGGAAGTAATGAGCAGGTCACTCAAGAAGGGCCCCTTCATCGACACGCCGCTGCTCGAGAAGATCGAAACGATGAACCGCACGGGCGAGAAGAAGGTCATAAAGACCTGGTCGCGCCGGTCGACGGTGGTTCCGGAGATGGTCGGCCACACGCTGGCCGTACACAACGGCCGGAAGTTCATCCCGGTCTACGTTACGGAGAACATGGTCGGGCACAAGCTCGGCGAGTTCGCGCCGACGCGGCAGTTCAAGGGCCATACGACGAAGAGTGAGAAGGCGGCTGCGCCCGCGGCGGCGGGCAAGCCGTCAGGGAGCTAGGCGATGATCGAATCGCACGCGACGGCGCGGCACGTGCGCACCTCCGCCCAGAAGGCCGGGCTGGTTCTCGACCTGATTCGGGGGCGCGACGTCAACAGGGCGCTTGCGACGTTGAGGTTCTCGCGCAAGGCCGTGGCCCGGGACATCGAGAAGGTGCTGCGCTCCGCCATTGCGAACGTGGAGCAGAAGGAAGGGTACGGCGGCGACGCCGATCGCCTCTACGTATCGGCCTGCTATGCGGACCAGGGGCCGACGGCGAAGCGAATCAGGCCGGCGCCCATGGGCAGGGCGTTCAGGGTTCTCAAGCGGACCGCGCACCTCACGGTGCGCGTCGCGGAGAAGCCGCTGGAAGTCAGGGCGGTCGGAGAGGGGCATGGAGGGCAGGGCAAGCGTGCCGCCGGGGAGAAGCCGGCAGGCAAGACTACCGCGGCCGGTGCGATAGCTGAGAAGACCGACTAGGCACGTGTGGGCGGCCCAGCCGGGCTGCCGTGCGATTCGTGGTTGCAGGGCGGCCCTCAGCCGCCGAAACAGGAGCGTCTCGTGGGTCAGAAGGTACACCCGTACGGGTTCAGGCTCGGCTTCAACAAGACATGGCGGTCGAGGTGGTACTCGGACCGCGACTACTCGAAGCTGCTGCACGAGGACCTGGCGCTGAAAGAGGACCTGAAGAAGCGGTTCGCGCACGCGGGCGTCTCGAAGATCGAGATCGAGCGGGCGGCCAACAAGCTGAGGATCGATATCTACACATCGCGCCCGGGCATCATCATCGGCCGGAAGGGCGCCGAGGTGGACAAGCTGAAGGGCGAGATCCAGAAGCGCACGAACCGCGAGGTCTTCATCAACATCCAGGAGATCCAGAAGCCCGAGCTCGACGCGCAGCTGATTGCGGAGTCCGTCGCGATGCAGCTCGAGAAGCGGGTTGCTTTCCGGCGCGCCATGCGGAAGGCGGTCGAGTCGGCGCTGCGCTTCGGCGCACGCGGCATCAAGGTCAGGGTGTCGGGGCGGTTGAACGGCGCCGAGATCGCGCGGTCCGAATGGTATCTGCACGGCCAACTGCCTCTCCAGACGCTCAGGGCTGACGTCGATTTCGGTTTCGCCGAGGCCAACACCACCTACGGCCAGATTGGCGTCAAGGCGTGGCTCTACAAGGGGGAGCGCCTCGTGCCCAAGGTCGGGCGCGAAGAGGACTACCGCATGCCGCGGCGGCCGGCGGGACGGGCGTAGGGTGCGACACGGAGAGGACTGAGTGGCGAGGACTGAGGATCGAGTGCGACTGAGGACTGAGCGTATTGTGACGGCTGAACCCGACACTCTTGCTCGCACCTCAGTCTTCGCACCCCAGTCCTTGTAGGTGACCGACGATGTTGATGCCGAAGAAGGTGAAGTACCGCAAGCAGCAGCGCGGGCGCATGGCCGGCAAGGCCTGGCGGGGGTCCGACGTGTCGTTCGGCGATTATGGGCTCAAGGCCATGGAGCCGGCCTGGATCACCGCGCGGCAGATCGAGGCGGCGCGCGTGGCGATGACGCGGTACGTCAAGCGGGGCGGCAAGATCTGGGTGAGGCTGTTTCCGGACAAGCCCATAACGAAGAAGCCCCAGGAAACGCGAATGGGCAAGGGCAAGGGCGCCCCCGAGGAGTGGGTGGCTGTTGTTCGGCCGGGCAAGGTGCTCTTCGAAATGGAGGGCGTCACCGAGGCCGAGGCGCGCGAGGCGATGGAGCGGGCGGCGGCCAAGCTGCCGATCCGGACGCGGTTCGCGACCCGGTTCGCCGAGGAGAAGGTGTCATGACAAAGGCCCGGGACCTGCGGGAGCTGAACGAGGACGACCTGCGCGCGCGGGAGAAGGACCTTGCTGACCAGCTTTTCCGCCTCAGGATTCAGAAGGCAATGGGACACCTCGACGTTCCGGTCAAGGTGCGCCTCACGCGGCGCGACTTGGCGCGGGTGAAGACAGTGCTCCGCCAGAAGGCAGGGGCGAAGGCATAGCGATGGCTGCCAAGACACAGATGGTCGGCGTGGTCGTTAGCGACAAGATGGACCAGACGGTGGTCGTGGCCGTGGAGCGCCAGGTCAGGCATGCCCTCTACGGCAAGAGCCAGCGGCGAACCTCGAAGTTCCTCGCGCACAACGAGGGCAACGCGGCGCGCGCGGGCGATGTCGTCGAGATCTATGGCAGCAGACCGCTGAGCAGGCGCAAGCGATGGGTTGTGACGCGCATCGTGCGGCGGGCGCTCGACCTGCGCGAAGCCGGCGGCCGCGAGGATACGGGCGCCGAAGGCGGCAGCCGTTAGAGGACGCCGCCAGGAGTACCTGCAATGATTCAGATGCGCTCGATCCTAGACGTGGCCGACAACTCGGGGGCCCGCAAGATCTCCGTCATCAACCCCATCGGCGGGTCGACCGGCCGCTACGCCCGATTGGGCGACATAGTGACGGCGTCGGTCAAGGAAGCGACGCCGGACTCGAACGTCAAGAAGGGCCAGGTCGTCAAGGCAGTCATTGTCCGGACCCGGAAGGAGCAGCGCCGCAAGGACGGCAGCTACATCCGGTTCGACCGGAACGCGGCGGTGCTGATAAACGACCAGAACGAGCCGATCGGCACCCGTGTCTTCGGGCCGGTGGCGCGCGAACTCCGGGAGCGTCGTTTCATGAAGATCATCTCGCTCGCGCCCGAAGTGCTTTGAGAGGACTGAGTAACGAGGACTGAGGACTGAGTAGGCGATGACAGGAACGCCGGACGAGGACTGAGGACCGAGTTGGAACGTCAAGACTCTCGAGACTCAAGACTCCTCGTACCTCGGTCCAGATGATGTGATGGCCATGTCGCAGCTGCAAACACCGATCAGGAAGAACGACAACGTGCTCGTCATCGGTGGCAAGGACCGGGGCAAGCGCGGGAGGGTGCTCAAGGTCATCCCCGCCCGCAACCGGGTCATCGTCGAGGGCGTGAACTTCATCAACCGGCACACGAAGCCGAACCCGGGCAGGAACGTCAAGGGCGGGATCGTGAGGCGCGAAGCCTCGCTGCATGCATCCAACGTCCAGCTTCTGTGTCCGGAGTGCAGCGCAGCGACGCGCGTCGGGCACCGGGTGCTCGGCGACGGCCGCAAGGTGCGGATCTGCCGCAAGTGCGAAGGGGTGGTGGACCGATGAGCGCCCGATTGAAGGAACGCTACCTCAAGGAAGTCGTCCCGGCCCTGAAGAAGGAGTTCGGCTACAAGAACGTCATGGCAGTGCCGAGGATCGAGAAGGTCGTTCTCAACATGGGCCTGGGCGAGGCGACGCAGAACGTCA
The DNA here is from genome assembly GCA_041947015.1 of Vicinamibacterales bacterium. Lineage (GTDB taxonomy): Bacteria > Acidobacteriota > Vicinamibacteria > Vicinamibacterales > Fen-181 > JBHGBL01. The sequence goes on from JBHGBL010000003.1 coordinate 18,652, forward strand.
AGATCATCGACGCCGGGCAGGACGAGCTGGCGCGCATCTCCGGACAGCGCCCCGTTACCACCCGCGCCAAGAAGTCGATCGCGGCCTTCAAGCTGCGCCAGGGCATGCCAGTGGGGACGATGGTCACGCTCCGCGGCGAGCGGATGTTCGAATTCCTCGACAGGCTGATGAACATAGCGCTCCCGCGCGTTCGCGATTTCAAGGGAGTGTCGCCGAGAGGTTTCGACGGCCGCGGCAGCTTCACGCTGGGGCTGCGCGATCAACTCATATTCCCCGAGATCGACTACATGAAGGTGGACAAGGCGCGCGGCCTCAACGTGTCGGTCGTGACGACGGCGAAGACGGACGAGGAAGCCAGGAGGCTGTTGCAGCTGCTGGGCATGCCGTTCAGGCAGAACTAGGCCCGGCGGGCCGTGGTGAAGTGCGAGAAGGGCGAGCGAGATGGCCACTACCGCTAAGAGAGTCAAGGAACTGAAGACGCCGAAGTACCAGATCCGCCTGCGTCACCGCTGCCGCCTCTGCGGCCGGCCTCGCGGGTACCTCCGCAAGTTCGCGCTCTGCAGGCTCTGCTTCCGGAAGCTGGCGCTGCAGGGCGAGGTGACCGGGGTAACGAAGGCAAGCTGGTAGCCGCCTGATTGATAGGGTTTCCGAGCTATGACTGATCCGATTGCCGACATGCTCACGCGTATCCGCAACGCCGTCGCGGCGCGGCACGTCCGCGTTGAGATCCCCGCCTCGAAGCTGAAGGTCGAGATCGCGCGGATCCTCCAGGACGAGGGGTACATCCAGGGCTTTCGATTGGTGGACGAGGACCGATCGTCGAAGAAGCTGGCGCCTCGCCAGGTGATCCGGATCGCGTTGAAGTACGGGCCGCACGGCGAGAAGGTCATCACGGGCATCGAGCGCATCAGCCGGCCGGGCAGGCGCGTCTACTTCCGGCGCGACGAGGTGCCGCCGGTGCTGGGCGGGCTCGGCACCAGCATCCTGACGACCTCGCGCGGGGTGATGACCGGACGCGAGGCCGTGAGGAACGGCGTCGGCGGCGAGGTGCTCTGCAACGTCTGGTAGCCGGGCCGGCCCGCCGCGGCCAGCTCCAGGAAGAGAAACGGATATGTCGCGCATTGGCAAGAAACCGATTCCCATCCCCAAGGGTGTGACGGTCACCCTCGGCGAGGGCTCGATCGAGGTCAAGGGCCCGAAGGGCGCCCTTCGTCAGAGCTTTCCCCCGGGCATCACCTTCGAGGTGAAGGACGGGCACATCCTCGCGCAAACCGTCCGCGAGGAGAAGACGCTCGGCAAGTTCCACGGCCTGGGCCGGAGCCTCGTGGCGAACGCCGTCACGGGGGTGACCGAGGGGTTCAAGCGCGAGCTGGACATCGTCGGCATCGGGTACCGCGGCGAGGTGAAGGGCCGGCAGGTCGTCTTCGCCCTTGGCTACTCGCACCCGGTGGTCTACGACATTCCGGCTGGCATCGACATCTCGATCGAGAAGATGACCCACATCACGGTGACGGGGATCGATCGGCAGCTGGTGGGCCAGGTGGCAGCCGACATACGCCGCCTGCGCAAGCCCGACCCCTACAAGCAGAAGGGGATCCGCTACACGGGCGAGGTGCTGAAGAAGAAGGTCGGAAAGACTGGAGCCTAGCGAACGGCCATGAAGATCAAGACGAAGAAGGACCGTCGCGCGCGCATCAAGCTCCGGCTCCGGAAGCGAATCCGGGGTACGGCTGAGCGCCCGCGCCTCAGCGTCTTCCGCAGCACCGCGAACATCTACGTGCAGGCGATAGACGACATGGCGGGTCGGACGCTGGCTTCAGCGTCGTCGCGCGAGCCGGTCCTGAAGGCAGCTTTCAAGGACGGGGCGAGAGGCGGGAATCTGAAGGGCGCGGAGGTGGTGGGTGCGGCGATAGCCGAACGGCTGCTCGCCGCCGGCATCAGGGCCGCCGTCTTCGATCGGAACGGGTTCCTGTACCACGGCAGGGTGCGCGCGGTTGCCGATGCGGCCCGCAAGGCGGGGCTGGAGTTCTAGGACTGAACCATGATTCGAACACGCGAGAAGATCGACCCGTCGCAGCTCGACATCAAGGACACCGTGGTGTCCATCAACCGCGTGACGAAGGTCGTCAAGGGCGGCAAGAACCTCAGCTTCAGTGCCCTCGTCGTGGTCGGCGACGGGCACGGCGTGGTCGGGTTCGGCGTGGGAAAGGCGCGCGAGGTGCCCTCGGCCATCAAGAAGGGGATCGAGGCGGCCAAGAAGGCGCTCATACGCGTACCGGTGATCGGCACGACCATCCCTCACGCGGTCGTGGGGCATTACGGGGCTGGGAGCGTGCTGCTCAAGCCTGCGCCGGAAGGCACCGGCATCATCGCCGGGGGTGCGGTGCGGGCGGTGGTGGAATCGGCGGGCATCACGAACATACTGACCAAGTCGCTGGGATCGGCCAACCCCCACAACGTCGTGCGAGCCACCTTCGTCGGCCTCATGCAGCTCAAGGATCCCGTGTTCGTGGCGCGGCTGAGGGGGAAGGATCTGGCCGAGTTCGAGACAGCCGGGAGATGAGGTCGAGATGGCAGACGAGCAGAAGGCGGATCGGCCGCATCTGAAGGTCACGCAGATCCGCAGCACGATACGATACGATCGCAAGCAGGCGCTGGTGGTCCGCGGCCTCGGGCTGAGGCGGATTCGGCACACCGTGGTCGTGCCAGACACGCCGCATGTGCGCGGCATGATACAGAAGGTGCGCCACCTGGTGAGCGTCGAGACGGAGTAGGAGAATGGACCTCAGCAATCTCAAGCCGCCGAAGGGCGCCAAGCACTCGAGGAAGCGCGTCGGGCGCGGCCAGGGTTCCGGCAGCGGCAAGACGGCGGGGCGCGGCCACAAAGGAGCGCAGTCGCGCTCGGGGTACAAGCAGAAGCGCGGCTTCGAAGGCGGCCAGATGCCGCTTCATCGACGCCTCCCGAAACGCGGCTTCCACAACCTGTTCCGGGTCGAGTACTCGATCGTCAACCTCGACACCCTCGAGCAGCGGTTCGAAGCCGGGACAGTCGTCACACCGGCCTTGCTCGCCGAGCGGCACCTCGTCGATGCCCGGCGGCCGGTCAAAGTTCTCGGCCGAGGGGACATACAGAAGGCGCTGACGGTGCACGCGCACAAGTTCAGCGGCAAGGCGGCGGAGAAGATCCAGGCCGCGGGCGGGACTGCCGAGAAGCTAGCCTAGGACGGGAAGCATGGTTGAGAGCCTGCGCAATATCTTCGCGGTTCCGGACCTTCGCAAGCGGGTGCTGTTCACGCTCGCCCTGCTGGGCGTCTACCGGATCGGGAGCCACATCCCCACGCCGGGCGTGAACACGCAGGCGCTGGCGGAACTCTGGGAGCAGACGCGCAACACGATGTTCGGCCTCTACGACATGTTCTCCGGCGGGAACCTGTCGCAGGCGACGATATTCGCGCTGGGCATCATGCCCTACATCAGCGCGTCGATCATCCTCCAGCTCCTCGCCGTCGTGTGGCCGTATCTGGAGAGGCTGTCGAAGGAAGGTGAGCTGGGCCGCCGCAAGATCACCCAGTACACGCGCTACGGGACGATCCTGCTGAGCGTCATCCAGTCGGCGGGCATCGCCATCTTCCTCGAGCAGTCGACGGGAGTCGGGGGCGGCTCGCTCGTCTACCACCCGGGCTGGGGTTTCCGCCTGATGACGGTCCTCACGCTCACGACTGGCACGACGCTCATCATGTGGCTGGGCGAGCAGATTACCGAGCGCGGCATCGGCAACGGCATGTCGCTCATCATCTTCGCCGGCATCGTCGTCGGGTTCCCGTCGGCGGTGCTCACGACGGTGGACCAGCTGCGGACGGGCCAGATGGGTCTCTTCCGCATCATCCTGCTGGTCGTGCTGATGGTAGGGGTGGTTGCTGCAATCATCTTCATGGAGCGCGGGCACCGCAGGGTAACGGTGCAGTACGCCAAGCGTGTGGTCGGGCGGCGGATGTACGGCGGGTCGAGCACACACATCCCTCTGAAGGTGAACACGGGCGGCGTCATCCCGGTTATCTTCGCCTCGTCCATCCTCGCCTTCCCCGCGACGATCGCCGGGATGTTCGGGCCGGGCGGCTGGGCGGAGGCAATAAGCCGCCAGATCGCGTGGGGAATGCCGCTCTACAACCTGCTCTACGTGGTCGGCATCATCTTCTTCGCGTACTTCTACACGGCCATCATCTTCAACCCGGACGACGTGGCCGAGAACATGAGGAAGTACGGCGGGTTCATACCGGGAATCCGGCCCGGAAAGCGAACAGCGGAGCACATCGACACGATACTGACGAGGATAACGCTGGTCGGCGCCATCTACCTGGCGCTCGTGGCTATCCTGCCGGAGTTCCTGATGGCGGGCTTCAAGGTCGCGCCGATCCCGTGGATCGGCGAGACACTCGACGCCGCCCTCCCGCGGTTCATAACCGAGGGGATGAACGTCACCTTCTACTTCGGCGGGACGTCGCTTCTCATCGTCGTGGGGGTGGCGATGGACACGGTGCAGCAGGTCGAGTCGCAGCTGATCATGAGGCACTACGACGGGTTCATGAAGAAGACCCGGATCAGGGGTCGGCGGGGCTGACCGCGATGCTCGTGTCGCGCAGTGGCATCGTGTGCAGGACGGCTGCCGAGATCGACCGCATGAGGCCTGCAAGCCGCCTCGTTGCCGCGATTCTCGGTGAGTTGAGCGGCATGGTGCAGCCTGGCGTGACGACGGCGGACCTGGATCGGGTTGCTGAGGTGCGCATCGCGGAAGCGGGCGCGCAGGCGCTCTTCAAGGGCTACCAGGGATACCCGGCGACGATCTGCGTGTCGGTGAACGAGCAGGTGATCCACGGGATCCCGTCGAGTCGCCGGCTGGTCGAGGGCGACATCGTCTCGATCGACGTGGGTGCGAGGTTGAACGGCTACTGCGGCGATGCGGCGGTTACGGTGCCGGTGGGGAAGATCCCGGAGGAGACAGCCAGGCTGCTGGACGTGACCGAGGCGGCGCTGCACGATGCGATCCGGACTGTGCGTCCGGGGGCAAGGCTGGGCGACATCGGGCACGCGGTGCAGCGGCTCGTCGAGTCGCACGGCTTCTCGGTGGTGCGCGAGTTCGTGGGGCATGGCATCGGCGAGTCGATGCACGAGGAGCCGCAGATACCGAACTTCGGCGATCCGGGGCGGGGGACGAGGCTCGAGAAGGGGATGACTTTGGCCATCGAGCCGATGGTGAACATGGGCGGAGCGGCCGTGCGCGTCCTGCGCGACGGCTGGACAGCGGTCACGCGGGACGGGAGTTTGTCGGCACACTTCGAGCACACCATCGCGGTGACCGACACCGGGGCCCTCGTACTGACGATGCCGGGCGGGGCGCGCCATGTGGACGGTGGATCGAAGAAGCCGGTCGTTCTGGAGAGCCGGTGGCGAAAGTCGACGCTATCGAGGTGACGGGCGTCGTGCTCGAGTCGCTTCCCAACGCGATGTTCAGGATCGGGCTCGACAACCGGCATGAAGTCCTGGCGCACGTCTCGGGCCGGATGCGGAGGAACTTCATCAGGATCCTGCCCGGGGATCGCGTGCAGGTCGAACTCTCGCCGTACGACTTGACGCGGGGGCGGATTACGTATCGGTACAAGTGAGGAAGGGATCGAAGGTCGAATGCGGAAATCCGTCGTCGGAACCGACCATCGACCATCGACATCCGGTATACGACACACGACTGAGACATACGACCAGGTACTGATATGAAGGTCAGAGCGTCGGTCAAGCGGATGTGCGACAAGTGCAAGATCGTGCGCAGGAACGGCGTCGTGCGCGTGATCTGCACGAACCAGAAGCACAAGCAGCGGCAAGGGTGACGGATGGCGAGCCGCCTATGGCCGGGCTCGCGGGTTCGAAGGTCGAACATCGAAGGTCCAGAATGGGCGTGGCTCGGGATTCGGCATTCGACATTCGACACTCGACATTCGAGGAACTAGCAGCATGGCACGCATCGCAGGTGTTGATCTCCCGAGGACCAAGCGGGTCGAGATTGGCCTGACCTACATCTTCGGGATCGGCCGGACGCGCTCGAACCGGATCCTGTCGGAAGCGGGGGTGAGCCCCGACATACGGGTGAAGGACCTGAGCGAAGACGACGTGCGCAAGATCAGCCGCGTCATCGAGGAGCAGGGCGGGGTAGAGGGAGATCTCCGCAAGGAGATCTCGATGAACATCAAGCGGCTGATGGACATCGGCTGCTACCGCGGGATGCGACATCGGCGGGGGCTGCCGGTACGCGGGCAGAGAACGCGCACGAACGCGCGGACGCGGAAGGGGCCGCGCCGCGGCGCCGTGGCAAAGAAGAAGACGGTGTAGACGGATGGCAAAGACTGAACCCGCAGAGGGAGCCGAACGCAAGGAAGGCGCGAAGCGCCCCGCCAAGAAGAGCTTCAAGAAGCGCGGCGAGAAGCGCGTCGTTCACAGCGGCGTCGCCCACATCCAGGCGTCGTTCAACAACACCATCATCACCATCACCGACGCCGAGGGGAACGTCGTGGCGTGGTCGAGCGCCGGCGGGATCGGCTTCAAGGGCTCGCGGAAGGGCACGCCGTTCGCCGCGACGCAGGCCGCGGTCAGCGCGGGCAACGCGGCGAAGGCGGTGGGGATGCGGACCCTCGAGGTCCGGGTCAAGGGGCCTGGCGCGGGCCGCGAGTCGGCGATCCGGGCGCTGCAAGCCGTGGGGCTCGAGGTGAAGTCGATCCGCGACGTCACTCCGATACCGCACAACGGGTGCCGGCCGCCGAAAAGGCGCCGGGTTTGATGACCAAGGACTGAGACATGGCCAGATACACGGGAGCCGTCTGCCGCCTCTGCCGCCGGGAGGGGATGAAGCTCTTCCTGAAGGGCGAGCGGTGCTACACCGAGAAGTGCGCAATCGAGAAGCGGAACCTTCCGCCGGGCCAGCACGCCAAGGGCCGCCGCGCCAAGCTCGTGGGATACGGCCTTCAATTGCGCGAGAAGCAGAAGGTCAAGCGGATCTACGGGGTTCTCGAGAACCAGTTCAGGCGCTACTTCGAGCAGGCCGAGCGCCAGAAGGGAATCACCGGCGAGGTCCTCCTCCAGCTCCTCGAGCGGCGCCTCGACAACGTCGTCTATCGTACCGGGTTCGCGACCTCGCGCCCGCAGGCGCGCGAGCTGGTCAGGCACGGCCATTTCATCGTCAACGGGAAGAAGGTGGACGTGCCGTCGTTCCTGGTGAAGGCCGGCGAAACGGTCAGCGTCAAGGCGGGAAGCCAGAAGAACCCGGCCATCCTCAACGCGCTCGAGGAGGTCAAGGGTCGCGGGGTGCCGGAGTGGCTTCAGGTGGACCCCGCACAGTTCTCCGTGCGCATCGTCTCGCTGCCGACGAGGGAGCAGATCAACCTGCCGGTGCAGGAGCAACTGATCGTGGAGCTGTACTCGAAGTAGCGGGCGGAACCGGGTTCCCGGAAGTGACCCGCGGGCCCAAGGTCGGGCGGGGCGGGAACGAGGATAGAAAGGATCTTGACGATGTTGTGGAGAGGTTTCCAACGGCCCAAGCGGCTCGAGTTCGAGCGCGAGACCCTCACGGATCGCTTCGGGCGCTTCTACGCCCAGCCGTTCGAGCGGGGCTTCGGGACGACGATCGGCAACGCCATGCGGCGGGTGCTCCTGTCTTCGATCGAAGGAGCCGCCATCACAGCCGTGAAAATCGAGGGCGTACTCCACGAGTTCTCGCCGATTCCCGGCGTGGCCGAAGACGCGACAGACATCATCCTCAATCTCAAGCAGATTCCGCTGAAGCTCCACGTCGATCACACGAAAACGCTCTACCTGCGCGTCGAGAAACCGGGCGAGGTGAAGGCGAGCGACATCGAGGGCGACGCCGACGTGGAGATTCTCGAGCCGGACGCGCACATCGCGACCATCGCCCAGGGAGGCCGGCTGCAGATGGAGATGCGGATGAAGCCTGGACGCGGCTACGTCGCCGCGGACCGGAACTTCGACGAAGACCTGGGCATAGGCTGGATCCCCATCGACTCGGTCCACTCTCCGGTGAGGAAAGTCAACTACCTTGTCGAGGCCGCGCGCCTGGGTCAGACGACCGACTACGAGAAGCTGACGCTCGATGTGTGGACCAACGGCTCGGTGCACCCGCGCGAGGCCGTGTCGCTCGCGGCGCGGCTGATCAGGGATCACCTGAATATATTCGTGAGTTTCGAGGAGTCGGCGGAGCAGCCGGCGGAGGCAGCATCGGACCAGCCGGCGGCGACGGTCCTGGGCGAGAGCCTGGACAAGAGTGTCGAGGAGCTCGAGCTCTCTGTCAGGGCTTACAACTGCCTGAAGAACGCCAACATACGCACGATCAGGGACCTCGTTCAAAAGACCGAGGTCGAAATGCTCAAGACGAAGAACTTCGGCAGGAAGTCGCTGAACGAGATCAAGGACATCCTGCAATCGATGGGCCTGTCACTCGGTATGCGGCTCGATCAGCCGGCGTCGCAGACGCAGCCTGACTAGCGAGGCGGCAGGTCGAAGCGTTCAGAGAAAGAAAGATGCGTCACAAAGTAGCCCACAGGAAGCTGGGCCGTGTATCGGAACACCGTATCGCCCTCCTCCGCAACCAAGCCGAGGCGCTGCTCCGCCACGAGCGGATCAGGACGACCGTGCCGAAGGCAAAGGAGGTGCGGACGTTCGTCGAGCACCTCATCACGGTAGCCAAGCGCGGGAACGCCGCGGCTGCCGATGGGGGCCAGGCGGCGGCGCTTCACGCTCGCCGCCTCGTCTTGCGAGACATACCGGACAAGCAGGTCGTGAGCAAGCTCTTCAGGGAGGTCGCGCCCCGCTTTACGGGCCGTCCCGGCGGCTACACCCGCATCCTGCGCATCGGCTACCGCCGAGGTGACAGCGCGGAGATGGCGCAGCTCGAGCTCGTGGGGAGCGAGTTCAACCCAAAGGCCGCTGCCGAGAAGAAGGCCGCCAGGGAGACCGAGAAGAAAGGCATGGGAGCGCGGCTTCGCGCCCGGCTGCGTCGCCGCGGCGCGGCGGGGGAAGGCGAGGAAACGCCGGAGCCGAAAGCCTGAGCGTCGCGCGTGGCCGATAAAGGGCCCGGCGTTTTGCCGGGCCCTTGCACTGTACGGTCAGATCTCCTCTTCCGCTTCCTCGCCCTTCTCGGCCCTCGCCGCGGCGATGATCTTCTGCTGGATCATCGCTGGCGCTTCCTCGTAGTGCGAGTACTCCATGTGGTAGCTGCCGCGGCCGCCCGTCATCGACGTGAGTTGCTGTTCATAGGTGAGCATTTCGGCCATCGGAACCTGCGCCTTGATGACTGTCATGCCGCCCCGCGTGTCCATGCCGGCAATGCGGCCGCGCCGGCTGTTCAGGTCGCCCATGAGGTCGCCCGCGAAATCGCTGGGCGCGAAGACCTCGACGTTCATGATCGGCTCGAGGATTGTGGGCTTCGCTCGCGACATGCCGTCTCGGAACGCGAGGCGGCCAGCCAGCTTGAAGGAGAGCTCGTTCGAGTCCACCGGGTGGAACTTTCCGTCCACGAGCGTCACGCGGAAGTCGACGACCGGATAGCCGGCCAGGTAACCGCGCTGCCTCGCCTCCTGGATCCCCTTCTCGACTGCTGGCCGGAACTGTTGCGGGATCGACCCGCCGAAGATCTCGTCGACGAACTCGAAATCCGCGCCGCGCGGGAGCGGCTCCATGCGTATGCTGCAGTCGCCGAACTGGCCGTGGCCGCCCGTCTGCTTCTTGTGCCGTCCCTGGGCATCGGTCGCCGCCGTGATGGTCTCGCGATACGGAATCTTGGGTGGCTTCAGGTTCACCTCGACGCCGAACCGCCGCTTCATCTTCGCGACGGTGACCTCGATGTGCAGCTGTCCCTGGCCCGAGAGCAGCAGCTCCTTGGTCTGGGGGTCACGCGCGGAGCGGATGGTCGGGTCCTCCTCCTGAAGTCGCTGCAGAGCACCGCTGATCTTGTCCTCGTCGCCCCGGCTCTTGGGCTCGATGGCGTAGGAAAGCACGGGCTCCGGGAAGCGAAGCGGCGGATATGAAATCCCTGCTTCTCTGTCGGCCAGCGTGTCGCTCGTAACCGTTTCCTTGAGCTTGGCGACGGCTCCGAGGTCGCCGGCCTTGATCTCGGGAACTTCGACCTGCGACTTGCCCTGGAGCAGGATCAGGTGGCCCAGGCGCTCGGTGGCGCCCTTCGTGATGTTGTTGACTGTCGAATCGGCCTTGAGGCTTCCAGTCATTACCCGGAACATCGTGATGCGGCCGGCGAACGGATCGGCGACCGTCTTCCAAACGAACGCCGAGTAAGGAGCGCTGTCGCTCGCATCGCGGGTGACCGGCTCCCCGGTCTTCGGGTCAATCCCGACGACGGGGCGTTCGGCCGGGGACGGCAGGTAGCTTACGATCGCGTCCAGGAGCGGCTGAATCGCGATCGCGTGCCCGGCCGAGGTGCAGATGACCGGGAAAACACGCCGTGTGGCCACCGCCTTGCGGAGGCCTGCCACCAGCTCTTCTTGTGTCAGCGTGCCGGCCTCGAAGAACTTCTCCATCAGGCTGTCGTCGGCTTCGGCAACCATTTCGATGAGAGCCTCGCGGGCCCTGCTGGCAGCTTCCTTCATTGCTGCGGGAACCTCGGCTTCGGTCGCCTTCCCGCTGCCGTCCGTCGCGAAGGTGAACGCCTTCATCGAGACGAGATCCACCACGCCGGTGAAGCCCTTTTCCTCACCTGTCGGCAGTTGAATCGGGATCACGCCGCGCCCGAACGAGGCATGGAGCGAATCGAGCGAGCGAGAAAGGCTCGCGCGCTCGCGGTCCAGCCGCGAGAGAACCACCATGGCCGGCAGCCGGTACTCCTCGGCGGCCTCCCACACTTTCTCGGTCTGGACTTCGACGCCAGCCACCGAGTCGACGACGACCAGAGCGGCGTCGGCCACCCGCAGCCCGGCCTTCGCATCCGAGAGGAAGTTGGCGAAGCCCGGAGTGTCGATGATGTTCACCTTCGCCCGATTCCACTCGAGGTGTGCCAGGCTCGACCCGAGCGTGTGCTTTCGCGCGATCTCCTCCTCGTCGAAGTCCGTGATCGTGGTGCCGTCGTCCACCTTGCCCAGCCGGTTGACGGCGCCGGCGGCGAAGAGCATCGCGCTGGCGAGCTGGGTCTTTCCGGAACCGCCGTGGCCGACAATGGCGACGTTCCGGATGCTAGCGGCGTCGTAGACCTTCATAAGCCGATGTTCCTCCTACCGGCATCGGCCGGCAGCTGGCTGTCGAGCCTGGCGTCAGCCGTGACTGTGGTTACCGCGGGGCTGCCCGAAGCTGCGCCGCGTTCTCTGCGGCGAAGGGCGGCAACCTCCCATAAGACGTCGATGGCGCGCCCCGAGGCGCGCCGCCCGGTCAGAAAGGCGAATCGAACGACCGCAGGCACGTGCGTGCGGGCGGCCATGAACAACGCCGACCCGACGCAAGCGGCCCAAGCTCTCAATCATAGATCAGGCTGCCCGCCACAGGCTACGGCTGCGGAGCCTCGGGTGCACTCCGAACGCGAATCGTACCGGCGCTCTGAACCGGCCAATCACGACCGGCAGCCCATGCCCATGCCCGTCTCGGTGGCGTTTGCCTCCTACTCGTATCGAAGAGCTTCGATCGGGTCGAGGCGAGAGGCCTTGAAGGCGGGGTAGAGGCCGAAGAAGATACCGACGCCGGCCGAGAAGCCGAACCCGATGGCGAACGACCACCACGGAAGCGAGATAGGGAAGTCCGTGAAGTAGGCGGTGCCGATGCCGATGGCGCTCCCAATGAGGATCCCGAGGATCCCACCGACCGATGTCAGCACCACGGCCTCGAGAATGAACTGCCAGAGAATTTCACGCCGCCTCGCGCCTAGGGCCTTGCGGATGCCGATCTCGCGGGTCCGCTCGGTCACAGAGATCATCATGATCGCCATCACGCCGATCCCGCCCACCATCAGCGCGATCGACGAGATCACCACCAGCGCAAGGAAGATGCCCTGTGTGATCTGTGTGAAGAGCTTCAGCGCAGCGTCCTGCGTGACGATGTCGAAATCGTTCGGCTGGTCCAGGCGCAGGCCGTGGCGGATCCTCATGATTTCCTCGACCTCTCTCTGCGCCTGCTCGCGCGGCACGTCCTCGCGCGGCACCACCGCGATCATTATCGCCCGCCATTCCCCGCGGCCGATGCGCATCGCGTCGATCCCGAACTGCTTCTGGTAGGTCGTGTAGGGGATTACCGCTATGTCGTCCTGCCCCGTGTCGAAGCCGCCGAGCCCGGGGCGCGGGTCGAGGACGCCAACCACCGTATAGAGGTGCCTCCCCACCCGCACCTGCTTTCCTATCGGGTCCAGGTTCGTGAAGAGCGCCTTGACCGGCGTCTGCCCGAGCACGATCACCGGCCGCCGATGCTGGACCTCGGTTTCCGAGAAGAATCGGCCAGCCGCCAGGTGAAGGAAGTTGATGTCGGCGAACTTCTCGGTCGTTCCGAGTATGGCGATCGGCCTGGTCCGGTCGTTGCGGTAGAACAGCCTCTCCTGAACTCCCGGCCCGCCCGCTCCGAGCCAGACGTCCACCATCGCCACGGAAGGGGCCCGTTCGATGGCGCGCGCGTCGGGAATCGTCAGGTTGGGCCGCTTCATCAGATCCAGGAACGACGCGCCCGAGGACATGCTGAGGCCGCTGAACTTGGACACGAAAATCGTGTTGGGCCCCATTTCGCGGATTGAATTGCGGAGCGATTCGTCGAAACCGAGGATGAGCGACGACATCCCGACGATCGCGGTAATGCCGATGACGATGCCGAGGACGGTGAGCGCGGAGCGCAGCTTGTTAGCGCGCAGCGTGTCGAGCGCGATGCCCACGATGTCGGCGAAGAGTGCTACCCGGAACATCCTCGTACTCACTCCCGCCTGAGGGCCTCGATTGGGTCCAGCCTGGCCGCCCGCATCGCCGGGTAGAGGCCGAAGAAGAGCCCGACGGCCGCCGTGATGAAGATCCCCAGGGCGACCGACCACGCCTCGACTGCTGCCTGGAGCGGCGTGAACTGCGAGATTGCGAACGCGAGCGCGAAGCCGAAGACGGTGCCGACGATCCCCCCGACCACAGATAGAGTCACCGACTCGGTGAGGATCTGCCAGATGATGTCCAGCCGTCGGGCTCCGAGCGCTTTCCTGAGGCCGATCTCCTGCGTCCGCTCGGTCACGACCATCAGCATGATGTTCATGATCACTATCCCGCCGACAACCAGCGACAGCGCCACGACGCCCACCAGGACCGCGAAGATCCCGCTCGTGGCCTGATGATAGAGGTTCAAGAACGTGTCCGATGTGAACAGGCCGAAGTTGTTCTCCTCCTTGGGCTTGAGGCGACGCTCTATGCGCATCGCCACGGTCGCATCTTCCATCGCCTCCTGGAGGACCTCGGTGCTCACCGGCTTCACGGCGATGTTGAGCGACTGGCGGGCGCCGAAGACCTTCTGGAACGACCTGAGCGGCATGACGACGAACTCGTCCTGCGACTGCCCGAAGATGGACCCCTTCTTTTCGTTGACCCCGACGACGCGGTAGTGCGCGCCCCCTACCTTCATGTACTTGTCTATCGGGTCCTCGTCCTTGAACAGCCTTTCGGCGATGTCGAACCCGATGATAACGACCGGCCGACCGCGATCGACCTCCGCAGGCGTCATGAGGCGCCCGCGTTCCAACTCGTAGTTCGAGAACAGCGCGTAGTCCGACGTCACGCCGCGCACCGAGACGCTCTGGATCGTCTCGTCGCGATACGAGACCTCGGCCCCGGCGCCAGCCTCTCCCATAACCGCCTGCACGTAGGGGCTGAACTTGAGGATGGCCTGCGCCTCGTCCCAGGTGACGCGCGGGTAGTTCCTGGTCCGCTCCTCGTCCTGCTCGTCGAAGGTGACTGGCCTGCGCGAGACGCGGAACGAGTCGGCGCCCACCTCGCTTATGATCGCGTCCGTCACCGTCTGGTTGAGCCCCTGGATCAGGGAGACCACCGCGATGATGGAAGTCACCGCGACGATGTTCCCGAGGACCGTCATGAACGAGCGGAGCTTGCTCGCCCAGATGGCGCTCAGCGCGATCGATACCGCTTCCAGGAACTGGCTGGTGGCCCTCGTTCTGCGCTTCACCGCCGCTCCTGCTATTTCTTCTTGGCCGCCGCCGGTTCTTCCTGAACTCGAACCGGGCGACCATCGGCCAGATCCCGCATGGAGCCGAACGGGCCGGTGATCACCCTGTCGCCGACCTCGAGCCCCGAGAGCACTTCGAAGTACTTGTCGCCGGCTATGCCCGTCTTGACCGGCACGAAGAGCGCCTTGCCGTCCCTGACGACGAACACGCCCTCGGTTTCCTTGCGGGTCTGGCCGTCGGGAAGCTCCTGGGCGGACACCTTCGCGGCCACCGAGGCCGGCCTGCGTCGCCTCTCGTCCTGCGGCTCGCGAACCACCTTTCCGTCCTTGTCGAAAACGAGCTCGCGGACGGTCAGTGCCTGGATCGGGACCGACACCGCCTGCGTCCGTGTTGCGGTCGTGATATCGGCTGTGCACGTGAACCCCGGGCGGACGCCCGGTACTTCTTCGTCGAGCGTCACGACGACCTTGAAGTTCGTCGCCGCTCGCGTCGCCGAGGCCGCAGAGGCCTGGATTGGGCTGTTCCCGACCTCTGTCACGTGCGCCTTGAACGTACGATCCGGGAAAGCGTCTATCGTGACCTTCGCCGGCTGCCCGAGTTTCACCTCGGGGATGTCGGTCTCGTCCACCTCTATCTCGCCCTCGATGACCGACATGTCGGAGATCACGAGAAGGACGACGCTCGGGTTGTTGGTGAAGCCGACCACGGCCGTCTCGCCCTCTTCCACGTTGCGCCGCGTGACAATGCCGTCGATGGGCGATGTGATGTTCACCCGGCTCAGGTCGTGCTGCGCCGATTCGAGATCTGCCGATTGGCTCTTTATCCGCTGCTCGGCGTTGGCGACCGCCTGCTCCGCGTTCCTGAGCTCTCCCTGCCGAAGCGCGACGGAGTTCTGGGCGTTCTCCAGTTCCTGGCGAGTGATCAGCTTGTCCTCCCAGAGGTCCGTCTTGCGCCTCAGGTCGTCCTCCGCCTGCTTGAGGTTCACCCGAGCGTTCTCCAGCTGTATGCGCGCCTGCTGCAGCGCTATCCGCGACTGTGCCAGCCCGGCCTCACTCACCTGAAGCCGGCTCCTCACGTTTCGCGGGTCCACCTGCAGGAGGAATTGGCCGGCCTTTACGCTGTCGCCCTCGTTCACCGCCAGCTTGACGACTTTGCCGGAAACCTCGGACGTGATGTTGACTGTACGCTTCGCCTGGATCTTGCCCGAAGCCGAAACTATCGCCTCGAGGTCCCGCTTCTCCACCGCCTCCACGGTGACCTCTGGTCCCTCGGCCTTCTTGAAAGCAACGTTGAAGTAGACGACAGCCGCACCGAGAAGCACGATGCCGAGGCCTATGAGGATCTTCTTCCGGTTCATGAACCGCTCCGCATCGACATGAATGCCGCAAACCCCAGGGCGATGACCCCGTACACGGCGAAGAGCCCGGCGGCGATGGGGCCCGTCTTCCGCCGGTAGAGCACCGATAGACCGATCGCCAGCACGATTACCCACCAGACGAGGAACAGATCGATCATCCCGAAGAAGCGCGCCAGGAAGCTGCCCTCGTCGAGCATGGGGAAAAAGACGGCGAGATTCGTCGCGCTCGACATCGACTCGCGGAAGTAGTTGAGCGGCGTTATGAAGAGCGCCCCCAAAACCGAGATGGCCTGCGAGTTCGTCACCACCGCGAGCGCCTGCCTGAAGGTGGCGTCTCCCCCGAGCGCCGTAAAGACTCCGAACAGGATCCCGGCCGTGGCGAAGGTGATGAGCGGCACCATCACGAGCGTGCCGCCCAGGGTGAAGTACTTCATGAGCGGCAGAGTTCTCTCCATGCTGGCGTACGCCTCGTCGCTGACCTGCATGCCGAAAGCCTCGGTCTGGCGGACCTGTTGATCGAGCATCGCCTGCTGGCCGACCTCGGTGCTCAGGAAGGCGAAGTTTGCGCCTCCCGAGACAGCCAGCACCAGCAGGAGCATTCCCAGCCACTTCGGCTTGCTGACGACGCCGGCGAAGGTCTGCCGCGGCGCCACGATGACGCCGATCAAGCGCGATAGGATGCCCGCATTCGTATCCGCCGGTGCTTGGCCGCGTGTCGTCTGTTCCATTGTTTCCTCGTGTCGGTTGGCCGGGAGCAACAGGTCAGGCCATTTTAGCCCTTCAAATCATATACGGTGGAGATGGTCTTTCGGTTTCCTGCTTCGCGGCTCTCTCCAAGGCCCGACAGGGCACTCGGCCGGCGCACCGATCATCCTGAGAGTCTCCCTCCCAGCGCTGAAGAGGGCCAGCGTGGCCATATCGAGATCGCCTCCGCCGGCCGAAAGTCAGAAAGGCAATGCGGCCCTGCCGGTTCCAGCCCTCCTTGCACCGACTGCCCGGCATCCTGCTGGGGGCAGCCCTTCGAGCAGGGTGGCGTGCAGGGCACTCGGCCTCGGTGGCGCGCTCGCAACCGTGGGCGGCGCGCGGGTCCGACGGATTCGCGGAAGGGGTCGTACTTCGAGGGACGGGTAAACGGCGGGCGCGTAGAGGGCGGGCTCTTCCCGGGTCGCAAAGCCCTTCTGTTACACGGGCTTGGCGTCTCCAGCCCTCGAGGTCAGCTGCCTTGCGACCGAGATGGGGTTCGTTGGCGGTGCGTCGGGACTGGAGTTGGAGGCTCCGCAAGCCGACAAGATGACCGATCGGAGAGCGTCCGGCTGGCGTTCCTGGAGTCCCGCAACCTTGGCGCGACGCTGACTTGCTCGGTCGCCGGCGGCCTCCGGCTCGGTGGGATTGTCAGGGTCGTCAGGGGTCAGGCGGTTGCGGGCGTGGCGATGGAGCAGCCTCGCCGCGAGCGCTCGGGGATCCGGCAGCCCGTTCCTCGAAGTACAGGTGACCGCCGGGGACGTCAGAGCGACAAGTGTTGACGCGTTGCCGGGAGGATCGCGTTTGAGCCAGCCGGGACGGGCGGCCTGGCCGCCCGATGCGTTTGGAGCCACATGCCAGTCCGCATAGGGGAACTCCTCCTCAAGGAGAAGCGGATAACTCCGGAGCAGCTCCAGGAAGCCCTGGCCTACCAGAAGGCCCACGGTGGGAAGCTGGGCGCCAACCTGGTGAAGCTCGGGTACGTCAAGGACGAGGAGATAACGGCCCTTCTCAGCAAGCAGTACGGCGTTCCGTCGATCGACCTGGGGCAGTTCGAAATCGACCCCCAGGTCGTGAAACTGATCCCCGGCGAGACCGCGCAGAAGTACCAGATCGTGCCGGTCAGCCGTTCAGGGGCGACGTTGACCATCGCCATGACGGACCCGACCAACGTGTTCGCCATGGACGACATCAAGTTCATGACGGGTTACAACGTGGAACCCGTCGTGATGTCGGACACGGCGGTCGCGGCTGCTCTCGAGAAGTACTACGGCATAGGCCGCACCGACGCGTCTGGGGGCGCCGGTGCGGGCCCGAGCGCTCTCGAGATGGCGGCGAAGGCCCTCGAGGAGATGCCCCAGGTAGATGCCGATCACGTGGAGGTCCTGGAGGACCTCGAAGAGATCAGCGTCGAGACGCTGGCGCGGCAGGGCGAGGAGGCGCCCGTCATCCGGCTCGTGAACGTGGCCCTGATGTCGGCGATACACAAGGGCGCGAGCGACATCCACATCGAACCCTACGAGAAAGAGATGCGGATCCGCTACAGGATCGACGGGGTTCTCTACAACATGATGACGCCGCCGCTCAAGTTCCGCGAAGCCATCGCGTCGCGCGTCAAGATAATGGCGAAGCTCGACATAGCCGAGAAGCGCCTCCCGCAGGACGGCCGGATCAAGATCCGTTTCAACGATGCCGGCAAGACAAAGGAAATCGACTTCCGCGTCTCGTGTCTTCCCACCCTCTTCGGAGAGAAGATCGTCCTCCGGCTCCTCGACCGCGAGAAGTTGATGCTTGACATGACGAAGCTCGGCTTCGAGCCTGAGTCGCTGTGCCGTTTCGAGGAGGCGATCCAGAAACCCTGGGGCATGGTCCTCGTCACGGGGCCGACCGGAAGCGGCAAGACGAACACGCTCTACTCCGCGATCTCTCGCATCAACACGCCGGGCACCAACATCATGACCGCCGAGGACCCCGTCGAATTCAATCTGCCCGGCATCAATCAAGTGCAGATTCGCGAGGGCATCGGGCTGAACTTCGCGGCCGCCCTGCGCTCGTTCCTCAGGCAGGACCCGAACATCATCCTCGTGGGCGAGATTCGGGACTTCGAGACCGCGGAGATCGCGGTCAAGGCGGCACTGACCGGCCACCTTGTGCTCTCGACGCTGCACACGAACGACGCGCCGAGCACCGTGAACCGGCTACTGAACATGGGCATCGAGCCGTTCCTGGTGGCCAGTTCCGTCAACTTGATAGCCGCGCAGAGGCTCGTGCGCCGGGTGTGCCAGGCATGCCGTGAGAAGCACCCTGTGGCTCCGCAGGCGCTGATGAAGATCGGCTTCAACGCCGAGGACGCGCACACGGTCGTTCCGTACAGGGGCCGCGGCTGCGAGAAGTGCAATGAAACCGGCTACAAGGGCCGGATCGGGCTGTACGAAGTGATGGAGGTCACCGAGGACCTGCGCGAGCTCATACTCGTCGGCGCCTCGGCCCAGGAGCTGAGGCGGAAGGCGATCGAGGAAGGGATGATCACGCTCCGCCAGAGCGGCGTGCGGAAGGTCAAGGAAGGCATTACAACGATAGAAGAAGTGCTGAGGGAGACGGTGGTTTGACCGCCGGAGGATGAGATGGAACTCGTAGAGCTGCTGATGCGTGCGGTCGAGATGAAGGCCTCGGACCTGCACCTGACGTGCGGGACGCCGCCGCAAGTGCGCATCGACGGCGGCCTGACGCGGCTGGACATGGAGAGCCTCCAACCCTCCGACACGAAGCGGCTTGCTTACAGCGTGATGACGGACGCCCAGAAGAAGCGCTTCGAGGAGGAACTGGAGGTGGATTTCTCGTTCGGGATCAGGGGCAAGGCCCGCTTCCGCTGCAATGTGTTCAACCAGCGCGGCGCCGTTGCAGCCGTCTACCGCCACATTCCCGACCAGATCAGGACTCTCCAGGAGCTCGGCCTCCCGCCGGTCGTGGGCAAGTTCGCGGAGCTGGCCCGGGGGCTGGTGCTCGTCACCGGGCCGACCGGGAGCGGCAAGTCGACGACGCTCGCCGCGCTGCTCGACAAGATCAATTCCGAGCGCAGCCAGCACATCCTCACGATCGAGGACCCGATCGAATACATCCATCCTCACAAGAAGTGCCTGGTCAACCAGCGAGAGGTACACAGCGACACACAAGGCTTCAACGCGGCCCTCCGTTCCGCGCTCCGCGAGGACCCCGACGTCGTGCTGATAGGCGAGATGCGCGACCTGCAGACCGTGGAGGCGGCGCTACGGATCGCCGAGACGGGCCACCTGACGTTCGCCACTCTTCACACCAATTCAGCGGCCCAGACGATCACGCGCATAATAGACGTCTTTCCACCCCACCAGCAGGGTCAGGTGCGCTCCCAGCTGTCGCTGGTTCTCGAGGGCATCGTCTGCCAGAGCCTGCTGCCGAGGGCCGGCGTGCCGGGGAGAGTTGTGGCGGCGGAGGTGCTCGTCCCGACGGTCGGGATCCGGAACCTCATCAGGGAAGACAAGGTCCACCAGATCTACTCCGCGATGCAGTCCGGGCAGGAGAAGTTGGGCATGCAGACGCTGAACCAGTCGCTGGCCACGCTCTACATGACGAGACGGATAACGCTCGACACCGCCGTGTCGGCATCCTCGCACCGCGAGGAGCTCATGGAGATGATCAACCGCGGCGTCGGCGTGGTGTCGGGACCGGGCGGGATGCGGCCGCCGGCGCGCCCGACGGTGCAGAGGTAGGACGGGAGCGGAAGGCAAGACAACGGACGGAGCACGCCAGCCATGCCAACGATGTTCTCCTACTCGGGCCGCACGAGGGGCGGCCAGACGGTGAGCGGCGAGCGCGCGGCGGAAAGCCTCGACGCCGCGGTAGCCGCCCTTCGGCGCGACCAAATCGTCGTGACCCGGATCGCCCCGGCGAAAGCCAGGGCAGCCGAAACGGCCAGGCAGGCAAAGCTGGGAAAGAAGGTCAACTCTAAGAACCTAGCCGTCTTCACCCGGCAGTTCTCGGTGATGATCGACGCCGGCCTGCCGCTCGTGCAGTGCCTCGAGATCCTCGGGTCGCAGGAGGAGGACAAGAACTTCGCGGCCGTCATAGCGCGCACTCGCGCCGACGTCGAGGCGGGGGCGTCGCTGGCCGACGCCATGAAGAAGCACCCGAACACCTTCGACCCGCTCTACACCAACATGGTCGCGGCCGGGGAGGCGGGGGGCATCCTCGACACGATACTCAAAAGGCTGGCGACCTACATCGAGAAGAACGTCAAGCTCAAGGGCCAGGTGAAGTCGGCGATGGTCTACCCGGTCGCCGTGATCGTCATCTCCTCCGCGGTCGTGGCGGTCATCCTGTGGAAGGTGATCCCTACCTTCGCCAGCCTCTTCGCGGGCCTCGGCGCCGAGCTTCCACTGCCCACTCGAATCGTGATCTGGGCGAGCAACTTCCTCGTCCGCTTCATGCCGCTCATCGCAGCCGCAGTCGTCGGCCTGGGGTTCGCCTACCGGCAATACTACCGCACCCCGACAGGCCGGAGAACCGTCGACGGCCTGTCGCTCCGCCTCCCGGTCGTGGGGATCATCCTCCGCAAGATCGCGGTGGCGCGATTCTGCCGCACGTTGTCGACGCTGGTCAGCTCGGGCGTCCCCATACTCGACGGCCTGGACATAACGGCCCGCACTTCGGGCAACGCCGTCGTCGAGGACGCGGTACAAAGCACGCGCCGCAGCATCGAGCGGGGCGAGACGATCTCGGTCCCCCTGAAGGAGACGCGCGTCTTCCCGGCGATGGTCACGCAGATGATAGGGGTGGGCGAGGCGACCGGCGCCCTCGACACCATGCTCGCAAAGATCGCGGACTTCTACGAGGAGGAGGTCGACACGGCCGTCGCCGGGCTGTTGACGCTGCTCGAGCCGTTGATGATCGGCATCCTCGGCGTCATCGTCGGGGGCATCGTGATCTCGATGTACATGCCGATCTTCAGCCTGATCAGCAAACTGTCGAACTAGGAGCGTGCCCGGGGAATCTGCGGACAGGCTCGCAGAGCCGCGTGTCAGGCGCCGAACAAGGTCGAGGAGCTCGAGACGGACTACGCTCCCATCCGCGGAACCGTGGAATCCTCGTTTGCATCGGGGGAACCATCCTTGTACCCGCATCTCACGTCGCGGCATCGAGCTTCGGCGCTCGACAGGTGCTCTTCTGGCAGCCCGTCCGCCGAATGCTCGGCCGGGCTCCCGGCGGTGGCTTCGAACGCGCTCAGGCGCACCCTGCTCTGGACGATTGCCGCGCGCGTGGCGATTGTCACAATCCTCCTCGGCTGCGCGCTCGTTGCGGAGGTGCTCCTCCCGCAGGCGGGCCGGAGCCAGCTGTTCGCCCTGATCGTCGTCAGCTACGTGCTCGGCGTCGCCTACGCGCTGACGGTATCGTGGACGGAGCGCCACCGGTGGTTCATAGACGCTCAGCTCGCGGCCGATGCGCTTCTCATCACCGCTTTCGTCGGCGCAACGGGGAGCGTCGAGAGTTACGGCTTCTCGATGTACGCGCTGCCGGTGATCGGCGCGAGCGTGCTCAGGTCTCGCCGGAGCGCGCTCGTCGTAGCCGTTCTGTCCTCGGCCGCCTACGCGGGGATGGTCTTCGCGCAGTACTTCGCGCAGTCGCTGTTGCCCGCATCGTGGCGTTCCCCGGCTTGGCTGCTGCCGCCCGGCAACGTCGCCGGCTACACCGTAGGCCTCAACGTCTTCGGATTGCTGGCGGTAGCACTGCTGAGCGGGTCGCTTGCCAGGCGGCTCCAGCGGGCGGACGCCCGGCTCGTGGACGCGTCAACCGAACTCGCGCAGCTCCAGGCACTGAACCAGCACGTCATCGACAGCCTCGCGAGCGGCCTGGTCACGACCGACAGCGGCGGCCGGGTCCTCACGTTCAACCGGGCTGCGACGTCCATTACGGGTCTCGTTCCGCAGGACGCGATCGGCCGCCCCGTCGCCGAGGTGCTGCAGGTGCCCGTGGACAAGGCCGCCTCGTTCGGAATGGACCTCTCGCGCGGGGGGCGCTGGCCCGACGAGATTCGTTATCGCAGAGGCGATGGCCGTGTCGTGGAGATAGGCCTCAGCGCAACGCATCTCGTCACTCCCGAGCAGCGTGGCGGCTTGGTCATCAACTTCCAGGACATCACCGACCTCAAGAGGACGGAACGAGAGGCGCGGGCGCAGCAGCGGCTCGCCGCGCTCGGCGAAATGGCAGCGGGCATTGCGCACGAGATCAGGAACCCTCTGGCATCGATCTCCGGCTCGATCCAGGTGCTTCGCGGTGAGCTGGTCCTCACGAGCGAGCAGCGCGAGCTGATGAACATCGTGTTGAGGGAGTCCGAACGCCTGAACGGCATCATCAACGCCTTCCTCGATTACGCCCGACCGAGGGAGCTGGCGGTCAAGAGGCTGGATCTGGCCGGAGTTGTCAGGGACACGGCCGTGCTGCTGCGCAACTCGACCGAAGTCGGCAGCACTCACACGGTGGAAGTCGATGTGCCGCAGCAAGGCGTCTGGTATGCAGCCGACGAATGCCAGATCCGACAGATCCTCTGGAATCTCGCAACCAACGGGCTGAGGGCCATGCCGCACGGCGGCAGGCTGCTGCTGAGGACGCGGCAGGTGCCGCCGGACGGGACCGAACTGGCCGGCCAGGACGGACACGGCGCGATTCTCGTTGTCGAAGACGAGGGAACAGGCATCCCGCAAGAGGAGATGGAGAGGATCTTCCAGCCGTTCTACAGGCGATCGCCCAGCGGGACGGGTCTCGGCCTGGCCATCGTGCACCGGCTGGTCAGTGACCACGGCGGGCGGATCGATGTGGAGTCGTCGCCCGGGGCAGGCACGCGGATCACCGTGACGTTGCCGGGAAAGGACCGGAGTTCAGCCGCGGCGAAGCCAGGATGCCCAGGATCGCAGGGCGCAGTTCGGCGGAAGGCACTTTCGACCGCTCGGGTCGCCGGCCCGGAACCGGCCTGCCTGATGGCCGACAACCGACAGCGGTAGCGCGGAGCAGCGGCAGATGGGAACCGATGTGACGGCAACCAATGGCAGGCAGGGCAAGCGTCCGCGCATCCTGATCGCGGACGATGAGCGGTCGATGCGCGAGCTGCTGGCGATCGTGCTGAGGCGCGAGGGCTACGAGGTGGACCTCGCGGACTGCGGCCGAGCCGCCGTGGAGAAGGTGGGGGCCGGTGCCTTCGACCTCTTGATCTCAGACATCAAGCTGCCCGACATGAGCGGGGTCGAGGTGCTGAGGGCGGCCAAGCAGGCGGACCCCGACTTGACGGCGATAATGATCACCGCCTACGCGTCAACGGAAACCGCCGTGGAGGCCATGCGGCTCGGCGCGTGCGACTACTTGAGCAAACCTTTCGAGGTGGATGCGCTCCGCCTGAAGGTGCGCGAAAAGCTGGAAAGCCGGGCCTTGCGCAGCGAGAACCTCCTCCTGAAGCGCGCGCTCGGGGCGTCGCACGAGTTCTCGAACATGATCGGCCGCAGCCCCGCCATGCTCGAAGTCTTCCGGACAATCCAGGCAGTGTCGGCAACCGACAGCACCATCCTGGTCACCGGCGAGTCCGGAACCGGCAAGGAACTCGTTGCGCGCGCGATCCATCACAACTCGTTGCGCCGCGGGCGTCCGTTCGTGGCCATCAACTGCGCAGCCATCCCGGAAAACCTGCTGGAGTCCGAGCTCTTCGGCCACGTTCGCGGTGCGTTCACGGGCGCCGAGACCAGTAAGAAGGGCCTCATCGAGATGGCCGACCGCGGAACCGTCTTCTTGGACGAGATCGCGGACATGACGCCCGCGCTCCAGGTCAAGATTCTGCGAGTGATACAGGAACGCAGGTTCCGGAGGGTCGGGGCACTCGAGGAGACCGCCGCAGACATCCGGCTGATTGCGGCCACGAACCGCGACCTGACGAAGCTGGTGGCGGAAGGGAGGTTCAGGGAGGACCTCTACTATCGTATCAACGTGATACCGATTCACCTGCCACCGCTGCGCGAGCGCCGCGAGGACATCCCTCTCCTGGCAGGACGGTTCCTGGAGAGGTACCGGGACAAGATGGGCAAGAACGTCGCGGCGATATCCGCCGAGGCCATGGCCTACCTGGTCGACTACGAGTGGCCTGGAAACGTCAGGGAACTGGAGAATGTCATCGAGCGGGCAGTCGCGCTCGAGCCCTCGCGGGCCATCCTCCCCGAGACGCTGCCGGCCTTCGTGAGGAATCAGGCGGCGGAGCGGGCCGGCTTAACGGGAGATCTGCCGGAGTCCGGCTTCGACCTCGAGGAACACGTCAACACCATCGAGAAGCACTACATCAGAGAGGCACTGCGCCGTGCCGGTGGCGTCCAGGTGAAGGCAGCCGAGCTGCTCGGCATGAAGTTCCGGTCTTTCCGGTACTACGCGAAGAAATACAATCTGACGTAGGTTCCCTGCTTCCAGCCGCGATCGAGGAAACCAAACTTGGCCGACCGCGCAGGCTGTCTCAAGAACAGGCACTGGTCGAGGAGGAGACGCGCCCGTGCCGGGGGTGCCTTGAACAGCTGAAGTTGACAGCGAGACGCTACGGGCCGAGAATCACAGGGGGCACTCGCCTGCTCAGCAGTAGTGTCCCGTTTCGAGCCAGGAATGCTCCAGTCAACGAGAGAAACCGTCCTTCCTGCCACCGGCGAGAAAGCACGCGAGGTTCCGTCATGCAGCCCAGAAGCAGCCGAGGATTCACCCTGATCGAACTGCTGATCGTCGTGGCGATCATCGGCGTGATTGCCGCGGTTGCCGTCCCGGGCCTGATGCGGGCGCGGCTGTCCGGAAACGAGGTTTCGGCCATTGCCTCGCTTAGGGCCATCAACACCGCGCAATCGATCTACGCGGCGAGCTGCGCGCGGGGCTTCTACTCGCCATCGCTCGAGAACCTGGGGACGCCGCCCGTCGGCCGGGCGAACGCGTTCCTGGGGCCCGACCTAGGTCGCGCGGGGGAGGTGACCAAGGCCGGCTACCTGATTCAGCTGAGCGGCACGGCCGCGAGCGGCGCCGGGTCCACGTGCAACGGGCTTGCGGCCGGGGCAGCAGTATCCACGTACAAAGCCGGTGCTGACCCGATCGCCGGGCAGGGAGACCGGTTCTTTGCAACCAATACCTCAGGCACGATCTTCGAGCATACGGCGACGCTGTTCGCGACAATGCCTGAGACAGGAGCTCCGCCGGTGGGCAGGCCCGCCCAGTAGAAGACGACACCCCGAAACCGGCGTTGACGGCCGCGCGTCCTTACCGCCCAGCGAGCGAGAGCGGCTGTACCTGACCCGCCGCAACATCTAGGCCGGCAGTCACTTGCAGGACCACTCGTGACCCGGAGTGAAGGCACCCGCCTTGCGGCTGCATCTTGGGGGTGGTCGGGCCTGCAAGGGCAAGGGCGCGTTTTGCAGGCGTCCGGGCCCGGGAGCGGCGTCATGAGGTGGGAAAGGACGGACGGTTTCACCCTGATCGAGCTGCTGGTCGTTGTCGCAATCATCGGCATCGTGGCCGCAATTGCGATCCCGGGTCTCCTGCGCGCGAGGATGGCCGCAGGCGAGGCCTCGGCAATCGCCTCGCTGAGGGCCATAAGTAGCGCGCAGTCCAGCTACTCGGCGAGCTGCGGCGGCGGCTTCTACGCTCCTAGCCTGACCAGCCTCGGCACGCCACCGGCAGGTGCAGCGAGCGCCTTCATCACGCCGGACCTGGGAAGCGCGGATTCGCCAGTGAAGTCGGGCTACCAGATTCAGATGAGCGGGACGGCTGCCGGCGGGGCACCGGCTACGTGCAACGGCGTGGCAGCCGGCGCGGCGCTCCGAACCTACAAGGCCGGGGCGGACCCGGTTGGAGGAGAGGGGCGCTTCTTTGCGACGAACACGAGCAACACCATCTATCAGGATACGGCTTCTCTCTTCGCGGGCATGCCCGAGGCCGGGGCACCCGGATCGGGAACGCCGGTGCAGTGACGGTATTGGCAACAGGCGGTACCGAACGGCCGTCGTCAGCGAACATCTCGCGGCCGTATGAGGAGTGCAAAGTCGTGCGCATTGACACTTAGTGTCAGTTGCGACTGACATCTATTGTCATATCAAGTCCTTCGATTCTCTGACGTGCCGTGGGCTCGTGCTTGTAACCTTTTCTGGATGAGGAGCTTGCCGGCATCCTGGGTCTGATGCTACATGTGGCATCGCGGTTGCTCATCAGTGGCGCGTCGCGGAAGGGCGGGCAGCCATGTTCCCCGACACGATGTAAACAGCTTCTGAGGAGCAACAGATGAAGGACAACAAGGGCTTCACGCTGATCGAACTACTGATCGTGGTCGCAATCATCGGCATCATTGCCGCCATTGCCGTCCCCGGCCTGCTTCGCGCCCGCATGTCGGGCAACGAAGCGTCCGCGATCGGCTCGCTGCGCGCGATCAACAGTGCGCAGTCCACCTATGCCTCGAGCTGCGGCTTCGGCTTCTATGCCCCGACTCTGGTCGTGCTCGGAACGCCGCCCTCGACCGGTGCCGCCAATCCCTTCATAAGCCCCGACCTCGGGTCGGCTGCGAGCGTCGTGAAGTCCGGCTACACCGTCACGATGGGTGGAACGGCTTCGACCAACTCCCCGGCTTCGTGCAACGGCCAGGCCGCAGGCGCCGGAACGGAAGGCTACTATGCCACCGCGACGCCGCTCGGTGCCGGTGGCACGCGGTTCTTCTTCACGAACACGACCAGCACGATCTGGCAGGACACAGCCACGTTCGTGGGGACGACCAGCGAGATTGCG
The DNA here is from genome assembly GCA_041947015.1 of Vicinamibacterales bacterium. Taxonomy (GTDB): domain Bacteria; phylum Acidobacteriota; class Vicinamibacteria; order Vicinamibacterales; family Fen-181; genus JBHGBL01. Next base: position 45,750 of record JBHGBL010000003.1, read on the forward strand.
GCGCCGGGGCACGGAACGGCGATCCAGTAGCGGTGGCCACAAGGGCAGTCCTGCTCAGTGGGGCGGCACACGACCGTGTGCCGCCCCGTCGTTCGTACGGGAGGAACGCGAGATCCATACCCACCGCCGGCTGGCAGGCCGCAGCGCAGGTGCCCCTGTCGAGACACAGCCGGGCCGCTGTAATATAGAGGCGTCGGCAGTCGAGGGGAAAGTTCCCGGTAACAGCCGAGCCTTCCAATGAAACGTACGCCGCTCGTCCTCGCGTGGGCTTTCACGCTGCTGGGCCTGGTTGCTGCGGCCGAAGCCCTGTCCATACACCACCGCCTGCTTACCGACCCGACCTACAGGAGCTTCTGTGACGTCAGCACCACCATCAGCTGCTCCCAGGTCTACTTGAGCGCTTACGGCTCCGTGCTCGGCGTTCCCGTGGCCCTCTGGGGTCTGCTCTGGTGGGCTTTCGTAGCGCTTCTCCTCTTGCTTGCCCTCCTCGGTCCATCGGGCTTTCGCGAGAGTCTGGCCGGCTACCTCTTTGCCGTTTCCACCGTGGGCTTGGCCGTCGTTCTCTACCTCGCCTACGCGGCGTTCTTCATCCTCAAGACCGTCTGCCTGATGTGCCTGCTCACCTACGTCGGCGTGATAGGGCTTTTCATTGTCTCGGGCATAGCCACACCATTTGCCATGATTACAGTACCCCGCCGCGCCATCCGTGACCTCAGATCCCTTGTGACCAGCCCGGCGTCCATCGTGCTGGTGCTCGTCTTCGCCGCAGGGGCGGCTTCGGCTCTGGCTTTCTTCCGCGAGGGGGCGCCGGTTTCCGCCCTGCAACCGATTCCCGACGAGGCTGGCAACCAGTCTTCGGAGTTCGAGCGCTGGTACGCGGAGCAACCGCGGGTCAACGTCCCGGTTTCGAACGAAGGCGCGGCCGTCCTGATCGTCAAGTTCACCGATTTCCAGTGCCCGGGCTGCGGTCAGACGCACTTCAGCTACAAGCCGATACTCGCCAAGTACGAGTCGATGTATCCCGGCGCCGTGAAGCAGGTGACGAAGCACTTCCCGCTCGACGCAACGTGCAACCCGAGCCTCGTTCAGTCCACGCACCCTGGTGTCTGCACGGCTCACGCGATAGCCGTGCTCGCCGCTCGCCAGGGCCGCGGGCAGCAGATGGAGGACTGGCTCTACGCGAACCAGCAGTCGATGAACCCCATCTCGCTCAGGCAGGCGGCAGCCCAGGTGGGTAGCGTAACCAACCTGGAGGCGAGCCTCCCCCAGGCCCTCGAGGTGGTGAAGTCGGACGTTGCCCTCGGCCGTCTTCTCAGGGTTCGCCAGACTCCGACGTTCTTCATCAACGGGACCAGGATAGAAGGGGGTATCCAGCCGCAGTTCCTCGAGGCAGCCATCGCCTTCGAGCTGAAGAAGGCCGGCGTGGCGAAGTAGCGGAGTTCCCGCGGTGCTGGCCATCGAGACAACCGGCCTCACGAAGGACTACGCAGTCGGCTTCTGGCGGCCCAGGCCGCACCGCGCCCTGGACAATCTGTCGATTGGCGTCGAACCGGGTGAAGTTTTCGGCTTCCTGGGTCCCAACGGGGCCGGGAAGACCACCACGCTCAAGCTGCTCAATCACCTGGTTCACCCTACCTCCGGCAGTGCGCGCATCTTCGGCCGGCCGATTGGGGATGTCGCCGTGCGGCGGCGCGTCGGGTTCCTGCCGGAAAGCCCGTACTTCTATGATCACCTGACCGCGGAGGAGCTGCTTTCGTACTTCGGGCGGCTTTTTGGGATTGGCCGCGTTGAAGCGCGCAGGAAGGCCTCCTCGCTCCTCGACCGGGTCGGAATCGGCGCGGAGCGGCGCTTCCCGCTGAGGAAGCTCTCGAAGGGCATGCTGCAGAGGGTAGGCCTCGCGCAGGCGCTCGTCAACGAGCCCGACCTGCTTTTTCTCGACGAGCCGATGTCAGGTCTCGACCCGATAGGCAGGCTGGAGGTCCGGAAGCTTGTCCTCGAGCTTCGCGACAGGGGCTGCACGATTTTCTTCAGCTCGCACATCCTGTCTGATGCAGAGGCGTTGTGCAGCCGTGTGGCCATCCTGAGCAAGGGCGTGCTGGTTGCCTCCGGCCGCATCGAGGAGATGCTTGCCTTCGGCATCAAGGGGTGGGAGCTGATCGTATCGGAGCTGCCTGCATCTGCAGCGGCATCGCTCGGAGAGCGCGGGTGGGCCCCCCGCGAGATCTCGTCAGGTCGCTACGCCTTCGAGGTGCCGTCAGCCGAGCGCCCGGACCGTATTCTCGCGGAGGTGCTCTCGACCGGCGCGAGCCTGGTTTCGCTGAACCCCCTCCGCCAGACTCTCGAGGACTTCTTCGTCGAACGCGTCGGCGGCGTGTCGGCACCCGGGCGGCCCGTCGAGGGCCTCCGAGCACGCCGGGTCGCCGAGAGCAGGTAGGCAATGGGCGCCGTCGGCAGCATCGCTATCAGCGTCTTCAAGGAGTCGGTCCGAGACCGGGTGTTCTACAACCTGGTCATCTTCGCGCTGCTCCTGATTGGGGCCTCATACCTGATCGGTCAGCTCACCGCGGGGCAGGACATAAAGATAATCAAGGACCTCGGCCTTGCAGCGACCTCCATCTTCGGCCTGTTCATCGCGGTCTTCATCGGCGTTGGCCTCGTATGGAAGGAGGTGGAGCGCCGCAGCATCTACGCCATTCTCTCGAAGCCTGTCCGGAGAAGCGAGTTCGTCCTCGGCAAGTACGCCGGTCTCCTGCTGACGCTGGTCGTAAACGTGGCCGCCATGGCGGTCGCGCTCTACGCCGTGCTCGCGTACATGGGTTGGCTGGCGCCGCCCAACGTGAGGGCCGGTTGGGAAGCGCCACCCCTCGATCCCCGGCTGATGATCGCGATCCTGTTGATCTTCGTCCAGCTCGCTCTCGTCACCGCCATTGCGCTGTTCTTCTCGACGTTCTCCAGCCCGATGCTGTCGGCGGCCTTCACGTTCGGTTTGTTCGTGATCGGCCACTTCAGCTCGGACCTGAAGCGGTTCGACAAGGTGGTGGACTCGCCGGCCGCGGCGTCTCTGGCGCGCATCCTCTACTACGTGTTGCCGAACCTCGCGCCTTTCGACGTCAAGTCCCTCGTCGTTCACGCTCAGCCCGTACCTGCCGGCGACGTCGCGCTGACCATTGCCTACGGCGCAGCCTACATTGCGGCGCTGCTCGTGGCCGCGATCTGGATCTTCTCGAGGCGGGATTTCAAGTGATGACTTCGCCGGCAGGCACACCGGATCGCAATCTGTCAGCGGAGGATTGGAAGCCCCGCCCGGCAAGACGATTCCGTCATCTGGGCGCGGCGGCGCTGCTCGCTTCGCTCTTCGCTTCTGCCATCTTCATCGGGGGAGTGCGCGACGCGCGCTATGGGGACCGGGGGGCTTCCGCTTCGCTCCTCTACTTCAGGTCCGCCCGCGCGGTCGAACGGGTCGCGCTCTCCTACGATGCGCTCGTCGCCGACCTGTACTGGATCCGCGCCATCCAGCACTACGGCGGCAACCGCCTAGCCGGCGGAGGTGACGCGAAGTACCCTCTGCTCTACCCGCTACTCGATATCACGACCACTCTCGACCCTCGGTTCGTGGTGGCGTACAGGTTCGGTGCGATCTTCTTGGCCGAGGCTTTTCCCGGCGGTCCGGGGCGGCCGGACCAGGCAGTAGCCCTCCTTCAGAAGGGCCTCGCTTTCGACCCCGGCAAATGGCAGTACATGCAGGACATCGGCTTCGTCTACTACTGGTGGCTGCACGACTACCGCCAGGCTGCGGCCTGGTTCGAGAAGGCGAGCAACGTCCCCGGCGCTCCCTGGTTTCTCCGTTCGCTGGCGGCCGTGACGCACACCGAAGGCGGCGACCGCTCACGCTCCCGCCTGCTGTGGCAGCAGCTCCGCGAGACGGCAGACAACGACTGGCTCCGCGCGAATGCCGACCTGCGGTTGGTGCAGCTCGATGCGCTGGATCAGATCGACGAGCTCGAGCACCGGGTGCGCGAGTACCGCGCGAGATTCGGAAGCCTGCCCGAATCGTGGGACGCCATCGCACGGGCAGGGCTCTTCGGCGGCATCCCGCTCGACCCTTCCGGAAAGCCGTACGTGCTCGACCCGACCACCGGCGAGGTGACCGTCTCCACGGATTCGGCACTCTACCCTTTGCCCACTGAACCACTCCCGCAGTCCGCCCGAGTGCCCGATGCCTGACGCGACGACTGCCTCGGTCCTGTTGGTCGCAGCGCTCGGACTTGCCGCCGGCAGTTTCCTCAACGTGTGCATCTACCGCCTGCCGCGAGGGCTGTCGCCCGTCGCGCCACGCTCGCGCTGCACGTCCTGCGGCACGGAGCTCCGCTGGCGCGACAACATTCCCGTTCTCAGCTACCTCTTCCTCGGAGGCCGCTGCCACGCCTGCCGCGCTCCGATCTCGCCGATGTACCCCATCGTCGAGATCTCGGCCAGTCTCCTCGTAGTGGTTACGTTCCTGCGTTTCGGGCCGACGTTGCTGTTTGCTTCGCGGGCGGTGTTCGCCCTGGCGCTGACAGTCCTCTGCGCGATAGATCTGCGTCACCGGATTCTGCCGAACAGGATAACCGTGCCTGGTATCGGCGTGGGGTTCGCGCTCAGTTTCTTCGGGCCGCCAGGGTGGCAGTCGTCGCTCCTCGGGACAGTCGCCGGCGGCGGCCTGCTTCTTCTCATTGCCGAGGTGTACTATCGCGTCCGCGGCGAGGAAGGGCTCGGAATGGGCGACGTGAAGATGATAGCCATGATCGGAGCATTCCTCGGCTGGCAGTCGATGCTCGTCGCGCTGGTGCTGTCTTCAGTCCTCGGTTCGGTGGTCGGCCTGGCGATGATTGCCGCGCGCAAGGGCGACATGAAGTACGCTTTGCCCTTCGGCAGCTTCCTGGCTGCCGGAGCGCTCGTGGCGAGCCTCTTCGGCGACGCGATCGTCGCTTGGTATCTGGGCTTCTACTAGTGTCGCAGTACGCCTACGCGCTCGTCGGGCTGACAGCCATCGTGGCGGCCTTGATCGGGCTGCTGACTTTTGCCGTCCTGCGCTTTCTCTCGGCGATGCGGGACATGCGGGGGCAGCTGCGCGACAGCCAGGGTGAACGTGTCTTCATGGCGGCCGCGCTCGAGGACGCGCTGGCCAGGCTGCGGTCCGAGGAGAGAGCCATGGCGGCCCGCGCCGAGGCTTCCGAGCGCCTCAGCGACGAGATCGTTTCGAGCATGGCCTCGGGCCTGATGGTTGTGGGCCTCGACTCCGAAGTGCGCATGCTGAACGCCGCAGGCCGCCGCCTGCTGAACGTGGAGGCCGACGATCTTCCAGCGAAGGCGAGCGAACTCCTGGCAAAGGCGCCGTCGCTCTGGCAGCTGATCGCAGAATGCCTCGCAAGGGCCCGCCCCATCTCCCGTAGATCGATCCCGATGCCCCCCGGCTCGAGCCCGGCAACGCACCTCGGCGTCACGGTTTCGCCGCTCTTCGGGCACGACAAGGAGCTTCACGGCGCTATTGCCCTATTCACCGACATTTCCGATGTCGTCGCGCTCGAGGAACAGGTGCGCCTCAAAGACGGCCTGGCGCGGCTCGGAGAGCTGACGGCCGGCCTCGCGCACGAGCTCCGGAACGGCCTCGCCACGGTGCATGGGTACTGCCGCCTGATAGACATGTCGCGCGTGCCCGAAGAGTACAGGCCCTACGTGGACGGCATCCGCGAGGAGACCGACAACCTCGAAGAAGTGACCGCTCGCTTCCTTGCCTTCGCGCGGCCGGTCGCCTTGAAGCTCGGCCCCATATCGCTGCAGGCGTTGGCGTTGAGAGTAGCCGACGATTTCCGCCCGGCGGTGGCAAGCCGCGGCGGCACCATCGAGGTCACCGGCGAATTCCCCATAGTGGAGGGCGACGAGGTGCTCTTGAGGCAGGCCCTCGCGAATCTTCTTCAGAATGCCGTCGAGGCTTGCGAGTCTGTCGCTTCACCTCCCGATATCGTGATTGAAGGGCAAGTGGATCAAACCCGAATGCTGGCCCGCCTGGAGGTCCGCGACAACGGCCCTGGTATCGGTCCCGAGATTGCCAGCCGGGTCTTCCAGCCGTTCTTCACCTGTAAGGGCCACGGAACGGGGCTCGGCCTCGCGCTCGTGGAGAAGATCGCGGTCAGCCACGGTGGGCGCGCCTCGGTCGGGCGTCCTGTTTCGGGTGCCGCGATTCGGATCGACCTGCCTCTGCCCGCACGCTCCGCGTGAGCGTGAAGGCAACCCGATAGCAGCCGTTTCTTCGATTCTCGCCGGCCCTCGAAGCCGCACGTTCTGCAACCTGGCACGCGGCCGCTGTCTCGACTCCCCCGGAAATACCCGCTTTTCCGGGTTCACCCGTCCACCGCCGGGCTGGCTCGATCGTTGCGGTCACAGAAGGCATGCACGTTCCACGGGTAGTTCGCGTCAAGCCACGGCGATGGCAACCCGAAGATGGCCTGCTCCGGCTGGCAGGCCTCGAACCCTTCGAGAAGGCCGCCGGCGAGCGCGGCTTCACGCTCGCCGAAGCGCTGGTCGCCCTGGCGCTTCTCGCCACGGCCCTGGCTTCGATGGGCCAGCTCGCCGCGATCGCGGCAGGCGCCAACCTCGAGGCACGGCAAGTTTCCGCTCTGACCGCAGCTGCTTTCGACAAGATGGAACAACTGCGGGCGCTGGCTTGGGGGTTCGACGCCCTCGGCCTCCCCGTGTCAGACGCGACGAGCGACGCCAGCCGCGTCCCATCGGCCGGAACGGGAGGGCACGGCCTCATGCCGTCGCCGCCGGGAACGCTGGACGCAGACACTGCAGGCTACTGCGACTACCTCTCTGCCGACGGGTCGTGGAAGGGCAGCGGCCCGGGCATTCCGACGGGCGCCGTGTACGTGCGGCGCTGGACCATCTCGCCGCTTCAGTCGAACCCGGAGGCGCTCGTACTCACAGTTCGGGCAGGGCGGATTCCACAATCCGCAGGCTCGGGGAACTACCCGCTCACGGGGGCAGCCACATTGCACACGATCAGGGTCAGGGTAGGAGGATGAAGCCTCTGCACGACGCCGTGCATGGCCTGGCCGTTTCGCGCCGTGCAACCGGCGATGCAACCGAAGAGCGCCTCGCAGGTGGTGAGACGCCCCGGCAGGGGGGCTTCTGTCACCCGGAGAGCCAAGAAGACGCGTCGTTCGGCTGTCGGGGCCACGCCGGGTACACCCTTGTCGAGACCCTCGTGGCGCTCGTGCTCGTCCTTCTCGTGGCCGCCGCTGCCATGTCCGTGTTGGGTACAGCCGAGGCGGCCTTCGGCGCTCAGAGCGAAGCAGCGGACCTGCAGCAGCGGCTCCGCGCCGCAAGCCTCATGTTGGAGCACGACCTGCTGGCTGCCGGAGCAGGCACCTACAGCGGCCCTCGGGCCGGGTCCCTGGCCTACTCGTTTCCCCCGGTATTCCCTTGCAGGGTTGGCTTTGCTGCTGCGGACCCGCCGGGCTCCTCGCGAACGGATACGATCTCGATCGTTCACGTTCCCGCCACAGCGTCACAGACCAGGACCGCAGCGGTTGTCGCTCGCTCGTCCGCTACGCTCGATGTGGCAATCCTTCCCGGCTGCCCGCTCGGCGATGCTGCTTGCGGGTTCAGGGCCGGGATGATGGTCGTCGTCTTCGACGAGAGGGGTGCGTTCGAAATGTTTGCCGTCGGGACGGTGGCCGGCGCGACGCTCACACGGCGCGCCGGAACTTTCGAGAACGAGTACGCCGCCGGCGCGGTCGTCGCTGAAGTCAGAACCGCCACCTTCTACACCCGTGAAGATACCGCAGCCGGCGGCCTCCAGCTCCGGCGCTACGACGGCGACGGCAGCGACCTTCCACTCGTGGACAACCTCACGCGGTTCGAAGTCGAGTACATGGGCGAGCCGGCGCCGCCGCGAGTTCGTGAGCCGTCCGAAGATCCGAGGGAAGCGCGGACGACGTACGGACCGGGACCCGGGGTCAATCCGCCCGTGCCTGAATACCCGGCAGGGGAGAGCTGCACCTTCCGGCTGGAAGGCGGTGCGATAGTCCCGCGTCTCGCGGTTCTCGCGGAGGGACCGGCACTGGTGACGCTTCCGCCGGCTGCCTTCACCGACGGCCCCTGGTGCCCCGCCGTCTCCTTCGCGACGCGCTTCGACGCGGACCTTCTCAGGATCAGGAACATCAGGGTCACGATCGGTGCCCAGGCGGCGTCGCCAGCTTCTCGCGGAACCGACAGCGGGTGGTTCCTCAGGCCGGGCACCGCGCTTCGTGCGGACCGCATGGTTCCCGATCACGAGGTGCGAATCCAGGTTTCGCCTCGAAACCTTTCGCTTGGCCGGTAGGCGTGATGTCGATGCAGAACGAGCGCGGCGCAGCCCTGATCGTCGTGCTGATGCTCCTGGTACTTCTCGGCGCCATCGCGCTCGGCGTCTCGCTCATTGCCATGACCGATCTGATGACCGCCGCGAACTTCAGGGAGAATCAGCAGGCGATGTACCTCGCCGAGGCTGCTGCGGCGCGGGCCGCGGCGGACCTGGACCGGCTCTCGGACTGGACACCGGTTTTGGCCGGGGCCGCCCGGTCCTCGTTCGTGGACGGCGAGCCCGGCGGCACGCGATCCCTTGCATCGGGCGAGGAGATCGACCTCGATGAAATCCGCAGCCTCGCGAACTGCGGGAAGGCCGCATGCACTGGGGTTGACCTCGTCGCCGTCACAGCCGAGAGGCCTTGGGGACCGAACAACCCGACGTTTCACCTGTTCGCCTACGGCAAGGTGTCGGACCTCTTACAGACCGACTCCGCGGGTGCCTTCTACCTTGTCGTGATGGTCGCAGACGACCCGTCCGAGACGGACGGGGACCCCCTGCGCGATGCGGCCGGTGCCGTCGACCCTGGAAGGGGTGTCGCATTGATCCGAGCCGAAGCCTTTGGCCCGCGAGGTTCGCGACGAGGCGTAGAGATGGTGGTTGCTCGGTCGGGCGGACCTTCGCCGGAGCAGGGGTACTCCGGGCAGCTTGCAGGCGGCGAGACGAACGAGCACAGATCGGGACGGCCGGTCGGGACGCCTAGGTCCACTTTGGGTTGGAGGAGGATTGGAGGCTGAACAGGGCCGCGGTTTCGCACGGCGGATTGTGACGGCTGCCGGTCGAATGGCGCTTTCGCAGCGCGGCCCTTCAGGGACGTCGATCGAAGGCGGCGACGAGGATGAGAAGATGGTGCGCGAGAATACCGATGGAAACCGCGTTGTCGAAAGAGGCTGGATCCACCACTCGACGAACGTGGCGTGGTGCCTGCTTCTCGCATCCCTCCCGGTCCACGCGGCACCCGGTCAGCTCGACCCGCTGAGGACGTTCCGCGCGCGCCAGCCACCGCCGAACGTCCTTCTTCTGGTGGACACTTCTGCGCGGATGCAGTTCGACCCAGCGGGAGATTACTACGACCCTCACACCTACAGGCGGACTGGCGCTGTTTTCGAGCCGGCGCTCGGCGTGTCGTCGGTCAACACGGAATCCGTCTATCGGCGCCGATTCGTACGTCTTCGCCACAGGACCGGCACGCCGGGTCTCGAGGCAGACCGGGTCGTGATTGCAGGCGACCGCGACGCCAGCTTCAGCCGGTTCGATGCAGCAGCACGACTCCACGTGGTCCGCTCGGCCGCGCTGGCAGCCGTTTCCTCGAACCGCGGCACCGTTAGATTCGGGCTGCTTACCACGCGCCACGCTGCGTTCGAACTTGGCGAGCCGGCGACCGAAGTGCTCTCGTTGGATCCTGGACAGCAAAATCCCACGGACTCGGCGACCCCCGGGATCTGGCTGGCAGCGGTTGCCCGCGTGCAGGAGCCCAACGGCGCGATCGAGACAGTGTCGCCTCCGCTCGTTCCAGCCGATGCGCCGGGCGCCAACGAGCAGATCGCAACCATCCTGCGCATGCCCCCCGGTGAGCCGGGCGCGCTGGCGGCGGCTGGAGCCGATGCTGCCGATGTCGTCGACTCACCCCTGGACTCGATGTTGCTGGACGCCCGTGACGAAGCGCTCCGGCTCATCACCGAAGGTGGTCCTGATTCCGCGTGCCGCAACACGGTGGCCGTCCTGATGACGGGCGGCGGTGAGGGTACGACGTCCGGAATGGCTGATGCTGCCCGAACCGCATCCGCGTTCCTCGACGTTGCCGGTCACCGCGTGCCGATCTACGTCGTGGCAATCGCTCCCCCTGCCGAAGATGTCCCTGCGCTCGAGGCCATCGCGAAGGCGAGCGGCGGGCAGGCCATCGTCATAGCCGCGGCCGAGATCGAGCGCGCAGTCGATTCCGGTGTTGTGCCGGGAGCGGTGCGCGCGCTGAACGTCGCCATTCAGCATGGCTTTGCCGATGCTGCGGACGTGAACGAGCATCCCACCGACGTTCTGCCGTTCGGCACGGCCACGGAACACGTCCGGGCCAGCCCGGTCCTTGCAACTGTCAACCTTGCCGGTGCGCGCGACGCTACAGGGCAGATTCTGCCCGATACGATCGTGGTTTCGCCTCTCACTGGCGGGGTGGTGCCTCAGGCATCCAACGTCCTGGTGACGAGCGGGTTTGCGGTCCCTGGCGAGATCGGTTCGCCCGGCTTCCCTGGCCGCCTGTCCGCGTACCGTGCCTACAAGCCCGTTGCCGACACGAGCCGTCCGTCCGGCTATCGCTTCGTTGCCGACGGGACTGTCTTGTGGAGAGCTTCGATACCCGAGCCTGGCCGGCGCAACGTTTTCACGCTCACTGCCACCGGCGCCGTGGTTCCGTTCACCGCCGCATCTGGCTCCATTCTGGCAAGCTATCTCGGCGTGGACGATCCGGTTGCGCTCATCGAAATGGTGCGCCGGCAGCCGCTAGGCGCCATAATCGGATCGACACCAGCCGTGTTGACGCCTCCTTCCGTCCATCCACCGCCGGATGCGGACTACCAGGCTTTCGCACGGCAGCACGCGGACAGGCGCACCCTGGTTTTCGTCGGAGCCAACGACGGGATGCTGCATGCCTTCGATGCCCGCCTCGGCATCGAAGTGTGGGCCCTCGTGCCTTTCAACCTGCTGCCGAGGCTGCGCGGCCTTGCGAGCGGCCAGGCGGCGGGCGACTTCCTGTACTTTGTCGACGGGTCGCCGCGGCTTGCCGACATCAAGACGAGCAAGGGGTGGCGAACCTGTCTGGTGGTCGGCCAGGGCGGCGGCGGAAGCTTCTATCAGGCGCTCGACGTGACGCTTCCCGGTATTGAGGGCTTCATTGCGCCGGACACGGACGACCCCTCCGCTCTGCTCGGATACTTCAGCCTTCCGGAACGGGTACCGGCCTTGTGGAGCTTCCCGCGCCTCCAGAGCTTCGACTGGACGATCGAGCCGTACGGCGATATCGCCGCCGGGGCCACGGATCTCGAGAAGGCAATCGGGGATACATGGTCGAATCCGCTGATCGCGCAGGTGAATGGCATCACCGGCCGCCATGTCGTCGTTGTTGGCGCAGGCCTCCTCTCGCGGGCCCGGGAGGTGGCGCGCTTTGGCGACGCCTCGGCGCCGCGCGGCGGAACCACGATCTGTATGCTCGACGCCGAGAGCGGCTCGGTGCTCGACTTCAGTGACGTCGGCCGCGACGGCATGGCAGAGACTACCGACGCGTGCGCTCTCGGCGGCGATTGCGCGGCCATGCGGAACGGCATCGTTGCGGATCCGGCCGGCGCAGTCCGCGACGGCGCCGCGGGGATCACGGCCGTGTACGTCGGCGACCTGGACGGCCGGCTCTGGCGGACAGCCGTTGGAGCCTCGGCCGATGGGAGCCCGGCGATGACCGGGGCGCCGTCGCTGGTGTACGATGCAGGTCCATCCGAGCCCGTCGTGGCCTCGGTAGCGCTCACCCGAGAGGCGTCGTCCGGTCGTTTCGTGTTTCTCGTGACCGGCAGCTGGAACCTTCCGCTCTCGGTGGGCGTTGCGCCGGGGACCCTTGTCGGCCTCGAGGAGGCTCAGGGAGGAACCGGCATCGCCTCGAAGTTTGCCTTGTCGCTGACCGCCGATGCCACGGGCGTGGTCGAACGTCCCGCAGGCCCGCCAGTGATAGGCGCGGACGTCGTCTTCTTCGCCACGACCGCTTGGAGCGCGGAACCCTGCGGTGGAACGTCCGCGGCGGTGTACGCCCTCACGTTCGGGGGAGGGGCGGCCTACGACAGCAATGGCGACGGGAAGGTCGAGGTTGACGATCGAAGAATGATGCTGGGAACACGAGTCAGCGCCAGCGCGCCGTTCGTTGCCGACCGCCACGTGTACGTTGCCGTCGGTCGAGGCGTTTTCGTGCTGGGCGATGAGGATGGCTACAACGCATCGCTGGGACGAGAACGGCTTCGTGTGCTCTCCTGGCGCGACGTCCGAAGGTAAGCGGTCTCGATCGGCGTTGACGCCAGCTTGATCTCGGGCTCGCGCGGCGCGTAGGATTGCCGCGTTGGAGGCACGGGCCGGTTGCGAGAGGCTGCGACAGTGATACTGCTCGTCGAGGACAAGGATTCACTCCGCCTGATGCTTCGCCGTACCCTCGAGGTGCGGGGCCACGCCGTTATCGAGGCTCGCGACCAGGCCGAGGCGGAACGGGCGCTGCTGGAGGATGGCCCGGAAATGGTGATCTCGGACCTTCGCCTCACGAGGGGCGACGGGTTCGGCGTTCTCAGGGCGGCCAAGCGCGCCGACCCGGATCTGCCCGTGGTCGTCATGACGGCCTTCGGCAGCATTCAGGAGGCGGTTGCCGCGATGAAGGAGGGCGCTCTGGATTTCCTCCAGAAGCCCATCGACCCCGACCACTTGGCGCTCCTGGTGGAGCGCGCGCTGGACCGGCGCAGGCTCGTCGCCGAGAACTTGCTCCTCAAGGAGGAGCTGGCCGCCCGACGCGGCGCCCCGCGCATCGTGGGCGAATCAGCGGCGCTCAAGCAGGTGCTGGGAGCGCTGCACAGGGCGTCCTCCAGCGACGTCACAGTCCTTCTGCTCGGCGAGAGCGGTACCGGCAAGGAGCTTTTCGCGCGGTCGCTCCACGCGCTCAGCGACCGCTCGCGTGGCCCTTTCGTCGCGATCAACTGCGCAGCGATACCAGCCGGCCTCCTCGAGAGCGAGCTCTTCGGGTACGAGAAAGGGGCGTTCACGGGCGCGGTCGCGCGTAAGCCGGGCAAGTTCGAGCTGGCGAACAGGGGAACGCTGTTCCTCGACGAGATCGGAGACCTGCCCATCGCGCTCCAGGCCAAGATCCTGCGCGTACTCGATGATCGCCGCGTCGAACGAGTGGGTGGCACGTCGGCGCTCCAGGTGAACGTGAGGCTGGTCGCCGCCACGAACCAGGACCTTCGCGCGAAGGTGGCCTCGCGAGCCTTTCGTGAGGACCTTTTCTTCCGCCTGGCAGTCTATCCCATAACTGTGCCTCCCCTCAGGGCGCGGCCCGAGGACGTGCCCCTGCTCGCGAACCACTTCATCGAGCGCTACTGCCGGGAGATGAGGAAGCCGCCGCTGTCACTGTCGCCGGAGGCTGCTCGAATGCTGGCGGCCTACGACTGGCCGGGCAACGTCCGCGAGCTGCAGAACGCAATCGAGCGCGCGGTAATCCTGGCGGATGGCGACACTCTTCTCCCGGCGTACCTGAACCTCCCGACTGTCGCCCAGCAGCCTGCCGCCGGAGGCGAAAGTCCTCGTCGAGATGGAGTGGAGAGGATCGCCGTCGACCTTTCCGGGTCGCTCGCCGACATCCTCACGAAAGCCCAGGGCGAGATCGAGCGACGGGCCATGGCCGCGGCACTCTCGAGAGCCGGAGGCGACGAAGCGCTCGCCGCCGAGGTGCTCGGCCTGCCGCTCGAAGTCTTCCGTTCGAAGCTCCAGGCTCTCTGAGACGCCACGCATGCGCTGCGCCCTGCGCTGCTGACCACCTTCGTTCTGGGCTCTGTGAGCTCCACGGCGAGTCGGTGACCGGGCTTCGGCAGGCCCCGGGTCGGCTTGGTGGTTCTTCGGCGGCGGTCGCCAGGGTGAAGAGCGCCTGACACTGCGGGCGCTGAGGCCGGCAAGCAGGAGTCGGACGGCCGACAGCGTTCGCCTGGGGTCGGGCGCCGCGGGCAGGCAGTGATAGCATTGAGACCGATGGAACTCGTTGGCGACTTCGTCATTGTTGGAAGCGGGATCGCGGCCCTGCGTGCAGCCGCGGAACTGGCGCCGGCCGGGCGGGTTATCCTCATGACCAAGGCCGAGCCGGGCGAGGGGAATACCGGCTACGCCCAGGGGGGCATAGCGGCGGCTCTCGGCCACGACGACAGCCCGGAGTTGCACGCTGCCGACACGATAAGAGCGGGCGACGGACTGTGCGACGAGCGCGCTGTCCGCGTGCTCGTAGAGGACGGCCCGCGGTACGTGAAGGAGCTGATTGAATGGGGGGCAGTCTTCGACCGCGATGAGAACGGCCGGCTGCAGATGGGGCGTGAGGGCGCTCACAGCGTACGCCGCGTGATTCATGCGCGCGATGCCACTGGCCGCGAAATAGAAAGGGCCATGTGGGCGCGCACCGAGCGACGTTCAGTGACGGTCCTGTCGCACACGCTCGCGACCGGCCTCATCGTGACATCCGACGGTTGCCTCGGCGCGAGATTCCTCCTTCCGGACGGCTCGATCGGGCAGGCAGTAGGGCGGGCGACGCTCCTCGCGACGGGCGGCGCGGGCCACGTTTTCCGCCACACCACGAACCCCTCCGTCGCAACCGGCGACGGCGTGGCCATGGCGTACCTCGCTGGCGCGCGCATCGCCGACATGGAGTTCGTCCAGTTCCACCCGACGGTGCTCGACATTCCAGGCGCGCCGCGCTTCCTCATATCGGAGGCGCTGCGAGGGGAGGGCGCAACGCTTGTCAACGAGGCCGGGGAGCGCTTCATGAAGGCGGTGCACCCGATGGCCGAGCTCGCGTCGCGGGACATCGTGTCGCGAGCAATAGTGTCCGAGGCAGCGAGGACAGGCGGACGGGTCTTTCTGGTCCTCTCGCACCTGGATCCCGACTACGTGCTTGGACGTTTTCCGATGATAGCCGAGACGTGTCGCCAGCACGGCCTCGACCTCGCGCGGGACCCCGTGCCTGTCGGTCCGGCCATGCACTACGTGATGGGAGGAGTCGAGACCGACATCGACGGCAGGACTTCGGTTCCGAGGCTCTTCGCCGCCGGCGAGGTGGCCTGCACCGGCGTGCACGGCGCGAACAGGCTTGCGAGCAACTCGCTGCTGGAGGGACTCGTGTTCGGAGCCCGGGCGGGCCGCGCCATGCGCGAGGCCGCCGCTGCCGGGCCGAGGTCGCCTGTCCGACTGCTAGGCTCAGCGGGGCGCTCAGTAGACGACCTCGCTGTGTTCGGCGTCTCCGCTGAGGAGCTTGTCCTCTCGGTGCAGGACCTCATGTGGCACAAGGCTGGGTTGTTCCGCGATGGCGCCGGTCTCGAGGAGGCCGTAGCATCTCTCGAGCCGACATGGCAGCGTCTGGCCTCCGCCCTGCGCGAGGGTGTGACGCTCGACCGCGCCTCCGCGCGCGCCGCGAGCATAGTGACCGTCGGGAGGCTTATCGCGCGCGCGGCGCTCCGCCGTCGGGAAAGCAGGGGAGCCCACTTTCGGACGGACTTCCCGGAGCGGGACGATCTAAACTGGAAGCTTCATTTTTCCGACTGCAGGTAGTCAAGCCTGGAGGGCCCGGTGCGGAACAGCCCGGGGCGCGCGACCGGCCAGGCGGCGGAACGAATTCAAGGACGACAGATGGCGAACAAGACGGAAAGAGTCGAAGCGTTCGTTACCGAGATCACGCCCAGGTCGGAGGACTTCTCCCGGTGGTACACCGACGTGGTGCGGCGGGCGGAGCTCGCCGACTACTCGCCCGTGAAGGGGTGTATGGTCATCCGTCCGTACGGGTACGCGGTGTGGGAGCTCCTTCAGCAGGGCCTCGACCGGCGGATCAAAGAAACGGGCCACGTCAACGCCTACTTCCCGCTGCTCATCCCGCAGAGCCTGCTGATCAAAGAGGCGGATCACGTCGAGGGTTTCGCGCCGCAGGTGGCTTGGGTCACCAAGGGCGGCAACGAGGAGCTGGAAGAGCCGCTCATCATCCGCCCGACATCTGAAGCCATCATCGGGACGATGTACGC
Source organism: Vicinamibacterales bacterium (assembly GCA_041947015.1). Taxonomy (GTDB): domain Bacteria; phylum Acidobacteriota; class Vicinamibacteria; order Vicinamibacterales; family Fen-181; genus JBHGBL01. Next base: position 61,920 of record JBHGBL010000003.1, read on the forward strand.
GAAGTGGATACAGTCGTGGCGAGACCTCCCCGTGCTCATCAACCAGTGGGCCAACATAGTGCGCTGGGAGAAGGTCACGCGACTCTTCCTTCGCACGACGGAGTTCCTCTGGCAGGAGGGGCACACCGCCCACGAGACCGAGGCGGAAGCCGAGGAGGAAACGCTGAAGATCCTCTACCTCTACAAGGAATTCGTCGAGACCGAGCTCGCGATGCCAGTCCTGGCGGGGAGAAAGAGCGAAGCCGAGAAGTTCGCGGGGGCGTCACGGACCTACTCGATCGAGGCGCTGATGGGCGACGGTCGGGCTCTGCAGGCGGGAACCTCGCACAACCTGGGCCAGAACTTCGCCAGAGCCTTCGACATCAAGTTCCAGGCCCGGGACAAGTCGCTCCAGTACATCTGGGGTACCTCGTGGGGAGTCACCACGCGACTGATCGGCGGCGTCATCATGACGCACGGCGACGACAGCGGGCTCGTGCTGCCGCCGCGCGTCGCGCCCTACCAGGTGGTCATCGTGCCGATATCGCGGGGCAACTGGCAGGAGACGGTCCTCCCCAAGGCGCGCGAGGTGCAGGCCTGGCTTCGCACCGCCGGCCTCCGCGTGACGCTGGACGACAGGGACACCTACACTCCGGGGTGGAAGTTCGCCGAGTGGGAGATGCGGGGTGTGCCCGTGCGACTCGAGATCGGCCCGAAGGACCTCGAGAAATCCCAGGCGGTCGTCGTCCGCCGCGACACGCGCGAGAAGCAGGCCGTCGCCCTCGACAGCCTGGCGACGCGCCTGCCTGAGCTCCTCGACGACATCCAGAAGGCGCTCTTCGATCGCGCCGTGCGGTTCCGCGAGGAGCACACGAGCACGGCGTCATCCTACGACGAGTTCAAGCAGGTCATGGAAGGCCGGCCGGGCTTCGTGATCGCGCCGTGGTGTGGGTCGGCTGCATGCGAGGCCGAGATCAAGGCGGAAACGCAGGCAACCATCCGCAACCTCCCGCTAGAGGAGAAGCCGGCATCCGGGCCGTGTGTCAAGTGCGGCTCGGCGGGCAGGACCGACGCCTGGTTCGCCAAGGCCTATTGACCGACCGGCTTCACCCCGGCGATGGATGCCAGGTCTGGCTGTCGCGCCAGCACACGCCTCAGCGCGCCGTGCCGTCTGGTCAAGCCTTCACGCTCGACAATGGCGGCGAATGCGTCGCCCAGGTGCCGCTGCCACCATGGGTTGCCGACGCTCCGGCCGTAAGCTGACGCGAGCGGGTCGAGGCACGAAGCGTCGCCGACCAGCGCCGCTGCTGTGACGAACTCGACGGGCAACGGAACCTGAGCGGCCGCGAGCGTTTCGCGCAGGTCGTAGAGCGCCACGCGGCTGCCGCGCGATGCGAGCACGTGGTGAACGGCCGCGCGGACCGCCATCCACGCCTCTCGATCGGCGGCGCCGACTTCCGACCGTTCTCGTTCCCCGATCAACGTCACGAGCCGGTGCAGCGTTGGTAGCGGAAGGCTTGCTGCCGCCTGCGAAACCAGTTCCCGCACGCGCCTGACGTCGCGTGGTAGTCCGGCATCCGCAATGCGCGCGAGTTCGGCCGACGGGTCCAGGTCAGCCGGCGGCTCCGCGCCGGCTCTCCGCCGCATCGCGGCGCTGGGGTCGCTCCTCAACTGTTGGACTATCGGTTCGATGATGGCAGCGGGCAGGTCGGCCAGCGCGTCGAACGCGGCCATGCGGATTGCCACCTGACGTTTGGGATCTACAACTGCGGCCGCCAGAGCGTCGAGGGCGGCAGCGCCCTGCTCGCCTCGGAGCAGGCGCGCCAGCAGGCCGGTCGCCGCTACCGCCACCATTTCGTCTTCGTCGCTCAGCGCCGCAACAGCGACGGCGGCGCTTCGCGGGGCAGCCGTTCCCTCGAGAGCCTGGAGGGCACCAGCCCGCCTGCGGCCCGAACCGCTTCCGGTCGCCACGGCACAGAGCTGCTCCACCGCCCGATTGCCGAGCAGCGACAGCCTGGCTATGGCCGATTCACGCCTGACGGGGTCCTCCGAGTCCAGATCCTCGATCAACAGGTTCACTAGCTGCCCGGAAGATCGCTTGATCACCAATGCTGCCCCCAGCCAACCGGATGCGAAGGCTCTTGCCCGCCTCCAAGCGGCCGAAGCCTCGGCCGCGCCGCACAGGCTAGCATGGGACGCAACGCTCGATCTACCGGCTGCGGCAGGTGCCGCCCGAACCGCCCTCAGGCGAAACAGGCGCTGACTGAAAGAACCCGCTGGGACCGGGCGAAGGACCGATCGCGCCGTCCACAGCGCGCCGCCTTCCCTTGCTAGGTGGACCCTTGCCCGAGGCACCATCCAGCCGGAAACGCGCCCTGCGTCGTCGAGGTCGTGGCGGGTTTCGCGGCGGACCACCGCGTGAAACCGGGTGATGTCGTGAAGCTGATCCCGGCGAAATTGAGGTGAACGGGGACGCGCTACGCGGCTTCGCCCTTCGGGCGCCTCCTGCCCACGAGCCATGCGATTCCGATGCTGATCAGGTACAGCCCGACCATCGGTGCGGCAAAAAGGGCCTGGGTCAGAGGGTCCCCGGTGGGGGTGATGAGTGCAGCGACGACGAAGATCACGAGCACTGCGTACTTGAAGTGCCTGACCAGGAAGCGCGCCGAGACGACGCCTACTCGTGCCAGGAAGAAGACGACCGTCGGCATCTGGAAGATGAGGCCCATGCCAAGCAGCATCTTCGTGTAGAGCGAGAAGACGGGCTCTATCCTCGGGAGGAACGCGAGGTAGTCCGTCGAGAAGCTCGCCAGAAACTGCCACGTCCAGGGGAAGAGGACATAGTGCGAGAACACGGCCCCGAGGACGAAGCAGATCGATCCCAGCCCTATGAAGGGAATCGCGAACTTCTTTTCCCGAGCGTAAAGACCGGGCGCAACGAATGCCCACACCTGGTAGAGGATGAACGGCGCCGCGATCATGATGCCCGTGAGCAGGGCCATCTTCAGGTAGAGGACGAACGCCTCGGTGGGCTCCGAATAGACGAGCGTGTTTGCGAGGGGTCCGCCCTTGGGGAGCAAGGCGTACAGCGGCTCCATGATGAAGTCGAAGATCCGCCGTATGAACAGGAAGGAGATCAGAAAGCCGCCGAGCAGCGCGACGAGCGAGTAGATGATCCTGCGGCGGAGTTCCTCGAGGTGCTCGAGGAACGACATCCGTCCCGCAGCCATCTCGGAGTCTTCATCTTCGCCCTCGGCTCGCACGGCCGGGACCGTGCTCTGCCCGCGAAAGGGAACGAGGGCCATCGCGCGCTACGCCCCGGTGGCGGGACTCGGCTCGGCCGCGTCAGCCGACTGGGTCCCCGCGGGCGGCGCCTGGTCAGCTGCGGCAGCCTTGCTCGCGGTTTCCCGCTGCCGCTGCTGTTCCTCGAACCGGATCTCTTCCTCCAGAGTGTTCCGAAGGTCGTTCGAGGTGCGTTTGAACTCGGCGATGCTCTTCCCGAGAGAACGCCCGAGCTCGGGCAGCTTTCTCGGTCCGAAGATGATCAGGGCTATCACGAAGATGATGATCAGCTCCGGCATCCCGATTGAACCGAACATGTCAATCTCCCACGGACCGAAGCCCAGTCGCAGGGCCGCGGGCCGCTCAGGACGGTTTGAAGCGGAATCGCTCGAAGGCTCTGATATTTCCGGGCGCGGTCGCCGGACCTTGTTCCCCCTCGCATTATAGGAAGCGGGGCCGGGCCGGTCAAGGACAGGCCGTCGAGAGCTGCCGCGAACTCGTTGCCGGGCCGTAGGTTATCTGTTAGCATCGATGCATGTCCAGGTACCGGGCGACGTCGGCCGCGACGGCGGCCATTATCATCTCCGCGCTCGCCGGCGGGATCCTCGGAAGCCGGCCCCTCGCGACGGCCGACAGGCTCGACGAGCGGACGCGCACCTTCGCCGCCGCGCTCAACCTGCTCGAGCACAACGCCATCTACCACGTGGAATCCGACCGGCTGATCTACAGCGCCATCGGGGGAATGCTGCAGACGCTCGACCCCCACTCATCCTTCCTCGATCCCAGAGCCTACCGCCAGATGCGCGATCGGCAGGAAGGCCACTACTACGGCCTCGGAATCACCATCCAGGTGATCGATGGGGACATAACGGTGAGCGCGCTGTTCGAGGGCTCGCCAGCCTACAAAAAGGGAATCAGGCGCGGAGATGTGATCGCGCGAATCGAGGGTCAGGATGCCAAGGGCTGGACGAGCGACGACGCGGTCAACGCGCTCAGAGGGCCGAAGGGTACGACGGTTCACGTGTCGATCCGGCGGCGCGGCTACGACCAGTTGATCGAGATGGACGTCGTCCGGGACGACATCAACATCCCGTCGATCCCCGCTGCCTTCATGGTCGACTCGACGACCGGCTACATCCGCCTGCAGGACTTCGCGGAGAACACGGACCGCGACCTCGGCATCGCGCTGGACGAGCTGACGTCGCGCGGGATGAAGAGGCTGGTGCTCGACCTGAGGGGCAACCCGGGCGGCCCGCTCGAGCAGGCCATTCGCGTCGCAAACCGCTTCCTGACGAGAAACCAGCTCATCGTCTACACGAGGGGGCGCGTGCCCAACTCCGACAAGGACTACGTCGCGGAGCAGCCGACTGCCTATGTCGGGATGCCGCTGGTCGTCCTCGTCGACAGGCGCAGCGCGAGCGCGTCGGAGATCGTCGCGGGCGCGCTGCAGGATCACGACCGCGCCCTCATAGTCGGCGAGACGACGTTCGGCAAGGCTCTGGTGCAGTCCGTCTATAACCTGGAGGGGGAGGCGGGGCTCGCGCTCACCACGGCACGCTACTACACTCCGAGCGGGCGTCTGATTCAGCGGCCGTGGGACGGGACGTTCGACGAGTACCTCAGCTACTCCGCCCGGGCCCAGGATCGCAAGCGCGAGCAACCCCAGGATCAGCTCAAGCACACAGACGCCGGCCGGAAGGTGTTCGGTGGAGGCGGCATCGAACCCGACCACCACCTGGCCGGGCCAATCGAGGGATTCGACCCGTCGCCGCTGGGAAGGACGCTCTACGCTAGACAGGTGTTCGCCGGGTTCGCGGAGCGGTTCGCTCTCGCCGGCGACACGAGGATAGCGCCCAGCGCGAGCATCAAGTCGCTGCCCCGCGATTTCACGGTCGACGAAGCCATGCTTGCGGACTTCAAGCAGTACGCGCGCTCTCAGAAGATAGACATCGACGAAGCGGCGTTCGCCGCGGACCTGGAATTCATACGGGCGATGATTCGCTTCGAGCTAGACGTCGCCCTGTTCAACGTGTCCGAGGCTAGGCGCAACCTCTTCCCGAAAGACCCACAGGCGCGGCTGGCGATGCGGTTGTTCCCGGAGGCCGAGAAGCTGCTTTCCCTTGCTCAGCAGTCAGCTCGGAACCGCGACAAGGTCCGCTGATCGGTCCTAGGCGACGGCTCCTCGCCGAAGGTGGGCACAAGATGTTGTGCTCCGGCCGGGGCTAGGCCTTGCCCCAGCGGGTGGGGCTTGCTACACTGACGCGTGAATGGCCGCCTCTGCGGGGTCTCGCCCTCACGGGCGTGTAGAGGAGGCCGCCTGCAGCCTGAGCAGAGTAGAGGGCCGGAGCGCTCCCAGCCGCTTCGAAAGAAAGGGATGTGTACGCGCGTGGCGGGCGGGCGTCTCGTCAGGACGTGTCGCCCGGGACGCGCGCCGGGTCGGGAGCGCTATGCGCTTGCAACGCCTTGAGATCTCCGGGTTCAAATCGTTTTCGGACCGATCGGAGCTTTCGTTCGACAAGGGTGTGACTGCAATTGTCGGCCCGAACGGGTGCGGCAAGAGCAACGTCGCCGACGCTATCGTCTGGGTCCTCGGGGAGCAGAGCGCCCGAAGCCTTCGCGGCGACCGCATGGAAGACGTGATCTTCAGCGGAAGCGTCGCTCGAAAGCCCACGGCGACAGCCGAGGTGCGGCTCCTGCTCGCAGGCGTTCCGCTCCCTGGGCGACGTGGGGCGAAGGGCGGGAACGGCCACTCATTCGAGGCGGACGATGTCGAAGGCGGGGCAACGCAGCTCGACCTCGACCGGGAACTCGCCCGCGAGATCGAGCTCACGCGCCGCCTCTACAGGTCGGGGGAGAGCGAGTATCTCATCAACGGCGAGGTCTGCCGACTGAGGGACGTCCACGACCTACTGATGGACACGGGCCTCGGCGCCAAGGCGTACGCGATAATCGAGCAGGGCAAGATCGGCCAGATCCTCAGCTCCCGGCCCACCGACAGGCGCCAGCTGATCGAAGAAGCCGCCGGCATCACCAAGTACAAGGCGCGAAGGAGGGCCGCTGAGCTCAAGCTGGAAGCGGCGCAGCAGAACCTCACGCGCGTCGAAGACATCGTCTTCGAGATAGAGAAGCAGAGGAACGCGCTCAAGCGCCAGGCGGCAAAGGCCCGCCGCTACAAGCGCCTGCGCGAGGAACTGCGGTCCTGGGAGAAGGTCCAGGTGACGGCCCGGTTCCGGGCCATCCTGGCGACTCTGGACGATGCGCGTTCGCGCCTGGCCTTCCTGCGGGCTGAGGAAACCGCGGCGGCGGCCGCTCTGGCCGCGATCGAGAGCGATCAGGCATCGCTTCGGATCCGGCTTGCCGAAGCCGAGAGCGCAGCCACGAATGCGCGCGAGGCCGTTCACGCGCACGAGATCGAACTGGACAGGCGACGCGGCCAGCTCGAATTCAACCGGCAGCAGGTTGAAGCGCTAGAGGCCCGCCGTCGCGAAATCGAGCGCGAGCTCGGTGGGCTCGACGCCAGGCGCGAGCCGCTCAGGGTGGCGATCGAGGAACGCCGGCAAGCAGCTCGCGTTGCGGCGGCGGATCGTGACCGGGCCGCAGCGTCGCTCAGGGAGGCCGCTCTCGCGCACCAGGAATCGTACCGGAAGCTGGCGAGCCTCGATGCGGCGGTCGAGACCGCGCGCGGGGACCTCTACACGGCGACGAGCGCTGCCACCGCGCTGCAGCACGCCGTTGAGAGCGCCGGCGCGGCACGCGAACGTGTTCTGCAGGCGCTCGGGCGGCTGGATGGCGAAGAAGCAGTCCTCGAGGTCGAAACGACCCGCGCCGGGGTCGAGTGCCTGTCTGCGGATCAGCGCCTGCAATCCGCTCGGCAGGCCCTCCGGGCCGCAGGCGCGGTGAAGCAGGCTTGCGAGGCGGGCCTTTGGGCCGCCCGCGCCCGTCTGGAGCAGAAAACATCCGAGCTCCGCTCGAGCGAGCAGGCCATTGCCGCCCTCGGCGCCCGGCTCACGTCGCTCCAGGAGCTCGAGGCGGCCAGGGCCGGGTACGCGGATGCGGCCCGGCTCGTGCTGGCCGACCCGTCGGGCCTGATCCGGCCGCTCGGGGCAGTCGCTGATTTCCTGGAGGTCGAGGCCCGTTACGAGCGGGCGGTCGAGGGGTGCCTCGGCGACCTTCTCGAGTATGTCCTCGTCGAATCGCGCGAGCAGGCGGCTGCGGGCCTGGAACTGGCGCGGCGAGAGGGCGCGGGTCGCTGTGGGTTCCTCGTAGTCTCCTCGCCTGCTCCCTCAGAAGCCTGCGTATTCGAAGCCACAGAAGGCGACCCGCCTCTCACGGGGCTTGTGCCGCTGCGTGACGCCGTCAAGGTCGGCGGTCCCTGGGCCGGAGCGGTACGAGCGGCGCTGGGAAGCGCGTGGATAGCGTCGTCTTTCGCCGAGGCCGCTGCGGCCGCGGTGCCGGCGCGGACCATCGTGACGCTGGCCGGGGACGTCTTCCGCGGAGCGGCGATGGTGAGCGGCGGCGACCCCGCCGAGTCGCGCGGCATACTGGCGGTAAAGCGCGAGATCCGTGAACTCGCGGAGCGCGTCGACTCGGGCAAGGCAGAAGTGTCCCGGCTGTCTTCCGCCGTCTCCGAACTCGAAGAGGAGGTCCAGCAGGCGTCGTCGGCGTTGGCTGCTTCGACCGCCGCCTGCCACGACTGCGAGAAGTCGATCGTTGCGATCGACGGTCTCGTGCAGCGCGCTTCCGAGGACATGGACAGGCTGTCGAGGAAGGCAGTCTTGCTCGCGGCGGAGCGCCGGCAGGCCCAGGAAGAGGCGCGGGCTCTCGAGGCGAGGCAAGCGGAGGCGCGCCGCTCCATAGAGCAGCTGGAGGTGTCGCGCTCTCGGGCGGCCGAACGCCTGGCAGGCGCTCAACGCTCGCTGGCCGAGGCGCGCGAACAGGCCGAGAGCTTGGCGCAGAATGTCGCCGACGCTCGTGCCGCGCATGCGGCACTAACGGAAAGGGCCGCGGCGCTGGACGTCGAGGTTGCGCGCATGGAGGAAGCCGGCGCCGAGCTCGAGGCGCGCCTCGCGACCCGCCGGGCCGAAGCGGAACAGGCCGCGACACACACACTGGAACTCCAGAGAGCCGCAGCCGACCTCGAACATCGCATAGACGAGGACCAAACGCGCTCCAGGGAACTTGGCGAGGCCCTCGTGCGAGCGGACGAGCATCTTGCCGAGATTCACAGGCAGAACGACCTGTTCGAGGGGCGGGCGAGAGAAGCAAGGCAGAAACTCCAGGAACTGCGCGAGGCGGCGAACCGCGTCGAGATGGCTCGGGTCGCGGCGGAGAGCGATATCGCCCACCTTGCTTCGAGCTGCCAGGAGAACCTCCAAGTCACCCTGCAGGAAGCCGTCTCCGAGGTCGAGCAGATGGAACGCGAAGGGCTCCAGCCTGCACCGGCGGTGACGCCCTCCGCTGAAACAGCCGACGAAGAGGGTGACGTGGAGACCGGTTCCGTGGCCGCCGAAGAAGAGGCCGCGATGTCTCCTGAAGCCCGCATCGCGCAGCTGCGCGCCAGGATCGACCGACTGGGACCGGTCAACATGATGGCAATCGAGCAGTTCGACGAACTCGACGAGCGCCACCGGTTCCTCACGGCACAGCGCCAGGACCTGGTAGAATCCATCGCTTCGACCGGCGAGGCGATCCGACGCATCGACCAGACGAGCAAGCAACGATTCCGCGAGGCCTTCGCGGCGATAAACGCGAACTTCCAACAGACCTTCGAGGTGCTTTTCGGCGGCGGACGGGCAGGCCTGACCCTGCTTGACGAAAACGATGTGCTGGAGAGCGGCATCGAGATCGTCGCCGAGCCCCCAGGCAAACGCCTGCAGAGCGTGCAGCTGCTCTCCGGCGGCGAGAAGGCGATGGTTGCCGTTGCCTTGATGTTCGCGATCTTCAAGTACAAGCCGAGCCCATTCTGCCTGCTCGACGAGATCGACGCGCCGCTCGACGATGCCAATATCGGGCGGTTTCTGGACATGCTCCGCGCCATGCAGGACGACACCCAGTTCATCCTGATTACCCACAATCGCAAGACCATGGAGATCGCCAACCGTCTCTACGGAGTGACGATGGAGGAGCCGGGCGTTTCGCGGCTGATTTCCGTCGAGCTCAACTAGATGAACGAGGAGCGCGCGTCCCGCTATCACCGGCTGAAGCGCCGGGCGGGGCTGGCCGTCATCGCCTGGCAGGCTGCTCTGCCCGTGATCCTCCTAGCGACCGGTGCCACCCTCGCCATCCGCGACTTGGCTGCCGGGATGGCTCGGGCTCTGGGTCCGTGGCCGGCCCTGACGGTCCCGGCGTACGTTGTGGTCGTCGTCGCCCTGCTAGAGGCCGGCAGCTTTCCGGCGGCCTTCTACAGCGGCTACGTCCTCGAAAAGCGCTACGGCCTGTCTGTCGAAACCCGGGGCCAGTGGCTGCGCCAGCACTTGAAGGCCACGGGGCTCGCGACGGCCATCTCCATCGCTGCGGCGGTTTTCGTGCTCGAGACCCTGCGCCGCTGGCCGGATTGGTGGTGGCTCGTGTCCGCCGCCGCGTACTCGCTCGTCGTCGTTCTGTTGACTGCCGTAGTGCCTTTCGCCCTTCTTCCGCTCTTCTACCGCGTGACACCGCTGGCCCCCGGCGGCCTGGAGCGTCGCCTGACGGAGCTGGTGGACCGGGCCGGCGTGCCGCGGCCCCGGTTCTTCCGGCTTGGGCTCTCCGCACGGACGAGAAAGGTGAACGCCGCATTCGCTGGCATCGGCGGGACCCGGAGCGTGCTGCTGTCGGATCGCTTGATCGATGAGTACTCAGAGGAGGAGGTGGCCGCCGTCGTTGCCCACGAGATCGGGCACCAGGTCACCGGCGACGTGTGGCGTGCCGTCGCGCTCGAGGTAGCCACGGGGCTGATGGCCGCCTTGGCTGCCCACGGTGCCCTGTTGTCGTTTTCTGCGGCTGCCGGCCTTACCCACCCGGCCGACGTCGCCGGGCTCCCGCTCCTGGCGCTTGGCGCTGGGGCCGTGTCGATGGCAGCCTCGCCCCTCGCCTGCGCGCTCTCGCGCTCGGCCGAGCGCCGCGCCGATCGCTTCGCGCTCTCCCTGTCCTGCAACCCGCGGGCGTACGCCTCGGCGATCAGGCGGCTTGCCGGCCACAACCTCTCCGAGCTGCGCCCGTCCCGAATCGTGCAGATCCTCTACCACACGCACCCGCCAGTGGAAGAACGCATCGCGGCGGCGGAACGAGCCGCCCGAGAGGCGGAGACAACCAATTCCGGACTGGCTTTTCAGGGCTGCGGACGACGCTCGTAGACGACCAACTCGCCCTTCATGTCGCGGCAGCCCTCGTCATTGGTCAGCCTGCAGTAGAAGGGGAACTTGCCGGCCTGGTCTGCGTGGAACTCGAAGACCACCGGCGCGCCAGGCGCCGCACGCTTCGAGATGCGGTAAGCATCCATCGTGAAGCTGTGCGGGATGTCATCCGCGTAGAAAGTCACCTTCACGAGGTCGTTCTTCTGCACTTCGATGCGATCCGGATCGAAGGCGTACTTCCGGGCGTGCAGCGTGACCTCCCTGGTGGCAGACTGTGGATTTGGGACCTCGGGAACGGTGGCGCCCGCGGCGAGGGCACTCCAGGGGTGCGATAGGAGCACGGCGAGGACCGCCGCTGCCACGGCACCCACTGCAAGCAGGGCGAGTAGCCGGTGTCCGGTGGTGCTTCGGTTCCGCATAGGGCCTCCGAGTCTTGACGAGCGAGCGGGCATCCGGCCGCTCGCCCGCGCCCGACATCACTCGCCCCGTCGATGCTCGCCTCTTGGGGGACGCCCGGAGCCCCTTGGACCGTGCCCGTGCGGGCGAGGGCCGTGTGACGGGGCAGCCGTCGGTCCTTCAGGCGGCGCGCCGCTTCCTTCCGCTTCCGGCGTCGCGCCATCGTCCTGCAGCAGCGCTTTGCGGCTGAGCCGCACCTTCCCGGTCGGATCGATGTTGATGACCTTCACCAGGACCTGCTCGCCTTCCTTCAGCTCGTCGCGAACGTCTTTGACGCGGTGGCGCGCGATCTCCGAAACGTGCAGCAGACCGTCCACCCCCGGCAGCACTTCGACGAAGGCCCCGAAGTCCGTGATGCGCTGAACCTTGCCCAGGTACGTCTTGTTGAGCTCGGGCGTGGCGGTCAGCTCTTGGATGATGTTTATCGCGCGCTTGGCCGACTCTTCGTCGGAAGAAGCGACGTTGACCCGGCCATCGTCCTCGACGTCGATCTTCACACCTGTTCGATCGATGATGCTCCTGATCACCTTGCCACCCGGCCCGATGACGTCGCGGATCTTGTCCACGGGAATCCGGATCGTGACGATGCGCGGGGCAAAGGTGGAGATTGTGGTCCGCGGCCGCGCGATCGTTTCCTCCATCTTCTCGAGGATCTGCAGCCTCCCCTGGCGCGCCTGTTCCAGCGCCTTCCGCATGATCTCGGAAGTGACGCCGCTCACCTTGATGTCCATCTGGAGCGCGGTGATCCCGTTGGCCGTCCCCGCCACCTTGAAGTCCATGTCGCCGTAGTGGTCCTCGGCACCCGCGATATCGCTCAGCACCGCGAACTTCCCGGTGGTTTCGTCGAGGATCAGCCCCATGGCGATGCCGGCCACGGGCGCCGTGAGCGGAACGGCCGCGTCCATCAGTGCCAGTGAGGCTCCGCAGACGCTCGCCATGGAGGACGACCCGTTCGACTCCAGGATGTCCGAGACGACGCGCATCGTGTAAGGGAACTTTTCCTCGCTCGGGATCATCGGGGCGAGGGCCCGCTCGGCCAGCGCCCCGTGGCCGACCTCGCGGCGGCCCGGCCCGCGCAGGAACGCGACCTCGCCGACCGAGAACGGCGGGAAGTTGTAATGCAGCATGAACCGCTTGTACATCTCGCCTTCGACGAGCTCCACCTTCTGCTGGTCCTCGGCGGTGCCGAGCGTGGCCGTGACCAGTGCCTGCGTCTCGCCGCGCGTGAAGATCGCGGATCCATGGGTTCGGGGGAGGACGCCGACCTCGGCCCAGATGGGCCTGATCTCGTCGAACTTCCGGCCATCGAGCCGCTGCCCGCGTTCGAGCACGGACTGCCGGAGAACCTTCTCCTTCAGCTCCTTGAATATCGCCTTCGCTTCGAGCCGCCGTTCGACCTCTTGCTCGGGGAGTGACGCGATCAGCTCCTCCAGCACCTGGTCCACTCGCTCGTAGCTCGCAGCCTTCTCCCTGATTTGCATGGCCTCGCTGAGCGGGACCCAGACCTGCTCCTCGACCTCACGGTAGAACTCTGCGCCGATCTCCTTGGCCTGGACGCCGACCTTCGGCTTGCCTGCATCGCGCGCCATCTGGTCGATGAGGTCCACTATTTCGCGGATCGCCGCATGGCCGGCCTCGAGGGCGGCGAGCACTTCGGCTTCCGGCACCTCTCGCGCTCCCGCCTCGACCATCACGATCCCCTCACGCGTACCGGCGACGACGAGCTCCAGGCGCGCCTTCTTGCGCTGCTCGTAGGTTGGATTGATGACGTACTCGTTGCCGACAAGGCCTACGCGAACGCCGGCCATCGTTTTCGGGAAGGGGATTTCCGACAGGGCCAGCGCCGCCGACGCTCCCGTTATCGCCAACACATCGGAGTCGTTCTCGGCATCGGCCGAGAGCACGAGCGCTATCACCTGGGTCTCATGGTGCCAGCCCGCGGGGAGCAGCGGCCTGATCGGTCTGTCGATCACCCGACTGGTCAGCACCTCCTTCTCAGTAGGCTTGCCCTCGCGCTTGAAGAAGCCTCCTGGGATGCGCCCCGAGGCGTAGGTGTATTCCCGGTAGTCGACTGTCAGCGGGAGGAAATCGATCCCCTCGCGTTCCTGTGGTGCGTAGCACGCGGTAGCCAAAACGACGGTGTCGCCGTAGCGGGCCACGACGGCCCCGCTCGCTTGCCTGGCCAGCTTCCCGGTTTCCAGGGAGAGCACACGCTGGCCGATGGTTTTCTCACGCTTGTACATGTCTTCCTCTATATGCAGGCGGGGTGCTCCGCATGACGGGTCGTAAAGGAGCTTCGGGCGGCAGGGTATGTGCCTCTACTAAATGCTACTTGCGGAGGCCCAGGCGGCGAATCAGGTCCGCATACCGTTCCGCGTCCTTGCGTTTCAGGTAGTCTAGGAGCCGCCGCCGCTGACCGACGAGCTGCAGCAGGCCGCGTCGCGAGTGGTGGTCCTTCGCGTGTGTCTTGAAGTGCTCTGTCAGGGACGAGATACGCTCGCTCAGCAGCGCTACCTGAACCTCGGGCGAACCAGTATCGTTCCGGTGCACCTGATAGCTGGCGATAATCTCTGTCTTCTTGTCCTTGTCGAGTGCCACGATTCTGCCTCCACGCACGACCCAGTAGTACCGGGCCGCCGTAAACACGCTGTCTTCGACGCCGGAGAATCCAAAAAATCTTACACCAACACAATACAGGGGTGCAAAAAGCCGGGCCTGCGCGACGGCTCGGCCACAGCGACGAGCCGGCCGGATCCGTCCGTGAGCCGGACGAATGGGAGTTGGTCCGAGAGTCTTTCCGCGAGCACGTCCTGGCCGCTCCTCGCCATGCGTAGCCCCTCGTCCGTCAGGGCGAGTGAGGGAAGATGGGTGAGCAACCGGTCGATTGGCCGCAGGCGGCTCGCCGCGTCGCCCGGCTCCAGTTCGAGAGCCTCGAGGGGGACTGCCTCCTCTTCCGAAAACTCGCCGCTCCTGACCCGCCGGAGCGCCGAGAGGTGCGCCCCCACGCCAAGCCTCGCGCCGAGGTCTCTGGCGAGCGAGCGAACGTAGAAACCCGCCGAGCATTCGAGGCTGATGAAAACGAAGTCGCCTTCCATCCCGAGAAGGTCGAGCCTGGCGACACCGACCTTGGCCGCAGCAGGCCTGACAGCAACCCCACGCCGGGCAATGGCGTACGACCGGACCCCCCCTACCTTCTTCGCGGAATAAGCGGGAGGTTCCTGCATCTGGACACCTACGAACGACCTGAGGGCTTCTGCGACGGCGCCGGGCGATGGCAGCGAAACCGGCCTCTCGCGAGCGCCAGCCTCCGCCACCGGCTTGCCCGTTGCGTCGTCCGTGTCGGTGGAGCAGCCGAGCTTTATGACGGCCCGATATTCCTTCTCGCCGGCGGACAGGAAACGTGCTAGCCGCGTAGCGCGGCCGATGACCAGCGGCAAGACGCCGGTTGCCATGGGGTCGAGGGTACCGGTGTGCCCGATTCGGCTGGTACCGAGCGTCCTCCGCAGGCGGGCGACGACATCGTGCGAGGTAGGGCCGGAGGGCTTGTCGACCACGAGGACGCCATCGAGTGCGTAGGAGGTCATGCGAGACGGGGCCACTCGGGGACGGCTTCGACCCCTGCGCACCCCTCGTTCGGGTTGGGCTCGTCGATCGCGCGTATCACCCTTGGAATGACGAGCCGCCTCGCCTCTTCGTAGGGAGCACGGACCGTGCAGCCGGACGCGTTCTTGTGCCCGCCGCCCCCGAATTCCCTCGCGACCCGGCAGACGTCGATGTCGCCTTTCGAGCGCATGCTCACGCGGTAGGTGCCGTCCTCCCATTCTTTGAAGAAGACGACGGCCTGGATTTCCGGAACGGTCAGAGGGAGGTTTATGAGGCCCTCGGTGTCATCGTACGTGCCGCCCGACGACCGCGCCATCTCGCGGTCGACGTGTATCACCGCCAGCCTGCCCGAAGGATCGATCTCGATCGAGTTGAGGACCGCTCCGAAGAGGCGTAGCCGGCCGACATTGTTGCTGTCGAACACCGTGCGCGCGATCGCGACCGGGTCTACGCCGGCTTCCAGCGCCTCCCTACATATGTCGAAGGTGCGGGGCGAGATGGTCGAGTAGTGGAATGAGCCAGTATCGGTGAGGATCGCGACGTAGATGTGCGTCGCGATCTCCAGCGAAACGGACACGCCGAGCGCCTTTATGACCGCGTAGACCATCTCCCCGCATGCAGCCGCGGTGCCGTCGAACCAGTTGAGGGCCCCGTAGCGCGAGTTGCCCGGGTGGTGGTCGATGTTGATGATGTAATAGCGGTCGATACCGGCAATGCCTGTCCGGTCGAGGTCGCCGCACTCCATGACGATCGCGGCATCGAACGGCCCTTCGACCCGGTCGCCGATCTCGATCCGGGACACACCGGGGAACAGCTTCAGCCCGGCCGGGGCCGGGTCGCGGTTCACGACGCGCACTTCCTTGCCGAGCGCCTCGAGGGCGTAGGCCATCGCCATTTGCGACCCGATCGAGTCGCCATCCGGCCGGACGTGCGAGGTGATCAGGAAGCGCTGGCGGCGTTCGATCTCGAGCCGGATGCGTCCGACTATCTCGCGGTCAGCCGCCGTCTCGGTCTTGGTTGCCATTCGCGCCCCCGGGAGCGGCCTCCTCGGCCGACTGCTGGTGTATCTCCGCGATCAGCCGCTCCACCCGCTCGAGTCGCTCGACCGACTCGTCGAAGAGGAACTCGATCTCCGGCACTCGTCGCAGCCTCAGCCGGCTTCCGATCTGCCGCCTGAGGTACGGAGCCGCGCGCTCCAGGGCACGCGCGGACGCTCGGCGGGCGGCCTGGTCGCCTAGCGCCGTGTAGAAGACGCGCGCGATCTGGAGGTCTGCCGTCACCTTCACGCGCGTGAGGGTCACGAAGCCCAGCCCGGGGTCTCTTACCCCGTGGGCGAGCAGGTCGGCCATCTCCGCCCGTATGCTGTCGGCGACGCGATCCGGACGAAACCCTTGAGCCATTGTTCTGAGAGGACCGCTCCGCGGCGGCCCTTCAAGCGAGGAACTCCACCTCCGACCGGGCGATGAGGCCGGGTTCCACCCGTTCGATCTCCGCTTGGACCGCCGCGAGCTCGCGATCCGCCTGGGTTCGAGCACTGCTCACGACGGCGACACCCAACACGGCGCGCTGCCAGAGGTCCTGGTGCTCGACCTCAGCGACCGAAACATTGAACTTCCTGAGCCTCTCCTTGACGCCTCGGAGGACCATCCGCTTGTCCTTCAGCGAGCGGGACTGCGGCAGGTAGAGTTCCAACGACAAGAGACCGACTACCATTTCCTACGCCGGCTGCGCGACGCGCTCGATCGTGAAGACCTCGATGAGGTCCCCTACCTTGACGTCGTTGAACCGCTCGAGGCCGATGCCGCACTCAAAGCCTGCCTTCACTTCGGCGACGTCGTCCTTGAACCGCTTGAGCGAGGCGATCTTGCCCTCGAAGACGACGACATGATCGCGGAGTAGGCGCGCCTGCGCGTCGCCCGATCGGGTGATGCGGCCGTCGGTCACCATGCAGCCCGCGACCGTGCCGAACTTCGGAACCTTGAAGATGTTGCGGACTTCGGCGACCCCCAGGCGAGTTTCCTTGAGGGTGGGCTCGAGCAGGCCGGCCACCGCCTTCTTCATCTCGTCGATGACGTTGTAGATGACCGTGTGGAGCCTGATGTCCACGCGCTCGCGCTCTGCAACCTCCGTCGCGTTGCGGTCGGGTCGGACGTCGAAGCCGATGATGATCGCGTTCGAGGCCGACGCCAGCAGCACATCGGACTCGTTTATCGCCCCGACACCCGCGTGGATGATGCGAAGCTTGACCTTCTCGTCGGAAAGCTTCGTCAGGGTATCGGCGAGGACTTCCGCCGAGCCTTGGACGTCTGCCTTGATGATGATGGGCAGCTCCCGCACTTCTCCGTCGGCGATCTGCTGCTGCAGCGACTCGAGCGTGAGGCGCGAGGTCCGCGCCCCTCCCGTCTTCTCCTTGGCCTGGGCCTGTCGGAACATAGCGACCTGCCTGGCCTTCGCCGGATCCGTTATCGTCTGGAACGCGTCTCCCGGCTGAGGCAGCGCGGAGAGGCCTAGAACCTCGACTGGCATCGACGGGCCGGCCTGCTTGACGTGGCGGCCACGATCGTCGATCAAGGCTCGCACCTTGCCGACGACGGAGCCGGCGATGACCGCATCTCCAACGTGAAGCGTGCCGTCCTGGACCAGCACGGTGGCCACCGGTCCGCGGCCCTTGTCCAGTTTGGCTTCGAGGACGGTACCGAGCGCGCTACGCTTCGGGTTCGCCTTGAGCTCCCCGATGTCGGTGACGAGCAGCAGCATTTCGAGCAACAGGTCGAGATTCTGCCGCTTCTTCGCCGAGACCTCGACCATGACCGTCTGGCCGCCCCACGCCTCGGGGACGAGGCCGAGGTCCGCCAGCTCTCGCTTGACGCGCTCGGGGTTCGCGTCGGGCTTGTCTATCTTGTTTATGGCGACGACTATCGGGACGCCCGCAGCCTTCGCGTGGTCGATCGCTTCGCGCGTCTGGGGCATCACGCCGTCGTCGGCCGCCACGACGAGGATGACGATGTCTGTGACGCGGGCGCCGCGGGCCCGCATCATGGTGAACGCCTCGTGGCCTGGTGTGTCGAGGAAGACCACGCTGCGGTTGTTCACCCTGACGTGGTAGGCGCCGATGTGCTGTGTGATCCCGCCAGCCTCGCGCTCGGCAACTCGGGTTTCGCGGATCGCGTCGAGGAGCGTCGTCTTGCCATGATCGACGTGCCCCATGACGGTAACGACCGGAGCGCGGCTTTCTACGTCCTCGGGCCTCAGGTCTCCCGCGTCCACCTGCAGCAACTCTTCTTCGAAGCTACGCATCTGGACGTCGGCGCCGAACTCCCTCGCCACCGACACCGCCGTCTCGCTGTCGAGGGTCGTGTTGATGGTGACCATGATCCGCCGGTCGAGCAGTTTCTTGAGCACGTCCTTCGCGCGGACATCGAGCTTGTCAGCCAGGTCCTTGACGGTCATCCCTTCCGCCAACGTTATGGTGCGAGTGATGGGAGGCGGCGCCACGGCAACCGCTGCCGCCGGAGCGCGGGAGTCTCGCCGCGCCTGCTGCTGATCGCGCCGCGGGGCCGGTCCTGTTCTGGCGGGGGGAATGGCTGCGGCCGGCCGCGCCGCCCCTGGTGCAGGGCGGCCGGTGGCAGGGGTCGGCTGAGTCCGGACGGGCTGCGACGGTAGTGGCCGTGGACCTCCCGCCGGAGCTCGCGGGGGTACGGGTGGTCGCAGAACTGCCTGGGTCGCTTCGGCCCGGCGAGCCGCGGGAACGGCGGCGGGCGGCCGCGACACGCGGGCGGGCCGCGTTGCCGGGCCGGGAGCTTCCGTTGCCGCCGGACGTGCTGCCGCCGCTATCGCCTGCCGTTCCATCGGGGCCGCCTTGCCCGCGTCAGGCGCAGGAGCGGGTGGCCGCGGCTGCGGCATGGCCACGCGCGGCTGCAGGGGCGGCGGGGCGGCCGGTTTGGTCTCCTCGACGCGTAGCCTCAGCTGCGGGGGGACCACCCTCCCAGGCGGCGGCATCACTGGACGCGGCGGTGGCGCAACAGGCTTTTCTGGAACTGGCGCCGGCACCTGTTCGCGAGCCGGCTCTTCGCCTGGAGGCGCCGGCTGCGCGACCTCTTTCGGCTCAGGTGCCTCAGAGATCTCCGCCGGGGCGGGGGGCTCGGCCGCCGGTTGGGGTGTCTCCATCAGCGCAGGAGTCGCAGTCGCAGGCGCGGGAGCTACGGGCTTGCTCACAGGCTCCGGAGGCGGTTCCTGGAGCGGCTCTTCGATGATGGCTGGCTTTTCATCAACCGGCTTTTCCGCTCCTCGCGCCGGCGTTGCAACCTCGACAGGATGGGCAGCAGGAGGCCCTTCGACCCCCTCAGGCTTGTGCGGTGCTTCAGCCTCGGGTGGTGCGGCCGGCTTGGGCGCGAGCGACTTGGCGGTCTTGACGAGACGCGGCGGAGGAAGCGTCGAAATCGGTTTTGGCGGCTCCGCCTTCCTCGCCGGAACGCCCTTGCGTCCCTTGTGCCCGGCGGGCGTCTCGGCGAACATGTCCCCGCCAGGGAGAGCGATGTTGCGCTGTCTCGCCAGTCTCTCGACGAACTGGCGCGCCACGACTTCTTCGATCGTGCTCGACGCGCTGCGGACCTCGATGCCGTGGTCGCGCTTCAGCAGTGCAACCACCTCCTGGCTGGTCGTGCCTAGCAACTCCGCTACCTTGTATATCCGGACAGTAGCCAACGCTCACCTCTGACTGCTTGCTGCCCTGAGCGAGGGCTGCCAATCCGCCCACTCGACAGCGCGCCCTCTCAACCCTTTGCCTCCACCGGCAGGTCGCCGGCAGGCGCACGGTCCTGTCCGCTTCCAGTTCCGCCTCCGCGCGGCTTGTCCTCTCCGCCCCCCCCGGAAGCTCCAGCGCCGGTTGGAGCCGAAGCTTCGGGCGTTGTGGCCGACTTGCGCGCGGCCCCGAGCACCCTTTCCGCGTTCTCCTCGTCCAGCCCAGCCTCGACGAGCTGCTCCACCGTCGCGGTTGCCAGCGATTCGAGCGTCGTGAAGCCGGCCTCGACCAGCCGCTCCCTGGTGGCTTCGTCGAAGTCCGAGATCGATCGCGGACCCAGGTAGCTCTCCTCGGCTCCCTCGGCGACAGGCGGTGCTTCGAGGCCTTCGAACTGCGCTTCGACCTCCCGGCGCTTTTCCTCTTCGCTCTTGATATCGATCCGCCACCCCGTCAGCTTGGCGGCCAGCCGCACGTTCTGACCCTTCTTCCCGATCGCCAGCGACAGCTGCTTGTCCTCGACGATCACCTCCATGACGCGCTCGGCATCATCCACGATAGACACGCGCTGCACCTTTGCGGGGCTCAACGCGTTGGTCACGAAGCTGATCGGGTCCTCCGACCACTCGACGATGTCTATCTTCTCTCCGCGCAGCTCCCGGATAATCGACTGGACACGGGTCCCCTTCATCCCGACGCAGGCCCCGACGGGGTCGATGTCGCGCTCGCGCGAGTAGACTGCCACCTTCGCGCGGTCGCCGGCTTCCCGCACCGCACCCTTGACGATCACGGTCCCGTCGTAGATCTCCGGAACTTCCTGCTCGAACAGCTTGATGAGGAGGGCGGGATCCGTACGCGACAGGACAATCTGCGGGCCCTTGGCGCTCCTGTTGACGGCCTTGATAACGGACCGTACCCGATCGCCTGGCGAGTAGCTCTCTGCCCGCGATTGCTCCTTCCTCGGGAGGACGGCTTCTATCCGGCCGATCTCGATGATGATATCGCCGTTCTCGAACCTCTTGACCGAGCCGTTGACGACCTCGCCCACCCGCTGGTTGTACTCTACGAAGACGTTCTCGCGCTCCGCCTCGCGCACCTTCTGGAAGATCACCTGCTTGGCCGTCTGCGCGGCGATCCGCCCGAGGACCTCGGTCGACTTGGGGAACTCGATCTCCATGTCCACCTCGGCCTCGTCACCGTAGAGTGCCTGCGCCTCGGCGAGCGAGATCTCGGTGGCGGGATCCGACACGGTCTCGACGATGTGCTTGACGGCGTACAGCTCCACCTGCCCGGTCTCCGTGTTGAACCGGGTCCTCAGGTTCTCGCTCGTCTTGTAGTACTTCTTCGATGCCGTCAGGACCGCGTCTTCGATCGCCTGGATGATGACTTCCGGCTCGATCCCCTTCTCCTTGGCCAGCGCCTCTATCGTCTGCTGCAGTGGGTTGTTCATGTTTTCAGAACTCGACTTCCAGGCGCGCCCGCTTTATGGCTGAGAGCGGCACCATGTGCCGCCTGCCGTGCTCCTCCTCGATGACCACCGACTCCGCCTCGAGTCCTCGAATCCGCCCCTTGAAGTGTCTCTGCCCATCTACCGTCTCGGCGAGCACCAGTTTCGCCAGGCGCCCGCGAAAACGGTCGTAATCCCCTGCATGCCTGAGCGGCCTGTCGAGGCCCGGAGAAGATACCTCCAGAACGTAAGCCCCGTCGATCGGGTCCTCGACGTCGAGTATCGCACCGACCTCTTGGCTGACGCGCTGGCAGTCCTCGATCCCGATAGGTTCTTCCGGCCCCACCGGGCCGGTCGCGCCTTGCGCCCCGCTCGTCCCGTCCCGGCTTGCCGCCGGTGCCGGCCTGTCTATGACGACCCGCAATACCGGGCCTATCGCTTCGCGCCGGAGATGGACGTCGAAAACCTCCAGCCCCCGAGACCTCGCGACGCGCTCCGCGATGGCGCGGACCCGTTGCATCCGCTCGTTCGTTTCTTCCACTTCCGCCCCCGGCTCCTCCGCGCCTGCCGGCCTTCAAAGCGGGCAGCAGAAGCGGCGAGTCCCGCGGCTACCCCACAAACGAAAAAAGTGGGCACCGGCCCACTTCGCATGTCAGCCCAGACACCGAAGCACTCCAGTATATCACAGGGTCGAGTCATTCGATTCGTGGAGCGACCTCTCGCCAGGTTGCGCCGCCGCCCGCGCCACCAGGTCGTAGCCGCGGGCTCCGGCTATCACGCCCCTGACCACGTCCCCCCCGCGCAGGGCCGCCGGATCGACGCCGTCCAGGTACACCACCGGGTCGATTTCCGGGGCCTGACCCTCGAGCCGCCCCTGGATAACCAATGGGTGCTCTGCTGACGGGCCGTCTACCATCACCTCGACGGCCTCGCCGATCCGCCTGCGGTGCGCATCGCGGACGATGCGCCTCTGAAGCATCATCAGCCGGCGCTCTCGCCCCCGCTTGACCCTCTCGGGGACGTCATCGGGGAGCGAGAATGCCGGGGTCCCCTCCTCGTGCGAGTAGCGGAAGACGCCGATGTGATCGAATTCGCTCGCTTCAATGAAGCGCTCGAGCTCGTCGACGTCCTCTTCTGTTTCCCCCGGGAATCCGACGATGAATGTGGTCCTGAGGGCGACGCCCGGGACCAGGCGCCTGATCCTGGCAAGCAGCCTCTCGTAGGAACGTCTGGTCCCCGGCCGCCCCATCCTTCTCAGCACTCGGTCCGAGGCGTGCTGCAGTGGCAGATCCACGTACTTGCAGACCTTCTCGCACGAAGCCATCGCCTCGAGCGTAGCTTCGTCCACCGTCGTTGGGTAGAAGTACATGAGCCGAATCCGCTTCAGGCCGCTGACGCCGTCGAGCTCGCGGAGCAGAGATGCGAGAGCGCCCCGCTCTCCGCGGTCGATTCCGTAAAAGGTCGTGTCCTGCGAGACGAGGATCAGCTCCTTCACCCCGTCGGCTGCAAGAGCCTCTGCTTCTGCGATGATGGAGCGGGCCGGGCGGCTGCGATACTCGCCCCTGAGCTTGGGGATTATGCAGAAGGCACACCTGTAGTCGCAACCTTCGGCTATCTTCACGTATGCCAGGTGCGGCGGTGTCGAGCGCATCCGCGGGGTATCGGCGTCGTAGAGGTAGGTCGGCCCCGCGGGTGCCACGACGGCTCCAGCCCCCCTCGTTACTGCCGAGGCTGCATCGTGGAAGAAAGCGACTGGCTGTTCCGCGGCCATTCCTGGTCCCGGTGGAGGAGGCGTCGCGCTGACCGCCCGTACGATCTCGGGTATGGCGCCCGTCCCGACGAGCGCGTCGATCTCGGGGATCTCTTCGCGCAGCTTCTCGCGGTAGCGTTCGGCGAGGCACCCCGCGACGATCAGACGGCCGCCGACAGCGCGCTTGCGCTCCGCCATCTCGAGGATAACGTCTATCGATTCCTGCTTCGCGGAATCGATAAAGGCACAGGTGTTGACGACGACGACGTCGGCCTCGGACGGGTCCGTGGTGACCTCGTGCCCCGCTTCGCGCACGAGACCCAGCATCACCTCGGAATCGACGAGGTTCTTGGGACAGCCGAGAGATACGAGGCCGACGCGCTTCCTGTCCACGGTCATGGTTCACCCAGGATGCGCTCGAACTCGCGCCGGGCCGCGACGGCTAGCTCGAGCACGCGATTCGGATCGCCAGTGTTCGCCAGCTCGAAAAGCCAGGTTCCTTCGTAGCCCACCTTCCGCATCGAAACGAGGGCAGAGGTCCAGTCGATGGAACCCTCGAACGGCGCGAGGTGATCGTCACAGGTGCCACGATTGTCGTGGATGTGTGTCGTGATTATGTGTCCCGAGAGGTTCTCGATCGTATCGACCAGATCACCCATCAGGTGAGCGTGGCCGAAATCAAGGCACGCGCCTGCGCCCGGCAGCTCGAGGTCGCCTTCCAGCAGCTCGACCAGGGCCGCGGGCTCCGACAGCGCGTTGTCGATGACCTCGACGGCTGTCGGGAGGCGGAGCTCCCATGAAGCGGCGCAGATCTGTTCCAGGCTCCGGCTGGCCGAAGCGCGATCGTTCTCCCCGTGCGCGGCCTGGTCGCGTGGCCTGCCAAGGTGGACCACGAGGGCCGCAGTGGGGATCTTCCTGGCGATGTCGAGCGCGGCCAGTGTCTCCGCGACCGCCCGCTCGCGGGCCGTCTTGTCGGCGGATGCGTTCGAGAAGGCCGTCCCCCATGTGGCGCCATCGAGCCGCGAGGAGATGGGAGCATGTATCGAGTGCAGGGTCAACCCGGTCCTGTCGAGCCACTGCTTGAGCGAGTCGATTGCCGCCGGGTCGTGGTAGTCGAAGTGGGACCGGGTGGCGAAGACCTCGATGGCTTCGAAGCCGTGTCCGGCGATCGCCTCGAGATGGCCGAGGCCGAGCCGCTGGTCGTGGTACAGATGTGTGGAGATGCCGAAGCGCACGGTGCCTACCTCCGGTCGAACGCCTTTGCCGATTCTCCAATTCTACGGGATCTGGCCGCGTGGACGCCTCGATGTCGAGGCTAGGCGAGCTCCGGTAGGTGGGAGGCGAGGATCTCCATGAGACGCTCGAACCGAGCGTAGCGGCGAAGGTTGGTGCGCACATACTGCAGCGTGCGGGCCGTGTACTGGATGTAGACGGGGTTCTGCCGGACGACCGTCTGGTAGCCGAAAGTGCCGAGTGCTTTCAGGTTGCGCTGGAGCGACATCAGGTCGAAGCGCCGCCGGAAGTCTCGCGCGTAGGGGCTCGCCGCCTCGCCGACCGCTATCCCTCGAAGGGCGCCCTTGAGGGCGAGGAAGTACGCGATGAGATCCTCGACCGCTTCTTCGGTGAAGTCCGTGTACGCGTCGCGCAGCAGTGAGGCCAGGTCGTAGGTGTCCGGGCCCATCCGCGCATCCTGGAAGTCGATTATGTAGAGCCCGTCTCGCCGGAGCATGAGGTTCCGGCTGTGGTAGTCGCGGTGGCAGAGAACACGTGGCTCTGCTGCCAACTCCTCCACGACAGGCACCCACTCGGCCTGGAGGGCTTCCCTCTCAGCTTGCGAGAGCCGTATGCCGCGGTAGCCCTCGACGAAGTGTTTGAGAAAGAAATTGAGCTCCCACGTCAGCTTCTCGACATCGAAGGCGATGCCGTACGGGATGAACTCTGCCGACTCGAGTTCCCTGCCGCGCTCCTGGATCCTTTCGATGAACCCGACCGCCTGCCTGTAGAGGGCCTGGTGCTGCGCCTGTGACGCGGCGCCGAGGTGCGCCTGCAGGGTGACGTCGCCGAGATCCTCGACCGCGAGGATGCCGAGGTCTCCGGCGTGATCGAGGATGGCGGGTATGGGCACCGGCACCTGCTCCAACAGGCGCGCCACGTTGACGAACGGCAGCGTTTCGAAATCGAACGGCGCCGCATGCAGCGCCACGACAAGGGACTCGCCGCCTGGCTTGAGCAGGCGGAAATACCGGCGGTCGGATGCGTCTCCGGTGAGCGGGAAGGCGGTGGCACCGAGAGCGGCCAGGCCTCTGCGTTCCAGGTAGGCGTTGACTTCAGGCGGGACTGGTGGCCTGTCGGCGGGCAGCAGGTTTGCAGCCATCTCGAGCGTGCTCCTTCAATCCACTTCGGCCTCAGAGATCCGCGCCTGCACGCGGCACGGAGTCGAGCGGTGCCGCGTAGAAACCGGATGCGATTCTGGCGGCCAAGGCCGCGGGCAGGTCTTCTCGTCTGACCACCGCTGAACGTTCCAGCCGCGTTCCCGCCGGTAGGCGAACGCCGTCGGCCACCACGCATTCCGTCAGCCGGCAGTCCTCTCCCACCGTGACATCGTCCCATATCGCGGTGCGCGCCACCGTGGCGCCCGGTGAGATCGACACCCGCCGGCCGGTAGGCAGGTCTTGCAGCCCCTCCTGGGCAGAGACGGCGAGGGCTGCGGCCAGATAGTCGGCCGGCGTGCCGACGTCGTGAAATGGCGCCGAGCTCTCGAACGCTCGAACAGCGCCCTCGTGCCGGGCCATGAGCTGCGGGTATAGTGCTTTGACGCTCTCTGCGTGGCGGTCGGCGGCCAGTGGCTCGAACACGGATGCCTCTACGGCCTGTATACCGACGAAGTGCAGCGCCCTCCACCCGGCCTGCTCTGAGCCGGCGCAGGAGCGCCCGAAACAACGGACCCGCCCCTCGTCATCGACGTACACGCTGCTGTAGCGCGCCGGGTCCGGGTTTGGGACCAGGGCCATGGTCACTTGCGCCCCGCTCCTCTCGTGGCTCTCGACGAGCGCGCGGATGTCGATCGGGCACAGCGTGTCCCCGTTGATGATGATGAAGCGCGGAGCGTCGATGAGCGCCAGAGCGTGCTTCGGGCCTCCGGCCGATCCCAGGATGACAGGTTCGCGCGAGTAGCTGACTTGGAGGCCGAGATCCCGCCCTTCAGCGACTGCCGCCTCGATAGTCTCAGGCTTGTGGTGTAGGTTGATGACGGCCCTCTTCGTTCCATGCGACCGGATGTACTTCAACAGGCGCCGCACCACCGTTTCGCCCGCCAACGGGAAAGCTGGCTTCGCGCGAACGAAAGTGAGAGGGCGGCAGCGCGTCCCGAGCCCCGCAGCCAGGACGAGTGCAGGGTAGCTGACGTCGTGTTTCACGGCTCGTCGAACAGCATATCGGTCGCAGTCAGGCCGCGTTCCTGGCAGTACTGGCTGAAAAGGCTCCTGTAGGAATCCGCGAGGTACTCGTCCGCCGTCCGCCCGAGCGCTGCGGCCGCTTCGTTGATCCCGTTCTCGCTGCCCTCGATCTCCACGAACGTGCCTATCGGCGTCTCGTCGACCGCGAGAATCGTCTCCGTGTAGCCGAACTCTTCGCGGTACTTCTGGTAGCGGAACGAGACCGTGAAGCCGAGCTGCTCGAGGAGGCGCAGGAGCGTGTCGCCGTCTCCGACGACGGTTTCGAGCTCCTCGCGGAGCTTCATCGCGGATGGCTGCATCGGACCCTTGAAGGTCAGAAGACTCTTGCCCGGCTCTATCCTCACCCGCAGCACGCACTGCTGGCCGCGCAGCCGGCCATCCGGCGTGTCGAGGAGGTAGTCTTCCTGCAGTCGCCTGCCGCGCATCGGGCTCGCGCCCAGGCCGACGATGGCCGCCCGCGCCTCCGCCGGGCCCTGGAATCGCAGCTTTATTTCGCGTTCGAGCGTTGACTGCATGTCCTTCTCCCGCGTGGGCGCACCGGTTCTGCGGGTAGTTTATCCCAACGTCGCCCCGGCATCCCGGGCCAGAATCAGCACCTTGTGGGTTGCGCCGAACCCCTCCGGCAGCAGCAGCGTCTTGAGGGCCAGGCGCCGAGCGATTTCGCCGGCTGTTCGCCCCGCCCCAGCGTTCCGCTCGACGACGCCGAGGCCGAGCAGGTAGTGCATCTGGTCGCACGACTGGACGGTTCTGAGCCCCAAGTCTGCCGCCGCTGCCCGGAGCGCGGTGAAGTCGACGTGAGAAGTCATGTCGCACGACCCAGGGGCGAAGAGCCAGGGAGCACCGGCGCCGCCTTCGCCCGACATGTGCGCGACATGGCGCGTGTAGCTGCGGAGAGTCCCGGCAGAGTGCCAACGCGCCGAGAGGCTCTCCGATTCGTAGCCATAGTCCACGAGCAGGACGAAACCGCGGGCCAGGCTGGCGGAAACGCGCCGCAGGAATTCCAGCGCCGCAAGGTTCACTTCGGTCCGCCAGCCCGCCTCGAGTTGCCCGCCACGCCGTTCGAGGTACTCCAGAATGAGCGGTGTCGATGGCTCGCCTTCTATCTCCACGAGGCGACCGCGTTGCACGTCGATCAGAACTTCGCGCAGGCCGTGCTCCCGCATCACGACGACGTGAACCGGCATGGCGTCGAGCAGCTCGTTCGCGAAGAGTATGCCGGCGAAGCGCTCGGGGAGACGGTCGCTGCTCGAGACGAGCTTCGCTTCATGGCGAGCGAGCATGTCCTTGTGTGCCGTGCGAGCGGCCGGGCTTCGCTCGACCAGGTGCAGGCGGATTGAATCATAGAAGGCGGCAAACGGCGCCGCAGCGTCGAGCACGTCTCGTGCGAGGCGGCCGTCGCCCGCGCCTGCCTCCACGAGGTCCACGGAGGCGGGTGCACCCATCCGCTGCCACTTGTGCACGAAATCCAAAGAGAGGGCCTCTCCGAAAAGGGAGCCGAGGTCCGGGCTGGTGATGAAGTCTCCCCGCGCACCCGAACGCCGGCCGGCCGCAGAGTAATAGCCGGAATCCGGGTGGTAGAGTGCGAGCTCCATGAAGGCGGCGTAGCTCATGGGCCCGCGTTCGGAAATGGCGGAACGAACGAGGTCGATCAACAGCAGGCGCTCAGAACTCCGGTTCGCTCCCAAGCCCACACAGAGTCGCGACTCGCGCCCGGGCGGAAAGTCACGTTGTGGAACGTGCGCCGAGGCGTCCTCCGTTCGTCAACGAACGGCCAGCGATCGGCTGTCGGCAGCCAGCGCAGGAGCCCTGGCGAAGGCGCCGGCTGTTGGCCGCCGAAAACCGAAGGCTGAGATCTCTTCGATGTCAGTCCTTGCGGACCATGCGGAACATCCGCTGCCCGCCGCGCCAGATCAGTATCCCGGCGTGCGACCCGGACTGGACCTGTCCAAGGAGACGGCTCGCATCGCCGGGGCTCGAAACCGGCTCTCGGTTCACCTCGAGTATCACGTCTCCCCTCCGAATGTCGGCGCGGCTCGCCGGGCTCGCTGGCTCCACCGAAACTACCAACGCCCCTGTCACGCCTGCCGGCAGGTTCAGCTGCCGCTCGACGGTCGGTGTGATCTCGCCGAGCTGGAGGCCGAACCCTGCGCTGCCTTCCTCACCGCCCGACTCGGATCCCCTGCCGCCGCTGCGCTCGGCCTCGAGGTCGAGCTCCTCGACGGTGACCTTGAGGGTTCGCTCCTGCCTGGCGCGCAGGACTTTCACCGGGACCGTGGTGCCTGGCTTGGTCTTCATGACCATCTCTATGAAGTGGTCTCGATCGCGCACCGGCTGTCCGTTGTACTCGATGACCACGTCGCCCGGCTCCATGCCAGCCCGCGCCGCCGGGCTGTCAGGCAGTACGCTGTCCACGAGAGTACCTTGCCGCTCCTTCAGTCCCAGTTCGTCGGTGGCGTCCGAGGGTACCGGCCCGACGGTCACGCCAATCCGGCCCCGCGTCACCTTTCCTGTGCGCAGTTGCGGCAGCAGGTCCCGAACCGCGTTGATCGGGACCGCGAACCCGATGCCTAGGTTCCCTTCGAAGCGGCCGTTGCTCAGGATGGCTGTGTTTATACCCACCACCTCGCCCCGCACATTGAGGAGCGGCCCACCCGAATTGCCCGGGTTGATTGCCGCGTCTGTCTGGAGCATTGCCTGACTGCGCTGTTCGGCGGTGAAGAAGGGCCTGCCGACGCCGCTGATCACGCCAACGGTGACCGTGTGCGCGATGCCGAACGGGTTGCCGATTGCCATGACCCAGTCGCCGGGCTGCACCTGGCTGGAATCGCCGAACCTCGCCTCAGGCAGCGGCTTCGCATGCTTCTCGACGAGCTGTATGAGCGCACTGTCGGTCAGCTGATCCCGCCCCACGACCTTGGCCTCGTACTCCCTGTCTTCACCGAACAAGGTGACCGCGATCTTCGTGGCCCCTTCGACGACGTGGTTGTTCGTCAGGACCAGGCCCTCGCGGCTGACGATGAACCCGCTGCCCGCCGACTCGGTCACTTGCGTCCGATCGCGCGGCCGTTGCCCCTGCTCGTCCGGGAAGCCGAAGAAGCGGCGGAACGGATCCTCGCCGAAGAAGTCCGTCATGTCCTGGGTGCGCCGGCGCGACTCGGTCCTGATGTTGACGACCATCGGCATCTGCGCCTGCGCGATATTGCGGAAGGTGGTGGCGTCGATAGGCCCCGAGAGCGGCGCGCTGTTCATCGGCGGCGCCACCATGGTCTGCGCCGACGACTCCGGCGAGAGCTCCATCCGCGAGGCGATCACCATGCCCACCGCGAGGGAAGCGACAGCAACCAACAGGGTATAGAACAGCGTGGTCTTCCGCGTTGACATTCCAATCCTCCAGCCTTCGCTCCGCGCATGGGGCACGCGCGGAAGCGAGCGGTAGGGACTAAGGGAACGCTTTCCTTTTCGGCCAGCCTTGGCTCCGCGCACGCGGGCGCGAGGCGAGCGGCGCTCACTGGTGTTTGGACGACGGAAAAGCGCCTGCGGCTTCCACGCCGGCCTTCGAGCCATCCGGTCGCGCCCGCTCGTCGGTTCCTTCGGGCAGGCCTGATCAAAGTATACTCCCGGCACTGCAGGCTCTGCAGTAGGGTGGCTTCGGTTCTGTCCACCTTGGTGAGCTCTGGAGGATCAGATCTGGCCTATCCGAGCGCGGGTCCGATCCAGAGTGGTCGTGCGAGACGGGCCGCAGGCGCGCAACAGCCAGCGTCGACCGTCGATCCGCCAGGTGGCCTTGCCCGGCTTTGAGGTGGCAGGAGAGGGAGGCCGGGCGGCGCGCGACATCCGTCGCCGCCCGGTCAATGAGCGTCAGAACTTCTTGACCTGCTTCGCCTTGATGTCACCGTTCGCGTGCCGGAACACGTAGTTGTTACGCGCCATCTTGGCGTCGCGCACCGTCGTCAGCGTGATGGTGAGCTCTTCCTGGGGCTGCAGCAGCTTCTTGTGGCGGTATCTGTCACCGCCCGGAACCATGTTGCCGCTCTTGTCGTACCAGAATTCCTCACACTGAAGTCCCGCGATCGGCCCGAGCGACACGTTCTTCACCTTCACCGTCGTGATGACCGTGTTGGTCTTCCAGTCGACCTTCGACTCGGTCGGGAGAACCAGGATTTCGGCGACTCCCTTGACGGGCGGCGTCCACTTCGTCTGTGTGGCTGGCGGCGTCTGCCCAGCAGCCAACATCGAAGTCGACGCAAGCAGCCCGGCGGCCAGAGCTAACGCCACCGGAGCGCGGTAACCACGAATCATAATGACCTCCAGGGGGCGGAGTGAGTAGGCCTCACAGCACTAGCCAGTCGAATTATAGTACCTTTGCGGCGTCAGCTCAATAACCGCTCCGGCCGGACGCGGGCGACCGCAGCCGGCAGCTACATCTCGCCGTTCCAGTCTTCCGGTTCGGCCTGGTTCGAGCGAAAAATCTCAAGGTGCCACTTGCCGCCGCCCCACGGTTCGATTACCTCCGTCGCCACGACGTCCACCAGTATTTCCGCGAAAGTACGGCCCTCCGGGTCCCCTTCCAGGTGGTAGGCAGCCTCGTCCCAGGAGAAGTTCGCATAGAGGACGATGGTGAGGAAAAGATCGTAGCCGTCGTCGATGACGAGTATCTGGCCGCAGGGGCGTTTGATTGTCGAGTGGTAGATCAGGTACTTCTCGGCGCTGTGTGCCCTTATGTAGCGCTTTATGGCGAACTCGCGCGCGACAATCTCCTCGACGGCGATCTTCTTGTCCCAGCAGTCGCGGCAATAGCGCTCCTCGCCGCGGGGCTCGGAAACTTCCTTCGCCCCGCACAGCGCGCAACGCGACTTGGCAATCGACTTCCTGGACATCGAGGCATTCTAGCCGGTGAGACCGGGGGCAGCAAGGCGGCCAGGCGGCCGGCTCACTGCCTGGCTTGCGCGGCCAGCGCGGGGAGGTACATCTTCTCGACGTACTGCTTCACCATGCGGCGGGCCGAGAAGCGGGCCCCCGCGCTGCGTATCGCTTCCTTGACGACGGCCACCCAGCGGCGGGGCACACCCTTGTCGTCCCGGTCGTAGAAAGCAGGGATGATCTCTTCCTCGAGGAGCCGGTAGAGCGCATCGGCGTCGGCGGCATCCTGCGCGCCCCAGTCGTCTGGGTTCGCGCGGCCCTCGATGAGCCAGCCGTTCTTGCCGTTGTAGCCCTCGGCCCACCAGCCGTCGCCGACGCTCAGGTGCGGAACGCCGTTCAGGGCTGCCTTCATCCCGCTGGTACCGCTTGCCTCCAGCGGCTTGCGAGGGTTGTTGAGCCAGACATCCACGCCCTGCGACAGGAAATGAGCGACGTGCAGGTCGTAGTCGTCGAGGAAGGCGATGCGGCCGCCGAAGGCCGGGTCGAGCGCCCGGCGGTAAATGCGTTGGAGATGGTGCTTGCCCGGGTCGTCGGCCGGGTGGGACTTGCCCGCAAAGATGACCTGAACCGGACGCCGCCAGGCGGAGAGGATGCGCGCCAGCCGTTCGGGGTCGTGGAAGATCAGATCCGGCCGCTTGTAGCCGGTGATCCGCCGTGCGAAGCCGATCGTCAGAGCCTCGGGATGCAGCAGGGTCCCTGCCGCGATGACCTGCGCAGGACTGGCGTTGTCGTGGATCCAGCGGTTTCGTGCCCGCTCCAGCACGAAGGAGAACAAGTACCCGCGCAGCGCTCGGCGCATCTCCCAGACTGCCTCGTCCGGGACGTCCAGGATCCGGTCCCACAAGGACTGCTCGTCCTGGTGGTCGCGCCAATCGGGGCCGAGATACCTGTCGAAAAGAGCCGCAACCTCGGCGGCCACCCATGTGCCGACATGGACGCCGTTCGTGATCGAACGAACCGGGATATCCTGTTCCTGGACGCCAGGCCAGATTGGTGCCCACATCCTCCTGGTTACTGTGCCATGAAGTTGGCTGACGGCATTGACAGAGCCCGACGTGCGCAGCGCCAGAGCGGTCATGTTGAACATGGTGCCGCCGCCATTGTCGTACGCGCCGAGAGCTAGGAACCGGTCGCGGTAGTCGCCCAGCGTACCCCACGCGCCCGCCAGGTGTTTCTCGACGAGGTTGAACGGGAAGGCGTCGTGCCCCGCGGCCACCGGAGTGTGCGTGGTGAAGACGGTGGTTTCCCGCACTTCTTCCAGCGCGCGTTCGAAGCTCAGCCCGCCCTCGAGCGCCTCGCGGATCCGCTGCAGCGATACGAAGGCAGCGTGGCCCTCGTTGAGGTGCCAGACCGCTGGCGTGACCCCGACCGCGTGCAGCGCCCGGACACCGCCTAGTCCAAGGACTATCTCCTGCTGCACTCGCGTTTCCTGGTCGCCTCCGTAGAGCCGGGCCGACAGCTCCCTATCCCACGGCGCGTTCTCCTCGAGATCCGTATCGAGGAGATACAGCTTGACGTGCCCGATGTCTACGACGAAGACCGCCGCCAGCACGGTCCGGTTGCCGAGCGGGACGGCAACCACGCACGGCGTGCCGTCCTTTCTCACGGCCGTCCTGACCGGTGCGTACGACCAGTCGATGCGCTCGTAGATCTCCTGCTGCCACCCATCCGCGCTCACGTGCTGATGGAAGTATCCCTGGGGATACATGAACCCTACGCCCACGAACGGGAGCCCGAGGTCGCTTGCCTCCTTGCAGGTGTCGCCTGCGAGGACGCCGAGCCCGCCTGCGTAAATCGGCAGCGACTGGTGCAGCGCGAACTCCGCCGAGAAGTACGCTATCGAGCCTTCGAGGCCGGCCAGCCGCCCCCTCGCCCAGGTGCCCTCGCCCGACCTGGCCTTGTCCAGCGCGGCGACCGTGCTGTCGTAGAGCGCGAGAAACCGCGGATCCCTAGCCGCCGCCTCGAGACGCTCCGGCGGGATCACCCGCAGGATGCGCACGGGGTTGTGCGCCGTGGAGCGCCAGATCGAGTAGTCGAGCGTGCGGAACAGAGCCCTCGCGTCGGGCTGCCAGCTCCACCACAGGTCGGAAGCGATTTCGCCCAGGCGCGCGATGCGGTCCGGTAGTAGGACGGTTTCATGGTTCATGTTCGTTCATGCCGGTTTCCCTGCCCGGTCGGCGCCGAGAAAAGACCCAGAAGCCGCAGGCACCTCGATCTCGTGAATGCCGCAGAGGAATGGCGGCTTCGAATTCTCGAAATACCTGGTCGGGCAGGCCTACGCCTCATCGTAGTCGTCCGTCCGTCCGAGCGTCAACGGCCGCGCGAACGGCGCGCTGATCCCGTCGCAGGGGTGGCGTGCCGCCGCCGGGCTCGCCGGAGGGTCCATGCGCCCCTCAGCGGTCGCCGCTGTGTTCACCAAGTCGCGCGCTCGGCTTGACGACGGCGGCTCTCGAGCATACAGTCCGGCTGTGCAGCCGCTAGGCGACTGTGTGACAGGAGTGCCGATGAGCCACGCCCTCAAGTTCAATCGGCGGGAGTTCGTGAAGGCCGGGGCCGCGGCCGCAGTAGGCGCTGCGAGACCCGCTTCTGCCTTGGGCCAGGCGCCGGTTGTGATGACGCCGCGCAGCGTCAGACCGGTTGTCGTATCCTCCGCCAACGGAAACGTTGCGAGGAATGCCGGCCCCTTTACGTGCGTGGAGAAAGCGTTCCAGATGATCACTTCGGGGTCGGACGTTCTCCACGCGCTCATCGCGGGCGTCAATATCGTCGAGCTGGATCCGTCTGACACCAGTGTCGGGTACGGCGGCCTGCCGAACGCCGACGGTGTGGTGCAGCTCGACTCATGCTGCATGCATGGTCCCAAGAAGCGTGCCGGCGGGGTGGCTGCCATCGAGGGAGTGAAGACGCCATCGCTCGTTGCGCGAGCCGTCATGGACTTCACCGACCACCACTTGATTGTGGGCGAGGGGGCTAAGACCTTCGCCCGCAACATGGGGTTCGAGGT
Source organism: Vicinamibacterales bacterium (assembly GCA_041947015.1). Taxonomy (GTDB): domain Bacteria; phylum Acidobacteriota; class Vicinamibacteria; order Vicinamibacterales; family Fen-181; genus JBHGBL01. Next base: position 95,885 of record JBHGBL010000003.1, read on the forward strand.
GGTAGCTGACCTCAACACGGAGCGGTCGCGTCGGGCCTGGCTGGAGTGGAAGCGCAAGACGGACCCGTTGCACTACCTGGATCCGGACAAGCGGCAGCAGGCCGCCATGCGGGTGATCCGCGAGATGGTCGCCGAAGGAACGATCGACGCCGAGCACGTGTACGGGACGATAAACTGCAACGGCATCGGGCCGAAGGGTGAAATCTGCGGCGTGACGACGACCAGCGGGCTGGCCTTCAAGATCCCCGGCCGCGTGGGGGACTCCCCGATCCTGGGCGCGGGGCTGTACGTCGACGGGGCCGTCGGGGCCGCGGGCTCCACGGGTCGGGGCGAGGCCAACCTCTACGGCCTCTGTTCCTTCTTGGTGGTGGAGAACATGAGGCGCGGCATGCACCCGAAGGACGCGGGCCTCGACGCTCTGAAGCGGATTGCCGCCAACACGATAGAGAAGCGGCTGCTCAATGCCAGCGGCAATCCGAACTTCGGCGTGAACTTCTACGTGCTGAGCGCGAAAGGCGAGTACGCGGGAGTCTCGATGTACCCGTCACGCTACGCCGTTTGCACCGAGAAAGGGCCCGAAACGCTGGAAACCGAGCACCTTTTCACGGGCAAGCCGGAATCGGGGGACGACTGATCCTCACTTGACCGCCTTGTACTCCTTGAGGATCGCGCGGACGCGCTCGATCGGTATCGCCTCGACCGTGCGGCCATTGCCGGTGACCGACGTGGCGCGCAGGAGCGAGTTGTAGACGGCCTCCTCCGTCGCCTCCAGCACCGCCTGGAAGAGGGGTGACACGCCGTCGGTAGGCAGCAGTGTCCGGGGCTTCGGCGCCTGCTCGCCGAACCTGACCCTCACGTCCGGCGAGGTCGAGAATGCGATCGCATAGTCGCCGCTCCCGTTGCTGTAGGAAGACCCGGTCCGGCCCAGCCCGAACACAGCCCGCGCGGCAATGCGCCTCAGATCGCGTGCGTCCACCGGCGCGTCTGTCGCCACCACAATCATGCAGGAGCCATCCGGAGAAGCATCTGTCTGGCCAGGGCGCGAAGGCGCGTAACTGTAGCGCCCGAGCTCCCTGCCCACGGGAGCGCCTCCCATCGTGAGAACGCCGCCGAAGTTCGTCTGGACCAGCACGCCCAGGGTGTATCCCCCGTAGCGTGGCGCAAGCCGCCGTGACGATGTTCCTATCCCGCCTTTCCAACCGTAGCATTGAGTGCCGGTACCGGCGCCGACGCTCCCCTCGGCGACCTCGCCTTCACGCGCTTCCTCGATCGCCTGCAGCACGTGCGCCCTCGTGACGTGCTGACTCCTGATGTCGTTCAACCCGCCGTCGTTGGTTTCACCCACCAGCGCGTTGACCGACCGGACGTTGCCGTTGCCAGGCTGCGCGAGCGTGTAGGCAACGACGGCATCCATGGCCGTTCCGACGCTCAACGTGTTCGTCAATACGATGGGCGTCTCTATGGTCCCCAGCTCCTCGACCTGCGTCGACCCGGCTAGCTTCCCGAAGGCGTTGCCGACGAAAACGGCCCCCGCTACCTTGTCTTGGAACAGGTTCCCGCCGTGGGGAACCACCGCGGTAACGCCCGTGCGGACGTTGTCGCCCTCGATCACAGTGACGTGGCCAACGCGGACCCCGGCGACGTCGGTTATCGCATTGAGCGGGCCTGGAGGAAAGACACCCGGCTCCAGGCCCAGTTCGCGTGACCGTGGTCTCCGCTCCTGACCCGACGCCAGGACCGCGAGCATCCCCAGGGCCACAACAAGGCTGCAGCCGGACTTCACGTTGACAGGCATCTTCATTCCTCAGGGGTGCGGTTCGCGAACCTCGCCCGCAGGCTCGGCGGGCGAAGCAGATGAAACGGGAGGAGCCGGCTGCTCCATGAAACCGTCCTTTTCGGTGACGACCAGTGGCCTCGGCTCGTTTTCGATGAGGTACTCGAATTGCCGGCGGAATTCCTGCAGCGACACGCCGGCGGTTGCGGCGAACTTTGCGAGCTCGTGCGGGTCCTCGAAGTCATCGCGCCGCAGCCGGATCATGTAGCGCCTTGCAATGGCGTAGCGGGTCGAGTGGATGTCCACGAGCCTGACGCGCGCCCTGCCCGTTGCCGGGTCGAGGAGATCGCGGAATGGGATCGCGACGAACTGCCCGCCCTGCATGGAGATCATGGCGGCGTTGCCGCCGGAAAGGAGGTACTTGGCGGCCGAGTACCCAAGGTCGCGGGTGTACTCCATGTCGAGAGGGATGGGGTCCGCGCATCGCAGCTCGTATCCGATGTTCTTCGCGCCGATCGTCGTCTTGATGCCGAACTCGCCGAGCCTGCGGATGACGGCAGCCTTGAGGATCTCGCCGAGGTTCACCTCGGAGACCCTGACGTTGCCGTGCGCGTCCCGTTCCACCTCGTCGATTGCCTTGAGGTCTTCCGGTTCAATGCCGAGCACCAGCCCTTCGGCGATGATGGCAACGCCGTCCCGGCGGCCGTAGCTCAGGCGCTTTATCATCGCCCCGACCAGCGTGTCGACGACCTCCTTGAGGCGGACGCTCTTGCCGCTGAACTCCTCCGGGATGAGCGTGAGCGTTGCGCCGGCGGCCTTCCCGATGCCCAGGGCCAGGTGGCCGGCCTTCCGGCCCATGGCTATGACGAAGTACCAGCGCGAGGTCGTCTTGGCGTCCACCATCAGGTTCTTGACGATGTCCACGCCGTAGTGCCGGGCCGTCTGGAAACCGAAAGTGTCCACGTAGGGCGGCAGGTCGAGGTCGTTGTCGATCGTCTTCGGAACGTGGACGACGCGGATTCGCCCTCCTGCCCGCTCTTCGAGCTTCATGGCCGAGAACGCGGTGTCGTCGCCGCCGATCGTGATCAGCTGCGAGATGTTGAGTCGAAGCAGCGAAATGACGGTATTCTCGAGGTGGACCGGGTCGTCGGTGGGGTTGCTCCTCGATATGCCGATGTGCGAGCCGCCGCGGAAGTGGATGCGGCTGACACCGTCGATCGTCAGCGGGGTGACGTGGTCGATGTTGCCCTGCATGAGCCACTCGAACCCGTCGCGAATTCCGATGACGTCCACCCCTTCGACCTGGCAGCGGATCGTGGCGGCGCTGATGACGCTGTTGATGCCGGGAGCGGGCCCTCCCCCCACGAGTATTCCGACGTTCTTCGGCTGGCTCACGCATCCATCATAGCAGCCCCGTCGCGTCGGGGATCCACCTCTCGCCCGCAGGTCCGGACTGTGGTAAAAGGTGCCCCCGGAGGTTGCCGATGAGCATTCGTCCGTTACGTCCCAAGCGAACGCACATGCTGGTCCTGATAGTGGCGGCGGCCGCTCTTTCAACCGCGGCCGGGCTTGCACAGGCGCCGGCGGTCCCACCTGACGTCCAGGTGCGTCTGGACGGGTTCGAGAAGTTGCAGGAGATGCGCAGGCAGACGCCCCTCGCGAACCTCGCCTGGCAGTTCCTCGGTCCCACCAACATAAGCGGCCGCGTCACTGACGTTGCAGCCGCGACGCCGCGTGGAAAGACCTACACTATCTACGCAGCGACCGCCACGGGTGGCGTATGGAGGACGGACAACGAGGGCGTCACCTGGACCCCGATCTTCGAACAGGCACCGTCTACCTCGATAGGCGACGTCACGCTCGCTCCTTCCAACGAGAACATGGTCTGGGTAGGGACAGGCGAAGCGAACATCTTCAGGAGCTCGAACGCCGGCATCGGCGTCTACAAGTCAACCGACGGCGGCAAGACCTTCAGACACATGGGCCTCGCCGCCACCTACACGATCGCCCGGATCGTCATTCACCCGAGGAACCCGGATATCGTCTACGTGGCGGCCTCCGGCCACGAGTGGACGGACAACGAGGAGCGTGGAGTCTACAAGACCACGGACGGTGGGCGCACCTGGAGCAGGGTCCTCTACGTGAACGAGCGGACGGGCGCCATAGATCTGGCGATGGACCCGGTGGACCCGAATACCCTTTACGCGGCCACGTGGCAGAGGATAAGGAAGCGGTGGAACGACCCGCGCAACGAGGAAGGCTATACGGGAAGCGGCATCCACAAGACGACCGACGGCGGCCGCACCTGGACCCCGGTGAACCAGGGCCTTCCTGAACCGCGCTTCAGGGGCCGTATCGGTATCGACATCGCCCGGTCCAATCCGAACGTCGTCTACGCGTTCGTCGACAACTACGAGATTGGCACGCCTCCCAAGCCTGGTGAGCTCGACTCCTATGGCCGGCCGCGCGAGGGCACCATCAAGGGGGCGACCGTGTACCGGTCGGACGACAGGGGAAAGACGTGGAGACAGGTGAGCGGTCTCACGCCCGAGCAGAAAACCTACATGGAGCGCCACTCCGCTACCTATGGTTGGGTGTTCGGCCAGATCAGGGTGGACCCGACCAACCCGGACGTCGTTTACACGATGGGCCTCGGCCTGAACGTCTCCGAAGACGGCGGCAAGACGTTCAGGCCGCTGAGGGGGATGCACGGCGACCATCACGCTCTGTGGATCGATCCAGCGAATCCCAACTACCTGGTGAACGGCAACGACGGCGGCATCGTGTTTTCCTACGACCGTGGAAGGACGTGGCGGCAAAACCTGGACAACCTGCCCGCCGTTCAGTTCTTCAACGTCTCTTACGACATGGCGACCCCGTTCCACGTTTACGGTTCGGTGCAGGACCACGGCAGCTACAGGGCCGTCGTGGACCTGTCGCGCGGGCGCGACCGTATCCCGCCGCAGGAGTTCTCGCCCGCTCTGGGGGGCGAGGGGACGACGCACGCGATCAATACCGCTGACAACGTGACGGTGTACGCCTCCAGCTTCTACGGTCGACTCCAGAGGGTGGACATGTCGAAGTTCGGCGACCGGAGCGTGAAGCCCGCGAACGTCGCGGTACCGCAGGCGAAGGGCGAGCCCCCGCTGCGGGGCCAGTGGCTTGCGCCCACCATCGTATCGCCTCACAACCCCGACATCGTCTACCACGGGATGCAGTATCTCTTCCGCTCGATGTACAGGGGGGAAGGGTGGGAACGGATAAGCCCCGATCTTTCCCGCAACGACCCCGCCATGATCGGTGACATCCCGTACCAGACCATCTTCACGATCTCCGAGTCGCCGAAACGCTTCGGCCTCATCTACGCGGGGACCGACGACGGCCGTGCCCACGTGACGCGCGACGGCGGAAGGACCTGGACGGAAATCACCAAGGGGCTTGCGCCGGACCGTTGGATCTCTCGCGTCGTCGCTTCGGCCTTCGACGAGAACACGGTGTACCTTGCGCAGAACGGGAAGCGGTGGGACGACTTCAAGCCTTACCTCTGGAAGTCCACCGATGGCGGAGCCACATGGAAGAGCATCGTGGGCAACATACCGTCGGGCCCGATAAACGTGGTGCGCGAGGATCCGACGTCGCCGAACATACTCTATGTCGGAACTGACATGGCGGTCTTCGTGTCGTGGGACGGAGGAGCTTCGTGGCACGTACTCGGCGCCAACTTGCCGTCGACCTTCGTCCATGACCTGGTCGTCCACCCGCGCGACCGCGTCATCGTCATAGGCACGCACGGCCGAGGTGTCTACGTCCTCGACGCCGAACCTGTGCAGAACTACAAGAAAGGGTCCTGACGGACAACGCCGGCAGCGACCGCTCCGGAACGGGGAACCGCTCTTGCAGCGGCATGCATGGCCGCTCAGCCATGCAGAAGACGGATCCGACGGGGATCGCGCAGTTCGAACTCCGGATGCGCCGCCTCCGCGTGCGGACGTGCATCGAGCGGGCGCGGCGCGCGGCACTCGAGAGTTCGGTTGATGAGGCGCGGCAACGGTTGGAGGAAGCCCGGCGCCTCGAGCCCCGCAACACGGAAGTGGCGGAGATGCTGGCCGCGCTCGACAGCGCTTTTCCTGCCGCGAGCGCGGCCCCAACTCACGAAGCCGCGCGCGCCGCAGCGCCGGACCGCGGAGAGGAAGTCCGGCCCGCGGCTCCTACTGTCGTGAGCCCCCAACAATCGGCGCCGCCTTCGGGCTCCGTGCTTCCCATGCGCATCCCTGAAGCGTCTCGACCCTGACCTCTAGGTCGCCGCCGCCGGCACCGATCTCCAGGGAAGAAGGTGCCACCCCGAAACTGCACCACGCTGGCTCCTGGGGAACTTCCGCACGCGTTCGTTCACACTCAAGGCCGCCGTGCGCGCTGTCGGGGACTCGTTCCGGGAAATGCTGTAGCCAAGCGTCGAGGGTTCCACCCCCTGGCGGCTGGGATGGCAGGGAGACCCACGCCGCCGCCGTGCTCGCGGTCCAGCTGCATTCGCGCTCGGTCGTGATGCTCAGAGTGCCGGTGCCCCCCGCCGCGCCAAAGCTGCGAGGGTCAGCGGTGACCGAGACGTCGCATTTCGGCGGTGTCGGACCGACAACCGTCGTCGTCGCAGCGTCGCAAGCCGGCAGCGCGACCGACACTGCGAGCACCAGGTAGCGCAGCACGGCGCCCGACGCTAGTGAAGACGACGACCCCATCGGGAAACTGGTTCCCGAGCAGGCACGGATCCGGCCAGTTTCCCCAATCAGGACGGGCCTGGTGGGAATCTGTGGGACGAGGATGGAATCACACTGAAAGCACAGGAGGCGGGCATGCACCCTTGCATGCCCGCCCCGGACCGAAGCTAGCGCGGGCGGGATGCTGCCGCGGGCTGTTCGTCGAACAACTCGGTTTCACGCTTGCTCTGCCAGATCGCCCATCCGATGGCAAGGCCGCAGATGACCGACACGATGACGCCAATCATCCTCGAGTAGCCCCAGCTCGACGGGTCGCCGGACGGGGAAATCAGGTTGTATTGCAGAACCAGCCCCAGGCCCAGCAGGGAGACCATGTTCATCACCTTGAGCAGCGGGTTGACGGCCGGGCCGGCGGTATCCTTCAACGGGTCGCCGACCGTGTCCCCGGTCACCGACGCCTTGTGCGCCTCGGAACCCTTTCCGCCGTAGAACCCGTCCTCGATGGTCTTCTTGGCGTTGTCCCATGCCCCTCCCGCGTTGGCCATGAAGACGGCCAGCAGCTGGCCTGTGAGGATCATCCCGGCGAGGTAGCCGCCGAGCGCGTAGGGTCCGAGTATGAACCCGGTGAGGATTGGCGCCGCAATGGCGAGAAGCCCCGGGCCGACGAGCTCCTTCTGCGCCATCACGGTGCAGATGTGCACGACGCGCCCGTAGTCCGGCTTCTTGGTCCCGGCGAGGATCGCCGGGTCGCGGAACTGCACACGGCACTCCCGGACGATGAACGAGGCGGCGCGCCCTACTGCGCGGATCAGCATGCTCGAGAAGAGGAATGGTATCGCGCCCCCTATCAGGACGCCTACGAAGACTACCGGCTCCGCGAAGGTCAGCCGACCGGCTTCGGAGAGGTACTGATCCACGGTCATCGAGGCGAGACGATCTTCGCTTCCGACCGCTATGACTGCGATGAAGCTGGAGAAGAGCGACACCGCCGCGATGACTGCAGACCCGATTGCGATCCCCTTGGTTTCCGCCTTGGTTGTGTTGCCCACGGCGTCGAGGTCTGCCAAAACCTGGCGCGCGCGCCTGTAGCTGCCGGGCGCGGCTGCGTCCATCGCCGCGGCGTCGTAGCCCATCTCGCCGATGCCGTTCGCGTTGTCGGCGACGGGCCCGAAGACGTCCATGGAGATCGTGTTGCCGGTGAGCGTCAGCATACCTATGCCGGTCATGGCGACGCCGAACGCAATGAACATCGGCGGCGTGCCCGCGTAGGTGAGGGCGGAGAGAAGGATCGCGCCCGCGATCACGATGATGGCGGTGACTGTGCTCTCGTAGCCCACAGCGAAGCCTTGGATGATGTTGGTCGCGTGCCCCGTCGTGCAGGCCTTTGCGAGCCCCTTGACCGGGGCATGGCTTGTGTGGGTGTAGTAGCTCGTGACCTTGTTGAGCGTGACGGCCAGGAAGACACCGATAAGGCAGGTGATGGCGGGCCGCATGTCGAGGCCGGCTATGCCGAAGCTGGCCCAGAAGGGAAGAGCCATCGGATCGCCCCCTGGGAAACCAGCCGCCGCGCGCGGGTTCGATGCGAGGTACGACGCGTCGAAGTAGAGGTAGCCGAGCCCCAGCAGGAAGAACCCCGTGATGCTGATGAGCGAGCCGATCCAGAAGCCGCGGTGAACGCTCTTGAGCGCCGTGTCCGACGTGTCGTCTTGTCCGGCGCGCACCGTGTAGGTGCTGATGATCGAGCCGATGACGCCTATGCCGCGAACGAGCAGCGGGAAGACGACGCCCTTGTGCCCGAAGCTGGCGAGGCCGAGGATCATCGCCGCGACAATCGTCACCTCGTAGCTCTCGAAGATGTCGGCCGCCATCCCTGCGCAGTCGCCAACGTTGTCGCCGACGTTGTCCGCAATGGTCGCGGCGTTCCGGGGATCGTCCTCGGGGATGGCCTGCTCGATCTTGCCCACCAGGTCTGCCCCGACGTCCGCCGCCTTCGTGTAGATACCGCCGCCGACCCGCATGAACAGGGCGAGAAGCGTGCCACCGAAGCCGAAACCGAGAAGCGCCTCGTAGGCATTCACGCCGTAGATGAGGAAGATCAGGGTCCCGCCGAGGAGGCCGAGGCCGTCAGTCAGCATCCCGGTGATGGTCCCCGTGCGGTAGCCGAGCTGGAGTGCCTCTCCGTAGCTGTGCCGTGCTGCTGCTGCTACGCGGAGGTTGCCTGCCGTCGCTAAGCGCATGCCGACGAAGCCGACCGTCCAGCTGAACAGCGCGCCTACAAGGAAGGCTCCGGCCCGCCCCCACCTGAAAGCCGGCTCGCTGCCAGTGTAGGTGACGGCCAGCAGGATTGCGATCAGGACGATGAGCGGGCCTATCCTCCTGAACTGCGCCGCCAGGTAGGAGTTCGCACCCTCGCGGACCGCCGCCGCGATTTCCTGCATTCTGGGGGTGCCCTGGTCGGCGCGCTGCACCTGGCGAACGAGCCCGGCTGCGTAGAGCAGGCCGCCGATCGCAGTCAGAAGAACCAGGATCAGCGCGATCTGCTCCACCTGGCTGAACGAAGGATCGGTAAAGGGCGAGAAGTACGTGAAGTGATGGGTCTCTTCTCCCGCGACGGCCACCTGCCCTGACAGGGCGGGATGGAGCCAGGCGGCTGTGAATGCGAGCAACATAACCGCAAGGAAACCAGTGCGGAAAGCTGGGGATCGGGTCAAGGCGAATCTGGCCACAGTGTTCCCTCGGTTTTGCGGAAGGCTAACAATCAAAGGAGGCAGAAGCAAACCACCAGTCAGTCGTTTGAGTCAGTCTTGTTCTCGTCATCGCCCCAGGGTGAGGGTTGGGGGCCGGGCTTGATGCCGGCGATGTCCGGGTCTTCACCGCCAGATGGTCGTGGCGTTGCGGCCTTGCGGGCGCTCGCCGCCAGGCGGCGGGCCGTCTTCTGCTGCTGGCGTTCGCGGCGGACTTTCTCACGTTCACGCTTGAGGTGGGTGGGTCGCGACTTGTTCATGGGCCTCCATGTCGAGCTGCAGGCAGCGTCATCGAGGCCGAACGGATACACGGCCGTGCGCCCCGGGTGGTTTCATCCGCCACGCGCTCGAAGCGCACCGCTGCCCCAATTACATCAAGGCTGGTGCGGAAGCGGGGATTTGAACCCCGATGAGGTTGCCCTCACTAGCTCCTGAGGCTAGCGCGTCTGCCAGTTCCGCCACTTCCGCGTCGGTCGAACCACTGGCCCGAACAAGTGATACTACCTCAAACGGGCCCCGTTATTACAAGAGGTACCGCTTTTTTCTCCGGGTGTTCCTTCCTTCCGGTATCGCGCGAGGTGCCCGTCCTCGATCCGCACGCGGAGGATGCGAACGTCTCCCGACTCGTCTCCTTTCGCGTCGTACATCAGCTTGTCCGCCCGGTCGACGAGTTCGAGGGCCAGGCGTCTCGCAGAGAACCTCCGTTCGCTCGGGCTCCCCATCCACAGGCAGACGACCCCAACGTCCACACGGACGGGTTGGTCTGCCAGTCGCGGATCCACCTGCTTCCAGTCGTAGCGACCGACCGCTCGCCGGAAGCGGTCGGCAACAGCTCTCGCTTGAACGTCCTCGCCGAGGTCGGGTATCAGGAAGCAGAACTCGTCACCCCCGAACCTCGCATGCAGCTCCGGACGCCTCGACTTGGGGCCGTCCTGCGCAATCAGGTCGTCGGACCGGATCTGCTCCGCGAGCAGCCGCGCCACGCGCTCGATTATTCGGTCGCCCACGGCGTGGCCGAGCACGTCGTTGTACTGCTTGAAGCCGTGGATGTCCACCAGCCCTATCGCACACCACCGCACACGCTGCTCGACCTCCAGGAAAGACTCGAGCTGCGACATGAACCAGTCGAAATTCATCAGCTTGGTCTTCGGGTCGCGGTGCGAGCGCTCGGTCAGCTCGGCCACCAGCGACTCGAAGTACTGCCCGATGTTCGAGACGGTGGCGTTCCGGGCGGAAAGCTCCTCTCGCAGGCGGGCCAGTTTCTCGGTGAACCCGGCTGCAATCGCCCGGATCGCTTCGTCCTTCGATTCCTGCCACATCCGATGCTGCCGGTCCAGAACGAGGGCAATGGCATCCAGAAGCTCGCGTTCCCTTCTTGCCGGCAGGGCAAGGCTCGACCGTATCCACGCTTCGAGCTCGGAGCGGTCTCGCGGCGCGGCTCGCTCTTCCGGCGCTCCTTCGGCTCTCATCCGCATAGGCTCCCGCCGCCTAGACCTGGGTGAGTAGACAATCATCGTGCCAGGCCGTAACCGCGCCTGCCTGTCGGGCTGTGGCTCGTGAGCGCCCCGGATCCCGGCGCTAGGTTCAGGCCTCTGCACTGAATGGCGATTCGGAGTGTAGCATCACGCTTCACAATCCATTGACTTCCCGGACCGCCTTCCTCAGAATCTGCGGTGTCGAGGTGAACATGAATTGGCTTCCCGCGTTGTCCCAGTTCTCGGTCTTTCTGGCCATCGCGGCGGGCGGGTTTCTCCTCCTCCTCGTAACGCTCTTCTTCGGCGAGATCTTCGACAGCGACGCCGACGGCGGCGCCGACGTCGGCGGCGAGGGCGGCCCGGGTTTCTTCTCGAGCCGCGTCATTAGCGTGTTCGTGACCGCCTTCGGTGGTTTCGGGGCCGTCGGCACCTACTACGGGCTGTCGATGGTTCCCGCCTCGACCCTCGGTTTCGCCAGCGGCGTCGTCTTCGCCGCGGCAATCTACGGTTTTGCCAGGTTTCTTTACAGCCAGCAGGCTTCGTCCGAGGTCCGCTCGGCGGATCTCGTCGGCCTTCGTGCCCGCGTCGTCGTGGCAATCCCGGCCGGCAGCGTCGGCCAGGTCCGCTGCCAGGTCGGCGAGCAGATGGTGGACAAGATAGCACGCTCCAGCGATGGGGCGGCGATACCCGAGAACGTCGCGGTCACGATAGACAGCGTCCTCGGTGAGGCAGTCGTGGTGCGCCGGTAACAGGAGCCAGGAGGCGAAAGCGATGCTCTTCGAGATGCTGTTCCTGCCGTTCGTCGTCCTTGCCGTCGTGCTGGCGCTGTTCATCGCCGGCCTGCTCTTCGCCCGCAACTACATCAAGGTTTCCCCGAACGTCGTTGCGGTCTTCAGCGGCCGCAAGCGGAAGCTCAGCGATGGCCGCGTGGTCGGCTACCGGATGGTCAAGGGCGGTGCCGCCCTGCGGATCCCGCTCCTCGAGAAGGTCGAGTACCTCGCCCTCAATGTCATGACCATACCTCTCGAGATCAAGCGGGCGTACACGCTGAAGGGCGTCCCGGTGTCGGTCAAGGCCGTCGCGAACGTGAAGATACGCGGCGACGACACTTCGCTCCAGGCGGCCGCCGAGCGGTTCCTCGGCATGACGCACGATCAGATCCAGCGCGTCATTTTCCAGACGCTGGAGGGCCACCTCAGGTCGATCCTCGGCACCCTCACGGTGGAGGAGATCAACAACGACCGTCAGAGTTTCGCACAGAAGCTGACGAGCGAGGCGGCGGCTGATCTCGAGAAGATGGGCCTTGGCGTGGATGTCCTCACCATCCAGGAAATAAGCGACGATGAGGAGTACTTGAACGCCCTCGGCAAGCGCAGGACTGCCGAGGTCAAGCGCGACGCGGCCATCGGCGAGGCAGAAGCGACGAGAGACGCCAAGATCAAGTCCGCAGAGGCTCTCCAGGAAGGCGAGCGCGCGCGTTTCAACGCGGAGGCGGAGATCGCCCTCGCCCAGCGCGACTTCATGATTCGCCAGGCGCAGTACCAGGCGGAGGTCGAGACCGAGAAGGCGAAGGCGAAGCAGGCTGGCCCGCTGTCGGAGGCGAAGGCCAGGCAGAGCGTCGTGGCGGAGGAAGTCCGGATCGAGCGCGAGCGCACGCAGGAGTCGATATCGGTCCAGGAACAGGAAGTGCTGCGCAAGCAGAAAGAACTGGAGGCAACGGTAATCAAGCCTGCAGAGGCGGATCGCCAGGCGGCCGTGGTCAGGGCTGAGGCGTCCAAGCAGGCGGCTATCCTCGAGGCTGAAGGCCGCCGTGCCGCGCTGATTGCGCTCGCAGAAGCCGAACAGGAAAAGCTCAGAAAAGAAGGCGTGGGACGCGCCGCGGCCGTGGAGGTCGAAGGGAAGGCGGAGGCTGCGAAGATCGAGGCAATCGGCCTGGCGCAGGCCAAGGCAATCGAAGCGCAGGGAGTGGCCGAGGCCGCCGCCATCCTCAGGAAGGCCGACGCCTGGAAGCAGTTCAACGATGCCGCGAAGCTCCAGACAGTACTCGAGAAGCTGCCTGCGATCCTCCAGGCGTCCACGGGTGTCTTCGGCGCTGTGGCTTCACCGCTCGGAAACATCGACAAGCTTGTCATCATCGACCAGGGAAGCGGCGTGGGAAACGGGACAACCGGCGTCGAGCGGCTGGCGAAGACCAGCCCCGCTGTGGTCTTCAACCTGCTGCAGCAGCTCGAGGCGCTGGGCCTCAACGTCCCCTCTGTCCTCGCACAGCTCGGCGTCGGAGCGCCTGCATCTGCGGTTTCTGGCCCTGACGTCACGGCTGCTGTCGCGACCGGTCCGCGCGGCTGATGGCGCTTGTGCGCGAGGTTCCTTGCCGCGCGAACGGCAAGGAACCTACAATTGGATCTCCGACCGAACTTAGACTTCCTGACCGCCCTGCCGGAGGCAGCGATGGTACCGGGTGTCCGCGTCGTACTTCTTGCGATTTGTCTCGCGAGCCTGGCGCCGCTTCTCGCGGGTGCCCGCGCTCCGCACGACGTCGACGTGCAGATCCAGCTCGGCGATCTCCTGTATGCGAGCGGCCGCTACCGGGAATCGCTCGAGGCATACCAGCGCGCCGATCGGCTCGGCGAGGGGCCTTCGAGGATTCGCGCGAAGATGGGCCTCATACGTTCGGCTCTTCGCATCGCTGAATTCGACCTCGCGACAGAGCACGCGAGGCTCCTTCAGAAGCTCGCGCCCGACAACGATGATGCTACCGCGCTTCGCGGCGACGCCGCATGGGCGGCAGGCCACTTCGACGAGGCTGAGGCCATGGCGAAGGATGTCCTCGGCCGGTTGCCGGGCCATGCGAGAGCGCGCCTCGGGCTCGCGAGGTCGCTCGCCGGTCGCAACCAGCTGCAGGCAGCCTTCGGCGAGGCGCAGGCGGCGCTCGCCTCCGCGCCGTCGGACCCGGAGGTCCACTTGCTCCTCGGGTCCCTCAACCAGCGGCTCCGCCGGGTGCCCGAGGCCATCGCCTCGTACACGAATTACATCAATCTGTTGCCGAACAAGGACCGCGGGACGATGGCTGTCTGGGCCCGCTCCGAGATCCGCCTGCTGCAGTCCTACGGGAACAGGATCCCACTCCAGATCGACCCGCGGTCAGCGGGCAGGGTCCACGAGATCCCGTTCCGACTCGATCGCGGCAAGGTGATCGTGTCGGGGCGTGCCAACGGCCGGCCCGTGCAGTTCACCGTCGACACGGGCGCGGAGCACACGGTCCTCACCGTGAAGACGGCCGAAAGGGTGGGAGTAAAGCCGATTGTCACGACGCTCAGCGCCGGCGTCGGCGAGGTCGGCCTGCGCGGGCTGCAAGTCGGGCGGCTCGACTCGCTCGAGGTCGGGACATTCAAGGTCGACAATGTCCGCTGCATGGTCAAGAACCCGCCACTGACTGGCCTGCCGACGGCTGAAACCGAAGCGTTTTCGCCGTTGGCGCTGGGTCTGTCGGCGGAACTCGACTACGCCGCGCGCACCCTGAAGATCGGCGAGTCGATCCCGGTAGTTCCCGCAGACGTCGAACTGCCGCTCAGGGTCAACCGTCTGGCAACCATCCGCGGCGTCGTGAACGACGACCGGCAGACCAACTTCGTCGTGGACACGGGCGGGGAAGTGCTCTCGATCAGCACGTCCACGGCCCGAACTCTTCTCCCGCCGCCTCGGCCCATCCGTATAAGGCTCAAGGTCTACGGCACCTCGGGTTGGGACACCGAGGCGTACCTGCTCCCGGGCGTGGACCTCGAGTTCGACGAGATCCGCTTCCAGGATGCCTCGGTCGTGGTGCTGGACCTTCGGGCGCCCAGCGTCCTGCTGGGGTACCAGATCGGCGGGATCATCGGGCACACGGTGCTGAGCAAGTACCGCGTCGCGTTCGACCTGGAGAGGAGCGTCCTGCGCCTCAAGCGCCTGTGAACGCTCAGCTGAGTTGAGCTTCGCGCCCGCCGCAGTTGAGAGCCGTCAGAAATCGTACCCGATCCACACCTGAAACCGCGGCTTCCGGAACGATGCCGATCCGCCCGACCCCGCATACACGAGGTCCTCCCACTGTCGATTGAAGAGTGTCCGCCAGGACCAGTCGAAGTGCAGCGGGAAACCCAGGACGAACGTCTCCAGACCGATCCCATAGGAAGCTCGCCCGTCGCGCAGCCGGAACCCGGAAACATCGACCGGATCTCCATAGACCGGATCGAAAGTCAGCGTCTCGAAATTGGGCTGGTAGCCGATGATCGGCGTGAACCGCTCGGTCTTCGTCTCGAAGAACCTGTAGCCGCTGTCGTTCCACCAGCCGCCGCCCATGTCGGCGAAGAAGACGCCCCTTACGCCGCCGAGGACGCCGATTGGCGTCAGCATCGCCTCGATGATTGGGAAGCGGAGCTCCGCGTTCAAGAAGACGGCGTTCTGGCCCAGGAACTCCAGGTAGTCGTAGCCGCGCATCTCGGAGTTCCCGCCGAAGAAGAGGAAGTCCGGCGCGGCGCCCCAGCTCTTGAAGCCGCGTGCGCGCAGCGCGAGGACGCCGGTTCCGGCCAGTCGGATGTACTGGCGAAGGTCGACGTCGACGGTCTGGCGAGAGAGCGAGTTGCCGATCTTCGGCGCCACCTCGTAGGAGATGCGCATCGTGTTCCCCGCAAGCGGGCCAAACTCGCGGAAGACCGTCGTCTCCTGGACGAAAGCGATGCTGATCGGCATGAAGGTGCCGCTCTGGATGAGCTGGTTCCCGTAGTAGAGCTCCTGGTAATCCTGGGAAGCTTGCTCGAGGTCCGCATTGTTGAACGACTCTTTGTACTGAAGGAGCGCGCCAGACACCTCGAGCCGCCGGTAGAGATCGAGCGGGTAGATGCCGAAGACACTGCCGCCCTGGATGGTCCGCGTCGCGACGGCATCGTCACGGTCGAGGAAGGTGCTGTAGTACGGATCGAAAAACAGCCCAGGGTCGTAGCCGTAATAGAAGAGCTTCTGGGAGAAGCCCTGCACGGCCCACTGTAGGCGGCGCGAGAGGTCGACGTACGATGCTCCGTACGAGCGGTATTGCGAGATCGAGCCGGCGAAGATGTTCAGGCGCCTGTCTCCCAGGACGTCCGTGAACGACACTTGCGTGCCGCCGAAGATGTCGCCGCCGCTCGTCACCCCCACGTTGACCGGCGGGCGTCCGTCGAGGAACAGCTTTTCGAAGGTGCCCTTCCGTTTCGAATTCTCGCGGACCAGCGAGTGCGTGAGAGGGGCCTGGAAGTCGATGACCGGGCCTGGCGCGCCGAAGTCGGCCGAGGCGGCGGTGCTCATCGGCTCGGTCCGTTCCAGCGTGTGCAGGCCGTACTCGCCCTTGTCGTACGAGATGAAAGCGATCTTCGGGGCAGAAGCCTGCTTGATGACCACCGGCGCTACGTTCGCGCCGAGTGCGTCTGTCCACTGCCGCAGTTCCCCCGTTTCGAGGTCCAGCGTCCAGATGTTGTACGCGACACCGTTCTTCGCGATGTCCGGGTCCACCGGCTGCATCGGGTCGGTCGCCGTCGATGCGAAGACGATCGTCTTATCGTCGATGAACCGCGCTGCCGCGTCATCGTGCGTCCCGAAGGTTACCTGCGTCTTCTTCTTCGTGTCGAGGTCGAGGCGGAACAGCTTGTCGTTGCCGCTGATCCTGGCCAGGTAGACGATGAACCGCCCGTCGGGCGAGAAGACCGGCGCGAAGTCCCAGAACTCGTCGTCGGTCAGGTTGGTTACTTTCCTGGTCTCGAGATCGACCTGGAAGATGTCGCCGCGAGCGTTTCGCAGGCCGGCGAAAACGACCGTCTTGCCGTCCGGCGAGATGTGGGGGGACTCGGGCTCGTCCACGGTCGGCAGGTCGATACGGTGCTCGATCGCCTTGGTGAGGATGTTCTGGAGGACCAGGACCCGGTTGGCGCGGCTGCGCACGAAGTACGCGATGCGATCGCCGCCTGGCGACCACGACATCCACGAGACCGTATTCCAGCGGCGGCCCGGGAGCGATATGCTCTCGAAGCCGTAGTCCTGGTCGAAGCCGGAGGTAAGGTTGCGAATGACGGAGCCGTCCTTGGCCGACACGATGACGATGTCGAGTTCCCGGTCGCGGCGGTTGCCCGTCATCAGGGCGAAGAGGTCGCCCGAGGGCGAGGGTTCGGCGGAAAGTGCATTGGAGTACCTGGTCTTGTCGCTGTCCGGGGCGAGGTTCTTGCCATAGTCGCCGGGGCGTTCCTTGTCGCGGAACGGCTTGAAGCGGTCCTTCAGGTACTTCTCGAACTCCTGGTCGAACTCCTCCGGCTTGATCCTGAACGCTTCCTCGTAGGCGTTCTCTCCCCCGCCGATGACGCTCTTGCGCAGGGCGAAGAGGAACTGGCGGATCCCGTCCTTGCCCCAACGCGACTCCATGAACTCGAAGGCGGCATGGCCCAGGTTGTAGACGAGGCGGGGATTGCCGAACTCGCCGTACCCCTCCATCTCGGTCATCTTCGGAACGATGTCGCTCACGGCAGCGTCGCGTACTGTGGCGAGGTCGAGCGGGGCCCAGTAGCCAGTCATGTAGTCGGACAGTCCCTCGTTGATCCAGAGCGGCGTATTGGCCCTGATGAGGGACGGCGGGATGATATCGAACTCGAAGATGTGCGTCAGCTCGTGCACGATCAGGCGGTACAGCAGGTCCGGTGGATCATCGAGCGGGAGCAGCATGCGGTTGTTGTCGCTTTCGGCGAAGGCGGCCACGCCCTCGACCGCTGCGCCCGGGATGACGTTCTCCTGCTGGAATTCCGTGTGCGTCTTGAAGACTATCAGCGGGACCTTGAAGGCGAGGTCGTGCTTCAGTTCGGAGCTGATTTGCTGGTAGGCGCTCTCTGCGTAACCGGCCACCCGTTCGAGGTGCGTCTCCGTTTCCGGATAGTAGTAGATCTCGAAGTGATCGGTCTTGTAGATGTGCCAGTCGAACCTGTCGTAGCGGACTATGTTCTTCCCGTAGTAGGGGACGAAGGGCGTCTGCGCCAGCGAGGCACCCGTGAACGACAGGACCATCGAACCCGCGAGAAACACCCGTGGGAGAAAGCGACCCGCAAATGGGGTACGCATTGTTCACCTCGTCAAGCTGTATGGCCGGCAGGCATGAACGATATTACCGTCAGGCACCGAACGCCTGCAAACGAAACGAGAGTCCGGCTCACGGATGAGCAAGAGCCGTACCATGCGCCCGATTCACGCCAACCCCCACTCGACCCTGAGTGCCAGGATCGTGTGGACGTTTCTGGCCGTCGAGGTGCTCTGCCTGGTTTCCGCCGTGAGCGCTGCGTTCGCCGTTCAGCGCTGCATCGTACCCGACGGTGCCGACACAGACCCGATCGTCCTCGTCGCCGTGATTATGCGGCGAATCCGGAAGCTCCCGGCCTTGCCGGATGGCTCGAGGAGGAAGAGGTCGGCCGGCTGTCCCGTTGCTATGGTCCGCTCGCTCGGCATCTGCTTCCAGTCCGGAAGCTGCACGATGTCGCCGACCTGGTGCCCGAAGCCGAAGGCAGGCGCCAGCGTCAGCCCGGTGCCGTCCACTATCTCGTAGGCGCCCCAGAAGGAGAGATCCCCGAGATCGTCGATGCTCAGCGCCTCGACCAGCTGCCGTTCCGTCGCGCTCACCCGAACGCGCCGGTTCGCTCCAACGCCCACGTCCGAGACGAACGGCGGTATCCCGATGCCGTTGACGATCGAGACGTTGCGAAAGAGCAGGTAGAGCATCTGCGACTGGTTCTCCTCGAGCGAGTCGTAGCGGGCCTTGTCCACCTCGTGCACTCTCCCGGTCGCCAGCGCGTCGAGCGACGACATCACGGCGATGAAGTTCAGCCTGACGAGCTGCGGTTCGTGCGGAGGCTCCGGGTACCCGCCGGTCTCGATCAGTACGACCGGGGTGCCCCACATCGTGACGTTGTCTCCGAAGGCGCGCGGGTTGAACGTTTCGTCGTACTTGGCGACGTATCCTGGTGCGAACGGCTGCAGGGCATCGGCGATGACCGAGCACACGCGCTTGGCGAGCAGCCTGCCTTCGTTCTCGCTGAGCTCCTTGTCGTAAGCGACCGCGAGCAGTGAAATCGCTGCAGGCCGGGGCGGTTCACCGCTCGAGGTGCGCCACCCTTGGTTGTGGAGGTTGAAACCGATCTGAGGCTGGAGCCGATCCCTGAGCGCTTTGAGGATGCGCCCCTCCGGGGTGGTCAGGCGCAGCGCGTCGCGGTTGATGTCGATTCCCATGGCGTTCGCGCGTTGCCACCTGGCGGCTCCATCCGGGTTGAGCATTGGCACCACGTGGACCGTCAGCTGGTCGAGGATTCGTTGGATCGGCTCGTCAGATCTGTGCTTCGCGAAGTACTCCAGCACGTCGAAGAGAGCGGAGGTCGCGTGCGGCTCGTTGCCGTGCATCTGGGACCACATCAGGACGCGGAACTTGCCGTGTCCGAACCAGATGTGGTTGATCGAGCGCCCCTCGACCGACTTGCCGATCTCTTCGAGCGAGAAGAGGTCGGGCGCCGCTCTGCGTGCCTCGCTCAATCGCTGCACGACGTCCTCGTGGATGACGAGTTGCGGGAACGGTGACGAGATGTGCTCCGCGTCCCACACCGAGGCGAGGGCCTTTGGGGTCATACCAGGCGACTGGGGACTGGCCACAGCCCAAGAGGCGCACGACACCAGGGCGGCGGCAAGGGCTGCCACCGATCTGTTGCTGCGGTCAGGCATGACGTTCTTCCTCCTTTCGAGGGCGCTCGAGATTCTACCTGGGCCCATTGGAAACCGAACGCCGCGAGCTTGTTTCGGATGACCCCTTGTGCGGAATCGGCATGGGCCTGTGCCGGGCCGACCCGAAGACGTCCCCCGACCGATCGAGTCGGATCATGCCCCCCAGTTTCCGCGGGTTTCGCGGTCTTGGGGCCTCCGCTGAAGTGCCCCGGGAGGTGGCTCCGGTATACTGGGGGAATAAACGAGGCGGCATCAGTGTTTTCCGGAAGGGTCGGCTGAATCGTGTTCGGGCGTGGACGCCGGCCCACCGGGGCGGCCCGGACGAGTGCCGCGGACAGCTTCGAGGACCAGGCGCTCGGCTTCCTCGACGCGCTGTACGGTACGGCCCTCCGGCTGACCCGAAACCCCGCAGATGCCGAGGATCTCGTGCAGGAGACCTACCTGAAAGCGTTCCGGTCGGCAGGCCAGTTCAAGCCGGACACGAACCTGAAGGCCTGGCTCTTCACCATCCTCCACAACACGTTCCTCAACTCCAAGCGGAGAACCGGCAAGGAGCCCATCGTCGAGAGCGAGATAGTCGAGCGCGCGGCATCCACGGCGACGGGGCCGGAAGAGTCCCCGGAACAGTTGCTGCTGCGCGAAACGATAGACCTCGACCTGCAGCAGGCGCTCGACGAGCTGCCCGAGGTGTTCAGGGAAGCTGTCTGGTTGCGCGATGTCGAGGAGTTCTCGTACGCCGAGATCGCGGCGATGCTGGACGTGCCTGTAGGGACGGTCATGTCCCGGATATCGCGAGGCCGGCGAGCGCTACACAAGGCGCTGGTGAGCCGCTCGGATCGGTACCGTCGGATGGAGGTTGCGGAGCGCAGCTGATGCCGGCTGGTGCCGGCAGGCGGGTGCGGCGGGCAAAATGGCGAACTGCGAAGATATCGAGCGATTGATCGCGCCCTACGTGGACGGCGGGATCGACGAGCGTGAGAAGGAGCGGGTGGCCGCGCACCTAGGTGCGTGCGCGCCGTGCCGAAACACGGCCGGCAGGGAAGCCGCTGCGCGGCAGGTTCTCCACGCCCGAGCGAAAGCTCTCGTTCCCCGCGCGTCCACGGATCTAAGGGCGCGCTGTGCGCGCACCGCCGGTGCGCCATCCTCCCTGGCGTGGGTCGGCAGAGGAGCTTCAGCCTGGCGCAGGGCGGCCGTTCCGCTCGCAGCTGCTGCCAGCCTGCTCTTGGGTGTCGCCGCGATATATGCTACCCGGGCGACGACCGCCTCGCTCGCCGCTCAGCTCACCCTGGATCACGTGAAGTGTTTCACGCTGTTCTCTGAGCCCGTCACTCGCGTCGACCCTGAAACAGTTTCACGGTCGCTCGAATCGGCCTATGGTCTGCGGGTCGATGTGCCGGCCGGGCTGGATGAGGAGGGCCTCAGGCTGCTGGGAGCGCGGCGCTGCCTGACGGCGGACGGCCGGGTGGCACACGTGCTCTACCGTCACGATGGACACAACGTCTCGCTCTTCGTCATCCCCGGTTACGAGTGGAAGGCCGGCGCCAGGTCCCTGATGGGGCACGAGACAATTGTCTGGTCCGCCAACGGCAATGGCTACGCCGTGGTCGGCGCCCAGCCGGCAGGCGAGCTGCGGCGTGCAGCGTACCTCCTGCAGCGGAAACTGCGTTGAATGCCCGGCCGCAGCGCGGCCGGATCGAACCCCTGAGGAGATCGATGAGAAGACCGTGGATGCTCGCAGCGCTGATTGCCGCCGTCATCATCACGGCAGTCACGTTCCTGCCGATGGCGCCCGAGCCTGAGGGGGATTCGGGCAGCCAGGCGACGGGCGGACGGGGGCCGGGTTGCGCGGCCGACGCCCCCTTGGCGAACCTGGATTTCGTGATGCAGAACATGCACGGGCGTCAGGTGAACCTCGCGGACCTCAAAGGCAAGGTCGTGCTGATCAACTTCTGGGCGACCTGGTGCCCGCCGTGCAGGGTCGAGATCCCCGAGTTCGTCGACCTCCAGGAGAAATACCGCGACGAAGGACTGGCCGTCGTGGGCATCTCGGTTGACGACCCGATCGAGAGCCTCGCCTCCTTCGCGTCGGAGTTCGACGTCAACTACGAGATCCTCGTCGGGCGTGACCGCGAGGACGTGCAGGAGGCGTTCGGGCCGATAATGGGCGTACCCACGAGCTTCATAATCGGGCGCGACGGCCGCGTGTGCTACCACCGGCCGGGGCTCGCGAGCAAGGAGGAATTCGAACGGGAGATCCGCGCGCTGCTGTAGTATGATCCAATCGTCAGGTTGACGCGGCGTTGCCCGCTGGCGCGCACCCGTGATCGAAGGCCGCAACATGCTGAAGGGATTCACCCACGCTCGACTCGCTTGCGGCTGCCGCATCACCTTCCGTGAAGGCGTCCAGGGAAGCCCAGTTACGGTGGTCATCGAGCAGAAAGGCCCGGGGTGTGTGATGAGCCTGCACGTTACCGGCTTGCCGCTGTTCGACTACCGCGAGGCTCTCAGGCCGCCAACCCGGCTCGGTCCTGCCGAGGAGGAAGGGTACGAGGAGGAAGGATAGCGCTCACAGTTCCCTGAGAGCGCTCACCACCGGGAGCCTGGCGGCACGTATGGCCGGAAGAATCCCGCCCACCAGGCCCATCGCCAGGGCGTAGACGATCCCCCCGACAATCAGGCGCGGCGTCACAGTGAAGGCGAAGGCCACCTGGCTGAACGTCTGCCAGTTGATCGTGGACGTCCGGAAACCGTTGAAAGCGGCGTAGGCGATCGCGCCGCCAGCGATGCCGCCCGTGAGCGCGATGACGAGTGCCTCTGACAGAACCGAGCAGACGACCGGCCCGCCGCGGAACCCGAGCGCACGGAGAGTGGCAATCTCGCGGGTCCTCGACTGGACCGCCGAGTACATGGTGTTCACGGCGCCGAACACGGCGCCGATCCCCATGAGGCCCGCCACCAGGAACCCGAGCGTGGTAATGAGCCGTACGAGCGTCTGCGACTGCTCGGCGTAGTAGTCAGACTGCCGTACCACCTTCAGATCGAGCCTCGGGTCGGACGTCAGCGCGCGGCGGAACGAATCGAAGGCTTCCGCCGATTCCAGCTTTGCGACAATCACCTGGAAGCTGTTGCCCCGCTGGTATAGCGGCTGCAGCACAGCGGCGTCGCACCAGATCTCCGAATCGGCGACCGTGCCACCGGTGTCGAAGACGCCGACCACGGTCCAATCGCTTCGCCCCCAGGTGACTTTTCGTCCCAGATCGATACCGGCGAACTGGGCCACCGCGTTTACGCCGGCGATGACCTCGTTGCGGCCGGGCTCGAACCGTCTGCCCTCGACGATGTTGACGTCGTCGCGCACCTTGAACGCCTGCTGCTGTACGCCGCGAAGCGATACGTTCGCAACCGTGCCGGTTGTCCTCTTGGGCAGATCCACGATCACGAAGAGCTCGGCTGAGGCCCACGCCCCGGCGTCGTCCCGCCGTAGACCAGGGGCATCGGCTACGACGCGGATGTCCTCGCGGAGGATAACGCTCGTCATCTCGCTGTCGGCGCCCGCGCGCATTACCATCGCTGTGTCTTCGCCTCCTGTCGCGGTCATCGTCTGGCGGAACCCCTCCGCCATCGACAGCACAGACACGAAAACGCCCACGACGCCCGTGATGCCTATAACTGCAACGAGAGAGGGGACGACGCGCGCGGTCATCGTCCTGAGGTTCAGAGCGGTGACCGCAGCGACCTGCAGCAGCCAGGCACCCATCACGTCCTCCGAAGCGCGTCGGCGATGCGCAGCCGCATCGCCTGTACTGCAGGCATCAGGCCCGCGACGAGGCCGAGGCCGAGCGCGAGCGCGGCCCCGGTCGCAAACGCCTTTGCGGGGATGTAGAAAGCAGGGAACAGGCCCCCCGTCGGATCGCCTCCATGTGTGATCGCCCAGGCGAGCAGCAACCCCAGGCTGCCGCCGGACAGCCCGATCGCGCACGACTCGAGGAGGACCAGGAACAGGACGAGCCGGTTGCCGAAGCCCAACGTCTTGAGCACGGCAAGCTCGCTGGTCCGCTCTCGCACGGACTGCGCCATGGTGTTGGCCGCCACCAGGAGAATCGTGAAGAAGACTGCCGTTACAATCGCGGCGATGATCGAGCCCACATCACCTACCTGGGCCGCGAACGCCTGCGCGAACGCCTTCTCGGGTACGGTTTTCGTTTCGTATTCCGAGTTGGCGAACATGCCGTCCAGGCGCTCTATTGTAGCTGCCGCCCCAGCCGGATCGGCTATCCGGATGACGTACCACCCGACTAGCCCCTGTCCGAACCGCCGTCCCTCGTCGAAGTAGTCGTACCGGAAGATGAAGGGTGTCGTGTCGGCCCCTTTTCGCGTCGTGCCGTAGATCCCGCAAATGTCGAACTCCCACGTGCGGCTGCCGTCAGGCTTGGTCCAGATGGTCGCCTGTATCGGGACCCTGTCTCCGACCTTCCATCCGAAGCGCTCGGCTGTCGCTTCTCCAACGACCGCGCACGTGCGCTCCGCCGCGAACCGCTTCCACTGGTCCTCCGGCAGGACGTACTCGGGGTACATGCGCCGCCAGTCCGCGGGATCGACCGGCAGCTGCATGAAGAAGTTCTTCGGGTCCTGGTAAACGCCGCCGAAGTACGTCTGGTGCATGACCTCGACGACCCCCGGCACCGCCTCGATGCGCGCTTCGTAGCTGATGGGAAGGAGCTGGATGATCGAAACCTTGTGGGTCATGATCAGCCGGTCCATGTCGGCGACGTCGACGCCGGCGGTAAAGGCAAGCTTCAGCGCCGACAGGACGCCGAACAAGGTGAACGCAACGACGATCGAGAGCGTCGTGAAGAGCGTCCGAGCCTTCCGGCGGGCCAGGTTCCGCCAGACGAGCGGGAGGAACTTCATGCCGCCGGCTCCGCCGCGAGCACGCCCTTGTCGAGGTAGAGGGTCCTCTTCGCCCGCGCGGCAGCGTGCGGATCGTGGGTGACCATCGCGATAGTCTTGCCATGCTCGGTGTTCAACGCCTGCAGCAGGTCGAGGATCTCGTCTCCAGAGCGGCGATCGAGGTCGCCTGTCGGCTCGTCGCACAGCAGGATTTCCGGGTCCGCGACTATCGCGCGCGCGATACCGACCCGCTGCTCTTGCCCGCCCGATAGCTGCCTCGGATAGTGCCTCGCACGGTCCGACACGCCGACTATCGCCAGCGCGGTCGCGACGTGCCGCCTGCGCTCGCGCCGCGAGAGGCGAGTGAGCAGGAGCGGCAGCTCGACGTTGCGCTCGGCGGTCAACACGGGAATCAGGTTGTAGAGCTGGAAGACGAACCCGATATGCCGCGCCCGCCACGCGGCCAGCTTCCCCTCGGACATCTGGTCGATCCTCTCGCCGCCCACCTCTATCGACCCGCCGGTCGGCCGGTCCAATCCGCCGATCAGGTTGAGTAGGGTGGACTTCCCCGAGCCTGACGGTCCCATGAGCGCGACGAAGTCGCCGGCGGGTATGTCGAGCGAGAGGCCGTGGAGCACGTCGATGCGCTCGGCGCCCCGGTGGAACACCTTGTGGAGGTCGATCACCCTCACCATCGGGCCTTCACGATTTGCCATTTCGCACCTCGACCCGCTGGCCGTCAGCGAGCCCGGCGGGCGGGTCCACTACGAGCAGGTCGCCGGCGGTGACGCCCGAGACGATCTGCACGCCCTCGCCGGTGGCGGGCCCGATCGCGACCGGCCGCCGGACGGCATGGCCATCGCGCACCAGGAAGACAACAAACTGCCCATTGTCGTCCACTATGGCAGTCTTCGGAACCACCACGTGCGCCGCAGTGGCCCGCGGGGCTTCCGTGCCGCCACGCTGGTCACGGAACGCAACCTTCACGCCCATGTCGGGCAATATCCGGGGATCCAGCTTCTCGAAGCCGATACGTACGAGAACGGTCGCCTTCTGTCGATCGGCGGTTGGCACGAGCGTGATCACGCGGGCCGGGATGCGCCAGTCGGGATAGGCGTCGAGCGTTGCCTCGACGGCCTGACCCGGCGCGACCCTCCCGATGTAGCTCTCGTTGACGTCCACCTCAATTTCGAGCGACTGCATGTCCACGACCGTGCAGATGCCGGTCCTGGTGAAACCGCCCCCGGCCGAAACGGGCGAAATCATCTCGCCCGGCTGTGCATCCTTGGACACCGCAACGCCCGAGAACGGCGCACGGATCGTCGTGTCGTCCAGTTCCGTTCTGCGCAGCGCCACGTTGGCCTCCGCAACCGAAACCTGTTCCCGCTCAGCGGCCAGACGCGCCTCCAGTGCGCCCACCGCCGCCACAGCCGCGTCCAGGTCAGCGCGGTTGGCTATGCCGTCTTCCGCCAGTGACCGCATGCGACGAAGCGTCACGCGCGCCTCGTCCAGCCGTACGGACGTCTCGTCGAGGCTGCGCCGCGCCGCCTGCAACTGCGCCTCCGCTACGGCGAGAAACGCTCTCGGCGTGGTGTCGTCCAGGCGCGCCAGCACCTGACCTTCAACCACGGCCATGCCCTCCTCGACAAGGACCTGCGACACCTTGCCCGTCACCTTGGACGAAACCGTCGCACGCCGCCGCGCCGTCACGTAGCCAGACGCGTTGAGCACGACACCGTTGCCCGCTGCGGAAGGCCGTTCCGTCACCCTCTCGACTCGGACCAGCAGGGCGGGCATGGTGCCGAACCACACCCACCATGCCGCCACGCCGGCGGTGACGACCATTACGCAGAGCAATCCCGCAACAGCGCGGCGGCCGGTGCCGCTCCGAGCCGATTCGTCAATCCGCAGACCTTCGAGGGATGGTTTGAGGGTGGACATACTGCGGCTCGTGCATCGGGCAGCCAGGGAAACAGGCGCCGCCCGGTTACCGAATCATATGACAACCGCCCTGGTACGGTCCTCTCCAGGCGGGCGGGGGGTCAGAGGTAGCGCGCCAACCCACGGAGGGCGTTCAGAAGAGCTTCTCCCAGCAGGCTGGCGAACGGCGCAACGGCGCCGTCCGCCAGCGCACCGGCCACGCCGGCTGGGTCGCTCAGCACCAACCATACGGTGGCCACGGCAAGGAGGGCCGCAAGTCCTGCGGCGGCCACCGCAACGCTGACGCCTGTGCGTGCGAGGAACATATCGATACCCGCCGGACACGTTCCGCCCCCAACAGCCTGAGCTGGTCTGAGCCGGGAGTCGCCAATTCGCACGCTGCCCGGGACAACCGGTGTCAGCAGGGCGCCCAAGCGAATTCACGTATCCCGGTCAGCTGCCCGCACCGACGCTCCGCAGAGTCGTCCCCTGCCTGCGACGGCGACAGTGACGCAGAGGTGCGCCGGCCGTGCGTCAAACAGCTGGCGCCTTCATGCTCGAAACCCTCCGCCGCCGGACACGAGTGCACGCTGCCCTCACAACTTGTCGTCATCTGTTTCCTGGTGGGCCTTCTCCGGACGTTCACGGAGGCGGCCAGCCGACCTCAATGACTGACGCAGCAGGAACTCGATCTGCGCGTTGAGGCTTCGGAGGTCGTCGTTCGCCCAGCGCTGAAGCGCCTCGAGGACGGCCGCGTCGATCCGAAGAAGAAAAGGCTTCCGTGCAGGCACCACTGGCCCCGCGAACTACTGATAGAGCGACCCCGTGTTGAGCACCGGCTGCGCCCCGCGTTCACCGCACAGCACGACGAGCAGGTTGCTGACCATAGTTGCCTTGCGTTCCTCGTCCAGTTCGACGATGGCTTTCTTGGACAGCATCTCGAGCGCCATCTCGACCATCCCGACGGCGCCCTCGACGATTCGCTGCCTTGCCGCGATGATGGCTCCCGCCTGCTGACGCTGCAGCATGGCCGCCGCGATCTCTGGCGCGTACGCGAGATGGCTGATCCGCGCCTCCAGCACTTCCACCCCTGCCTTCGCCAACCTGTCTTGCAATTCCTTGACGAGGTGCTGGGCCACGGCTGCCGTCTGCCCCCGAAGCGACACCCGATCCTCTTCGTGGGCGTCATACGGGTAGTTCGTCGCCAGGCCCCGGAGGGCAGCCTCGCTCTGGACGTGGACGTAGTTCTCGTAGTTGTCGACCTCGAAGGCCGCTTCGGCCGTTTCGATCACTCGCCAGACGACGACTGCCGCAATCTCGATGGGATTCCCCTCGCTGTCGTTCACCTTCAGGCGCTGGGTCTCGAAGTTGCGCACGCGCAGCGAGATTCGCCTCTTGCTGTAAAACGGGTTCGCCCACCTGAGCCCGGTCGTCCGCACCGTGCCCACGTATTCGCCGAACAGCTGAAGGACCTTGCCCTCGTTCGGGTTCACGGTGAACAGCCCGAAGAGGCAGACGACGGTCACGACGATGAGGATCGCCAGGGCCACTACCCAGAAGGTCGATCCTGCCATGGCTGTCACGACGAGGCCGTAGGCAAGGAGAGGGAGCGCTGGAAGGAGAAAAGCCAGCGCAAGCCAACCCGATGTGGCAGACCGTTCACGTTCGCGGATCATCTGCGTCAACCTCCTGAGGCCGAGCTGTAAGCTAGCATAATGATATCATCATGAAAGCTCAAAGTCAAGAGGAAGAACCGGTCCAAGGGCAGTAGAATTGAGCGTCGCGAGACCCGAGTTCCATCGGGCGGACGGGTTTCGGGAAAGGAATCGCCGATGGTGAAAGCCGGCGAGCGGTTCGCGGTTGTTGCGGGCGCGGTGTGCGCGGCCCTGCTGGTTATGGCGTGCGACGAACCGGCGGAGCCGATCCTGGTTCAGCGAACGCAGTTGACGGTGCACAACCAGACGCGCCAGGACTGGCATGACATCCAGGTTTGGGTGAACGACCATTACCGGGTTCTCGTGAAGTCGATCGAAGCAGGCCAGCGCTACCGCGTGCCCCTGGACATGTTCGTGGCGTGGCAGGGCCAGCGCTTCGACCCGGCGCGCCAGGTCGTGCAGGGCGTGGAGGTGACTGCGCTCACGGCCGATGGAAGCGATGTTGTTCTCGTCTGGGGCAAGGGCCGCAGGCGATGATGAAGGGTGCGACATGGCGAAGCTGGAGTCCGAATTCGAAGTGAAGTGCCCGTGCTGCGGTGCGGCGCTCGTGATGGACGTGAACCTGCGGCGCATGGTTCGCTACGAGGAACCGGAGCGTGAGGACAAGCCGGATCTCGACGCGGCGCAGCGGATCCTGGCCGAGGAAGCGGCGCGGCGAGAGGCGCTCTTCCAGCAGTCGGTCAACGCCGAACGCACTCGCGGCGATGCGTTGTCGAAGCGGTTCGAAGAGGCGCTCAAGCAGGCGCGCAAGGAGCCGGTGACGGCGCCGAAGCGCGACTTCGATCTCGATTGAGTCCGAACCGCGACGGACCGTGGTATGAGGAACGGTTGCGGCCGAGGCATGCGCAGTTGCTCGCTCCTCATTACCCTGTCATACGTTCGCGAACGAGGATTCCGTGGTCGCTGCCTGCGCCGCAGATTCCGTCTCGCGAGGTCCGTTCACAAGGTCCGTGTTCCGGTTCCCTCGAACTCGGGCGGGAGTTCGGACCAGTGCTCGCGCCCGGCGTAGTTGGTCGGCTTGAGGTGCGGGTACTTCGCCTTGAAGGCCAGGTAGCCCCTGCGAAGCCGTTCGATGCGGGCGTCGGAGGTCTGTATCGGCTTGTGCGGGTACTCGAGCAGGAACCTCTCCACCTTCCAGATGTTTCGCTCTGACAGCCTCCAGTCGTAGTTCCCGAGATCGCGAAGGTCGGCGACGGCGTAGCCGACAATCCTGCCCGTACGGTCGACGTAGGGATCCACGTACGACAAGGCAAGAGCTCGAGCGGTCCTGAAGACGGGCTTGCGGCCGTGCAGGCCGGGGTCGCGAGACCTGGCCACCGAGCCCCACAGCCCTTGCCGCCTGTAGACGAACAGCACGTGGTCGAGTTCGTCCACCGACTCGAAGCTCAGGACGAGAGGGGGGAACCCGTGCTGCTCGAGGATGACGGCCGCTGTGAGCGCCGCTTCGAGGCAGTGCGCTGTGCCGGTGCGTACAACGCCCCGGAAGCTCCGGAGGGTGGCGCGTCCCGGCGGCGGCTCGGTGTTGTAAGGGAGGCTGTTGAGGAAACGCTGAACTCGCCGTGGCGTGTTCAGCGACCTGATCAGGCAGCGTTCCTCCGGCGTAAAGGTCTTCTCGGCCGCCACGGTTCGATCAGCGTCTTGCCAAGCGGGCTGCCACGAAAACGTTCAGGAGCCGCAGTGCGCGATCCGCCTCGCGGAAGGTCGGGATGTTTCCCGCCTCGAGCCGCTCGGCCATCGCATCGTATGGCGCACCCGCGTCCACGACAGCCACCCAGGGCTTGGCTGTCTCATCCTTCAGTTTCATCAGCCGGCTCACGATCCCGTCCGGTCGCGAAAGGTCCTCGTTGTGGCCCTGGCCGGCAGGCAGGGTATTGAGCGCCGGAGTCAGCGGTACGCACCCCACGACCCCGACGTGCACTCCTGGGTCGGAGAGAACCGCCCGCACCACCGCCTCGTAGGTGGCGTCGTTGGCCATCGGCGTCAGGTCGACCGGGTTGTGTACGTCGACGACCGAGTCGATTCGCGCGTCGCGGAACATCTGCGCCAGTGCCTCGGTCGTTGTCGGCGCGAACCTCGGCAGTGCGAAGCGGCCGATGTTGTCGGCGATCGCCACGCACTCGAACCCCGCGTTCGACACGGCGCCCAGGTTCCATCCCGCAGGCGGCCGCCGGCCGAGTGCAGCGAAGAGGGCGGTCAGGTCGGCGAAGTCGCGCAAGCTTTCGGCCAGAACGACTCCACCTGAGCGCGCCAGCGCTCGCGTGACCGCGTAGTCGCCGGCTATCGAGGCTGTGTGGCTCCTCGATGCCTGCGCCCCGGCCGGCGTCCGCCCTGCGCGGTACAACACGACGGTGCCGCCGCGGTCGGCGACATGGCGCGCGGCCGCGAGGAAGCGCTGCCCGTCGAGTTGTTTGAAGCCCTCGACGTATACGGCGAAGACGTCGATCTCGGGGTCGTCCTTCAGATAATCGAGGTAGTCGCCCACGGTCAGGTCCATCTGGTTGCCGACCGAGATGACGTACTTCGCGTTCAGGCGCGCCAGCTTGCTCAACTGGGTGATCGCGAAGGCACCGCTCTGCGATACGATCGCGACCGGAGAGGGCGGCCCCGCCGGAGCGGGAAGCTTCACCTCAGGGATGAACATCGTGTCGTAGCGTCCCGGGCGGGACCGGATGCCGAGGCAATTGCCGCCGTTGATCAACGGGCCCTGCCACTCGCTCTGTCTCGCAGATCGCAGCGCGGCCCGCATCCTGGTCACAATCGCCTCGGTGCCGTCCTTCTCCTCGAGACCGCCGGGGATGACGATGAGGCTCTCTGCCTTCCGGCCCTCGACTATTTCGGCGATTGCCTCCGGCGACTGCGCGGCGGAGATGCTCAGGACGAACATGTCCACACGACCGGGAACCGAGCGGATGTCGGGAACGGCGCGGCAGCCCTCGATCGACCCGGTGCCAGGTTTGACCACGGTTATCCGCGACCTGTCGAACCCGTCCCTTATCAGGTTGTTCAGGATGATGTGGCCCGGGTTGAGCTTCTCGGAGACGCCGACCACGGCTGCCGAGCGTGGCTCGAGCAGATGTTTGAGCTTGTATATGGGCCTCGGCGGCTCTTGCGAAGGCCGCTCACCGGCCCCCAGCTTCACGAGTATGTCGAGGGCGACGAGACGGCCCTCGGAAACGACGATCGGGTTGATCTCGCACTCGGCGATCGCGTGGGGCGTGAATCGGGCGGCCAGCGAGGCGAACGTCCCGACCGCCCTCAGCACGGTGCCTGGCTCTACTGCCGGAGGCTGCCCGCGTCGGCTCTTCGTTACGAGGCTCGTCACGGCGGCCTCATCGAGCGCTTCGGCCCAGGCCTCGCTCGCCACTTCCCAATCCGTGCGGGCCGGGAAGATCGCGACGTCCTTCCCTTCCCTCAGGTTCGCAGCGAGGAATTCGGTGTAGATGCCTCCGGGGCCGAGCGTGACGATCGGGCCGAAATCGGCGGTCCAGCGAAGGCCCAGCAGCAGCTCGTGGCCCAGAGAGCGCTCATGGGGCACGAAAGCGCTGATCGTGAAGCCCTCGATCCGCCTGCCAGCCAGGTTTCTAACCATCTGCGAGATGACGGTCCTGACCGCTTCAAGGCTGCGCTCCGCTATTCGTACGCCGCCCACGTCGCTCTTGTGCAGGATCTCTGGCGAGACCACCTTCACGACGACACGATCACCCCCCAGCTTCTCGAAGCAGGCGGCGTCCACTTCGCCGGGGTTCCTCAGAAAGATGTGAGGAGGCGTGTCGATGCCGAGCGCTCCGAGCATCGCCAGGCCTTCTGGTTCGAGCATGACCGTGCGCCCGCTCCTGCGGGCGCGGCCGACGATCTCTTCCACGTACGCCCAGTCCGCAGTCATGAGGCTGCCTCGCGGCCGGCGTGGAAGGCCTTGAGGTTGGCCTCTACCACCTTTGCACCCTTCCGCTCGAACATCGCTGTGATTTCTCTCTGAAGGGTGCCGGCATCGATGGGCAGCCTCGATGAGGCGGCTCCCACCATGACCATGTTCGTTGCGCGCGCCGATCCAGCTGCACGAGCCAGGTGCTCGCTGTCGACGAGAACGGAGCCGGGCACCCGGCGGATGCGCTCCAGGAGGTCCTCGATCGGCGGGTAGTCCGGGATGTTCACGAGGGGGTTCTTCGACGTGGTGATCGCCCCATCAGAGGCGAGATAGCGAAGGTAGCGCAGGCTCTCGAGCGGCTCCATGGCTAGGATCATCCGCGCCGTCCCGAGCGGTATGAGATCGCTCGCAACGGGTCCATCTGACAGCCGCAGGTGTGCGACAACGGCTCCACCGCGTTGGGACATGCCGTGGACCTCGGACTGCTTCACCGTAAGGCCGTCGCGCATGGCGCTCGAGGCTATGACCGCCGAGACCGACAGCACTCCCTGGCCGCCGACTCCCGCCAGGATGATGTCGAATTTCATGATGCTGTCTCCAACTTCTCCGTCTCCTTCTTCCGCGCCTTGATGGTTTCGAGGCACTCCCTGACGGCCACGACGACTGAGGTGCCCTTGTATTCCAGCTCGCGTCGTATCACCTCCGCGTTCCGCTCCGCGTTTCGCGGGTGCGCTTCGATGACCTTCAGGTGTGCGCGATCGAGGCCTGTGCCGATCACAGCGTCCAGGAGCGCGGACGAAGACAGGATGGTCGGCTGACCGCCCGTCATCGCGACCGCCTTGTTGTCGAGGATGATGAGCGTCATGTCCGTGCCGGCCGCGACCGCGTCGATCAAGGGGGTCAGACCCGAGTGCAGGAACGTGCTGTCGCCGATGACCGCGACCGCGGGCCGGAGCCCGGCGTCGGATGCGCCCTTGGCCATTCCGACCGATGCGCCCATGCACACGCACGACTCGATCGCCGAGTACGGCGGCAAGGCGCCGAGCGTGTAGCAGCCGATGTCAGACGTCACCACGCGTCGCTCCACTCCCTCGAGCGCCTTCTCGAGGGCGGTGAAGGTGTCGCCGTGCGGACACCCGGCGCACAGCTGGGGCGGCCGGTTGGGCAGGGCCAGATCCTCTGCGACCATGCCCGCTTGCGGCGGAAGTCCGAGCGCCGCCCGGACCAGGTCCGGCGTCAGCTCTCCGTCCGGCGGGACGGCCCCGGACTCACGCCCTTCGATTGCGATCGGTGGCGCCAGCAGCCCGAGGAGCTGCCGCTCCACGTACGGGTAGCCGTCCTCCAGCACGAGGACGCGCGACACGTGCTCGCAGAGCGCCCTCACCTTCTGCATGGGGATAGGGTATGCGCCGATGTGCAGGTGCGAGGGCCGCGTCCGGAGGTCCGCCGCGTTCTCGAGGAAGTAGTTCCGGGCAAGCCCCGAGGTGATGACGCCCAACTCGGAGCCGGATAGTTCGAGCGTGTTGTGCGGGCAGGTTTCGCTGTAGGCGGCGAACTCCTTCTGCCGTTCGATCAGCTTGTGCCACTGCCGCCGGGCGTTGCCCGGAAGGAGTATCCACGACGCGGGCTCCTCCGTTCGGCTGAGCGGATTCTCCTCCCGCGGCGCTCTCGTCCGGACAACCGCGCGGCTGTGAGCGAGGCGGGTCACCAGCCGCACCATCACGGGGATGTGGAACCGCTCGGACAGATCGAACGCCTCGCGTGTCATGTCGTAGGCCTGTTGCTGGTCCCCGGGTTCGAGGCATACGACCCGCGCGAAATCGCCGTAAAAGCGGCTGTCCTGCTCGTTCTGCGAACTGTGCATGCCCGGGTCGTCGGCCACTGCGACGACCAGGCCGCCGTTTATACCCACTATGGCAGAGTTCATGAAGGGGTCGGACGCGACATTGAGACCGACATGCTTCATCGACACGATCGCGCGCCGCCCTGCGAACGAAACGCCCAGCGCCTCCTCGTAGGCCGTCTTCTCGTTCACCGTCCAGGCAGCGTGCGGCCTGCCGTGGCGCAGTCGCCATCGGAGGATGTACTCCAGGATCTCGGTGGAAGGCGTACCGGGGTACGCGTAGGCTGCGGTCACCCCGGCCTCGATTGCGGCCAGCGCGACAGCCTCGTCTCCGAGCAGAACCTGTTCGGCCATTGCTCCTCCAGCAGCCGGCGCCGGTAGGCAGGCGTCGGCGGCAACATCACGAAGCGCAAGGGGGCCTGAAGAAAGAAACGGTGAAGGGTCGAGTGATTACCTGCCGGTTCTACCGCCGGTCAGAACCGCCTGCAAGTCTTCCAGGATCTGCTCGGGGGCCCAGTCGCTGCCTGTGTAGATCTTGACCAACCGGCCTTCGGGATCCAGCACCGCCGAACGCAGGTTGTGCGTTATGTTGCCTGGCGTACCATCGTCCCGCATCACGACCAGCCCGAACCCGGCTGCGAAATGGTCCACCGTCTCGCGGTCGGCCGTGACGAATCTCCACGTCGCTGCATCTGCTCCGAGCGACGCTGCGTGCGCCTTCAGGACATCTGGGGTATCGCGATCTGGGTCGAAGCTGATCGTCAGCAGCTTCACCCGCCCTTCGAGCGCCTCGTTGTCGAGGACCGCCTTCTGCAATGCGGCGAAGCGCTTGTCCATCAGGGGACAGAACTCGGGCAGCGGGCACCGCGTGTATATGAAAGTCAGAACCACGGCCGAGCCACGAAGCGACGAGATCGCGAGCGGGCCGCCGCCGTCTGCAACGAAGGTGACTTGTGGCACTGGTTCGCCGACTTCGAAGAGATCGGCTGCGGTGACGGGCGGTTCGGGGACCGGTGGCGGAAGAGGCGCAGCCCCTGTCTTCTCGAGGGTAGAGAGGTACGATTCCTCATCGGTGACGATGAGCGTTGCACGAACCAGGTCGCCCGGGGCCGTTCCCGCGAGCAGGCGCCTGTCCTTCACCTTGAAGGGCATCGTCATTGCGTCCATGAACCCGGGGATATCGTCGTGCCGGATGGTGATCTCGAGAGCGTCCGGGCGAAGCGCCAGGACCTGGCCGGTGAGCGAGAACTCTCTGTCCGGCGGGGTGGCGGGGCCGCTGCACGCGCAACCCAGCATGACGCCGAGGACTGCCGGTACAGCCAGGCGGGTCATGCCTTCACTCTAGATCGGGGAGCCGGGCTCGTAAAGGGCACAGTTTCTGGTATACTCGCGGCTTCGCTGGGAGCGGTTCTGCCGTCTGCCTGTCTTGCCACCCCCGAACGGGCTTCAGGGCATTTCCGCATGGGGCCGTCCCTGGCGCGACAGGGAAGGCCGGAAACACAGTTCTGTCGCGCACTTGGGCAGGAGCAATTGAGAGCATGGGTCGGAGACTCTACGTCGGTAACCTCCCCTACAAGACCACCGAAGAAGACCTGACAACCCTGTTCAGCCGGGCGGGGGCGGTGCAGAGCGTTCAGGTGATGCGCGACGGCATGACAGGCCGTGCGCGCGGGTTCGGCTTCGTCGAGATGGCCACCGAAGAGGGGGCCCAGAAGGCGATAGCCGAATTCCACCAGTACGCGTTGGAGGGGCGCGCCCTCGTGGTGAACGAGGCGAGGCCCAAGACTGCGGGCGGCGGCAGGGCGTTCGCGGCCGACAGCTCCACGATGCCCTTCAGCGACGACGGCGGCGACTTCAACCGGAACCGCCGGGAGCCGCGCTGGTAACGACCGCTTTCGCCGTGCCGGCGTGTCCACGCGGGTGAGTGCCGACCCGGTCGTGTCCGAACCTCGTCCATGATCTGGGTAGGGACATCGGGATACAACTACGTCGAGTGGCTGGGGACGTTCTATCCTCCCGGGCTACCCGCGTCCCGCATGCTCGAGTACTACTCTGCCCGCCTTTCCACGGTGGAAATCAACTACACCTTCTACCGTATGCCGAGCGAGCGGACGCTCGATGGCTGGCTGGCCGCCACGCCCGAAGACTTTCGCCTGACGCTGAAGGCCCCCAAGCGCATAACGCACGACCGGCGGCTGCGAGACTGCGGCCCGCAGGTGACTGAATTCTGCGTGCTGGCCAGCCGCCTGGGCGCCCGCCTCGGGGCACTGCTCTTCCAGCTCCCGCCGTCGCTCAGGAAAGACCTGCAGCTTCTCGATGACTTCCTCCAGGCGCTGCCGGTTGACACCAGGGCGGCAATCGAGTTCCGCCACGCCTCCTGGCACGGGGAGGACGTGCTGGAGCGACTGCGCAGCAGGAACGTCGCCCTGTGCGTCGCTGACAGCGAAAGAATGACGTCGCCGCTCGTGGCCACCGCCGCGTTCGGCTATTACCGGCTGCGAGACGAGGGCTACACTCCCGAGGATCTCGAGCAGTGGGCGCGCGCCATTGAAGCGCAATGGGGCGAGGACTCCGACGCATTCGTGTACTTCAAGCACGAAGAGGCGGGTAAGGGTCCCGAGTTCGCACGGATCCTCGCCGAGAAGCTCCGCCGGAGCTAGGTGCGCTGTGCGGCGGCGCCTGCGCGGCGCGCGCCGCCGCACAGCGCCGCCCGGGTCAGTCTTGGCGCAGCCGCAGGTACATGTGCTGACCCGTCTTCAGGTACACGCGACCGTCGCGGCCGCCGCCTTCCTTGGGGACGTAGAGCGGAAGGTCCGGGTTGTCGCAGCGCCCGGCGACTTCCATCTCGTCGTCGGATCTCGACACCGGACTTATCATGTCTGCGACATGGCGGCCGGTTGCTCCGTCGCAAACCGCTTCGCCGGACCTCAAGTCGGAAGGCGGCGCGAACAGCTTTTCCGTTCCTTCGGTCCTCACGAGTTCCGCGGGATTCCGTACGGCCATGCCGGTCGCGCCCTCTGTACCGCCCCCGGCGTTCTGCCGCGTTTCACGGCCGCACGCGGAGACGACCATCGAGCCGGCCAGCGTGATTGCCACAGAGAGCCAGCCAAGACGGGGTTTGACCATCGAGATGCCTCCGGGGTCCGCAGATTGCCCACGGGCCAGTCAGCAAGGGCCGTTCCAGGAAGGGAGGCCGAAGATGTGCCCGTTCGACGTCGTTGGCGTCGGTCAGAATTCAGTGGACGAGGTAGTGCTGCTGCCGCGCATGCCTGCCGCGTCCGCGGGGCTGTCGAAGCTGCGCATTCTCCGGCGTGACATCTGCTGTGGCGGACAGACGGCTACCGCCATGGCAGCATGCGCCCGCCTGGGGCTGCGCGCGCGCTACGTGGGGCCCGTCGGCGCCGACGAAAACGGTACCAGGATCCTGGAAGCGCTTGCCGCGGAAGGCGTGGACTCTGTTGGCACCGTACGGATGCCGTACCCGAACGGGACTGCACTAGTCTTGGTAGATGCGACGACCGGCGAGCGGATTGTTCTCTGGCAGCGCGACCAGAGGCTTGCGCTCGGCGAGAACGACATCGGCGCGGATCTCCTGTCCGGCGCCGCGATCGTGCACGTAGACGATGGCGACACGGCGACGGCGATCCACACGGCACTCCTGGCCCGCGACGCCGGGATTCCGGTGACGAGCGACATCGACAAGACGCTCGACGCGACCGAGGAGCTCATATCGCTCGTAACCTACCCGATCATGGCCGAGCACGTTCCATCCGCCCTGACCGGTGAAGGCGATCTCGAAGCAGCTTTGACACGCATGCGCCGCCGATTCGATCAGGTCCTCACCGTCACGCTCGGTTCGCGCGGCGCCGTTGCGCTCGACGGGGAGCGCTTGATCGGCCAGCCGGCTTTTGCCGTCGATGCCGTCGACACGACCGGGGCCGGGGACGTGTTTCGTGCCGGTTTCATCTACGCGCTGCTCGCTGGAAAGGAAATCGCCGAGGTGCTCCGGTTCGCTTGCGCCGCTGCCGCAGCGAGCTGCAGGCGCGTTGGGGCGATGGCGGGCGCGCCACGACTCGCAGAGGTCCTCGAGCTCCTGCCGTAGGCGTTCGCCCGCCGCAGACCTCGGCGAAGAACAGCGCCCGCCCCCACAGAGAATCACGGCGGTCCCTCTGAGCCTCTATCCCGAGGGTCTCCTTTCGGGCGCTCCAGTCCTCGACCGCGATTCACTCGGTCCTGTTCAACCGATACACTTTGAACCTGGCGTTGCCATAGGCCAGCGGGAAAGCCATCGTCCTCTCAGTGACGAGGTAATGGAGATCGTACTTGCGTGCCATCTCCCGGATCTCGGCCTCCGTCATCTCTCTGAAGTCCGCCGTTGCCGCGACACGTTCAATGACCCGTTCGGCTGCCTCGCGCGAGTACATGGCGATGGCGGTGTCCTTGACTTCCTCCAGGAAGACGTCCCTCCGCGCACTCACCCGCACGCTCGTGCCGTAACGCCACGCGTGGCCGGGGTCCGCGAGGACGTGTGTTTTCGGCTCCGCCGACGCTATCCAAGCCATCGCGTCGTGCCAGTCCCCCGGTGCCAGATCCATCTCGACGACGCTTCTTTCCGGATGCTCGACGAAGGTCACCCAGGCGCCTCGCGCGAGCGCCGCAAGGGCCAGAACGGCGAAGACTGCGGCCCTCCGCCGCGAGGTTGGCGCAGACGGATTGAGAGATGTCGAGGCCTCCGCGATCAGCCAGGTGATGCAGGCCGTCGCAGCGAAATCGGCTATCCAGAAGACGCGCGAGGTCTGGAGCTGGACGGCGAAGGCTACGCGCGCCGCGAGGAACGGCAGCGACGCGAGGAATAGCGCGGTGAGCGCGAGCACCCCCGCCGCCAGGCCCGTTTCCCGCGGAACGACGGCGCCGATC
The DNA here is from genome assembly GCA_041947015.1 of Vicinamibacterales bacterium. Lineage (GTDB taxonomy): Bacteria > Acidobacteriota > Vicinamibacteria > Vicinamibacterales > Fen-181 > JBHGBL01. Next base: position 134,488 of record JBHGBL010000003.1, read on the forward strand.
TTCCTGCGGTAGAGGAAGGTGGCGCCGACGAGCGCCGGGCAGGCCAGGTTCACCAGCCAGGCGTGAAGTGGCCACTCGTTGGGAAACAGGTAGTCCTTCGCAGACAGCAGCGCGTACCACCTCTCGTCGATTCTCCCGAGCCGGTTGGCGAATGGTCCAAGGAGCACCAGCCAGGCCGAGGCGGCGCCGGCGACAGCTGCGATTGCGGCGAAGAGCCTGCGTTCGGCCGGCTCCGAAACGAGCACCGCGATTCCGACCAGGACCCCGAACCACAGCGCGGTGGTCGGGTGCACCAGCCCGGCTGATGCCACGAGGAGGAGTGCCAGGCGAGAGCGGCCCCGAAGTGCCGCGGCCAGTGCCAGCACACCCACCGCGAAGGCGAGTAGCCTCGGATGGAAGTAGCCTTCGAGCGTGTTGGCGCCAGTGAGGGTTATCCGGTGACGAAACGTCATCGCGACTTCCAGGGTTGCGACGGTCCATCCCGAACGATACAAGCTGCAGCCGAGCAATGCCGTCCCGCCGAAGAGAAGCAGCAACGCGAGGACGTGGAGGGCCAGAAACAGCGGCGGCAGGGGCACCTGGGTCTCCCTCGAGAGCCAGCCGATGGCCCTCGTCGCGAGGTTGAGGCTGTCTTCCGCCTCTATGAGAGCGCGATCGCGTGGGAACAGGTTCCCATCGACGTGTGCGAGCACGGCGGGCAGGTAGAAGGCCTGGTCGCCGACGCCGTAGCGGTACCCTCCGCTGTTGAGCACAGCCAGCGCCACGAACAACACTGCGAGGCCCGCCCAGGCGAAACTCCGGGCGAGCGAGGCGGCGCGGCGGCGGCCCTCGGTCATGCTTCGTCGGCGCTTGGCCCGTAGATCGACGGCAGGGGTACCCCGACCAGGCGCAGGTAGACAGACAGCTGCCCGCGGTGGTGAATGGAGTGGTTCATGACCCAGGCACGGATGACCCCGATCTTCGGCAGGCTGAACAGGGGCTCTTCACCTCGTTTTAGAGTCCACGTCGCCAGCATCTCCGCGTCCGTCCTGCCCGCCATGATAGTGCGTCCTGCTTTGACGCCCGTGTCGAAGCGGGCGAGCAGTTCGGCTCTCGACGTCAAGCACCTCGGCGTGTACGAACCAGCGTCCATGGTGAACTCTGCATGGCTTACCGCGATCTCGACCCAGGCCGGGATCTCGGCGAGGTGCGTGGCGAGCCGCCCGAGGGTCATCGATCGTTCGTGCGGTGCCCACGCGAAGCGTTCCTCGGGAACCCTCTCCAACAACTTCCTGGTGGTCCCCATCTCGTGGTCGTACTCCGGCAAGAGAGATTCAATCAGAGACATGGGTCCTGTGCTTGCGGTCGGAGGAATCGTATGTCGCAGACCGTAGATCGCATGTCGCAGACCGAGTGTCGCGGACGCTTCCAGCCGAGTTCCACGACGCCGGTATACGACATGCGACATACGACATGCGCGCTTCACGCCATCAAGCTGCATATTGCGGCGACGTTGACGATGTCGTCGACGCTGCAGCCGCGTGAGAGGTCGCAGTAGGGCTTGTTCAGGCCTTGCACGATCGGCCCGACGGCTTCCGCGCCGCCCAAACGCTCGGTCAGCTTGTAGCCGATGTTGCCGGCGTCGAGATCGGGGAAGATTAGGACGTTGGCACGGCCTGCGACCGGCGAACCTTTAGCCTTGCGCTGGCCGATCGAAGCCACGAGAGCGGCATCCGCCTGCAGCTCGCCGTCGACCGGGAGGTCCGGCGCGCGTTCCTTGACCAGAGCCGTCGCTCGCTGGACCTTCTCGACGTGTGGGTGCGAGGCGCTGCCCTTCGTCGAGAACGACAGCATGGCGATCAGCGGCTGCTCGCCCGTCACCGCCTGGAAGTTCCTCGCAGACGTGATCGCGATGTCGGCGAGCTGAATGTCCGTGGGATCCGGATTGACGGCGCAGTCGGCGAAGCAGAGCAGCCGCTCGCCCAGGACCATTATGAAGTAGCTGCTCACGATAGAGATGCCGGGAGCCACCCCGACCGTGTGGATCGCCGCTCGTATCACGTCGCCCGTGGATGAAACGTTGCCGCCGACTACTACCTGAACCTCGTCGGCATCGAGCATGAGGCCCGCGTAGTACAGCGGAGTCGCGGCGGCCTGGCAGGCCTGCTCTCTGGTCCAGCCTTTCTCGCGGCGTTTTTCGTACAACCTGTCCACGTGGGTTTCGAAGCGGGCGCTCTTCGCAGGATCCACGATCTCGATCCCGCCGAGGTCGACCGAATTGGCGGCCGCAATCTGCCGAATGGCGGCTTCGGCCCCCACCAGGACGGGGCGCGCAATTGCCTGGTCACGCAGCGTCGCCGCGGCGGACAGTACGCGCAGGTCTTCGGCGTCCGGGAATGCCGCAACGAGCTTCCTCGCGGCGGCCTTCCGGCGCATCACGGCAGTGAACTGGTTCTCGCTCATGGGTTCTTTCCCCTCGTGGGGCTGTTGTGGTGGAGCGGGGCGCCTCTTCGACGCCCCGCCTTGGCGACTCCTAGCTGGGCGCCGGCAGGTTCATCACGCAGCGGACCGTGTCGCGCGCCAGGATGAGTTCCTCGTTGGTCGGGATGACATAAACCGGCACCCGGCTCTTCTCGGAGCTTATGAGCATCTCCTTGCCGACCGCCTGTCGGTTCTTCTCCTGGTCGAGCTCGATGCCGAGCCATTCCAGGTTCTGGAGGATGCGGCGGCGGATGTCGACGGCGTTCTCGCCTATCCCTCCCGCGAAGCAGATGGCGTCGGTCCCGTTCATCTCCGCGATGTAGGCGCCGAGGTACTTCTTCACCCGGTGGCAGAACATCTCGATCGCGAGCAGGGCACGCCGGTCCTGGTGCTCCTCGACCTCGATCTCGAGGTCGCGCATGTCGTTGGTCAGGCCCGAGATCCCCAGCAGACCGGACCTCTTGTTCAGCACCGAGAACACCTCGTCGAGGCTGCTGCCTTCCTTGTGCATCAGGAAGTCGATGACCGTCGGGTCGATGTCCCCGGACCTCGTGCCCATCATCAGGCCCTCGAGCGGCGTCATGCCCATCGTGGTGTCGAAGGACTTGCCTCCCTTGATGGCGCATGCCGAGCAACCGTTGCCCAGGTGGAGCGTGATGATGTTGGTGTCAGCGCGCGACTTGCCGGTCAACTTGCGGTAGCGGAAGGCGATGTAGCGGTGCGAGGTGCCGTGGAAGCCGTACTTGCGTATTTTGAACCTGCGATAAAGCTGGTACGGGATGGCGTAGAGATATGAAACCTCCGGCATCGTCGAGTGGAATGCAGTGTCGAAGACGGCCACCTGTGGGACGTTCGGGCCGAAGAGCTCCTGTGCCGCGTAGATGCCCTTGAGGTTCGCCGGGTTGTGAAGCGGCGCGATGTCGATGCAATCCTGGATTCCGGCGATGACCTCCGGTGTTATGCGCATGGACCGATTGAACCGCTCCATGCCGTGAACGACACGGTGTCCCACCCCGTGAATGTCCTCGAGGGAAGCGATGCCTGGTATCCGGGTCTCCGGGGCCGTCACCCACTTGATGACGTGGGCCAGCGCGGCGCGGTGGTCGCGAAGCGGAGCCGCGCCTTTCTGGGGTGGTCTGTCCTCGGCCTGGAGCGAGATGATCGCTTCGCTTCCGACCCGTTCGACCAGCCCTTTGGCCAGCTGCTGGTCGGCGTCCTGCTCGATCAGGGCAGGGTCGGTCCTGATGATCTGGAACTTCAGCGACGAACTACCGCAGTTCAGTACGAATACGTTCATGATCACACCGTGAAAAGGGGGCAGGTAGGAACCATCATTCTACCGGAAGCGCAGTCGGCCGTTTCAACTGTTTTAGAGGTGTTCGGTTCGTCCGGTGCGCCCGAAGCCGGCGACAGCCCAACGGCCTCGGCCGTGCAAAACTCGCCGCCCTTCGATACAGTGGACACAGAATGACAGAGCGTTTCGCCGGTCACGGAGAGGGACGACAGAGGGCCAGGCTCGCCGTCCGCGGCGCGGTCCAAGGCGTGGGGTTCCGGCCTTTCGTGTACCGTCTCGCGCGGGAGCTCGGTCTCGACGGCTGGGTCAACAACTCGTCGCAAGGCGTCACGGTCGAGATTGAGGGAGACGCCGAGCTGCTTCGGAGTTTCATCCTTCGCCTCGCGCGCGACGCTCCTCCCCGCGCGGTGGTTCAGAGCCTGGAAACCAGCTTTCTCGACCCGGTCGGGTACAGCGGTTTCTCGATCAGGGAAAGCGACCCGGGGGGCGCCGCCACTGCGCTGGTTCTCCCCGACATCGCAACGTGCGGCGACTGTCTTCGCGAAATCTCCGACCCCCTGAACCGCCGCTTCCGCTACCCGTTCACGAACTGCACCAACTGCGGCCCGAGGTTCTCGATAATCGAGGAGCTTCCATACGATCGCCCGAACACTACCATGCGGGGCTTCGCCATGTGCGAGGATTGCAGGCGGGAGTACGAGGATCCGGCCGACCGCCGGTTCCACGCCCAGCCGAACGCCTGCCCACTCTGCGGTCCGGGCCTGCGGCTGCTGGCCCCCGGCGGGGCGCTACTGTCCGCCGGCGATGCTGCGCTCAGAGAGGCTGAACGTGCGATCGAAGGCGGCAAAGTGGCGGCCATCAAGGGTCTCGGCGGCTTTCACCTCGTTGCCGACGCCCGAAGCGAAGAAGCAGTGGCCCGGCTCCGAGCCAGGAAGGCCAGGGAAGAGAAGCCCTTTGCGCTAATGTACCCGTCGATCGCGGCCGTGGCCGAGGATTGTGAAGTGGAGCCCCTCGAAGAGCGTCTCCTCCTGTCCCCCGAGGCGCCAATCGTCCTGCTGAGGCGCCGGGATGGTGGAGGCAGGCCCGTACGGGTCGCCGAGGGCGTGGCTCCCGGGAATCCCTATTTGGGAGTGATGCTCCCTTACACTCCACTCCACCACCTGCTGCTCGGAGACCTGCAGTTCCCCGTGGTGGCGACGAGCGGCAACCGCTCGGACGAGCCCATCTGCACAGACGAGGCCGAAGCGCTCGAGCGCCTTGCCGGCCTGGCCGACCTGTTCCTCGTTCACGACAGGCCGATTGCCCGCCACGTGGACGACTCCATCGTCCGGATCGTCGTCGGGCGGGAGCTGGTGCTGCGGCGCGCCCGTGGGTACGCTCCGTTGCCCGTGCCGCTCCGGCCGGCGCCACCCCAGGTGGCCTCCGTAGGGGCGCACCTCAAGAACACCGTTGCTGTCAGCGCCGGCGACAACGTGTTTCTCAGTCAGCACGTCGGCGACCTGGAAACCCGCGAGGCGTACGGCGCGTTCCGCGAGGTGCTCGACAGCCTGCGCCGCCTCTACCGGGTCGAACCGGCCGCCGTGGGGTGCGACCTGCACCCGGGTTACATTTCTACGGCTTTCGCGCACGGCCTCGGCCTGCCAGTCGTCGAGGTCCAACACCACTATGCGCACGTGTTGTCGTGCATGGCAGAGAACGAGCTCGAGGGAGAGGTTCTTGGGGTCTCCTGGGACGGGACTGGCCTCGGGCCGGACGGGACGATCTGGGGCGGAGAGTTCCTCATCGTGGACGAGACGGGCTTCGAGCGCGCGGGACACCTCAGGTGCTTCCCGCTGCCAGGCGGTGACCAGGCGGTCCGAGAACCGCGGCGCGCCGCGCTCGGGGTTCTGTACGAAATGGAGGGCGGAAGGCTCGACGTTGCCAGCAAAGTGTTCGACCGCGGGTTCCTTCAGCCAGAGCTGCGCATCCTGGAAAGGATGCTCGCGACGGGCACGAACGTGATCCGGACGTCGAGCGCCGGGCGCCTCTTCGACGCCGCTGCCTTCCTGGCGTTCGGCCGGCCCCGCGTTCGGTACGAAGGGCAGGCGGCCATGGAACTGGAGTTCGCAGCCGAACGTGCCGCGCACGACGCCACAGCCGATTCGTACCAGTCTTACCCGGCCCGGGTCACCCGCGAAGGCCCGGTTGCCGGCGGCGCCGCGCCTGTTGTGGTTGACTGGGAACCGATGTTCCGCGCGATACTGGAGGACGTGCGCGCGGGCGTCGATACCCAGATTGTAGCCGCGCGCTTTCACAACTGCCTGATCGAGTCAATTGTAGAGGTCGCGCGCCTTGTGGGACGCGAGCGGGTCGTGCTGACGGGCGGATGCTTCCAGAACCGGTACCTGCTGGAGCGCTCCGTCGCGCGGCTGAGCGAGGATGGGTTTCGCCCGGCGTGGCACCAGCGCGTTCCGCCGAACGACGGCGGCGTCGCGCTGGGACAGGTGGTTGCGGCGGTGAGGTGGCTCAGGGCACACGGCCTTGAGCGCAGCTAGGAGGCCAATGTGTGCCTGGCGGTTCCCGGGAAGATCCTCAGCACGAGCGGTGACGAGCCGCTGTCGAAGACGGCACGGGTCAGCTTCGGCGGCGTGGTCAAGGACGTCAGCCTCGCCTACGTGCCAGAGGCCAAGGTCGGAGACTACGTCATAGTCCATGTGGGCTTTGCGCTGAACGTGCTCGACGAGACGGAAGCGCGGCAGGTGTTCGAGTGCTTGGAAGCCATCGGCGGCGAGCAGGTCGAGGAGCTCGGCGGTGATGGCGGGGAGAGGCCGAGTTGAAGTTCGTCACGGAGTACCGCGACGAAGGAGCAGTCGGGCGTTTCGCCGCCGCCATAGGCGCGCGAGCGACGAAGCCCTGGACGATCATGGAAATCTGCGGGGGGCAGACCCACGCTATCCTGAAGCACGGGCTCGACCGCCTGCTGCCATCGTCGCTGACGCTCGTCCACGGGCCGGGTTGCCCGGTGTGCGTGACGCCCATCGAGACGATCGATGCTGCCGTGGCGCTGGCGCGCCGGCCCGGTGTCACTCTCTGCTCGTTCGGCGACATGCTGCGGGTTCCTGGGAGCGCCTCCGACCTGCTTTCGGTGAAGGCCGCAGGCGGCGACGTGCGCACCGTGTATTCTCCGCTCGACGCACTCGCGCTCGCAGAGCGCCAACCCGACCGCGAGGTGGTCTTCCTGGCGGTTGGTTTCGAAACGACCGCGCCGGCCAACGCAATGGCCGTCTATCAGGCGCGCGCCCGCGGCGTTCGGAACTTCAGCGTGCTCGTGGCGCACGTGACCGTGCCCCCTGCGATGGAGGCGATCCTCAGTTCCCCCGACAACCGGGTCCAGGGGTTCCTCGCGGCCGGCCACGTGTGCACGGTGATGGGATACGACGAGTACTTCCCGATTGCGGCGAGGTACCGCGTCCCCATCGTCGTCACGGGCTTCGAGCCCGTGGACATCCTTCGCGGGATCCACCTCTGTGTCGGGCAGCTCGAGGAAGGCCGGTTCGACGTGGTGAACGCATACGGCCGGTCGGTGACGAGAGAAGGAAACGTGCACGCCCGGCGCCTCATGGAAGAGGTGTTCGAGCCGGCAGACCGCAACTGGCGCGGAATGGGAGTAATACCCCGAAGCGGTCTCGGCCTGAGGGCCGGCTACCGGCAGTTCGACGCGATGGCGCGCTTCGATCTCGGCATCGCTCCGGCCGCGGTTTCCACCGTGTGCATGAGCGGCGACGTCCTTCGAGGCGTCAAGCGTCCGCCACAGTGCCCGGCCTTCGGCACCGAATGTACTCCCGAACGGCCGCTTGGCGCGCCAATGGTGTCTTCCGAAGGCGCCTGCGCTGCGTACTACAGGCACAGGGCCGGAGGATCGTAGATCGCAATCCCCATGCTGTGTCCCATCCCGATCGGACGCTACTCTCACGTTGTCATGGCACACGGTGGCGGCGGGCGGCTGATGCACGACCTGATCGAGCGCGTGTTCCTGCACAGGTTCGGGCCCTCGGACATGTCGTCCGCCCACGATTCGGCGACGCTCGAGGCGGCGGGAACCAAGCTCGCCTTCACCACGGATTCCTACGTCGTCCGCCCGCTCTTCTTTCCGGGTGGGGACATCGGTTCGCTCGCGGTGAACGGAACGGTGAACGACCTTGCCATGTCCGGGGCGAGGCCGCTGGCAATCAGCGCGGCCTTCATACTCGAAGAGGGTCTGCCCGTCGAGACGCTCGACAGGATAGTTGCTTCGATGCGCCATGCGGCCGATGCTGCAGGCGTTTCCATAGTCACTGGCGACACGAAGGTCGTGGACCGCGGGAAAGCCGACGGAGTGTTCATCAGCACCGCGGGCGTCGGAGTGATCGAGCACGGTCTCACGATCCGGCCCTCGTCGATCCGGGCCGGCGATGCCGTCATCGTGAGCGGCGACCTGGGCCGGCACGGCATCGCCGTCATGGCGGTGCGCGAGGATCTCGCCTTCGAGAGCCCGATCGAGAGCGACTGCGCGCCGCTCGTCCGCCCTGTCATGGACATGATCGCCGCCGGTGTCGAGGTGCACTGCATGCGCGACCTGACCCGCGGCGGCCTGGCGAGCGCGTTGAACGAGCTCGCTTCCGGCGCCCGCCTCGGCATACGGCTGAAGGAGTCGCTCATCGAGGTCCGTGACGAGGTGCTCGGTGCGTGCGAGCTGCTCGGCTTCGACCCGCTCTATGTGGCCAACGAGGGACGCTTCGTGGCGTTCGTTCCGGAACGGGACGCGGACCTCGCGATCGAAGTTCTGAGGCGTCACGAGGTGAGCGCCGCGAGCGCGCGTGTCGGCCTGGTTACCGCTGAAGCGGTCCCGCCCGTCACGCTCGCGACCCGCTCGGGCTCGACCCGCATCATGGATATGCTCACCGGCGAACAGCTTCCGAGAATTTGCTGACCTGGGACTGTGGAGGCGCTCAGTTCGTTGGGCCCGCTGCCCAGAGGAGCGCCACCGGGCAGGTCCGGAAGACTCCCCTGAGCCGGAGCGCCGGGGCGCCCTCCGCGGATTCGGGCGAGTGCACCTCTCCTGTGAGCAGGTTGCGGAACCTACGGCCGGCAAGGCCCTGCGGCAGCGAGACGTAAGATGCTCCCCAGACGTCACCCTTCGGGAAGCCTGGAGCGTCGATGGCGGCAACGAGCCGGGGAACGATCACAACGACGGCAGCGTCGTGGCGAGCGCGCGCGAATGAGACGGCGGATGCGGGGACTGCGATGGCCGCCGGGATGGGTACGTACTCTCCCTCGAGGAAGAGGTCCGGCCGCGAACGCCTCAACCGGAGTGCAGCCGCCGTCAGGAACAGCTTGATCCGGCCGTCCCACCAGGTATCCAGCAAACCCGCGACTAAGCCCTTCTGCCGGCCCGGGTCCGGGGGCCGAACGTTCACGTCCGCGAAAGAAAGCGCTTCCTCCATGATGTCGAGCAGGCGGATCCTCGACGCGTAATCGACCGGGCGCCTGTTGTCCGGGTCGACAAGCGAAAGATCCCACAGCTCGGTACCCTGGTAGAAGTCCGGCACTCCGGGCGAGGTCGCCTTCAACAAGACTTGGGAAAGGGAGTTGAGAGCGCCGAGCCGCGCCACGCGACGGCGGAGGGGTTCGAGCGCGGCGAGGAATCGCTTCGTGGCCGGTCCTGTCAACGAGCGCTCGACGAAGGCTGCCATGCCCTGTTCGTAGGCTTCGTTGGGGTTGATCCAGCTCGTATGGACCTTCGCTTCGCGGGCAGCCTTCAGCATGTACTCGCGCAGGCGACCGACCAGATCTCCGGTCCCCTCTCCTGCATCGGGCGGGGCGAGATCGTTGTCCGGCCGCGGCGGCAGGATCCCGAGCAGCACCTGGTAGAAGCGGTACTCATCGTTGCGATCCGGCGCGAGGCTGCCGTTTGCCTGCATCCGGTTGTGCGCGTTCATCCGCATCGCCCTCGAAAGCGTACGGGCCCACTCGCCGGGTACTTCCGACAGCACGTCCACTCGCGCCCGGACATCTTCGCCCAGCTTCGTGTCGTGCGTCGCCGTCGTGAGCATTTCGAACGGCAGCCGCTCGAGGCGCCGCCGGTTCATCGAGTGGAACTCCTCGACAGGCCTGCCGATGCGGCCGGGGTCGCCGCCCACCTCGTTCAGCGAGACGAGGACGTTGTAGCGGTAGAAGGCGGTGTCCTCGACTCCCTTTGCCTGGACCGGGGCAGTGTACTGCTGGAACTTCATCGCGAAAACGAGGCGCTCTTCGTACTGGTCGCGGTCCGGAAGCGGGTAGGCCCGGCGCCGATCGTCCGTCCAACGCGGCGCGGCGGCGCGAGGATCGGGCCCATCCGAAGCATCGCTGGGGCTGGCAGCCGGTTCTTGCGCCTCGCCATCGGCCGGTTTCCGGGGCAGGAGGACCTCCAGAATGAATTCGAAGATGGAGGATTCCATCGCCGGGTTTCTCCGCATGGCGCGATCCACCGCCGCAACTATGACCCTGCGGTCTTCGGGACACCAGCCTTCGGTGTCGACATACGTCCTGTAGACAGGAAAACAGGCGACCACTTCCTCCAGTGCCCGGCGCAGGCTGTTGAGCGTGAAATCGCGGGACCGGCGGTTCCTCTCCGATATGCGGTTCAATGCGTCAGCAAGGACGTTGAGTTCACTCGCGAGCGAACTCTCGGTGATGAGCTTCTTCGACTGGTAGGCAACCTCGTCGAACGAGTGCGGCAGCCCGCTGGCGCGGCGATAGATCCGGTGGAGTTCGCGCGCCCCGGCCGGGTCGACGAAAAGGCCGTTGACCTGGTTGAGGAACTCGTAGCCGGTCGTCCCGCATACGGGCCACGACGGAGGCACTTCCTCGCCACTTGTCAGGATCTTCTCGGCGACCACGTACAGCCCGCTACTCGCGCCGGTCCCGGGCGGGGCTGAACCAGCGGCCAGTTCCTGCAACCTCCGGAAGTACTGGCGGGGGTCGAAGAGGCCGTCGGAGTGATCGATGCGCAGGCCGTTGACCCTGCCCGTCCGTATCAGCTCGGCCACCAGCACGTGCGTGGCGCCGAAGACCTCGCGTCGTTCCATGCGCAGGCCGGCCAGCGCGTTTATGTCGAAGAACCTGCGATAGTTGATCTCGTGCGCGGCCGTGCGCCAGAAAGCCAGGCGGTACGCCTGTGCCTCCAACAGGTCGTGGAGAAGGTCGAACGATCGCGGTTCGCCGGGCCGGCCGTTGAAGACCTCGATCGCTTCCAGGATGTGCGCGTGAATCTCACGCGACTGCTCGACCAGGCGCGCCAGGCGCTCCCTGGCGACCTCCTTCTCGCGCCTGCACTCGGCCATGCGTTCCGGACCCGTCTCTTGGTAGGGCGGCAGGTTGGTCAGGGCTGTAATGACGCTGAGGAATTCGCGCACGTGCTCGTTGTCCTCGCCCAGGCGCTCCACGAGTCGTTCCAGCCCGTGTCGGTACACTTTGGTCGCCTGCCCAGGGTTCACAGGCAGGTGCTGTCCCTGATAGCCGAGCGCAAGCCCCCCGTTCTCGAACGAGAGATGCAGGTTTCCGCGCTCGAGCACTTGCCCGTACTGATCGGCCAGGATCGGCAGAAGGACCTTGACGCGCAGTTCCTCCTTCAAGGGGAACCAATCGATGTCGAAGAACCTGGCGTAGATCGACGATGGCCCGTTCTCGAGGACGTCGTGCCACCAGGGATTCGTCTCGGGATCGATTCCCATGTGGTTCGGAACGAAGTCGAGCGTCTGGCCCATCCCGTGAGCCTGGAGGGCAGAAGTGAATCTCGCGTAGTCTTCGGTCGTCCCGAGCTCCGGGTTCAGCCGGTTGTGGTCACATATGTCATAGCCATGCAGGCTGCCAGGCTTCGCCATCAGGTAAGGGGAGGAGTAGCAGGTCGTTATGCCGAGGCGGCTCAGGTAAGGCACGAGCGAAGACGCATCCGCGAACCGAAACCCGGCATGGAACTGCATTCGATACGTGCTGACGGGTACGTACCACGGTCGCGCGGCGCTGGCCGGCCCCGGCACGAGCGATTCGGCATCCGTCATCGGTATCACCTCCCGACTTCACCGCACCTTCCGCTGTACAAAAAGGCCACTTTGCGGGCCAGCATCGCAGTCAAAGGACCCCACCTCGCTGCCTGCCAGAAGAACGACCGCTGACGGCCGCGCGAACCGCACCAGCAGACGGTCCCTTGCAACCTCGAGAACCGGCGGATGAGGGTCTGGCGCGTAAAGCGGGTCTTCAGTCGTCAGAAGCAACCTCCAACCAGTGCGGTTTCCACCCGTCGGGCCCGTGGCAGGCGGCAGGTCGGCCGCCCGCACCGACACCGTCGTCTCGTCGGCGCCGCGGAGCCTCACGATGAGCGCCATCGGCCTGCGTTGGCGACCGATCCTCCACACGAGCAACGTGTCCCCGTCCAACTCGAACGCCCCGTGAGCCGCTTCAGGGCCGGACCCGGTGGCGAGGTTTTGTGCTCGAAGGTGAAGGAGAGTGCGGTACAGCCGCAGCGTGGAAGCGTGCGGCTCTTGGTCGATTTCCTCCCAGCAGAGCCTGCTCGACTCGTAAGATGCTGCCTGCTGCGGATCAGGAATGCGTCCCCTCTGATGCGGGTCCGAGAATGCCTCGAAATGCGCGAACTCCTGGCGCCGCCCCTCTGTCACCTGCGTCCCGAGCGATTCCTCGTGGTCGGTGAAATACACGAAGGGTGTTCCAGCAGCCCATTCTTGTCCCATGAACAGGAGCGGAGTCTGCGGCGAGAGAAGCAGGAGAACCGAAGCCGCGCGGAAGGTGGCAGCATCCACCAGGTGGTTCAATCGCTCGCCAAATGCCCGGTTGCCCACCTGGTCGTGGTTCTGAAGGCAGATGACCAACCGCTCTGGGCTCACACCAGTTGGCGGGGTGCCTCGCGGTCCCCCGAGGTGCTCCGAGTGCTGGCCCTGGAAGAGCCAGCCGTCGGCAATCGTTCTGGCGAGGTCCGCCGGCGTACCGTCGTAGTCGCGGTAGTATCCGTCCGCCTCGCCGGTCACCATCCGGTGGGCCTGGTGGTGGAAGTCGTCGGCCCACACCGCGTCGAGGCCGTAGCCTCCTTCTTCTGGCGAGCGGATGAGGGTCACGAGGTTCCGGTCGTCCTCGGCGACGGCAAGCCGATTGAACGGCTTCACCGAGTGCACAGACGCGGCCACGTCGGCGAGGAAGTGTCGAGGGCTTTCGTCGACCAGAGCATGGGTGGCGTCGAGTCTCAAGCCGTCGAAGTGGAACTCGTTGAGCCAGTATTTGACGTTTTCGAGCAGGAACTCCCTGACCATCCCGCTTCCAGGTTTGTCCAGGTTGACCGACTCGCCCCACGGGCTGGCGTGGACGGAGGAGAAGAAAGGCGGTACGAACACGGCCAGGTAGGCGCCGTCAGGTCCGAGGTGGTTGTAGACAACGTCAAGGAACACGGCCAGGCCGGCAGCATGGGCCCGGTCCACGAACGAGCGCAGGTCGTCCGGGTGTCCGTACTCGTGGGCCGGGGCGAAAATAGCAGCCCCGTCGTAGCCCCAATTGCGGGTGCCGGGGAATTCGGCCAGCGGCATCAGCTCTATGGCCGTTACGCCGAGGTCAGCGAGGTAAGGGATCCGCTTTGTTGCCGCGTCGTACGTTCCAGCCCGCGTGAACGTGCCTACATGAAGCTCGTAGAAGACCAGCCGCTCGAGCGGGACGCCATGCCACGAGGAGTCCGACCAGGGAAACTCGGCAACCGCGACGACCTCTGAAGGGCCGTGTACGCCGAGTGGCTGGAACCGCGAAGCGGGATCGGGCATCGATGGAAGGTCGTCCAGTCGGTAGAAGTACCTTGTGCCTGGCCCCGCTCCCTCTACGAAAGCCGCCCAGATTCCCGATTCGCCACGTTCCAGCGCATGCAACTTCCCGTCGGCTCCACGTTCGATCGCCAGGCGCACCCGGCTTGCCGCCGGTGCCCAGACGCTGAAGCGGGTGCCGCCACGCTCGGGCCAGGCGCCGAAGCGGGGCTGATAGCGCCGCCGGCCGCCGCCCAACGGTCCTCGTTTCCGGTTCATGGCGTCAACTCCGGATCGATGAGCTCGACAAGGCCCGAAAGAGGTATCCCGACCCAATCGGGGCGATGTCCCAGCTCGTAGCGGAGCTCGTAGAGCGCCTTCTCCAGCAAGTACGAGCGAAGCAGCGCTGTGAAGTCGTGCGAGTCGCCGGGCACGAGGTCCGGCCCGATCGACGAGCGATATACGTTCAGGAACAAGCCGCCAACCCATGTGTGCCAGATGGCGGCGAGAGGCCTCAACCGATCACGCTCAGATGCCCCCGCGGCTTGCGCCATCAGCGCGGCGCCCGATGCGTAGGCGAACGATCGCATCATCCCCGCCACGTCCTTGAGCGGCGAGTGCTTCCCTCGGCGCTCCTCGAGCGGCCGCATCGGTTCCCCCTCGAAGTCGAGGAACACCACGTCGCCCGCCGCCCACAATGTCTGACCCAGGTGCAAGTCGCCGTGCACCCGTATGCGCGAGCCGACCGAGGACAGCGAGGAAAGCTGCTCGAAGACCGACACGAGCCTCGCCCGGGCCGAAAGCAGAGCCTCGGCACGCGGCACATCGGCGGCCGGCAGGCGATCGATGTGGCGGTTCAGCAAGTCCAGCGTTACCTGAACGTCGCTGCTCATCCTCGACTGCAGCTCGAGAAGGTGTGACGTATCCAGAGGCTCCGGAGAGAATTCCGGGGCGTCGGGGTCGGCGAGCGCCGAGTGCAGGCCCGCAGTCCGCTCGCCGAGCAGCCGGGCCGAGACCAGGTAGCCGGCGAGGGTGTCGACGACCGGCTGCGCAGCCTGCACCTGCTCGCCGGCAGCGAACTGATCCAGCGGCGGTCGCGGGACTGACAGCATGTCAGCGACCGACGTCGCCCGGTCGAAAAACCGGCGTACCTCCTCGACGGCATGCTCCCAGCCCGTTGCCTGCGACTTCACGAAGGTCTGCAGTATGGCCAGGTCGGCGGTACCTGTGGCCGTTCGCTCGTATCGGAGGCCGCCGAGGAAAGCAGGCACTCGCGGGAAGTGTCTTCTTTCGGCGAGGTGGCGCTGGACCTCCACCTCGGGGTTAGGGCCGGTCTCCACCCGCCGCATCAGCTTCATGATGATCTCGTCGCCGTAGACGAACGAGGTGTTGCTCTGTTCGGGCCCGCTCCGCCCCGGGCGGCAAAGCGGGAGGGCCCCCGGGGTGCTGTCGGGCTGCCAGATCGCTGTTCTGTATGCCGACAGCATTCCTCCCTTCATCGGCACCCGGCCCTCGCGGGCAACCAGCGTGAGCATCGCGCCGGCAGGCTCCTCGCCGGCCGATGCGTCATGCATGACGCCCTTTCGCGCTCCCTTCAGCCGGGCCACAACGGCCTCGGGCGCTTGGCGTAGAATCTCGTCGGCTGCGGTGCCGCTCTTCAGTCCAACCGGCGCGAAGTAGGTCTCACGGCCTCCATCCTCGTAGCGGACGTCGACGATCGTCGCGAAGACCGGCTCCGGCCCCTGGCGGAGCAGCCCCCAGTCGGCTATCTCCGCGCCGGCGATCGCTCGCGACTTGCCTCCGAACCACCGCTGTCGCTGCAGATAGGCGGCGAGGTAGTCGCGTTCCAGCAGCCGTCGGACGTTGCCTTCCAGGATCGTCTCCCATGCGCCGCCCGCGAGCAGTGCAGGAGCCTCGTCGGTTGGCTCGGGCGCGAGCGGCTCGGGCAGCCTCGCGAGGATCGGCGCCGGTGTCTTCACGAGTTCGAACCAGTAGAACGAGTAGGGGCCGAGCGTCAGGAAATAGGGCCGGTCCGAAACCGCAGGGAACTCGGTGCGACCCAGCATTTCCATCGGGACGAGGCCCTCGTAGGCCCCGAGATCGAGTTCGGCCGGCTGAACGGTACGCGAGAGGTTCGCAACGGCGAGAACCACCTGGTTCCCCGAGTACCTCACGTAGGCGAGGACCTTTCGGTTTCGCACCGGGATGAACCGGATGGCTCCCCGCCCGAATATCGGGTGCTCCTTCCTCAGTGCGACCATCCGCTTCATCCAGTTCAGGAGCGAGTACGGAGACCGTTCTTGTGCCTCCACGTTTATGGCCTGGTAACCGTAGACGGCGTCCATGATCGGCGGCGCGAAGAGTCGGGCCGGGTCGGCCCTCGAGAATCCGGCGTTCCTGTCGCCGGTCCACTGCATGGGCGTGCGGACGCCGTTGCGGTCGCCGAGGTAGATGTTGTCGCCCATCCCGATCTCGTCCCCGTAGTAGATGATCGGCGTTCCCGGCAGCGAGAAGAGCAAACCGTTCAGCAGCTGTATCCGCTGCCTGTTGTTCTCCATGAGCGGGGCCAGCCGCCTTCGGATGCCCATGTTCAGCCTCATCTGCGGGTCGGCGGCGTAGGCGCGGTACATGTAGTCGCGCTCTTCGTCGGTCACCATCTCGAGTGTCAGCTCGTCGTGGTTGCGCAGGAACAAAGCCCACTGGCAGATGCCGGGGATGTCGGGTGTCTGGTCGAGTATCTCCGTTATCGGGTAGCGGTCCTCCTGCCTCAGCGCCATGAAGATGCGCGGCATGAGGGGGAAGTGGAACGCCATGTGGCATTCGTCGCCGTTTCCCATGTAGAAGCGGACGTCCGCTGGCCACTGGTTGGCTTCTGCCAGCAGCATACGGTTCCCGTATCTCTCGTCCACTTCGCGCCGCAGCCGCCTCAGGACCTCGTGCGTCTCGGGCAGGTTCTCGCAGTTGGTCCCCTCGCGCTCGATGAGGTACGGCACCGCGTCGAGCCGCATGCCGTCAACTCCCAGGTCCAGCCAGAAGCGCATCGCGCGGATCATCGCCTTGAGGACCCTCGGGTTGTCGAAGTTCAGGTCGGGCTGGTGATAAAAGAACCGGTGCCAGTAGTAGGCGCCGGCCTCGTTGTCCCAGGTCCAGTTGGACCTCTCGGTGTCCGTGAAGATGATCCTCGCGCCCTCGTACTTCCTGTTCGTTTCACTCCACACGTAGAAGCCGCGCTTCGAGCTTCCGAGCGGCGCTCGCCTGGCGGCCTGGAACCACGGGTGCTGGTCGGACGTGTGGTTGACGACGAGTTCCGTGATGACCTGGATCTTCCTGAGATGCGCTTCGCGGAGGAATTGCTTGAAGTCCTTGAGCGTGCCGTAGGCCGGGTGGACGTCGTCGTAACTCGCTATGTCGTAGCCGTCGTCCTTCAAGGGCGATGGGTAGAACGGCAGGAGCCACAGGCAGGTGACGCCCAGGTCCTGAAGGTAGTCCAGCTTGCGCGTCAGCCCCTGGAAGTCGCCTGTCCCGTCGTCGCTGCTGTCGAAGAACGAACGGACGTGAAGCTCGTAGATGATCGCGTCCTTGTACCAGAGATGGTCGTCGGTGCTGCCGGGTCGTCTCATGCCGTTTCTGCCAGGGTGTTCGACCGGTCAGGCCTCGAGACGCAGTATGTGACCCACCCTGAAGGTGGGGTCCAGCCGGATGTAGTTCCATTCGCCGTGCCACTCGTAACGCTCGTCGGTCACGAGGTCGTGCATGCGGTAGGCGCGCCCTGAAAGCGACCAGTCGGAGGCCGGAACGCGCACCCAGCCGTGCTGCATGTGAAACGGGTCGAGGTTCACCACCATGAAGAGCCGGTTGCCTCCGCGGGGCGAAGTCTTGCTGTACGCGATGAGCTCGCCGTTGTCTGTCTCGTGGAACCGCAGACCCGTGTCGTAATGAAGCGCGGCGTTCTCGCGCCGGATCCGGTTGACCGTCGCGACGAGCTCCTTGATGTTTCCCGGCCGGTTCCAGTCGCGCTTGCGGAACTCGTATTTCTCCGAGTGCTCGTACTCCTCCGTGCCCGGCACGGCGCGGTTCTCGAGGAGTTCGAAGCCGCTGTAGATTCCGTAGTTCGCGCCCAGGGTCGCGGCGAGAAGCAGGCGCACCTGGAACGCGGGCCTGCCGCCACGCTGCAGGTACTCGTGGAGTATGTCCGGCGTGTTCGTGAAGAGGTTGGGCCGCATGTACTCGCGCACCGCGGTCGTTGTGAGCTCGTTGAAGTATTCGGTCAGCTCCCGCTTCGTGTTGCGCCATGTGAAGTAGGTGTACGACTGCGAAAAGCCGAGCTTCGCGAGGTGGCGCATGACCGCGGGCCTCGTGAACGCCTCGGCGAGGAACACGACGTCGTCGTGGCGCGAGCGCACCGTGTGGATCAACCACTCCCAGAAGCGGAACGGCTTGGTGTGAGGGTTGTCCACGCGGAAGATCCTCACGCCGTGGCGGATCCAGAAGAGGGCCACGTCAGCGAGCGCGCGCCACAACGAGTGCCAGTCCCTCGACTCGAAGTCGAACGGAAAGATGTCCTGGTACCTCTTTGGCGGGTTCTCGGCGTACCGGATGCTGCCGTCAGGGCGGTGGCGGAACCACTCGGGGTGCTCCCTCACGAACGGATGGTCGGGCGACGCCTGGTAAGCCAGGTCGAGAGCCACCTCGAGGCCCGCCCTGTTCGCCGCTGCGACGAACCGGTCGAAATCCGCGATGGTCCCGAGCCCGGGTTCCACTGCTGTATGCCCGCCCTCCGGCCCGCCGACGGCCCACGGGCTTCCCGGGTCCCGGGGGCCGGCGACAAGGGCGTTGTTGCGACCTTTCCGGAAGCGGCGGCCTATCGGGTGGATCGGCGGCAGATACACGACGTCGAAGCCCATGGCTGCCACCTCCTGCAATCGCGCGGCCGCTTCTGCGAACGTGCCACTTCGCTCCGGATCGGCGCCGGCCGACCGCGGGAACATCTCGTACCAGGCGCCGTAACGCGCCCGCTCGCGCTCGACTACCACGTGCAGGATCGGCTCGTAGACAGAGGGCGCCTTGCGGCTCGCGTGCCGCAACATCACCCGGCGGAGGAGCGCCGACATCGCGACCGCCACGCGCGAAGAAACATCCATCGGCCCACGCAGCTGCGACGCCACATCGGTCAGCCATCGAGAGAGGTCGGTCGCCGCCCCAGCGAAGAGAGCCTCGGCCGGCCGGTTCGACCGTATCCTTTCGGCTGCCTCCAGAACGAGGAGTGCGGTCTCCTCCAGGTCGAGGTCGATTCGCTGCCCCGCTGCGAACTTCTTCGAGAGGTCATCCACCAGTGTTCCGAAATGATCTATCCAGGCTACGAGCGTGTACTCGTAGCGGCCGCGCGATTCGACGGTGAACGACCCGCGCCACCTGTCGTAGCCGAGATCCTGGAGCGGCGATTCCATCCACCCGCCCGGCTGGGAACCGGACCCTGGCGGCAGGTGGCGATAGCGCACTACCGCGGCGATGCGGTCGTGGGCGTCGGCGAAGATGTCCGCCGAGACGTCGACGGGTTCGCCGATTGTGCGCTTGACCGGGAAGCGGCCGGCGTCGATCTCCGGCTCCACTCTCTCTATCACGACGCGCGGCGGAACGCCCGCCGCGGCTGGAAGGCCGGCAGGCCTATACATTCCTGGCCTGGTCGGTTCCACTGCCGGGCGCCCCCCGCCCGTCCGCTAAACCGCGCACCGATTCGGCCCCAGGCCATTTCGCGCCCGCGAGTTCCAGCTCCGGCTGCCTGCTCGCGGCGCTCCGCCTCTTGTCCGACTTCCGCCGCCGTCGTTCCACTGTCAACCTGAGTACCACGAGCGATCGCCCCTGGAGCGGGTACTGATCGCTCTCCTGGAATCTCGCTTCCGAGTGGAACCCGTTCGCGGTGTTGACGACCTCTTCCCACTCCATTCTCGTGCGGTGTGCCGGCAGCGTGAACGAGACGACGCCTGTGTCGGCGTTGAGCAGGATCAGCAGGGTCTCCCCGACAGTACGTTCGCCGTGTTCGTTCCGCTCATCGATGGCGTCGCCGGGAAGGAGAACGCCCAGGCACTTCGCGTCCCCCGCGCTCCAGTCCTCGTCGGTCATTTCTCTCCCGTCCGGGCCCAGCCACGAAATGTCCACGACCTGCGCACCGCGGATGCTCCGCCCCTGGAAGAACCTGCGCCTGCGCAACACCGGATTCGAGCGCCGCAGCCCTATCATCCGCTTGGTGAACTCGAAGAACTCCTGCTCCTCGGGCGAAAGATTCCAGCGCAGCCAGCTGATCTCGTTGTCGTGGCAATAGGCGTTGTTGTTGCCGCCCTGCGACCTGCTCAACTCGTCTCCGCCGCAGATCATCGGCACGCCCTGCGACAAGAGCAGCGTGGCCATGAAGTTCCGCTTCTGCCTCGCCCGCAGTGCGCGGATGCCTGCGTCGCCGGTCGGGCCCTCGTGGCCGCAGTTCCAGCTGAGGTTGTCGTTCGTCCCGTCGCGGTTGCCCTCGCCGTTGGCCTCGTTGTGCTTCTCGTTGTAGCTGACAAGGTCCTGCATCGTGAAGCCGTCGTGGGCTGTGATGAAGTTGATGCTGGCGTAGGGCCGCCTCCCGCTCCGCTCGTAGAGGTCGCTGCTGCCGCTGAGCCTGGTGGCGATCTCAGACACCAGCCCGCCGTCGCCGCGCCAGAACCTCCGCACCGAGTCGCGGTAGCGCCCGTTCCACTCGGTCCAGCCAACCGGGAAGTTCCCCACCTGGTAGCCGCCCTCGCCGAGGTCCCACGGTTCCGCAATGAGTTTGACCTGTGAGATTACCGGGTCCTGGTGGATGATGTCGAAGAACGCAGCGAGCTGGTTCACCTCGTGGAGCTCGCGCGCAAGCGCGCTGGCGAGGTCGAACCGGAACCCGTCCACGTGCATGTCGGTGACCCAGTACCTCAGACTGTCCATGATCAACTGCAGCACGCGCACGCTCTGCATGTTGAACGTGTTGCCGCAGCCCGTGTAATCCATGTAGTAGCGGAGGTCGTCCGGCCTGAGGCGGTAGTAGGACAGGTTGTCTATCCCGCGCTGCGACAGTGTGGGCCCGAGGTGATTTCCCTCTGCCGTGTGGTTGTACACGACGTCGAGGATGACCTCCAGCCCTGCATCGTGCATCGCCCTCACCATCATCTTGAACTCGCGGACCGAATCGGGGCCGAGGCCCGAGGCCGAGTGGCGGAGCTCGGGCGCGAAGAAGCTGAGAGTGTTGTATCCCCAGTAGTTCGTCAGGCCACGGTCCGCGAGGTGCCGCTCGTCGGTGTGATGGTGGACGGGCATGAGCTCTACTGCCGTCACGCCCAAGGCTCGAAAGTGCCTGAGCACGCTGTCGGAGGTCAGCCCCAGGTACGTGCCGCGAAACCTCTCCGGCACGTCCGGATGGAGCATCGTCGTGCCCTTCACGTGGGCCTCGTAGATGATCGTCTCGTGCCAAGGAGTGGCGGGCGGCTTGTCGTCACCCCACGTGAAGGCCGGGTCTATGACCGCCGCGAGCGGGGCGAACATAGCGTTGTCGCGGCTGTCGAGCTCGAGGTCCGCCCTCGGGCTGCCTACCTTGTACCCGAACATCTCGTCGCTCCACCTTGTCACCCTGCCGATGCTCTTCGCGTAGGGATCGAGGACAACCTTTGCCGGGTTGAACCTGTGGCCCGACGCTGGATCGTACGGGCCATGTACACGGTAGCCGTACAGTTGGCCGGGCTGAACATCGGGGAGGTAGGCGTGCCAGACCCGGTCCGTCTGCTCCGTCAGCCTTATTCGCAATGCCTCGCGCCGGTCCCGGGTCGAGTTGAACAGGCAGAGGTCGACGGCCGTGGCGTGCTCCGAAAAAACGGCGAAGTTGACACCCATGCCGTCCCAAGTAGCCCCGAGAGGATAGGGTCGGCCAGGAAAGATCCGCATTGTTCTCCATCCCGTCGTGCGCACAGCAGGCATGGGTCAGATGCATGAGCTGTACCGTGGAGGGCCGCGTTTACGGCTACAATTGTCGGGATGCGACTCCGCCAGCTCAACGTAGGCTGCTTCGGCGGCGGGACGGGGCTCCCCAGCGTGCTCGGTGGGCTGAAGCGCAACCCCTGGCTTTCGCTGAACGCCGTTGTGACGATGTTCGACAGCGGCGGCAGCTCAGGCCAGCTCTGCGACGAGCTGGGCGTGCTCCCCCCCGGCGACGTGCTCAAGTGCGCGCTTGCGCTTGCCAGGAACGAAGCGGAAGCACGGCGGGTCCTGCTCGGCCGGCTGCCTACGCTGGAGAACCCGAGGTTGGCCGGGCACACGGGCGGCAATCTGCTCCTCTCGATGATGGAGCAGTACAGCGGCAACTTCCTGGCTGCTGTCGACGGCCTTCGCGCCCTGCTCGGCTGCGCGGGACGTGTCTGGCCGGTGAGCGTCGAGCACGCTGCGGTCTGCGCCGAGTACGAAGACGGGTCCGAAACACGGGGTGAGGTGGAGGTTGACGCCGGGCAGCTTCTCGGCGGCTCGGTCAGGCGCATCTGGCTGGACCCGCCGGTCAGCATCCACCCGGAAGTCGCTTCCGCCATTACCGGTTTCGATGCAGTCATCGTCGGCCCCGGCAGCTTCTACACGAGCCTGCTGCCGATCTTTGCCGTGAAGGGGGTGCGCGAGGCAATCTCCAAAGTAGAAGGGCCGATCATCTTCGTCGCAAACCTGCTGACGGAAGGGCGCGGGATGAGAGGCTTCACCGCCGGTGACGCTACCAGCCGCGTCAGCGATGCGATCGGCCGGCAGGTCGACGTCATCATCACCAACACTGCGCGGCCACCGGAAGCGGTGCTCGCCCGATACGCTGCGGAGCACAAGGAACCCCTCGAACGGGGAACGATTCCGCCGGGCTGCGAGTCGGTCGAAGGTGAGTTCTGGAGCCGCGGCATCGCGCGCCACGACCGCCGCCGGCTCGCCTACGCTCTCTGGGGCGTGCTGGCGCGTCGGCTGCTCGGGGATCAGGCCCGAACTTGAACAGGGTGCGTCATCGCTTGGCTCGCGGCGTTTTCGCCCGGGATGTCTTCTCGGCTGCTGCTCTGCGGCGCGCTGCGTCTTCTCGTCTCGCCGGCGCTTTCCGCCCGGCCGCAGCAGGTCGCCGCACGGATCCCGTCGTACGCGCAACCGCTTTCCGCTTGCGCGCGGCTCCCCGGCCCGCCGCCGCGTTCGCCGGGTTGCTCACACTCCTGCGCCTGGGCGAACCCGGATCGGCCGACGATTCCCCCGTTGACGGCGTCGGCCCTGGCTTATCGCCTCCCGACTGCTCGCGCAGGCTCAGCGCGCGCTCGACGATCCGCTCGAACATCGCCCCTGCCCGCCCGCCTGGCGCGGGCCTGTTCGACAGCCACACGGAAGGATTGTCGGCAGCGAGCACGTCGGCGAAGTCGCCGTTGCTCTTGACGCTCAGCGGCGCGAATGCGGTAATGTTCAGTTCCTCGGTATCGATGGACCACTCGTCGCGGTGCTTGATCAGAAGCCATCCACGGTCGCCGGCCCCGCGCGTCCGTACGAGCACCCATGAACCCTTGAGCTTGTAGCCCTCCAGCCGGAACTTGAGGTCGCCTTTCTCGAGAGCGCGATCGACGTCATCGACTTCAGGGACCCAGTATCCGGCGTCCCACAAGAGCACTATGCCGGCGCCGTAGCCTTCCGGGATCACGCCCTCGAAGTCCCCGTACTCGACCGGATGATCTTCCACGCGCATCGCAAGACGCCGCTCGCGCGGATCCAGCGAAGGCCCTTTGGGCACTGCCCACGACAGCAGCACGCCGCGGTGCTCGAGCCGGATATCGTAGTGGAGGTGGCTGGCGAGGTGCTTCTGGACCGAGAAGGCGCGCTTGCCCTTCCTCGTCGCGGCCGCCGGGCGGCCCGGGGGTTCTGGAGTCTTCTTGAAGTTCCGCCTCGCTCGGTACTCTTCGAGGGCCATCAAGGAAGGTTATCACCATCCCGATGCTCGGTACCGCCAGCCCGTTGCTTCGCCAGCAGGCCCTGCAGGCGCGCGACCAGCGCCGCCGCCGTCTCGCCGTCGCGCGAGACCACGAGGACGGTGTTGTTGCCTGCGAGGGTTCCCACGACCTCGGGCAGAGCCGCCCTGTCGATCGCTTCGGCGAGCGGTTGCGCCTGTGCGCGGCCGGTGCCGACAACGATGATCTGCTGCGAGCGCTCCATTCGCAGCATGTACTGATCCATGGCTCGCGCGAGCGCCGCGATCGCGGCCTGAGGCGTTGCTCCACCCTCCCTGCCCGGCGGCTTGTAGGTCCCGTCGGCGGCGCGCTTCACCACGCCCAGGTCCTTGAGGTCCCGCGAGATCGTCGCCTGCGTCGCGCTGAACCCGGATGCCCGCAGCTGCTGCAGCAGTTCCTGCTGGCTGGTAATCGGCCGCTCGGCAATCGTGTCCAGGATCAGTTTCTGACGGCGCGCCTTGCTCGACATGTCATCCCTCTACTGCAGTCTCCTGCCCCTGGTTTCGGGGATCCAGATCCACGCGGCTGCCGCCGCGAAGAAGGCGACCGCGGTCATCGAGAGCGCCACGCCGAATCCGCGCTCCTCGGCCAGCGACCCGACGGCGACCGGCGCGATCGCGCTCGCCACGCGGCCGATGTTGTAGGTGAATCCCTGCGAGGTGGCCCGAATCGCGGTCGGGTAGATTTCGGCGGTCACGGCACCGAACCCACTGAAATAGCCCGTGCTGAAGAAAGCCACGAACGGCCCCAGCAAGAGGAGTCCCAACGGATTCCTCGTTCCGGCGTAGGCGAGCATCAGGATGGCGGCCGATAGCAGGAACGTCACGTACGTGCGCTTCCTGCCGAGCGAGTCGGCTATGAAGCCGAACGTCACGTAGCCGAACCACATGCCCACCTGCATCGCCAGAACGAGCCCGGACATCGCGTAGGTGCTGAGCCCGATGCCGCCTCGGGAGGCAGGCAGTCGAAGGTAGGCGGGCAGCCACTGGTTGAAGCCCCACCACGCGAACATCGTGAAGGCATTCATCAGGGTGACCGCCACGGTGAGGGCGAGAAGACGTCCGCGGAAAACGTCGAAGAACGTCGATCGCGGCTTCGAGGCGGCCGCCAGCCGGTGCTCGCGCCAGATCGCCGGCTCCTCGACCCGTCGCTGGACCCAGATGACGAAGAAGGCGGGCAGTACGCCCACGAAGAAGACTGCGCGCCATCCCCAGAACGGCATCACGATGGCGGTGACAAGCGCGGCCAGCGCGTAGCCCACGGCCCAGGAACTCTGCATCATGCCGAGCGCTTTGCCCCTGTGCTCGCCGGTCCATGTTTCGGACACGAGCGCGGCGCCGCTCGTCCACTCGCCGCCCATCCCGAGGCCGAGCAACACGCGGAAAAAGGCGAGCTGCGTCACGGTCTGGGCGAAACCGCACGCCGCCGTGAAGACCGAGTAGACGAGGATGCTGAGCGTGAGTGCCGTACGCCGGCCGTATCGATCGGCGACGAACCCGTTTGCGAATCCACCAACGGCCGACGCGATGAGCATCATCGAACCCAGCCAGCCTGCCGTCGTCATGTTCATGTCCAGATCCGACATGAGCGCGACCAGAACCATCGCGTAGAGCTGGACGTCGAAGGCATCTAGCATCCAGCCGAGCGAGGCGGCAATGAGGGCCCGGCGGGCAGGCCGGTCCGCATGGTGCCACCAACCGAACAGCGAGGCGCGCCCGTTCGAGGCGATCGTCAATGTCCTTCTCCCGCTACAAGGTGTGAACAAATGTCGGTCGTCACGCCTGATCTATCTCGAACAGAGCATCGCCCGCGCGGACCAGCGTACCGGGCGCGACAAGCACCTCTGAAACCCGGCCCGATGCGGGCGCTGCAATCGGGTTCTCCATCTTCATTGCCTCGATTGCTGCGAGCAGCGTTCCCTTGGACACGTTTTCACCAGGCCTTACCCAGACGCTCGCAACCAACCCGGGAAGCGTGGCGCGAACTGTTACCTGTCGGCAGCCGGCGCTTCGCGCCGTTACCTGCGCGGCGCGGTGTTCTCGCGGCGCCGGCCGGTCGACTCGAGATTCCCGGCGAGGCGCCCCTTCGGGCGCCACCTCCATCGTCACTCCGAAGGCAGACACGATGCCGCGGCGTGCCGGTGCGAGTCGGACCTCTGCCGGGATCCTGCCACCGGGAGTCATCACGTTCACGGGAAGTGCTTCGAGACCAGGGCCGACGGGTGGCCGCTCGAGCACCAGGGGAAGATCGCATCCTGGTTCGGCCGCTCCGGTTGTCGAGGCCCAGGCAACCGCAGCAACCGCCTCGAGCGCCGAGCGGCCTGGCGATTCCTGCAGTGCTTGCATCGGCTGTGGGAGACTGTCCAGGGGCCGGGTTGCCACTTCGATCAGGCGGCCGCCTACCCAAGCTCTACCTGTTCTGCGAGGCGGAATCGCAGCGGTTTCCGCATCGTCCTGCGAAGCCCGAGCCAGCTCGAAGGGAGAGACAGCCGTGATCTCCTGACCCTCGACCACGGTTGTGAAGAGCTGGCGTTGGTAGACGACGCGCCGCAATGCGGCAAAACCGCGCACGAATTCCTCGCGCCGCCGCAGCAGCGAAACAGCCTCGGCTGCCGTAACTGCTGCGAACCGGACCCGGTCTCCGGCTGACAGCTGCGCTGCGCGCGGAAGATCGGCGGTCACAACCGTCGCGATCTTCGTGTAGCCGCCTGCTGTCCCGCGGTCCGCCAAGAGAAGAATCGGCAAGCCGTCGCCGGAAACCTGTACTGCGCCGGCGGGGGTACCTTCCGAGATGATGTCCGCGGTGGCGACGTGCTCCAACCGCGCTCCATCGAGCCGGTAGCCCATGCGGTCGGATTGCGCGCTCACGACGTAGGTCGACGACAGGAAGGTCTCGAGAGACCCGGCCCTGAAGCAGCTCTCGTGCGGTCCGACGATTACCCTCAGCGTAGCCGAATGACCTTCAACCCGCGTGGGCCGGCGGATGCAGGCCCTGGCTTCGATCGAAGTCCGCTCTCCTACGAACGGCAGGCGGTCGCCTGGTTGCAGAATCCGCCCTTCGAACCCTCCGAGACGCGCCCGCACATAGGTCGATCGGCTGCCGAGCACTTCCGGGACGTCGATGCCGCCTGCGACTGCAAGGTACGCGCGGAGTCCCGCGCGTGCGCCTCGAAACGACAGGGTCATTCCTCGCGCCACCGGCACCGCGCACCACGTCGGAACGAAGCCGTCATCGAGGCGTGCACCCAAGTCCGCCCCGGTGATTGCGACAACCGTGTCGGCCAGGAACCGCAGGCACGGGCCGGAGAGTGTCATCTCGAGGCCCGCCGCACGCTCATCGTTGCCCACCAGCAGGTTTCCCGAGCGCAGGGAAACCATGTCCATGGCACCCGAAACAGGTACCCCGTAGCGCTGGAAGCCGTACCGCCCGCCATCCTGAACGGTCGTGAACGCGCCCGGCTCGATTACCTCCATGCCGTCTATCGACATGGCGATCCTGCGCGTTGGCCGATTCGCTCTACTCGGTACCTTCCGGCCCTTACTTCCTGCTCTATTGCGCGATACGTCGCCTCGTCGACGGGTACGAACTGCATGGAGTCGCCAGGTTCCACCGCCGTTGGCGGCACCGTGCCGGGATTGAAGAGCGTGATTGGCGTGCGGCCGATCAGCCGCCAGCCTCCCGGGCTCGCGACCGGGTAGATCCCGGTCTGGTCCTGCGCTATGCCGATCGAACCGGCTGGAATCTCCGTCCGCGGCGTCTCGAGGCGCGGCGTCCGGATTCGCGGCGACAGGCCGCCCAGGTAGGCGAACCCAGGGCTGAAACCCATCATGTAGACGGTATAGATGCCGGCAGAGTGTATCTCGATTACCTCGCGGCTGGTGATGCCGGCGTGAGCCGCCACGAACTCCAGATCAGGGCCGAATTCGCCTCCGTAACAGGCCGGCACGCGGACGAGGCGGGCCGCCGCGTCGCCGCTGTCTTTCAACTCGAGCCACGTGGCCGCCACGATCGCCTTCACCTCGCTGGACGCGATGACGAGCGGGTCGAACGCCACGAGGAGCGAGCGGTAGGCCGGGACGATGTCGGCTATTCCGCACGTGCCCGTCTTCCTCAGGGCGGCATCGAGGGCGTGAACGTACCTGTTCACTTCGATGGATATGCCGTCGCCCACCTCCACCTGGATGGCGGAGTCGCCGGCAGGGTGGAACAGCGGCGATGGGTGCAGCATGTCACACTACGAAACGGCCCATGGGAACGACTTCGACCCCTGCCGTCTCGAAAGCAGACCTCAGCGCGCTGGCCAGCTCCAGGGCCCCGGGCGTGTCGCCGTGGAGACATATCGTGTCGGCGGGCATCGACACGATCTCTCCCGTTATCGCCACCACCGTCTCCTCGGTCACCAGGCGCAGGCTCCGCTCGACCACCTCGTTGCGGTCGCGGATTACTGACCCTGGGACACTCCTCGGCACCAGCGTCCCGTCAGCGCGAACGGCGCGGTCCGCGAAAACCTCGCGGGCGACGCGCAAGCCGCGTTTCGCAGCCAACGAGACCCAGGCCGAGCCGGCCAGGGCGACCAGAATGAGACCCGGATCCATCTCTCCGACAGCATCTGAAATGGCGCTCGCGATATCGCGGTCGATGACTGCCATGTTGTAGAGCGCGCCGTGCGGCTTGACGTGCTGGAGCTTCTGGTCAGGCACGAATGCCGAGAGCGCTCCCATCTGGTAGGTGACGTCGTCGTACACCTCCGCCGGTGTGACGCCAAGGTTGCGGCGACCGAAGCCACGGAGGTCCGGGAAGCCGGGGTGGGCGCCGATGCCCAGGTGCTGGCGGCGAGCCATCTCGACCGTGCGCCGCATCACCGAAGAATCCCCCGCGTGAAAGCCGCAGGCGATGTTGGCCGACGTCACAAACGGCATGATCGCCTCGTCGTTCCCCATGGTGTAGGCGCCGAAGCTCTCACCCATGTCGCAGTTGAAATCGATGGTGCGTGCCACCAAAATCCCCCGTTCGACCATCCGAGGAGACGGACCGCTTCGCCCGAGCGCGCCATCGCGCGCGGTCGAAAGCGGCCCCGGCGGGACTCACGGGGATTCTACCCGAACCCGGCGGTGGCGGCCGCTCGGCGCATGGTCGCGCCAAAGCGCTTGCCTATTCGCCGGTGAAGGGTCAGGATATCCTTCCACCGACTCCGAAGGAGGCGTGAATGCCCGACATCGGCCGCATACAGGGCGAAATCCAGGCAGCCGGCGTGGACGGATGGCTCCTGTACGACTTCCACAACCGTGATCAGATCGCGTACCACGTGCTGGGGCTCGATTTCGGGAAGTTCACGAGCCGGCGCTGGTTCTATTGGATCCCCGCCTCGGGCGAGCCGGTCCGCCTTTGCTCGAAGGTCGAGCCGGCCAAGCTGGACGCGTTGCCGGGCGAAAAGCGCATGTACCTCTCCTGGCGAGAGCTTCACGCCGGTCTGAGGGAAATGCTGGGCGGCGCCCGGACGGTCGCCATGCAGTTCTCTCCGGTCGCCAATATCCCCTACGTCTCGATCGTTGATGGGGGAACTGTCGACCTGGTGAGGTCGCTGGGCTACGAGGTGGTGTCGTCAGCCGGGCTCGTCCAGATCTTCGAGGCGGTGCTCGACGAAGCCGCATACAGGTCGCACGTGGAGGCCGGTGCGCGCGTGCAGCGCATAAAGAACGAAGCGTTCGCCCTCGTCGAACGCGAGGTGCGCGCCGGGAGCGGGTTGACGCAGCTCGACGTCGCGAGGTTCATCGAGCGGCGTTGGGCCGAAGAGGGCTTGAAAGGCGAGTGGCCGATTGTCGGAACCAACGAGCACCCCGCCAACCCTCACTTCGAGCCCACCGAGGCCAACGCCCGTCCCATCCGGAAGAACGACATGCTGCTCATCGACCTCTGGGCGAAGCTGGACCGGCCGGGCGCAATCTTCTACGACATCACGTGGTGCGGGTTCGTGGGTCGAACGCCGCCCCCGAGGTACATCGAGATCTTCAACGTCGTGCGCGATGCGAGGGACGCCGCGCTCGAGTTCGTCCGTTCTCGCTACGCCGCCGGCCAGCGCCTCTTCGGCTGGGAAGTAGACGATGCCTGCCGGGCGGTGGTGGAGAAGGCGGGCTACGGGCCCTACTTCCTGCACAGGACCGGGCACTCGATAGGCGAGGAGGTGCACGGCAACGGTGTGAACATCGACAACCTCGAGACCAAAGACGAGAGGGAGCTCGTGCCGGGGATCTGCTTCTCGGTCGAACCCGGTATCTACCTGGAGGGTGAGATGGCCGCGCGCTCGGAGATCGACGTCTTCATCACGCCCGATGGCAGGGTGGATGTCTCTGGCGACCTCCAGCGGGAACTGGTGCTCATGGACGTGTGAGGCAGGAAGATGGATGAGGAGCGGGCCATCGAGGCCGAGGTGATTCGGGTTCAGGGACAGCTCGAAGCGGAGCACGTTCTTGCCGCGCTCCGGGCCAACGGTATTCCGGCGCGGACAAGGGGGGAAGCGGCAGGGAAGCTGTATGGGCTCACGCTCGACGGGCTCGGCGAGGTGGCCATCCTCGTTCCCGCAGAGTACGCGGAGGCCGCGCGCGAGCTGCTGGCGGCGGGCGAAGCCGGGCAGCTCGCGGCGCCGGAAGGTGAGCAGGGGGAGGACGGGGACGGGACGGAGGGCTCCTGAGCCGGGTGTTTCACCAGCCCTGGCTGCTCGGTGATAATGCGCCGGCAGGACGCAGCGACGTGACTACAGGGGCTGCCGGTCGGTCGTCTTCGTTTCGTGCCGTGGGTCAAGACGCGGCGTGACGGCTTCCAGGTTGCCCCGCCTTCAACGGAGGTGACGGTGCGCTCGTACTTCTACCTTTACGTGATCCTCGCATACCTGATCGGGCTGACCGTCTACAACGTGTACCGGTCGAGGCAGATCAAGACGCAGGACGACTTCATGGTTGCGGGCCGGAGCCTGTCGCTCACCAAGATGGTCTTCACCCTCGTGTGCACATGGATCGGGTCGGGGACCTTCATAGCAGGCGCGGAATTCGCTTCCTACGCCGGCTGGAGCGCGATATGGCAGCCCGCCGGGGCCTTCCTCGGCATCGCGATCATCTACTTCATCGCGGCGCGCATACGCACCTTCGGCCAGTACACCGTGGGGGACATCCTCGAGGTGCGATACGGGAAGTTCGCGCGGCTCTTCGGCGCCATAGCGCTCATCATCGCGTTCACGACAATCGTCTCCTACCAGTTCAGGGCCGGAGGAGAGATCCTCAGCGTCGTCACCGACGGTGCGGTTTCGCCTGAGACGGGCCAGACGATCGCGGCTGCCTTTGTCATCCTCTTCGTCACCATCGGCGGAATGGTGGCAGTGGCGCACACGGACCTGCCCAACGGCATCATCATCGTGTCGGCCTGCCTGCTCGCGGTGCCGTTCGTCGTGACCGCGGCCGGGGGCTGGGCGCACGCGCAGCAGGTGCTGCCGCCAGGCAACTTCCAGGTTTTCTCTCCCGACTTCGGCAAGTACCCCGCGCTGAAGGCGATCGGGTACTTCCTCTCGACGCTCCTACTGCTCCTCGGCGTGCAGTCGATGTACCAGAAGTTCTACGCGGCGCGCTCACCGCAGGAAGCCAAGAAGGCGGTGGCGATATGGATTGTAGGCACGATCGTCGTCGAGACGATTGTCATCGCGATCGCTGTCTACGCCTCGTCCTACAATGTCGAGCACGGGATGGGGTGGAGCGGGCGTTCGCTGGTCTTGAACGCGGCGCGCCACATGATGCCGGCCCCGGTCGGCCTCCTGCTGCTCGCAGCCGCGTGCGCGGTAGTCCTCTCGACGGGAATGAACTACCTGCTTTCGTCGAGTTCTAACCTGATCCGCGACATTTATCAGAAGATGATCGATCCGAATGCGGACCCGATGAAGATGGTCGCACTGCAGAAGGCATTCATCGTCCTCCTCGGCTTCTGTGCGTTCCTGATGATCTTCATCCCGACGTACATGAGGTCTGAGATCTCGGTCCTGCAGTACGCCTACTTCGCGTACACCATGTACGGGGTCGCTGTGACGCCGGCGCTCTTCGCTGCGCTCACCTGGAAGCGCGCGACGAAGGCCGGCGGGATCGCGTCGATAGTCGGCGGCGCCTTCGCGGCGTTGTTCTTCGAGGTCCTCCTGCCATGGCTTGCGCCGGGGGTGATGGTGGGCACAGACGCGTGGGGCATCCCCAGCATCTACCCGGCAGCCGTGATATCGATCGGTTCGCTCATCGTGGTGAGCCTGCTCACGCCAGCCCCGAAGCAAGAGGAGATCGCGGCGCTCTTCCCGCGCAGCTAGCACCGCAGGCCGGCGTGGGCATGGAACCAGCTTCTTCACGCCCGACGCCGCGCCGGGCGTGAAGAAGCAACGGGAACATCGGCGGGATCATCCGTGTCGCGGAGTGTAGCCGGGGGGAAGCGCCGCGTTCTCGCCGAAGAAGAACTCTTCCATGTGACCGGCGACGAGGTCCTGCGCCTCCTTCTGGAACGGGAGAAGCCGGTACTCGTTGAGGATCATCTTCATCCGGTCTTCCCACATTCGCCAGGCGGTGGCGGAGACGTTCTCGTAGATTCTCCTGCCCAGCTCACCTGGCCACGGCGGATGGTCGAGCCCGGGCATCTCGCGCTGGAACTTCACGCAGAATACCGTCCGTCCAGCCTTCGCGCCTCCCTCGGCCGGGCTGTCCTTCGCGCTCATGGCAGCACCTCCGAGCGGCCAGCCTCGGAAAGGCTTCGCCGCCGAAAGTAGTCGCAGCGGTCGCAATTGCGGATGTCGAAGTCGTGGCCAACGACCGGCAGCAGCATGGGGTGCGCGCAGTAGAGGAGCATTCCGTCCTCGATGGTGTGTATCCCCAGGCTCTGCGGCAGGTGCGGCGTGCGCCGTCCGTACCAGCACAGGCGGTGACGCGCTTCGGGCTCCAGTGCGCTCGCCGGATCCACCCTGACATGATAAGCGGCGTCCTTGCCGAACGTCAAAGACCGGCCTCTCCCTTGCCGGAGCGTAATGTTCAGCTTCGGGCTCGTGTAGCCTTACATGTCATCTGATTTCCGCCCGAGGCTGGAGGCGAGGCGAATCGCCACGCTATGCCTTCCTTCTTGTCGAGGCGGACAGCTGGACGGTGGCACGCCGTTTGTAAGCTCACCAGGCGGGCCTTCCATGCAACAACGCGAGGAGCATTCGGGTTCCACAAGTCTGACCCGCAGCCGCCAACGCCGGTCGTCCATGCACGAGATGCGAAAGACACCTGACCCGGGCGAGGGTGACGAGCGGAACAAACCGGACGAGGCGCCGGAGACGCCGCCGACGGAGCCGGAACCGCTTCCAGTGGAGGATCCGCCCCCCCCGGCCCTGGCGAGCCGGGACCGTGCGTCGTCGATTCTTCCGCCCCGGGCGACATCCGGAGGCGGGTGGCGCGAGAGTTGTAGCGAAGGCGGAGGTGTAGCGTGGACACAGCGGTGCGCAAGGAACGGCGAGGTTTTGCCTCGATGTCCCCCGAGAAGCAGCGAGAGATTGCAAGCAAGGGCGGGCGCGCGGCCCACCAGAAGGGCACGGCTCACGAGTGGACCTCCGACGAGGCCCGGGTCGCGGGGCGCAAGGGAGGGCAGATCAGCCGAGGCGGCCGCGGCCGTCTCGTGGAGCCGCCGACTCACACCGCCAGCGAAGAAGAGCGGGTAGGCGACGGAGTCTGATCCGAAGACTCCGCTGTCCTCCGGCGAGCAACAGCACACCGGCGCGTCGAAGACAGGAGGCTTCGGATGGCGAGGTTCCTGGCAGGGGCACTTCTGGCGTGGACGTTGTCGGCTGTCGTCGCCGCCGCTCAGGCACAACCATCCGGGCTCCCGGGGCAGCAGGCAGATCCGCAGGCCGGTGCCGCAACGCCGGCCGCGACCGAGACAAGGCCGGCCACCACGACTTTCTACGGCGACACCGGCCTGTGGTTCGTGCCGACTGCCGAAACGCTGCCGCACAAGCTGTTCGCGGCGAGCGGATACAGGGCCGGATTCAATCGGCAACAAGGCTTCACGAACGTTTCCCACCTTGCCGGCACGTTTGCCGCCGGCGTCTTCGACCGGCTCGAGCTCTTCGGATCGTGGGCCTTCGTAACTCGCATCGACAGGGACGTCCGTCCTCTGTTCGTTGCCAACTCTGAAGCCGGCGGGTGGGTCAACACGCAGCCCTTCGTTCGCGACGGCTGGAGCGGCAACCGGCTCGGGGATCTGTTTCTCGGCGCGAAGGTGAACCTGCTGTCGGAGTTCAGGCAGCAGCCGGCGGCGTTCGCGCTCCGCGGCATCGTGAAGCTGCCGGCCGGCGACAAGGAGTCTGGTGCGGGCACAGGCGCTGTCGATGCCTTCTTCGACGCCATCGTGAGCAAGGAGATCCGGCCGAGAGCGGAGTTGTCGGCCTTCGGCGGGGTCGCCTTGCGGGCCGACCCGGACGACCCGGTGGACCTCGAAGTATCCAGCGCGGTGCGCTACGGCGTCGGGGCGGCGCTGCCGAGCCGAGGCCCGCTTCGCGTCTTCGCCGAACTTCATGGCGAGCTCACGTTCGACGACACGCTGGCCGCGGCAACGCCGCTCGTCGGCGCCGACGGGAGCCGCTCGCCGCCTTCCAGTGAAGTTGAGAACGTTGCCACCCTCACGCTCGGGCTGAACTACCAGACGAAGCGCGGAATCTTCGTGGGCGCCGGCATCAACTGGTTCCTGCCCGGCAAGCCTCGCGGCGACTTCGGCAACTACGGCGGGCCCGAGGGCGCCGACTACGTGGACTTTCAGTTCCGGATCGGGTACCACCCCGGTGCGCGTGTCTACGTGCCGCCACCTCCACCTCCGCCTCCTCCACCCCCGCCACCAGCCAACAGACCGCCGACGGTGAGAGCACGATGCGAGCCGTGCACCGTGGAGGTCGGGCAGAGTTCAACGGTAACGGCCGATGCGCAGGATCCGGACGGCGACCCGCTGACCTACCGTTGGACCACGCCCGCCGGCACGCTCGCCAATCCCGGCGAAAGGCAGGGCGGCTGGACCGCGCCGGACCAGGAAGGCAATGTGCCGGTCACCGTGAGCGTCGCCGACGGCCGCGGCGGAACGGCATCGGACACCGTCAGCATCCGTGTCGTCCGCCCGCCCCGGCGAGAGTACGTGTTCGAGGACGTTCACTTCGACTTCGACCGTTACACTTTGACGCCGGAGGCGACCGCCATGCTCGACGAGGTGGTCACAGCGATGCGCGAAGACCCTCAGCTGCGCCTGGAGCTGGAGGGCCACACGTGTGACATCGGTACCGCCGAATACAACCTTGCTCTCGGCGAGCGCCGCGCAATGTCGGTGCGCGACTACCTGGTGAGCAGGGGTGTCTCGGTCGGCCGCCTGCGGGCTGTGAGCTACGGCGAGGAGCGGCCCAGGCACGACAACTCGCGCGAAGAGACCCGCCGTTTGAATCGGCGTGCCGCGCTCGTGGTCCGGATACAGTGACTTCGTTACAATTGGAGGGCCGCCCAGCCGGTTCATGTCGATGCGCGCCCTCCACATCTACCTCGCCGCGTACTTCCTCATCATCGTGGCCGCCTTCGTGGTTCTCTGGCGCGCCCGTGTTCTCTCGGAACTGCCGGTAGTGTGGGTGGCGGCGACCGCTCTCGTCTCCTTCGGCCTCGGCATTCTCCTCCTCTTGGTTTCACGCCGGCCGCCGACCCGAGAGCCCCGCTGATCGTGGGGGCGGTACAATCTGTGGCACGCCGGTCGCTCGAGAGACGTTCCCGCAGCTGGCGGCCTACGAGAATGGCAATTCGCTCGTTAGTCCTTCCGTGTTCGGTGATGATCGCCTGGTTTCTTTCTGCGGCGAGCCCGGCCTCATCGGCCCCGACAGGAGAGGCGACCTCCGTGACGCCCATCGAATCCACACCCGCAGGAGCCCCGCGCCAGGCAGGGCGCTTCGATGCCCGCGAGGAGCCGGACAAGCTGGATGGGCTGCCTGTGGCCAGTTTCGAACTCGTCGGTGTCCGGTCCGTTTCCAGGTCCCGGCTTGTTTCGGGCCTTGCGACGCGCAGACCCGGGTTGCTCGGGATGGGGCGAAAATCGCCCTTCAACCGCGCCCGCTTCGAGGCCGACCTCCGCCGCATCGAAAGGTTCTATGCTGATCGGGGGTTTCCGAACGCACGCGTCGTCTCGGCCTCGGTGCGGCCGAACGTGTCGAACGACGCGGTGAGGATAGAGGTTCTTGTGGAAGAGGGTGAGCCGGTCCTCGTTGCCGCTGTCAGGTTCGAAGGGTTTGAAGCCATTCCAGCCGATGCGCTCGAACGCCTCGAGAAAGACGCAGAACTCGAGGTCGGTCAGCCGCTCGATGTCGCGCTCCTGGCGGTTGCACGCGAACGCGCTGCCAACCTGCTGGGGGAGCGCGGCTACCCGTGGCCGGAGGTGACCAGCACCGAGCAAGCCGGGCCCGGCGGCGTCATCGTGACAATACGTGCTGTACCGGGCACGAGAGCTTCCTTCGGCGAGGTCGAGATCACCGGCAATGACCGCGTCAGAGACGAAGTGATCCGCCGAGAGCTTGCCTACCGGCCCGGTCAGCCGTTCAGGCGCAGCCTCGTGATGCGCAGCCAGCGCAACCTGCGCAACCTGGAGATTTTCGACTTCGCCAACATCCAGGTGCTCGACGACCGCAAGGCGGAGGCTGAAGCGCCGACGCGCGTCACGGTTGCCGAAGGGAAGCCGAGGCGCCTGGAGTTCGCCTTCGGCTACGGCACCGAGGACCATTTCCGCGCCAGCGCCGAGTGGACGAATCGGAGTTTCTTCGGCGGCGCGCGCCGCGCGTCCGTGCTCGGCAAGTGGTCTTCGCTCGACCGGGGCGTCCGTGCATCCTTCCACGAGCCGCACCTCTTCGGGTCGCGGGGCTCGTTCGAGGCAACGCCGTGGCAGTGGCACGAGAGCGAGCCGGCCTACCGCGTGAACACCAGCGGTCTTCGCTTGATTCTCAGCCGCCCGCTCAGCGCGGTATCCGGGGTTTCGCTGTCCTACTCGAACGAGTTCACGAGCAGCAGGATCTCGAACGAGGCGCTCTCGGACCTCGCGCTGCGTGACCGGTTGATCGCCCTTGGCCTAGATCCGACGACCGGCGTCCAGGATGGGAGAGTGTCCGCCATGAAGCTGGAGCTTTCGCGGATCACCGCAGGACCGAGCCTGGTGGACCCTTCCAGCGGGTCGTACCTCTCGTTCTCGGCGGAGGCTGCGGGCGGCTCGCTTCGCGGCGATTACCGGTTCGTCAACATCGTTGCCGAAGGCCGCTCTTATGTCAGGGCAGGCGATCGGGTAGTCGTTGGGGCGAAGCTGCGCGCCGGGTCGATTCGGCCGGCCGGCGGGTTGGAAGAACAGGTCCCGTTCCACAAGCGGTATTTCCTGGGCGGCTCGACGAGCCTGCGCGGCTGGGGCCGCTACGAGGTGAGCCCTCTCAGCGGGTCGGGCCTCCCGATCGGCGGGTTCACTGTCGTCGAAGGCAGCGTGGAGGTCCGGGTGGGCCTCGGGCGAAACCTTGCCGCGGTCTTCTTCGTTGACGGGGGGGAGGTGCACGACACCGCGTGGCGCCTGGAATGGCGGCGCTTCCGGTTCGATGCCGGCCCGGGCCTTCGCTATCTAACGCCAGTGGGGCCGTTGCGTGTAGACGTGGGGTTCCAGCTGAACCCGCTCGAAGGCCTGCTGCTCGACGGGAAGCCCGAGACGCGGCATTGGCGGATTCACTTCAGCATCGGCCAAGCATTCTGATGCGAGCCGCCCGCTGCGTCCTCGTCGCCGCCACTCTCGCCGTGATGCTCGCCGCGTTGGCTGCCATTGCAAGCCAGACTTCGTGGGCGCGCGAGCTCCTGCGCCAGGCTGTCATCGACGCGGCTGCCCACTACCTCGGCGGGAGCGTCGCGATTGACCGCATCGGCGGGAACGTCTTCTCGGGTATCGAGATACACGGGCTCGCGGTCGTGATGGAAGGAGAGGTGGTCGTCTCGGTGCCGCATGCGGCAGTGCGGTACGACGTCTACCGTCTCTTGTCCGATCGTTTGTCGATTGCCTCCATCCGTCTCGACAGGCCGGCGATCTACGTGCGGCGTGACGCAAGGGGCTGGAACGTCCTCAGGCTCCTGAAGGACCGCGAGACGCGAGGACCTCGCCGCCAGTTCTCCATCGAATCGATCGAGGTCGCGGGCGGCAGCGTCCATATCGGAGGTTCGACCGCGCCGGGGGCATTCCGCGTTCCCGCCCGCTTGACCGACTTGAACCTTCAGGCTGCGGCTGGTTGGGGGCCCTCGGGCCGCTGGCTGCGCATCGGTCGCCTTGCTTTCGAGTCCGAGTCACCCGCGCTGCGAGTGGAGGCAGCGACCGGAAGCATCACGGCCTTTGGTGAGCGTCTTTCCGTGGACGGCCTCAGGCTCAGGACCACGGAATCGTCCGTGGCGGTCGACGGCCAGGTCGAACGATACCGGTCCACACCCGATTATCGCCTTCGCTGCGAGGGCGCGCCGCTCTCCCTCGACGAGGCCGGTCGCATTCTTCCCGCCCTTGCCGCGACCGGCCTCGATCTGGCTTTCGAGCTCTCAGCGCGCGGCCAGGCCTCGGCACTCGCGGTGAACATCGAGCTCAGGTCGGACGCGGGAAACGTGAATGCGCAGGCGACGGCCGACATCGGCCGGCGCTCGGCAAAGGGGACGGCCTGGCTCCGGCGCGTCAACCTGGCCCCGCTGTTCCGGGATGCTTCGCGGCAGACCGACATCGGCGGCGAAGTGGACTTCGACCTCCGGTGGGCGCCCGGTGGCGGGCCGTTGCCCGTTGCCGGGCGAGTCGAGCTAACGGGTGGCCGAGTGCGGGTTCTCGGGTACGAGGCCGAGGAGGTCAGGGCAGCCGCCTCGCTCCGGTCGTCATCGATCGAAGCGAGCGCGGCGGGTTTCGCATACGGAGCCAACGCCACCGCCTCGGCAGTGATCCGCTTGCCGGGGCCGGGGGCAAGGGATCCAATCGAATACAAGGTCCGTGGCAGAGTGACAAACGCGAGCCTGGCGCGGTTGCCCGCTTTCCTTTCCTTGCCTCCGGCCTCCTCGCGGTTCGATTTCGAGTACAGCCTTGCAGGCTCCGGTTCCCGCGTCTCTGGCGGCGCCGTGCTCGGCCCGTCCGACCTGGCTGGCGCTGCGATAGCGGCCGGAACGACGGTGTCGTTCCTTTTCTCGCCGGGCTCGCTCGAGTACCGGGCCAAGGGCGTTTTCGAGAACCTCGACGTGGCGGCCGTTGGCCGGGAGCTCGGTATGGCCGCGATCGACGGCCTGCGTTTCGCCACCATCGCCAGCGGGCCGTTCGAGGTCACCGGGACCGCTGGTGGCAGTCACACGCGGTCTGTCGCGGCCCACGGCACGTTGCATGACTCGACCGTCTTCGGTGCGCTGATTCCCACACTCGACTACGAGGTACGACTGGCGGGCGTGGCGCTGGCAACGAACGCCCGGGGAACCTTCAGGGGGCTGGACCCGGCTGCCGTAACCCGCTCCTCCGCATTCGAGGGAACACTGAACGGCTGGCTGGATGTCCAGCTCGACGTGAAGGACGTGAGAGTGCAGTCCAGCTGGCTCGACAGGGTCTCGGTCGGCGGCCGCGTTTCGCTCGGTCCTTCCACTTTCCGCGGCGTTGCGTTCGATCGTGCGGAGGTTCGCGGGCGCTTTGCCGGGCGTCGGGCCGAGGTCGACGAGCTGGTCGTTTCAGGGCCCGCGATAGCTTTCGATGCGCTTGGGGCGGTCAGCTTCAGCCAGGAGGGCGATTCGAACCTGCGGTTCCACGCCGCGTCGACAGACCTTGCTGCGGCGGGCCAGCCTGCAGGCCTTGCGCTCGGAGGCGAGGCAACAGTCGACGGCGTCGTGACCGGAAACGCGCGCATGCTCGCAATACGAGGCGATGCGAGGTCGGCCGGTTTCCGCTACGGGGATTACCGCGCGACCGAGGCTCATGCCACGTACGAAGCGGAGCTTCAGGAATTCGACGTTTCGAGGCTCCAGGCGAGGGCGGAGGCGCATGCGGCCGGCATTTCCGCTGTCCGGCAGGAGATCGACTCGATTAGCGCGAAGCTGGTGTACGCGGAGCGCGCGCTGCGTTTCGATGCGGCACTCGAGCAGCAGCCTCGGCGAGGCGAGGTCGCGGGGCGGGCGGTTTTCGACAACGGACGCTGCGAACTGGACATCGACTATGCGGAGGTGACGCTCGGCGCCTCCGGCGGCGACGTGTGGAGTCTCGTTCCGGACGCAGGGGCTCGTGTCGGGATCGCCGGGAAACGGCTTCTCCTGGAGGGCATCCGCTTCAGAAACGGTCTCCAGGAAGTCGCGGTGGACGGCGTCCTCGATCCCCAAGCGAGTCACATCCGCGCCGAGGCAAGCGGCGTGGATCTGGCCTCCCTGTCGCCGCTCTTCCAACGTGGGCGCCGCCTCGAAGGCCGTCTCACCGGCG
The DNA here is from genome assembly GCA_041947015.1 of Vicinamibacterales bacterium. Taxonomy (GTDB): domain Bacteria; phylum Acidobacteriota; class Vicinamibacteria; order Vicinamibacterales; family Fen-181; genus JBHGBL01. The sequence continues at coordinate 174,534 of JBHGBL010000003.1, forward strand.
TCGGGAGTGCGTCCGGCCCGAGAGACGCCCTGGTGATGGCAGGGGAGTTCTCGGTCTCCCGTGGTTCGTTCGATGGTGTCGGCTTCGAGAAGGCTGCGGTGCGCGCCGGATACGGCCACGGGATGATATCGCTCGATCTCCGAGTGGATCAGTCGATCGACTCGTGGATCGAGGCGCGAGGATCGGTGCCGGCGCTCCTGTTCTCGTCGAGCAGAGGACCGGTCGCACCGGGCCCCGATGCCAGCGACGGGCTCGACGTTACGTTGAGGACCGGCAGGCTGCCCATGTCCTTGCTCGACGGCCTCCTCCCGCACCTGGAGAGCATCGGCGGAACAATGCAGGTCGACGCGAGGCTCACGGGCTCTCTGAGCCGGCCGACCGTTCACGGCTTCGTGGACCTCATCGGAGGGAGCTTCAATGTCGTTCCGAGTGGAGCAGCCTACCGCGCCCTGAACGCGCGCCTCCGCCTCGAGGGCGATCGGATTCGCGTGGACAACCTGCGGGTCGTGGACGAGAGGGGGCGGCCCCTGTCCGTGTCGGGGCAGATAGGCGTGAGGGGCCGCGCTGTCGGCCATGTCGATCTCTCGATCGACGCGGCTGACTTCACAGTGATCGACAACGATCTCGGCCGGCTCCGGCTCGCGGCCCTGATGCGGGCCTCAGGCGACGTGCGGCGACCTGTAATCACCGGCGCCATCGAGGTCGGTGACGGCACGATTCTGTTGGACCGGGTTCTGGAAGCGCTGGACGCCGCCCGGCTCGAGGTTCTTGAAGGGGCGCAGCCACTCCTTCCCGCGACGGCCTCTCCGAGAGGGGAACCGTCCGTCTTCGACGCGGCCACGGTGGACCTGGCCGTGAGGATTCCGAACAACCTGGTCGTGCGTGGGACCGACGTCGGGAGCGGCCGGTCGCTCGTGGGTTTCGGCGACGTCAACGTGACCTTCGGCGGCGACGTCAAGCTGCAGAAGCTCCCGTTCGAGCCCCCGGCGTTGCTGGGGGAAGTCAGGACAGTTCGAGGGACGTACGATTTCCAGGGGCGGAGGTTCGACATCGTGCGGGGCAGCGGACTGCGCTTTCACGGCCTGTCGCCGATCGACCCTTCGCTGGAAGTGAAAGCCTCGAGGACGATCTCCGGCGTCGAGACGCTCGTCCAGGTGAGAGGAACGTTGAGGCAGCCGGAGCTGCAGCTGTCGAGTGTCCCGCAGCTGGACGAGGCCGACATCCTCTCGCTCATCATGTTCAACCAGCCTGCGAACGAGCTGGGTTCCGGCCAGCAGATCTCTCTGGCCGAGCGGGCCGGCATCATGGCGGGCGGTTTCGTCACCTCGCGCCTCGCGCAGTCGATAAACCGTGCGCTCAAGTTCGACGTCCTGGAGATACAGGCTCAGGCTGAACGGGGTTCCGGTGTCGGCGCAACGATAACCGTGGGCGAGCAGGTGGGCGACCGGCTCTATCTGCGGCTCAGGCAGGTTATCGGCGAGAACAGCGTCACGCAGTTCGCGCTGGAATACGAGATCGCGGAGTTCGCTCGACTCGAGACGTCGGTTACCCAGGGGCAGTCGGTCAGCAGGTCACTCCTCGAACGGCTCGAGCGAGGCGGGCTCGACCTCATCTTCTTCTTCAGCTACTGACGACCTTCACCTCGACGCGGGCGTCATTGAACGTGGCACCGCCTGCGAAGTCTGCGAGGCGGTCGGCGACCAGCGCGTTCGCGGTGGACCCGTTCCTCGTGTTCCTGCGCCAAAGGCCCTTCGGCAGGACGACCGTTCCAGGGCGCACGGCCGGAGCGACAGTGGCCGTGCACCGCACCTCGCCCAGGTCGTTCACCACTGCCACGAGCGCTCCTTCCTCTATGCCCCGCGCCGCCGCATCGTCCGGGTGCATCAGCAGGCGCACCTCGGGCCGCGGCAGCTCGCCGAGCGTGGAACTTATCGTCCGCTCCGATGCCGGGGAGATGAGCGTGAGCGGGAAGGGCGACGGCGCTTCGTCGCGGTATCGGTAGATGCCTTCCGCGCTCTGCTCTTCGAGATCGAGCGGGAAGAGGTTCACCCTGCCATCCGGCGTACCGGGGAACACGTCGACGAACTGCACGGGCGCTGTACCGAACGGCGGCTTCGCCAACCCTTGCTGTTCGAGGGCTGACGACGTAGCTTCCGGCAGCGAGCCGAGGATCCGCATGAGCATGTCCAGCTCGCCCTGCGGCTCCCCGTCCTTGACGAGATGCAGGCGCTCGGCGATCTCGCCGAAGACGTCGGCGTTCGAACGGGCCTCTCCGGCCGGCTCGACGACCGGTTTGACGAGTTGCAGGCTGAGCGGCCCGTACGCCCGAGCGATGTCGTAGGCTTCCAGGAAAGTCGTGGCCGGAAGGACGACGTCGGCGAAGTGCGCCGTGTCTGTCATCACTTGGTCGAAGACGACGGTGAAGAGGTCCTCGCGCTGGAGCCCTTTCAGCACCCGGTTCTGGTCGGGCATCGTCACGAGCGGATTGCAGTTGTAGACGAAGAGCAGCTTGATGGGCGGGTCCGCCCGCTCTTGGAGCTCCCGTCCGAGGTGGTTCATGTTGATCGCCCGCGTTGGCGGTTCTTCCTCGCCGATCCAGGTCGGCTCCAGCTTCCAGGCGCTCGAGTTGCTCAGCGTGTAGCCGCCGCCGCGGACGCCGAACTTGCCGGCGACCGCCGGGAGAGCGAGGACAGCGAGGGCGGCGTTGCCGCCGTTGCGGTTGCGCTCCAGGCCCCATCCGCACCTGATCACGGCTGGAGCGAGCGAGGCGTACATGTCGGCGAAGCGGCGCAGGTCTTCCGTATCTATACCTGCGACGGCGGCCGCCCGCTCGATCGTCCACGGTTCGGCGCGCTCCCTGAGCGCGTCGGCTCCGCGAGTGTGCTCGCGAAGGAAGTCGTCGTCGGCGGCGCCCGTGGAGAAGAGGTGCCGGTGAACCGCCAGCGCGACGGCGACGTCCGTACCGGTTCGCACGGGCATATGAAGATCTGCCGTCCGCGCCAGGGGCGTGGTGCGAGGGTCTATGACGACCAGCGATCCGCCCTTCGAACGCGCTTCGTTGATGTACGGCAGGAGGTGGATCGCAGAAGTGGAGGGGTTGGCTCCCCAGACGACTATCAGCTTGGCGTGAGCATAGTCCTCGTAGGTCACCGAGGGCATCCGGCCGTAGAGGGCGGACAGGGCGCGACCCGTCGGTGCCGCGCACACCGTGCGGTCCAGTCGCGATGCACCGAGCCGGCGGAACAGCCTGGCATCGGTCGTATCTTGCGACAGGAGGCCGTTCGAACCTCCGTATGAGAACGGCAGAATCGCCTCGCCGCCCCATCTCTGGACCACGACGCCGATCGCCGAGGTAATCGTGTTGAGGGCCTCGTCCCAGCTCGTGCGCGTGAACTGGCCGCTTCCCTTCGGCCCCGATCTCAGCGCAGGAAACAAAAGGCGGTTGTCGCCGTAGAGGCGCTCCGGGAAGCGCCTGACCTTCGCGCAGATGACGCCGGCCGTGGCGGGCTGGCGCCACGAGCCTTCCAACCTGACCACGCGGCCGTGGTTGACCGTCACCGACAGGCTGCAGGAATCGGGACAGTCCAGGGGGCACGCCGTTTCGATCACCTGCTCGTGCCCGGATACCCTGCGGTTCGGTTCCATCGAACTAGTTTACGGCACAGCGACAGATGCGTAGCTGTCCACAGCAGGAATCTCGCCCGCTCCCGGCACTGATCTTGGAAGGCTCCCCTCCGTGCGTTACTCGCGCTAGCCTGCGACTTCGCGGCAACATCAAGGACGATGCCCTTGCCGGGGCTGCGGTGGCGACCGAGAACTCGCCCCCGCGGAGAGCCCCCAAGCGTATCAGAGAAGCAATCGAAGAGAGGCACGCGCTTCCCGTCCATGACGAGGAACGGCCGCAGTCTGCGTGAGCATGGCCAGACGACCGGGCCACAAAGGCGCAAAGACATCGACAGCAAGACAGAAAAGGACGACTCGCGTTACGCTGTCACGCCTCGAGGCGGCCATCGCTGCCTCGTCCGCGAAGCGAGGTTTCTGGCACTTGCAGCACGGAGGCACGACATCGATGCACGCGAGGGTTGATTGGCAGCCGATCGGGCGGCGTACGGAAGTACCGGCCGGGACCAGCGTCCTCGACGCGGCGCGCGCGGCCGGGATCGAGCTGGTCGCGGTTTGCGGCGGCGCCGGCCTCTGCGAAGGATGCCTCGTCCAGGTCAGCTCGGGCAGATTGCGTGATCCCGCCGCCACCGAGGTCAGTGCTCTGGGGGCCGAACGGCTCCGCAGGGGCTGGAGGCTGGCCTGCCAGGCTGCGATCGATGGCGACGTCACGCTGTCGATCCCGCCGGAGTCCATGAGCGCACCGCAAAGGCTTCAAGTGGAGGGTGGTCGACCGAGCCTCGCTCCGCCCGACAGGTCCCTGCGCATCGTGGATGTGGAGCTCCAGCCGCCTTCGCTCCGCGATCTCCGCGCGGGCGACGTGCGCTTTGCCGAGGCGCTGTCCCTGCTCGGCTGCCATCATCCACGCCCCGGCCTCGCCTTGATGCGCGGGCTGCTGCCGCTGCTGAAGTCGAACGCTTGGGGGTGCCGGGCGGTAATGGAAGGAGGCGAGATCCTGGCCGTCGCTCCACCGGCCTCCACCATCGCAGGGCTTGCAGTCGACATAGGCACCACAAAGCTCGCTGTATACCTGGTCGACCTGCATACCGGTTCCACCCTCGCGGTTGCCGGCAGGATGAACCCGCAGGCTTCCTTCGGAGAGGACGTCGTCAGCCGCATAGCCTGGGTGGGCGATTCCACGGAACGAATCGGCAGGATGCAGGCGCTCGTTGTCGGCGCACTCAGCGGCATGGTGGACGAATGCTGCGCGGCCTCCGGCGTACCGCGCAACGCCATCGTCGAGGCTGTCGCGGTGGGCAACACCGCGATGCACCACTTCCTGGCGGGGCTCCCGGTCTCGTCGCTCGGTGAGGCGCCGTACGTGCCCGTTGTCTCAGGTGCGACCGACACGCTCTGTTCGGGGATTGGCCTCGACCTCGCGCCCGGTGCGCGCCTGCACCTCCCGCCGAACGTCGCGGGATACGTCGGCAGCGATCATGTCGCCATGCTGCTCGCAACAGGTGTAGCGGAATCCGAGCGCACCGCGCTCGCGATCGACATCGGCACCAACACCGAGATGACCCTCGTGCGTGAAGGCCGCCTGCTCACCTGCTCGTGCGCGTCGGGTCCGGCCTTCGAGGGCGCGCACGTCTCGCACGGCATGCGCGCGGCAGCCGGAGCGGTCGAGCGTGTAACGGTCGTGGACGGGCAGTTGCGCGTGCACACAATCGGGGGGTGCCCCCCCGCCGGCATCTGTGGTTCAGGAATACTCGACGTCGTGGCCGTGATGCGCAAACTAGGTGTGCTCGACAAGCACGGTGCGCTGCTCTCGGCCCCGCACCCGATGGTCGATCGCAGCGATCCACGGTCCCCGGAGTTCATCGTCGTTGCTGCTGGCGAGACTGCCACCGGTCGCGCCGTCACGGTGAACCGCCGGGACGTGAACGAAATCCAAGTCGCCAAGGCCGCCATCAGGGCCGGAATCGAGGTGCTGCTCGAGGAGTCGGGCTCGACCGAGAGCAGCGTCGAGCGGGTCGTCATCGCCGGCGCCTTCGGTACGTACGTCAACCTGTCGAGCGCGAAGGCGGTGGGGCTCCTGCCGGACTTCGGGAACGCGTCGGTAGAGCAGGTCGGCAACGCAGCTGGGGCCGGCGCGCGGGAGATTCTGATGTCTGCTGGCCGCCGTCAGGGTGCCATCCGGCTCGCAGAAAGGATCGACTACATCGAGCTCACTTCACACCAAGCCTTCAGCGACAAGTTCGCCCGGGCTGTTCTCCTCTGAAACAACCCCGTGCCTGCCCTTGCGGGTGTGCGGTGCAGCCTCGGCGAACCGCCCTGTGAAAATTGAGGAGGCGACAGCCTCACAGGCACGCCAACCGCTGCGTCGTCATCGGCGGGCTGCGAGCAGCCGTCTGATCTCGTCGAGGACGACGTCTGGCGCGCAGGGCTTCAGGAGGACCCTGTCGCAACCGGCGTTCCGCGCCAGCTTGAGGTCCTCCACCTCGGTGTCCGCGGTGAGCGCGATAATCGGCGTTTGGCGGGTTGCCGTTCTATTCCGGAGGAGGCGCATCGCCTCCCAGCCGTCGAGCGTCGGCATGAGCAAATCCATCACGATGACGTCCGGATGGAGCGCGAACGCTTGATTGAGGCCCTGGAAACCGTGTGCCGCCTCCACCACCCGGAAGCCTTCCGCTTCGAAGTGGCACGCGTACATGCCGCGGCTGTCTTCGTTGTCGTCCACAATCAGGATGAGGGGCCCTTCGGCAGGCTCGGTCATCGGGTCGGCTCCCGGGGGCACCTGGGGCAGGGATTGATTCTGCGCATCAGCTGGCGGGGACCAACAGACTCACTCTAACACACCGCGGCCGCCCCGAGCCAGCAGCGTCGCCCGGCCGGCTCCAAGGCCTCAGCTTCCGTTCCTCCCTCGGGCCTTGGAAGGGGGGCGCCCCCTCAACCTCGAGACTACAGCCCGACCGGTGACCGACGGTGAGTCTTCAAGGCCTGTAGGCGATGGCATCGATCTCGACCCGGAGGCCCGGGTTCGGCAAGGACCCCACCTGCACGGTCGTGCGCGCGGGTCTGTTGGGCGACATCACCCGCTCGAAAACGGCGTTCATGGCCGCGAAGTCCCGCATGTCCACGAGGAAGACGCCGCACCTGAGAACGTGTTGGAGACTCGAGCCGGCCGCCTCCAATATGGCCGAGATATTGCGGAAGACCTGCTCGGTCTGTTCCTCGATGCCCGGCCCTGCGAGATGTCCGGTGGCCGGGTCCGTCGCGCCCTGGCCCGAGACGAACACGAGTCGATCGAATGCGACGGCAGGCGAGTAGGGGCCTGCTGGCCGCGGGAGCCCCGCGCCGGCGATGCACTGGTGTGAAGCTTGTGCCATCTTGTCACTCCACTCGCGGGCCAAACCCCGCAACCGGACCACTCTATCCACGTCCGGGGCTAAAGTCAGCTGGCCAACGAACGAGAGATCTCTTAGCCAGGCCTTGTGAGAGTCCATGACGGCCTGCTGGTTGGACGACGAGACGGCCGGGGTACGGCTCAGGCAGCTCGACCGGAAACGTCGACGAATCCCCTGACCCGGATCTTGTTCTATACTCATCGGTCGTCTTGTGGCGTCCTTGTGGCCTGCCCAGTACTCGTGGCATGAGCCGCGTGCCGTCCCAGGGGCGGGCGCCGGCCTTTCGGACGCGAAAGCGATTGATGGAGCCGGGCCCTGTCGGGTCCGGTGGCGAGGGTACGACAGCCTCCGCAAGCAGCGGTCCAAGAGACAAGAGACATGCAGAAGCGTTCGAAACGAGCGCCGGAATCGGGCTCATGCCAGTTCCCGTCAAGCGATGTCGGCACGGTGAGGATGGTCAGGGGCATTCTCGCCTACCTGAACGAACACCAAGGCGACCGGGGACAAGGAGTCCACTCGCTGTTGGTTGCCTACGTTCAGGCCGCCCTGCAGGTGCTGGGCGACAGTCCGGCCGAGTACGTCGAAGCGAACCGCGAGGCGCTCGTCACAATGCTCGACCAGGCGCGGCTCGTGATCAGCGCCGGGCCTGCTCGCGCGAGCGATGCGACGAGATGGACCGTCCACTGATCTGTCCCGAAGCCCCCGCGTAAATCATCTCCACAGGGGGAGTTGCGGCCCGAGCCGGCGACGTCTGCTTCGGGGGGCTTTCGACACAGATTACTGTCTGCGGACAAAGAGTCTCGAAAAGGGGGGCGTGATGGCTGAACGAGTGGGTTTCATCGGCCTGGGCCTCATGGGGCGGCCAATGGCCTTGAACGTTCTCAAGGGCGGATACCCCCTCACCGTTCACAGCCGCAGCCCGAGGCCTGTGGAAGCGCTGGTTGCCGCCGGCGCGCACGGCGCGGGCTCGCCGGCAGAGGTGGCGCGGCGTTCCGACGTCGTGATCACCATGTTGCCGGACTCGCCAGACGTCCAGAAGGTGGTTGCCGGCCCGGCCGGAGTGCTCGAGGGGCTGAGACCCGGGAGTGTTCTCATCGACATGAGTTCGATAGCGCCGGCCGTGGCGCGCGACCTCGCATCGCGGACCGCCGAGGCTGGTTCCGCCATGCTCGACGCGCCGGTGAGCGGCGGAGAGATCGGCGCGATCGACGGCACCCTGTCCATCATGGTTGGCGGCGACCTCGCCGCGCTCGAAAGAGTCCGGCCGATCCTGAACACGATGGGGAACCCCGAGCGCGTGATCCATATCGGCGGACCCGGCGCCGGCCAGGTCTGCAAGCTCTGCAACCAGCTGGCGATAGGCGGAGCCCTCGCGACCGTCGGCGAGGCCTTCGCCCTGGCACGTAAGGCCGGCGTGGACCCTGCCAAGGTGCGCGAGGCGCTTCTGGGAGGTTTCGCGGCCAGCCGTGTCCTCGAAGTGCACGGCGAGCGCATCCTGCAGAAGAACTACGTGCCGGGCTTCAGGACCGCTCTGTACTACAAAGACATGGGCAATGTGATGGAAACGGGCAGATCGCTGGCGGTCCCACTTCCGGTGACGGCGGTCGTGCAGCAGCTGCTCGGGACGCTCATTGCCGAGGGCAGGGGCGATGAGGACTATTCCGCCCTGGGGACCGTCCTGCTTGCGATGGCCGGCGTGAACGACTGACAGCTCCTCGGTCCGTCCGGCAAGACCCGGAAGCTGGCTCCCCGGTCCGGCGAAATCCAACGTGCCGGAACGCGGATGGCGACAAGACGCGTCATCCGGCGGATGGCGCGTTTTGTCGCTTGTCAAGCTGCGACCGACGTGCGACAAACGCCAGACGATGGAAACCACCGCAATTGCAAATCGGCCCTTCCCCGGGATCGTCTGGATAGTCTATCGAGAACAAAACGGGCGGCTCTCGGCGCCGCTCGAGGCCTGCCGCACGCTGATCGAAGCACGGGCGCGAGTGCAGAAGCTCGCCAGCTTCACGGGCCCCGCGCGGTGGGCTTACGAGACCTTCAACCCTGCTCCCGCCGGCCCAGGCCGCGAGTCCACACCTGTGAACGGCGGCCCGGCAGGCGAGCGTTGGGCCCTCACTGCGGGCGACGTGAGGTTCCTGGTGCAGCCGCTCGTCATGTCTTCCGCAGACCTGTGGGCGGGAGCCGGCAGCCGTGCCGACGAGCCGGCGGGGTGCGAACGGGGCCGCCCCTCAGTGTTATGCGACGTACGGGCGCAGTCCGTGCGTGGCGCCCATGCGTTCTCTCCTGCTTCCGCGCAGGGCGGCGCTACCGCTCGGCCCACCTGAGTTTCTGCCTCAGGACCTCGAAGTAGTTCCTGGGCGCGCGGACCATGCGCAGGCGGGCCTCTGCCTTCCTTACCCTCACCACATCGCCGGCTTCGAGGCGCACGCCTAATTGGCCGTCGAACGACGCGATGATCTCGGTCGACGAATCGCGCTCCAGCGGCTGCACGGTAACTTCCTGGGCGGTCGGCAGGACAACCGGCCGGTTGGTCAGGGTATGCGGCGCAATGGGGGTCAGCACGAGCGCGTCGAGCGCAGGGTGGACGATCGGTCCTCCGGCTGACAGGTTGTAGGCCGTGGACCCGGTCGGGCTCGCCAGGATCAAACCGTCCGCCGTGAACCTGGCCACCAGCTGGGTCCCGACGCTGACGGAAAGGGAGATCATCCGCGACTGAGCACCGCGTGTGACCACAAGGTCGTTCAGGACGGTCCGGTCCACCGCCGCACGTCCGCTGCGCTCCACCACCGTGTGCAGCATCAGCCGCTCGTCGAGCGGGGCGGAGCCCGCTATCGCCGATTCGAGCGACTGGTACATCTCGGAAAGGGTGACCTCGGTCAGGAACCCCAGGCTACCGAAGTTGACGCCGAGTATGGGCACGTCGCGGCCGGCTGCAGCAATCCGATTGGCCATGCCGATGAGCGTGCCGTCGCCCCCGAGGACCAGTACCAGGTCGCAATGGAGCGGCAGCACATCGCGGGCTACCGTTCGGCTGGGGCCGTGGAGCCCGGCTATGGCAGCCGTCTCGATGTCGAAAACCGGCACCACGCCGCGCTCGTCCAGCCACGCTGCTATCTGAGCGAGATGCTCGGCGGCTGCTCTCAGCCCGTGCTTGGAGACAATCCCGACGCTCTCGATCATCTGGCTTGCTCCGCTCGCTGTCCCGGGAATCGGAGGTAGAGCAGGAATTCGCGGTTCCCCGCGCCTCCGGTGACGGGGGATGATACCACCCCGGCGGGGACGAGGCCGGCCCGTTCTGCTGCCTCGGAAACCTCGGCGACGACCCTCCCGTGCACCGCCGGGTCGCGCACCAGACCGCCTCGCCCGACTTCCCCTCGTCGGGCCTCGAACTGCGGCTTGACCAGCGCCACTACCTGCCCGCCAGCCGATAGCACGCCAGGCACCCTTGGCAGCACCAGCTTGAGCGAGATGAAGGATACGTCGATCGTGACGATGTCTACCGGCCCCGGAAGGTGCGCGATCGAGAGGTTCCTTGCGTTGACGCCCTCGATGAGCACGACGCGCGGGTCGTTACGGAGCGTCCAGTCGAGCTGTCCCCGGCCGACGTCGAGGGCGACAACGCGGCGTGCCCCGCGTTTCAGAAGGACGTCGGTGAAGCCGCCCGTCGAAGCCCCGATGTCCAGGGCGTCGAAACCCTCGACGCATATGGCCCAGGTGTCGAGCGCGTGAGCCAGCTTGAGCCCGCCCCTGCCGACATAGGGATGGTCGGGCTCTGCGAGGGTTATGACGGAAGACACCTCCACGTTTGCGCCGGCCTTGTCCACCGGGCGGCCGTCGACGAGTACGAGTCCCGCCAGTATCATCCTGCGGGCGCGCTCGCGCGACGGCGCGAGGCCCCGACCCACGACCAGCACATCCAGCCGCTCGCGCTTCGGGCTCTGGGCACATGGCATTTCGGTCGCCCGCGTCCTACGTCCTCCGTTCCGTGACCCAGTGCGCGATGTCCAGCAGCCGGCCTTCGGTCAGGCCGGAGGTGACCAGCGTCTCCTCGGCCGAATCGATGCACTCTCGGGCGCGACGCTTCGATTCCGCCATGCCGAACAGCGCGGGGTAGGTCAGCTTGCCCGCTTCCGCGTCCTTGCCGGCGGTCTTGCCGATTTCCTCCGACGGTGCTTCGACGTCCAGGATGTCGTCCACGATCTGGAAGGCGAGCCCCAGGTCGGCGGCGAACCGATCCACGGCCTTCACCAAGGCAGGCGGGGCACCCGCCATCACCGCCCCTGCTACGGCGGCAGCTCTGATCAAGGCGCCGGTCTTGGCTGCGTGCATCGCCTGCAGGTTTGCAGCCGTGCGCGCGAGCGGCGGCGCCTTTGGTCCCGCGTGTCCTGAGGCTTCGAGGTCCATCACCTGGCCGCCGACCATCCCGGCGACGCCCGCAGCGCGGCCCACGATGGCAGCCGCACGCAGCTTCCGGCTTACGATATCGAAGTCGTCGTCCGGCGGTTCGCGCACGATCAGCGTGAGCGCCTCGGTGAGGAGCCCGTCGCCGGCCAGGATCGCCATGGCCTCGCCGTGCACGACGTGCAGCGTCGGCCGGCCGCGCCGCATCGTGTCGTTGTCGATTGCCGGCAGGTCGTCGTGGATCAGCGAGTAGGTGTGGACCATCTCGAGGGCGCACGCTGCCGGCATTGCCAGGCGCATGGCCGAGGCGGCCGAATCTACCGCACGCGGCATGTCGGGGTGGATTGAGACGCTCTCGGCAGCCGCAAGGACCAGGATTGGCCGCAGGCGCTTGCCCCCGGCAAACAGGCTGTAGCGCATGGCGGCCGAAATGGCTTCGGGGCATTCCGGCGGCCGGGGCAAGAACCGATCCAGCGCCTCGTCGACCGCGGCGCGGCGCAGTTTCAGGTACTCGCTCAAACCCACCGCCTCCCCGCCCGCGCTCATTCGCTTCGCTCCCGCTCAGCTCGGGTCGCGTTGCCGGGGGATGACGGGTTCGTGCCCGGGTTGGCGAGCGCCTGTGGTGCAGGCCTGAGCTCGCCTCGCTCGTCGAGGATCTCTATCCGGCGTTCGGCTTCCTCGAGCTGGCGATGGCAGTACCGCGACAGCTGGACTCCCCGCTCATAGAGCTCCAGCGACTTCTCCAGAGGGAGTTCGCCCTCCTCGAGCTTCTTGACTATGCTCTCGAGCTCGCCGATCGCAGCCTCGAAGTCCTTGATGGTTGGATCCATGATGCGTCTAACCTTCGCTGATGTCGCTTGCCGGGCGCTGCGCCTTCTCCCTGCCGGTCACCTTGCAGCTCAACTCCCCCTCGTGAAGTGTTACGTGAACGTCTTCGCCGGGGGAAACCGCGTATGCCTGCCTGACTATTGCGGTCCTGTCAGCGTTCCAGCACACGGCGTAACCCCTGCCGAGGACTGCTAGCGGGCTGAGGCTCTCGAGGCGCGCTGCAAGCGCGCCGAACCGCCGATCCGCTTTGTACCTCGCGCGCCCGATTGCGGCCGCAAGAGCACCTGATGCTGCAGCGTGCCGGTGCCGGAAGCGCTCGAGGCGGCGGCGGACGCCGACGGCTTCGAGCCGCGAGCCGAGGGCCTGTACCTGCCGTCCGCACCTTTGCAACACCCAGCGGACCGCCCGTTCGAGATCGTGCTTCAGTTCGTCGGCGCGGCGACCCCGCATGGCGAGCCTCGCTTTCCAGCCCGCCATGCCCGGCCGGGCCGTCATCGAGTGCACGCGGCTTCTCGCCCTGTGGACCACGCCGAGCGCAGCCGCCCGGCTGCGTTCTTCGAGCCGATCGATCCGCGCACAGAAGTCGGCGCGTTCTGCAAGCACAATCTCGGCGGCAGCCGATGGCGTAGGCGCCCTGACGTCGGCCACGAAATCCGAAATGGTCACATCGGTCTCGTGGCCGACCGCGGATATCACCGGAACTGGAGATGCTGCGATCGCCCGGGCCAGCACTTCCTCGTTGAACGCCCAGAGATCCTCGATCGAGCCGCCGCCCCGCCCCACGATCACCACGTCCACCCGCGGCACCTCCACGATGTCGGCGAGCGCCTTGGCGAGATCCGCCGACGCCCCTTCCCCCTGGACGCGGGACGGGCGGATGACGACGTGCGCGCTCGGGTGCCGGCGCCACAGGACGTTGAGGATGTCGCGTATGGCGGCACCGTCGAGCGATGTCACGACGCCGATCCGGCGGGGAAGGGCGGGCAGCTTCCGCTTTCGCGACGCTTCGAACAACCCCTCAGCCTCGAGGCGCTTCTTCAGCTGCTCGAAGGCGAGCTGGAGCGCGCCGAGCCCGTGCGGCTCGATCTGCTCGCAGACGATCTGGTACTCGCCCTTGGGCTCGTAGACCGTGACACGGCCGCTCGCCACGACTCGGAGCCCGTCTTCCGGCTTGAAGCGGAGCCGCCTGAGCGCCGTCCGGAACATCACTGCTTTGATCTGGGCCGCCTGGTCCTTGAGCGTGAAGTACACGTGGCCGCCCCACTGGCGGTAGTTCGAGATCTCGCCTTCGACCCACACGTAGCCGACGCGCGATTCGACGAGGTCACGGATTGCGGATGTCAATTGCGAAACGCTGTACACCTGCCGCCGGTCGCGGGCCAGCGGGACCGGTTCCGGTTCGTCTTCGTACTCGAACGGCAGGTCGAACAGGTCCGTCACTCTTCGTCTTCCTCCAGGTCGCTGTACTCTGCCCGGATGGCGCGCACCTCGTCGGCGGACAGGCTCAGCCTCTGCACGGCGGTTGCGCGGCCGGTCGCTTCGTCCGCCGTGACGACGAGTGCGTGGAGCCGCGGGTTGCCGGAGGCCGGTTCGAGGCGCGAGGGCAGCCCGGTCAGGAATCGGCCGAGCGCGGGATCGATCTCGGTTCCTATGATCGAATCGTGCGGGCCCGTCATGCCGACGTCGGTGATGAAGGCCGTCCCTCCAGGCAGGAGCCGTTCGTCAGCCGTCTGCACGTGCGTGTGCGTTCCCACGACGGCCGTCGCCTTGCCGTCCAGGAACCAGCCCATCGCGATCTTCTCGGAGGTCGCCTCGGCGTGGAAGTCCACGATCGTGATCCGGGTGTACGGCTCGAGCGCCTCGATCTCTCGTCGGGCGGCCGTGAAGGGGTCGTCGATCGGCAGCATGAAGACGCGTCCCATGACGTTCACGACGCCTGCCGCCCGGCCGTCGCGGGTCCTCGCGACGCGGCTCCCGCGCCCAGGCACACCTGCCGGGTAGTTCGCCGGGCGGAGCAGTCTGCTCTCGGCCTCGATGTACGGGAGGGTCTCCTTCTTGTCCCAGACGTGGTTGCCCGATGTCATGACATCCACGCCGTAGCGCAGTATCTCGTCGCCAATCTCGCGCGTCACGCCGAAGCCTCCGGCCGCGTTCTCGACGTTCGCGATCACCAGGTCGGCCTGGTACTCGCGGACCAGACCGGCCAGGCCGCGTCGCACGAGCTCGCGGCCCGGCCGGCCGAAGATGTCGCCGATGAAGAGGATTCGCATGGTGTCGGCCGCCGCAGGCGTGCGGCTACTGGTCCTGTTCCGCGACCGGCACCGCGATCTCCTGCCCGCGCCGGTCCGCGACCTTCGGGATCGAAACGCGCAGTTGCCCGTGCTTCAACCGGGCCTGCGCCCGGCCGGCGTCCAAGGCGCCCGAGAGCTGGACGGCCCGAGCGAAGCGCCCGAAGCTCCTCTCGACGAGGTGGAAGCTCGCTTCCGAGCGCGTGCTCGCATCGGAAGGAAGCTTTTCGCCCGCGACAATCACGGTCCCATTCTTGACCAGGACCCTGATCTGCGACGCCCGCACGCCCGGCACGTCGAGGACAACCTCCACCTCGGTCTCGGTCTCGATCACGTCCAGCGGCGGGACGCATTCCTCGCTGCGGGCGGGCCGGTCGGGAGGCCCGGCTCGCTCCAGATCCTCGAACAGGCGGGCGACCTCGACCGCCACGTGGCGCAGTTCGGACGACAACAGCAGCGTGCGAATGTCGCGCATCATCCGCCGCTATGATCGCACAGTAATCCTGTCCATCGCCACCACCGTCCCGAGGAGCGTGGCCGCTCCCCAGGCGCAGTGTTCCCAGCTGGTCCTCTCGGCAGGAGAGTGGCTCACGCCGCCGATGCTGGGCACGAAGATCATGCCCATCGGGGCGATGCGCGCCAGCATCTGCGCGTCGTGTCCGGCGCCGCTCGGGAGCCGCATCGAGCGAAGGCCCGAATCCGCCGCCGCCTGCTCGATGGCTGCCTGGATGCGCGGGTCGGCCAGCGCGGCCTCATGGTGACTGGTCATCGTGACGGCGATCTTCGTCCCCGTGTCCATGGCGATTGCCCTGGCGCGACCCTCGATGCGCCGCGCCAGTGCCGCGATCTTCCCAGGCGAGAGATCCCGCAGTTCGATGGTGTGGCGCACGACGCCCGGAATGACGTTGGGCGCATTGGGGGTGACGTCGAGCTTTCCGACCGTGCCCACCTGCCGGCCAGGCTCTGCCGTTACGATCTCGCGCACCGCGAGCGTCAACTGCGCGGCGGCCACGAGCGCATCGTGGCGCTCGGCCATCGGCGTGGTCCCTGCATGGTTGGCCCGCCCCTCGATCACCGCTTCGTAGCGGTCGATCGAGACGATGCCTTCAACGACGCCGATCGGCACGCCAGCGCGGTCGAGGACGCCGCCCTGCTCCACGTGGAGTTCGAGGTAGCAGTGGATGCTGCCTGGTCGGCGCCGGGCGTCGCCGATGCGCGAAGGGTCGCCGCCAATCCGGCGGATTGCCTCGGCCTTCGTCATGCCGTTCCACACGTGCTCGAGCTCGCCTTCCTCGAGGTGGCCGGTGGCCGCCCTGCTTCCGCACAATCCGTTGCCGAAGGCCACTCCCTCTTCATTGGCCCACACGACGACCTCGAGCGGATGGCGCGTGACCGTGCCGGAAGCGCCCAGTGCTTCCACGACCTCTATCGCCGCCAGCGTGCCCAGCGCCCCGTCGAAGTTCCCTCCGCCGGGGACCGAGTCGATGTGAGAACCGAAGAGTATCGCTGGCAGTGAACCATTCGATCCCGGACGCCTGCCGACCATGTTGCCTGCTTCGTCCACCCGCACTGACAGGCCGGCCTTTTCCATCAGGTCGCGGACGTAGCGTCTGCCAGCGATGTCTGCGTCCGAATAGCCCACGCGGCTCACACCGTCGTCGAAAGTGCCGCCAACAGGCCTGCCAAAGACGCTGAGATCTTCTATGCGTCGCCGCAGGCGGTCCGCGTCGACTGCAGGAGCAGCCCTCAGCACCGACCCTTCGGGCCGGGCCTCACTCCGATTGCGAGACGCGCCTGCTGGCGAAAAGAACGGTGCGATGGCAAGCGACTCGAGAAGTTCGCGTCGGGTCAGCATGGGGAACATGGACCAGTGCTAGGTAATGAGATTGCTGGTTGTGGCTCGTGAACGCGCTCCCGATACGCGCTGAACGCGCGCCAGCCCCTCTGCAGCACCCGACGGCTGCTGGCACGGAGTCCTGGCGAGGCGTCTCAGGTGCGCCCGCCGAGGTAGGCGGCGATCACGTTCTGGCCCGCTTCCCTGAAAGCCCGAGAGACTCCTCCGACTCCAAGCTTCACGCCGCCGAAGACCCGCGACACTATCAGCGCGCCCTCGAGGTCGTGCTGCCGCAGCAGCTCGAGCAGAACCCTTCCCGGGCGCCCTACCTCCCCGTCGTCCTTGTACCGTTCGATCAGCGGGCCGCCTTCAGCGAGCATCCTCATGGCCCAGCAGTGGTGGTTCGCCCTGCGGATCTCTCCTCGGCGCCGACGCACCACCGCGTCCATCTGGTCGGCCGACTCCACCGGCATCAGGCGGGCGTGAAACCTCGAGCGTTCGACGGTGATGATGTCGTCGACAGCGCGATGGATCTTCATCTCGTTCCGTGCTTCTCGAGCAGGCGCTTGCGCGTATAGGCGATGAGCCCGCCCGCGTCGATGATGGCCTGCCTCGCCGGCGGCAGCGGCACGGTCGCGAACCGCTTGCCAGTCGTCATATTGACGACCTCGGATTCGCCCACCTCGAGCTCGTCGCCCTCGGATGCCTCGATGCCGGGGCAGATGACGGTCCGCAGCCCGAGGTTGCACGAATTCTGCAGGAAGATCCGGGCAAAGCTCTTCGCGACGATGACCAGGTCGTAGCCCTTGAGCGTCGATGCCGCCTGTTCGCGCGAGGATCCGCACCCGAAGTTCTGGCCCGCCACGACGATGCTGCCCTTGGCGATCTCGCCGGACTTGAGCCTCGCGTTCACCGGGTAGTCGGCGAAGGCGAACTGGGGCGTCTCGGTCGGCAGCACGGTCGCCATGAACCGGCCCGGGTATATGTCGTCGGTCGATATGTCGTCGCCGAGCTTCAAGACTACTTGTGCCATCGGTACCTCTCGTCGAATGTCGAACATCGACTAGCCGCGTGGGTCCGTGATCGCACCCGCAAGTGCGCTCGCGGCGGCCACCGCGGGCGAGCACAGGTAGACCTCGGACTTCGGGTTGCCCATGCGTCCCCTGAAGTTGCGGTTCGTCGTCGAGAGCGCGACCTCGCCGTCGCCGAGAGCGCCTTGGTGGACGCCAAGGCAGCAGCCGCAGCCCGGGTTCATTATGACCGCCCCGGCCTCGACGAGATCGTTGAGCGTCCCGTTGCGGAGCGCGGCCTTGTAGACCCGCCAAGAGGCCGGAAACACGATCATCCGGACACCCCTGGCGATGCGCTTGCCACGCAGGATCGCGGCGGCGGCCTCCAGGTCGTCGAGCCGGCCGTTCGTGCAGGAGCCGATCACCACCTGGTGGATTTTCGTGCCCGCAACCACATCAACACCCTTGACATTGTCCACCGTGTGAGGGCAGGCGACCTGAGGAACGAGCGACGAGGCATCGAGTTCTATCACGCGGTCGTAGACTGCGTCCGGGTCCGGCTGCGGTCCGTCGATGGAGCCCGTCACCCCGGCCTCGTCACGCAGGAACCGGACGGTTTCATCGTCGCACGGCACGATGCCCGACGTCGCACCGGCTTCGACCGACATGTTGCAGATGGTGAGCCGGCCCGACAGAGGCATACGGCGGATTGTCTCGCCGTGGAACTCCATCACCTTGAAGTTGGCGCCCTCGGCCGTGAGAAGGCCCACCAGCTTGAGGATGAGGTCCTTGGGCAGGACGGCCGGGGGGAAGGCGCCGTTGACTATCACCTTGATGGTTGCGGGAACCTCCACGTTGAAGATCGAGCCGAGCGCCCACACGCCCGCCATCTCGGTCGCGCCGATGCCGAAGGCGAAAGCGCCAACGGCGCCGTGGCTCGTCGTGTGGCTGTCGGTTCCTACGATTACCTGACCGGGCAGCGTGTAGCCGTACTCGGCCAGTATCTGGTGACAGATGCCGCCCTCGTCCGAACGGACGTCGTGGAAGCGCTCTATTCCCTGGGCGGCCGCGAACTCGCGGAGCTTCTTCTGGTTGGTCGCCGTCTTCGAGCTCTCCGCGGGGACCCGGTGATCCAGGATGATGGCGATCCGTGAAGGATCCCAGACGCGAGGCTCGAGGTCCGTGCCTCTGTAGACGTCGATGAATTGGTTGATCACCAGCGCCCCGTTCTCGTGCGACATCGCGAGATCGACGGCCGGTTCGACCACTTCGCCAACCTCGACCGAGCGCCTGCCCGTCGCGCGAGCCAGGATCTTCTGAACTACGGTCATGCCTGCCATGGCGAATCTCCTTGCAGGCGCCGCAGGTCCACAACCTGCAACCTGTGGCCTGCAACCTGTGTCCTGCCTAGATGGCTCCGCTCGCGCGAAGCCGGTCGATCTCCTCTCGCGAGTAACCGAGCCCCTCGAGGATTGCCTCGGTATGGGCGCCCAGTCTCGGCGGTGGCGATTCGACCTGGCCCGGGGTGCACTCGAACTTCGCCGACAAATTGAAGAGCCGCAGGGGGCCGATGCCGGGTTCCTCGATCGTCTGGATCGTGCCGCGGTGCTCGACCTGCGGCGCGGCCAGCGCTTCCTGGAGCGAGAGGATGGCGCCCGAAGGAATCCCCTTCGCGTTGAGCGCGTCCACCCAGTGAGCCGTCGGCCGCTCGGTCAGCTTCGCCTCGATCAGCGGCGTCAGTGCCCGCCGGTTCGCCTTGCGCACGTCGCGCTTCTGGAAACGCTCGTCGGTTTTCAACTCCTGCAGGCCGAGCACGTCGCAAAGGTTCTCCCACTGTTTCTGCTCGTTGGCCGCGATGTTGATGTAGCCGTCAGCGGTCCGGAAGGTGCCCGAAGGCGCCGCCGTCATGTTGTCATTGCCCAGCAGCTGCGGGGGCTTTCCCCCGATCAACCAGTTGGCTGCGACCCAGCCGAGAAGCGGCATGATCGAATCGAGGAGCGCAACGTCGATGAACTGCCCGCGCCCGGACCGCTCCCGGTAATAGAGCGCACCCATGATGGCGAAGGCGGCGTTCAGCCCGCCGACCGTGTCGCACACCGGGAAGCCGCACCGGAGGGGGTTTAGCCTCTCGTCGCCGTTGACCGCCATCACGCCGCTCAGTCCCTGCACGATCTGGTCATAGGCCGGCTTGAGCGAGTCCGGGCCTGTCTGGCCGAAGCCGGAAATGGCGCAGTAGATGAGCCGCGGATTCATCTCCCGCAGCTTCTCCCACCCGAACCCGAGCCGATCCATCACTCCCGGCCTGAAGTTCTCGACGAGGACGTCCGCCGTCGGAATGAGCTTCCGGAACACCTCCTTGGCCGCTTCCTCCTTGAGGTTGAGAGTGATCGACTTCTTGTTGGTGTTCTGCGCCAGGAAGGAGGTGCCCATGAGCTGCTGGTTGAGCTCTGGAACGGCGCCCAGCTTGCGCGCGAGGTCGCCTCCTTCCGGGTTCTCGACCTTGATCACCTCCGCGCCGGCGAGCGCGAGGTGCAGCGTCGCGAATGGGCCTGCGAGGACGTTCGTCAGGTCCAGTACACGGATGCCTTCGAGTAGTCGCATGGTCCGATCCTGTTCGAATGTCGGATGTCGAGGCTCGGCGCCGGTTCGCCGAAGGCGCGGATCATCGCCTTCCTGGCTGTCTTTCACACTGCGATCGGCCCCGTCCTCCAGATCCTCCCCGCCATGTCGCGGCCGAGGAACCGGCCGACGTCTCTGGTCAACTCGATCAGCCGATCGAGCTTGATGTCCTTCCTGCGGCCCGTTCGCTGGAGCATGTGAACGAAGTCCTCAGTGCAGATGTTGCCGCCGCTGATCTTCGTGAAGGGGCATCCGCCGAGGCCGCCGAAGGCGGTCTCGAAGTACTTCACGCCGGCACTCATCGCCGCCCACGCGTTTGCGAGGCCCATTCCGTAGGTGTCGTGGAGGTGGCACGCCATCTCGACCTTCGGGTCCATCTCGCGAACGGCGGCGAACAGCCGCAGCACCTGGTCGGGTGTCGCGTGGCCGGCCGTGTCGGCGAGGCTGACCGTGTTCACCCCCTCCTCCACGTAGCGGCGCACCATGCCAAGGACCCTCTCCTCCGGTACCGCGCCCTCGTAGCCGCAGCCGAACGCCGACTGCACTGTCATCTGCACGTAGGCGCCCGCAGCCTTCGCGGCGCGCGCCATGGCAACCACCCGACCGGTCGCCTCCTCGGTGCCCATGCCGGTATTCTTGCGGCTGTGCGTGTCGCTGGCCGACGCCCCTATGCAGAAGGAAGTGACGCCGCAGGCGAGCCCGCGCTCCAGTCCCTTCTCGTTGAGCACCAGCGCCGTGAAGGTGACGCCGGGATACTCACGACCGGCAAGCAGGCCGAAGAGCTCGTCGGTGTCCGCCATCTGGGGCACCTTCTCCTTGTGGACGAAGGAGCCGACCTGGATCATGTCCACACCTGAAGTCGCTAGCGCCTCTATCCACGCCATCTTCTGCTCGGTCGGTACGACGGCCTTCTCGATCTGCAGCCCGTCGCGCATCCCTACTTCGTGAATGACCGGTTCCTGCATGGTAGTTGTCTCCTGTCTATTGTTAAGCAGCCGCCGGGCAGATCTCCGCCGCGATCGCGTTCGCCATGTCGAGAGTCTTCGCGCCGCCGCCCATGTCGTACGTGCGTACCTTGCCTTCGGCGATCACGGCCGCGACCGCGCGTTCGAGCCTGGCGCCCAGCTCGGTCTCGCCGAGCCAGTCGAGCAACATCTTCGCGGCCAGGACCGTGGCTATCGGGTTCACCTTGTACTGGCCTGCGTACTTCGGTGCGGAGCCATGCGTCGGCTCGAAGACCGCCAGCTTGTCGCCGATGTTGCCGGAGCACCCGAAGCCGAGACCTCCCACCATCTGCGCGCAGAGGTCGGACACGATGTCCCCGTAGAGGTTCGGCGCCACCAGCACGTCGTAGTTGAACGGGTTCTTCAGGAGCCACATCGTCATCGCGTCGATGTTGGCCTCGTCCATCTCGATTTCGGGATAGCCCCTCGCGACCTCGCGCGCGACTTCGAGGAACAGCCCGTCGGTTGCGCGAACGACGTTCGCCTTGTGAACCACGGTGACCTTCCTGCGACCGAATTTCCGGGCGAAGTCGAACGCCGCCCGGACGATCCGCTCGGAGCCTTTTCGCGTGTTCACCTTGCATGAGATCGCGTAATCGGCCGGGGCGAGGGCGGCAAACGAGCCGAACGGTTTGGAGAGCTTCTTCAACGTGTCGGCGAGCTCGGCTGGAACGGGACTGAACTCCACCCCGGCATAGAGGTCCTCGGTGTTCTCGCGGAAGATCACCAGGTCGAGGCCTTCCTTGTAGTTCAGCGGGTTGCCCGGGTAGGCCTTGCAAGGCCGGAGGCAGACGTAAAGGTCGAAGAGCTGCCGCATGCGAACGATCGGAGAGCGGTACTGCAGGCCCGTACCCCTCAGACCTTCTGCGAGTTCGAGCTCGGCGGCCTTGGCGGGCTTCGATGTGATGGCGCCGAACATCGCCGCGTCCACGTTCTTCAGCAGGTCGATCGTCCGCTCCGGCAAAGCGTCACCCTCGGTTCGCCAGAACTCCCAGCCGATGTCGCCATGGATGTATTCGGCGTCGAAACCCAGCCGGTCGAGCACGACCCGTGCGGCCTCCAACACCTCGATCCCTATCCCGTCGCCCGGAAGCCACGCAATCCTGTACTTGGCCATACGGACTCTCCTGAACTGTGTGCAGGTGACCGACCGGACGCTCACCTTGGCCTTCTTCCGCCGTCCGCCGCGGACCCTCGTTCACGCCGCCCGGAAATAACGTGGGGGCAAGGCCCGCCGGGGAGACGGGCACGAAGACCCTAAAGCATACACGCTTTCAAGGTGGGGCAGGAGGCCTTCGCGGCCGCGCGGGCACGGGCAGACGGCCTCCGGTGCCCGCTGCCAGCCCGCAAACGGAGACGTTCCGCGGCGAACATCATACAACAAGCAGCGACTGCTGACGAACGAAGTATGGCTTCAAGGTTTGCAGCCTGAATTCTTTCACCAGCCGCATCGCTCGAATGGCTTCAGCGCCTTTGAAGCTGCCGACGAGCAAGCCCTCTGAACGAGGCCCTTCGACGCTGCCGCGGCGGATAACTGAGAGCAGCTGCCTCTGGCATGGCAGCTCTTGCACTGGCGCAAGTGATTTCCTGATATGACACTAACATGCTCAACAAACATGCTTGACATAGGCTAATAGATGCAGTAGAGTGTCTTTTGTTTCGAAGGGAGACAGGCGGATGGCAGGCAAAGTCATAGGTATCGACCTCGGCACCACGAATTCTGTCGTGGCGGTGGTGGAGGGTGGCCAGCCCACGGTCATCGTCAACCAGGAAGGCGCCCGCCTCACGCCTTCGGTTGTCGCGATAACGAAGGACGGCGAGCGCCTCGTCGGCCAGGTTGCGAAGCGCCAGGCGGTCACGAACCCGGAGAACACGGTCTTCTCCATCAAGCGCTTCATGGGCCGGAGGTATGACGAGGTGACGATGGAGGCCTCCCGTGTCCCCTACAAGGTCGTCAAGGCGCAGAACGGCGACGCATGGGTCGAGGTCAGGGGCAAGCGGTATTCGCCCCCGGAGATATCCGCCATGGTGCTTCAGAAGCTGAAGCAGGCGGCCGAGGATCATCTTGGCGAGAAAGTCTCTGACGCGGTCATCACGGTGCCAGCCTATTTCAACGACGCGCAGCGCCAGGCAACGAAGGACGCTGGCCGCATTGCCGGCCTGAACGTGCTTCGGATCATCAACGAGCCGACGGCGGCTGCCCTCGCATACGGTCTCGACAAGAAGGGCGACCAGACGATAGCGGTGTACGACTTCGGCGGCGGCACCTTCGACATCTCGATCCTCGAGGTGGGTGAGGGCGTCGTGGAGGTGAAGTCCACAAATGGCGACACGCACCTAGGCGGCGACGACCTCGATCAGCGCGTGATCGACTGGATGGTCCAGGAGTTCCGCAAGAGCGACGGAATCGATCTTTCCAGGGACCGGATGGCGCTGCAGCGCCTGAAGGAGGCGGCCGAGAAGGCGAAGATCGAACTTTCGACGGTCGTCGAAACCGACATCAATCTGCCCTTCATAACTGCGGACCAGTCAGGCCCGAAGCACCTCCAGATGAAGCTCACGCGGGCGAAGTTCGAGCAGTTGGTCGAAGACCTCCTGCAGCGGACGATGGACCCGGTGAGGCAGGCGCTCTCGGATGCCGGCCTTCAGCCGTCGGCGATCAACGAGGTCGTGCTCGTCGGCGGTTCGACGCGCATCCCGCGAGTGCAGCAGCTCGTACGCGAGCGGTTCGGCAGGGAGCCGCACAAGGGAGTGAACCCGGACGAGGTTGTGGCTGTCGGTGCTGCAGTGCAGGGCGGGGTGCTCGCTGGCGAGGTGAAGGACGTCCTGCTGCTCGACGTCACGCCGCTGTCGCTCGGTGTCGAGACGCTTGGGGGGGTGATGACGACGCTCATCCCGCGCAACACGACCATTCCGACTCGCAAGTCGGAGATCTTCTCGACCGCCACCGACAACCAGCCCAGCGTGGAGATCCACGTGCTGCAGGGAGAAAGACAGCTGGCGCGCGACAACCGTACGCTCGGGAGGTTCCACCTCGACGGCATCCCGCCGGCCCCACGAGGCGTTCCTCAGATCGAGGTCACCTTCGACATCGACGCGAACGGGATTGTCCACGTGTCGGCCAAGGACCAGGGCACCGGGAAGGAGCAGAAGATCACCATCACGGCGTCGAGCGGTCTCGGCAAAGAAGAGGTCGAGCGGATGGTGCGGGACGCCGAGACCCACGCGGAAGAGGACAGGCGGCGGAGGGAGGCAATCGACGCGCGGAACCAGGCCGACAGCCTCGCCTATCAGGTCGAACGGACGCTCGGGGAGAACCGCGACAAGCTGCCGGCCGCCACCGTGAGCCGAATCGAGGCGGCAATTGCGGCGGCCAGGAAGGCGGCACAGGGCGAGGACGTCGCGGCGACCCGGTCCGCAATCGACGAGCTGCAGCGTGCTTCCCACCAGATGGCGGAGCACCTGTACCGGCAGGGTGGCAGCCAGGGTGGCGCGCAAGGAGGCGGCCAGGGTGGCGCCAGCGGTGTCAAGGAAGGCGAGGTAGTCGAAGGTTAGCGCACGAGATGTAACGGGCCGGCGACCGGCCGTGAAGAGCTACGAGGAGGGACATCATGGCAATCGTTCGTTGGGATCCGTTTCGCGAGCTCTCGGATGTTCAGGAGCGAGTCAACCGCGTTCTCGGCGAGTTCTATGGCCGCCGCGGCGAAGACGACGTGATGCGGAGGGGCACGTGGGTTCCCCCCGTCGACATCATGCAGAAGGGATCGGACATCGTGCTCAAGGCGGAGCTCCCGGACATGAAGCGGGAGGACATCGACATCCGCGTCGAGAACAACACGCTGATCATCTCCGGCGAGAAGAAGTTCGAAGAAGGGGTCAGGGAGGAGGACTGCCACCGCATCGAGCGCGCGTACGGGCGGTTCAGCCGTTCGTTCTCGCTCCCGGCGACGATCGACACCGACAAGGTTGGTGCCGACTACAAGAACGGCGTTCTTACCGTGAAGCTCCCGATACGCGAGGAAGCCAAGCCCAGGCAGATTCAGGTGCAGGTCAGCTAGCCGCCCTTCGCAGCGAGAGCCGGAAGGGCGAGGGCGAGGCGTCGAACGCGGAAGCAGAGCTCGAGTGTGTGGGCCGTGGGGCGCCCGCCCGTTCTGCGTTGTACGGTATCGACCACCATTGCAGCGAAGCGAGGTTGAAGGCCCCGTTTTCAAGGAGGAGAGAGCATGACGGTTAGACCTTTGCGGGACCGCATCCTAGTGAAGCGTCTCGAGGAGGAAGAGACGCGCGTCGGGGGCATCATCATCCCCGACACCGCCAAGGAGAAGCCCCAGCAGGGCAAGGTGCAAGCCGTGGGCAAGGGCCGCGTCAACGACGAGGGCAAGGTCATCCCTCTCGACGTCAGCGTAGGTGACACGGTGCTGTTCGGCAAGTACGCGGGCACGGAGATAAAGCTCGACGGCGACGAGTACCTGATCATCCGTGAAGACGAGGTGCTCGGTATCATCGAGGGGGCTAGCGCCAAGGTGGGCGCCTGACCCGGGCGCACGGGTCTCGGCCGATGGCCGTCAGCTCGGTGAGACAGGACACATCGAGCCGACTGTAAGGTGATTCTCAAGCGGCCGCTGGAAGATGCTGGCCGCGGAGGCAGCGAAGACGATATGGCGAAGCAGATTATCTACCAGGAAGAGGCCCGCCAGACGTTGCTCAGGGGAGTGAACCAGCTGGCGGACGCCGTGAAGGTCACCCTCGGTCCGAAGGGCAGGAACGTGGTCCTCGAGAAGAAGTTCGGGTCGCCCAACATCACCAAGGACGGCGTGACCGTAGCCAAGGAGATCGAGCTCAAGGACCCGATCGAGAACCTCGGCGCGAAGATGGTTCGCGAGGTCGCGAGCAAGACGTCCGACGTCGCCGGCGACGGAACGACCACGGCGACTGTCCTCGCCCAGGCGATCTTCCGCGAGGGGACCAAGAACGTGGCCGCCGGGGCCAACCCGATGGGCCTCAAGCGCGGCATCGAGCGTGCGGTCGACGCCGTCGTTGCGGAACTGGCGAAGTTGAGCCGGACCGTTGGCGGCGACGCCATCGCTCAGGTCGGCACCATCTCGGCCAACAACGACCGGACCATCGGCAAGATCATCGCCGAGGCGATGGACAAGGTCGGCAAGGACGGCGTCATCACCGTCGAGGAAGCCAAGACGATGGAGACGTCGCTCGAGGTGGTCGAGGGAATGCAGTTCGACCGCGGCTACCTCTCGCCGTACTTCGTGACGGATCCCGAGAGGATGGAGGTCGTGCTCGAGGACCCGATGATCCTCATCCATGAGAAGAAGATCTCGAGCGTCAAGGATATGCTCCCGATACTGGAGAAGGTCGCCCAATCCGGGAAGCCGCTGCTCGTCATCGCCGAGGACGTCGAGGGAGAGGCACTCGCTACCCTCGTCGTCAACAAGCTGCGCGGCACGCTGAAGGCGGCGGCCGTCAAGGCCCCGGGATACGGTGACCGGCGCAAGGCGATGCTCGAGGACATAGCGATCCTCACCGGCGGGCGCGCGATCACCGAGGACCTGGGAATCAAGCTCGAGAACATCAAGCTCGAGGACATGGGCCGAGCCAAGAAGGTCACAATCGACAAGGACAACACGACGATTGTCGAAGGCGCGGGAACCCGCAAGGCCATCGAGGGCCGCGTCAAGCAGATCCGTACGCAAATCGAGGAAACGACCTCGGACTACGACCGGGAGAAGCTGCAGGAGAGGCTCGCCAAGCTCGTCGGCGGCGTCGCGGTGATCAAGGTCGGTGCGGCGACTGAGACCGAGATGAAAGAGAAGAAGGCTCGTGTCGAGGATGCCATGCACGCCACCAAGGCGGCCGTCGAAGAAGGCATCGTGCCGGGTGGCGGGGTCGCGCTTCTGAGGGCGGCGAACGGGCTCGACCCTCTGCTCAAGAACGACGGCCTCGACCCCGACGAGAAGCTGGGTGTCGAAATCGTCCGCAGGGCGCTGGAGGAACCCATCCGCTGGATAGCGCAGAACGCCGGCTTCGAGGGCTCCATAGTCATGTCCAAGGTGAAGGAATCCACGGAGCGCGACTTCGGCTTCAACGCCCAGACGGAAGTCTATGAGGACCTGGTTCGCGCGGGAGTCATCGACCCCACCAAGGTCGTCCGTACGGCGCTCCAGAACGCCGCGTCGATCGCGTCGTTGCTGATCACGACCGAGGCGCTGGTCGCGGAAATCCCGGAGAAGGAGAAGGCCGCCCCGCCGGCGCACGCAGGGATGGGCGACTACTGATCGACTCCGGCCGAGGCCTGCCGGACATTCGGGGCAGGCCTCGGGGCCCGTTGAATGGGGGGGGTGCGGGCAGGCCAATCGGCATGCCCGGCGCCCCGGCTTCTTTTCGCTTGCGCGAAGACGTAACCGCGGGTTATCTTGAGAGATTGTGACAGAAGAGAACGTTCTGGTGGAGCCCGAACAGCCACCCGATGCACAACCCGCCCCCGTGGGCCCGGCCACGCCGGTGAGGCCGCCGCAGAGCCGGTTCCTTTTCGTGGACGTGGCGGCGCTTCGCGCGAAGCAGCTCCGTCGAGGCGCCTTGCCCCGCCTGCGCCGCGAAGGCGAAGCCGAGGATCGCCAGGAGCTTCCGTTCAAGCCCGAACGCATCGCAATGGAAGAAGTGCGGCGCGGCCTAGTAGAGTTCTACCTCCCTGACCAGCAGCCGGCGTCCGAACCGATCGCGGAGTCTCGGTGATCGTCATGGAGACGCTGGATTTGATCGTGGGCGCTGTTCTCGGGGTGGGCGCCGCGGCGGCGCTGTCCGCGGTGCTCTTCGGTGGGATATGCGTGCCGCTGACCCTCCTGAAGTTCAGGCCGACGAAGAACTCCCTCACCATCAAGAGCCTGGATGAACGCGTCGGCAAGCCGATCGAGTATCTTCCACCGAGCGCGCCTCGCGGCACGGTCGACCAGCTGCGCGGTTCGCGTTCTGTCGCCTGACCCTCCCGCGAGGTCGATGTCAAGAGACATGACCTCTTGGCGCTGACGAAGAACCCTGCGCTTGCGGCCGTCGCTCTCCAAGCGGGTGTTCCTGTCGTCTCAGGCGACGGGCGGGGCTGCCCGGTGCCAGGCAGTTCTGCGTTCGTACGCGTCCGCCACCCTCAGGACCAACTCCTCGCCGAACTTTGGTCCGACGATCTGCATCCCGACGGGCAGTCCGGACGCCGTGAAGCCGCAGGGGACGCTGACTGCAGGCAGGCCGGCGAGCGACGGCCCCACAGTGAAGATATCGCCCAGGTACATGCTCAGGGGGTCGTCGACTCGTTCACCCAGCCGGAAGGCTGGCGTCGGGCTGGTGGGCGTGACAATCAGATCGACGTGCTCGAACACCTTCTCGTAGTCGCCTCGGATCAGATTCCGCACCTGCTGCGCCTTGAGGTAATACCGCTCCGCGTAGCCTGAGCTCAGCGCGAAGGTGCCGAGCATTATCCTCCGTTTCACCTCGGTCCCGAACGAGCGGCCTCGAGTCTCCTCGTACATCTCGCGAAGCGTCAAGCTCGGGTCCGCATCCGAGGCAGCGGGCCCGGAGCGCCCAAACGAGGCTCTGAACCCGTATCGGATCCCGTCGTAGCGGGCGAGGTTGGAGCTCGCCTCCGCCGTCGCTATCAAGCAGTAGGCCGCGACTCCGAAACGGGCGTGCGGCAGCTCGACCGCTGTGACCGACGCTCCCAGCGAAGCGAGAAGCGCCAGCGCGTCATCGACCAGCCGTGCTACCTCCTCGTCGGCCGCGTTCCGCGATAGATCGGGCACGGCGCCTATCCGCAGTCCCTCGACGACGCCCGTCAGCGCGCTCGTATAGTTCGGGACCGGGTCTGGCGACGAAGTCGAGTCGGCGGGGTCGTGGCCGGCAATCACCTGGAGAACGCTTGCGGCGTCGCCGACCGTCCGCGACAACACGCCTATCTGATCGAGAGACGAGGCGAAGGCGATGAGCCCGGAGCGTGAGACGCGGCCGTAGGTTGGCTTCAGGCCGACAACGCCGCAGAACGAGGCCGGCTGCCGCACTGAACCACCCGTGTCCGACCCGAGAGCGATGGACACCGCCCCGCTGGCAACGGCTACCGCCGAACCGCCGCTCGACCCTCCGGGCACGCGGTCGAGCGCCCATGGGTTGCGCGTCGGGCCGAACGCAGAGTTCTCTGTGGAAGAACCCATCGCGAACTCGTCGCAGTTCGTCTTCCCGACAACGATTGCGCCGGCGTCCCGAAGCCTCCGGACGACGGTTGCGTCCGAAGGCGGGACGAACCGTTCCAGCGCCAGCGACGCGGCCGTTGTCCTGATGCCTTCGGTGCAGATGTTGTCCTTGACGCCGACAGGCACTGCCGCCAGGACCGCGCCGCGCGGGCGGCTGGCTTTCCGGCCCTGGTCCAGCCGCCGCGCGCGCCGTAGCGCCCGGTCTGCCTCCACCGTGACAAAAGCGTGAACGGCGGGTTCGACGGCTGAGATCCGGTCGAGGCTCGCTCGGACGATCTCCCGAGCCGGCAACCGCCCTTCCCTGAAGAGTCGGCTGGATTCCATTGCTGTCCGGCCGGTGGTCATTCGCTGAACACCCGCGGCGCGCGGAAGAGAGCTGTGCCACAGGCGCGGTCGGGAGCGTTCGCCAGCGCCACGGTTGCCGGCATCGACGGGCGCGGCTCGTCCGGACGCTCCGCCGTGCCAGTCGTGATGGAACCTGCCCCAGCGGGCACGCTTGGAGCAGGATAATCGCAGAGTTGCTGCGCATGGACGAGGATCTGGTCGAGCTGTATCCGATACAACTCCACCTCCTCGGCCGTGAGCGCCAGCCGGGCGAGAGTCGCGACGCGCTCGACGTCCTCGCAGCTCAGGCCTCCAGCCACCGCCGGATCGTAGCATGGAAGAACGCGATGAGAACGGTCCGGGCCGGGTGGTCGCCGCCGGGTGTAAGATCCGCGATCATGGAGGGGAGGATTCGCCCCGCCCTGTATGCCGGCAGCTGGTACCCGGCCACCGCCCAGGATCTTGCTCGCGCGGTTGACAGGTACCTGGTCCGTGGCGCCGTGCCTCCGGCTGCGGACACCGTGGCGCTCATCGCGCCTCATGCCGGCCTCATGTATTCCGGCCCTGTCGCCGGCCACGCGTATGGCGTGGTTTCGGGTCGCAAGTACGAAGCGGTCGTGCTCGTCGGGCCGTCGCACCGGGTGGCCTTCGACGGCGTTGCCAGTCACCCCCCGGGAGCCTTCGACACGCCGTTCGGGCCAATCCCCGTCGACGCAGAGCTGACCGCCGAGATTGCTGGAAGGACGCCGCTCGTCCGCGAGCTCGTCTCGGTTCACGCGCGCGAGCACTCCCTGGAAATCCAGCTTCCCTTCGTTTTCCGGGCTCTGCCCGATACCCCGATCGTCCCGCTCGTTGTCGGAGACAACCGGCGGGCTACCGTCGAGGAGCTCGCCTCGGCGCTGGCTTCGGCGCTGGAGCGACGGCGGGTGCTCCTGGTTGCGAGCAGCGACCTTTCCCACTACCACGATGCGACCACCGCCGCGAGGCTCGACGCCCGCATCACGGCCCTGGTTTCGCGCTTCGACGCTGCTGGTCTGATGTCGGCGCTCGAGGAAGAGCCCGGACACGCCTGCGGAGGTGGGCCGATGGTGGCCGTGATGCTGGCGGCGCGGATGCTCGGCGCGCGCGACGCCAGGGTGCTCGTGCGCGCCGACTCTGGCGACGTTTCCGGTGACAAGGACGCGGTCGTCGGCTACATGGCGGCGGCGTTCGGGAACTTCGAGCACCCGGGCTCTTCATGAGCGCTTCGCGGCGTGTCGGCAGCCCCGACACGCGAACAGGATCGAATGATGACTGCCGTCGAGCGTGGTGCCCTTCTTCGACTGGCGAGAGAAACGCTGCGCGCACAGCTGACCGGCGCGGCTCCGCCCCCTGACCCCGAAGGCACGCCGAGCCGGTTCGCGGGCGCCTTCGTGACGCTGCGCGCAGGCGACGAGCTTCGCGGATGCATCGGCTACCCGCGCGGGGACCGGCCACTTGCCGAGGTGGTTCGACAGTGCGCAGTCTCTGCCGCTCTCGAAGACCCTCGTTTCTACCCGATTTCGGCTGACGAGCTTTTGCAGGTGACGATCGAGATCTCTGTGCTCGGGCCGATCGAGCCTGTTACCGACGTTTCCCGGATAGCCGTGGGCCGGCACGGCTTGATCGTCTCGAGCGGGTCGAACCGTGGACTCCTTCTACCGCAGGTTGCCGCCGAGCACGGTTGGTCACGTGAAGTGTTCCTGTCGCAGACCTGCCTCAAGGCGGGTTTGGCCCCGGACGCCTGGCGCCGCGGTGCGAGTATCGCGATGTTCGAGGCCGAGGTCTTCGCGGAAGACCAGGTTTTTCGAGGCGAGAGCCTTTGACGTGCAGGCGAGGCTGGCCTGGCGTTCTCATGTTGCTGCCGGGGCCTGCAGCCGCCGAGAAGGCTTTCCGAGCCGGGTTACGCAGGAACCCGTGGCGCCGAAAGCACCGGCTTCAATCGTCCGCGGCTCTCGCGTTGCGGCGTTTGTGGCGCAGTTCGATCCTGATCTCCGCGAGGCTCAGGGCGACCAGAACGAGCAGAGTCACGCCGGCTGCCGCAATGGCCAGCGCTATCCTGCCGGCGCCAGCCGCCATGCCGATGCCCGCGTTCACCCATATGGTTGCGGCGGTTGTCAGCCCATGGATGCTGCCGCCCGTCCGCAGGATGGCGCCCGCCCCGACGAATCCGATGCCGGTAACGATGTTGGCCGCCACCCGCGACGGGTCTCCTTGGAATCCGGGCACCATCTCCTGCGAGAGCACAGTGAAGAGCGACGCGCCGAGCGCTATCAGGGCGTTGGTTCGCATTCCGGCGGCCTTCTGATGGATCTCGCGCTCCAATCCCACCGCCGCCCCTAGCAGCGCGGCGACAACCAACCTGCCGACCAACTCGAGCACTCGAAGGTCCGTGGCGATCCTCCTTGTCTGTGGCACATCCCTTGCGCGCTACGCTGCTGGGCCCCGGCGGTGCCCGAAAGGAGTGCCGATGCTCTGGACGCTGATCGTGGTGCTGTTCGTTCTCTGGATCCTCGGTTTCGCCCTCGACGTGGCTGGGGGCCTGATACACCTGCTGCTCGTGCTGGCGGCGATCCTGTTCCTGGTGAACCTGTTGACGGGGCGCCGAACCGTCGTTTGAAAGTCCGTTCCGCCCGCTCCTTCGCGCTCTGCGGCCCGTCGCACGGCGCGACGCGCAGGTGCGGCGATATCGCGATGAGCGCCGGGAACCGCCCGTTCAGGCCTCCCCGGCCAGGGAGGCCTGAACGGGTATGCTATCGTACTGGTGATGCGGATGTTTCTCGTTCCGCTCGCCTACGAGAGGTACGAGCTCTACTGCGAGGCGCCTCACAACCCGGCGGCCGAATCGGGCGCGGCGGCGGGCTATTGGGGACGTCTCCTCCAGCGTTTCCATTCCATGCTCGACCGGATCGAACGGGACCATGGGCGCCCGCCAGCGCCGATTCCGCCCGATGCCGGCAGGCTCCGGCGCTTGAGGCTGCGGGCGCGCCGCCGGCTCGTCAGGTGGCTCGCCGAGAAAGCTGCCGAGCAGCGCGTTTTGTGGCGCTTGAGGGGCGCACGGGAGGTGACGGCAGTTCACCCGGCGGACATCGATGAAACAGCAGCGATGGAGCTGATCCGTCGCATACTTCGGCATGGCGCCCGGCACCACGGTCGCTGGGCGGCCGTGTACGCCGTTGCCTTCGTCGCTTCCGGGCTCGTCATGTTCCTTCCTGGCCCCAACCTGATCGCCTACTACTTCGCCTTCCTGATGGTCGGCCATTACCTGTCGCGCCGTGGGGCGCAGGAGGGCCTCGACGCCTGCCGCTGGAGCTTCGAATCGAGCGAGGCGCTGGTCGAGCTGCGGAGGCTGGCCGGGCTGGCCCCACCCGAGCGCCGCCCGCGTATCCAGGACGTCGCCGCGCGGCTCGGGCTCGAGCACCTCGTCTCCTTCTTCGAACGAGTCGCCGTCACCATGCCGTGATATACTCCGCCGGTTTGAAACTACGGGAACTCGCCGAACGACTCGCCTGCCGCCTCGAGGGCGATGGCGAGATTGAGATACGCTCTGTTGCGGGCCTGCTCGAGGCAGGTCCGGGCGACATTTCCTTCCTCGCTAACAACCGCTACACGTCCTCGATGCTCCGGACGCGCGCCTCGGCGGTGATTCTGGGCGAGGATGCTCCTGCCGCTCCCTGTGCGATGCTCCGGTCCAAGAACCCGTACCTGGCGTTTGCGGAAGCCATGACGGTGTTCGCCGCCCCGGAGAAACCCGAACCCGGCATCCACCCTTTTAGCTGTGTTGCGGATGATGCGGTGATCGGCGAAGCGGTGTACGTCGGCCCGTTCGTCGTGATCGACGGCCAGGCAACAATCGGGGCGAGGACGATCATCCACCCCCACGTTTACGTCGGCCATGGTGCGAGAGTGGGCGAGGACTGCCTCATCCACTCGAACGTTGCCATCAGGGAGAGGACCATCGTCGGCAACCGCGTCATCGTACAGAACGGCGCTGTCATCGGCAGCGATGGCTTTGGGTTCGCGCCACGCCCGGACGGCACCTATCAAAAGATTCCCCAGTCCAGCATCGTTGTCATCGAGGACGATGTGGAGATTGGGGCCAACACCACAGTGGACCGCCCGGCACTCGGCGAGACGCGGATCGCGGCCGGAGCGAAGATCGACAACCTCGTCCAGATTGCCCACGGCGTCGCCATCGGGCGCAACACGGTCCTGTCTGCGCAGGTGGGGGTCGCCGGCAGCACGAAGGTCGGCGACCAGGTCATCCTCGCGGGACAAGTAGGGGTAGCGGACCATATCACGGTCGGGAATGGCGTGAGGGCGACAGCCCAGACGGGCATCGCGGGGTCGGTGCCCGACGGCGCCTTCATCTCCGGCTACCCGGCGATCGAGAACCGGGAGTGGCTCAAAGCGTCCACCGTGTTCCGCCACCTGCCCGAACTGAGAAGGACCGTTCTGGCTCTCGAGCGCCGCATCGCCGAGCTCGAAGCGCGGCTCGCCGAAACGGCCACCTGAAGCCTCTTGCGGCAGCCCGCGCTCCGTCTCCCGCGGTACGCCGTGTGCCATAATCGAAGGCATGTCCCTCCCGGGATCGCGCCGACTCGCTGTCCGCTTGCTGGCGGCGCTGTGCCTCCCCGTGGCAGTGCCGGCGGCGGCCGGCGTTTCGGGCGAAGTCCGCCCGCCGAGGCTGGCCTACGAGACCTTCGCGCTCCCGAACGGGCTCAGGGTGATACTGTCTCCCGACCACTCGGCCCCGATCGTCCATACCCAGGTCTGGTACCACGTCGGGTCGAAGGACGAGAGGAGCGGCCGGACCGGCTTCGCGCACCTCTTCGAGCACATGATGTTCAAGGGCTCGAAGAACGTGGAACCGGACGAGCACGGTTCGCTCGTTTCGAGCGTCGGCGGCCAGGCGAATGCCTACACGAACGAAGACGTTACCGTCTTCTGGAACACAGTACCCGCCCAGTACCTTCCGCTCGTCCTGTGGCTCGAAGCAGACCGGATGGCCTCGCTTCGAATCGACAGGACGACCTTCGAGCGAGAGCGCGAGGTGGTGAAGGAAGAGCGCCGTATGCGCGTGGACAACCAGCCGTACGGGCGCCTCCAGGAGATCATCTGCGAGCACGCGTTCACGAAGCACCCCTACAGGCACACCACGATAGGGAGCATGGCGGACCTCGCGGCGGCGTCGGTGGAGGACGTGCGGGAGTTCTACAGGACGTACTACGTACCTTCGAACGCGACGCTGGTACTGGTCGGGGATTTCGACCCGGCGCAGGCCCGAGAGCTTGCGACGCGGTACATGGGGCGCGTGCCAGGGTCGGACCGACCGATACCACGCGTTCCTTCCGTGGAGCCCGAACAGTCGACCGAGCGGCGCGTGACGCTGGAGGAAGGCTGGCCGCTCGCGGTGGTCGTGGTGGCTCACCACGTCACCTACGACGGCCACCCCGACTCGTACCCGCTGCACTTCGCTGCGAAGGTCCTCTCCGACGGAAACAGCTCCCGCATCTATCGGAAACTGGTCTACGAGACGGGTATCGCCGTTTCGGCCTTCGGGGCGGCCAACATCGTCGAGCACCCGAACCTGTTCTTCGCCGTGGCGATGGTGCAGCCCGGCCGGGCGCCGAAAGAGGCCGAACAGGCGCTCGTGGGTGAGCTCGATCGACTGAGGAAGGAGCCTGTCAGCCAGAAGGAGCTGGAGCGCGCCAAGCGACAGTTTGCGCGCGATTACATCCTCGGTCGCGAATCGAACCAGCAGAAGGCGCTCCAACTGGGGCACGCGTTCGTAATCCACAAGGGCGACATCTCGTCGGCGGACGGCGAATTCGATGTTTTCATGAAGATCTCGGCCGGCGACCTGCAGCGCGCGGCGCAGAAGTACTTCAGGCCGGAGAACAGGCTCGTCCTGACGATCCTTCCGAAGCGAAGCGGGTCGCAGCCCCTGTTTTCGCACGGGGCCCTGGAGTCGAGTCGATGCAGGTGATGACGCCGAGGGTGCGCACGCGGGCAATGATGGCGGCAGCCGTTTCGCTGCTGTTGCTGGGCCCCGCCGTCGTTTCGGGGCAGGCTCGCGACTGGCCGTCGCAGTCGCCGCCGCGCCCGCTTCCGGCTCGCGATGTAAGCTTCCCGCCCTACGAGCTGCGGACCCTCTCGAACGGCCTCGAGGTGATGGTCGTGATGCACCACGAGCAGCCGGCCGTGAGCCTCAGGCTGCTCGTGCGGGCCGGTTCGCGGCTGGATCCGCCTGGCAGGCAGGGCACTGCCGCGCTCGTTGCGTCGCTGCTCGACGAAGGAACCACTTCGCTCGACGCGCGGCAGATCGCCGACAGGATCGATTCGGCGGGCGGGATCCTCGACTCGGGGGCCGGTCGTGATCTGAGCCACGTTCACGTCGTCGTCCTCGAGGACACGCTGGACGTTGGCATGCAGCTGCTAGCCGACGTGGTTCGCAATCCCTCGTTCCCAGAGGCCGAAGTCGAACGGCAGCGCCAGCAGCTGCTCGCCGCGCTTCGGGTGGGCGAAGAAGATCCAGCCTACATGGCGGACGTGGCGTTCGATCGCCTCGTCTACGGGTTCCATCCTTACGGGTTTCCGACGAACGGCACCACGGCGTCAGCAGGGCTGGTGACGCGCGATGACATAGCGTCGTTCCACCGCGCGTGGTACGCGCCCAACAACTCGATCCTCGCGATCGTCGGCGACGTGACTGTCGATGAATCGATGGCGGCCGTGGAGAAGGCGTTCGGCGACTGGCAGCGGCGCGAACTTGCGGCGCTCGTGCCGCCAGAGCCTCCGGCCCCGACGCGGCGGGTGGTCATCATCGACAAGCCCGACGCCGTGCAGACAGAGATCCGCGTTGGCCACCTTGGAGTTCCCCGCAAGTCGCGCGACTTCACTGCGTTCGACGTCGCCACGAAGATCCTCGGCGGCGAGGGTAGCAACCGCCTTCACCGCGTACTGAGGTCGGAGCGCGGCCTCACCTACGGGGCCGAAGCGCGGCTCGACGCCTTCGAGCAGGCCGGTGCGATCAGGGCGACGACCAACACGCGGCCCGAGACTACAGGAGAGGCGCTCAGGGTGATAGTGGACGAGTTCTATCGGATACGGCGCGAACCCGTGTACGAGCGCGAGCTCGCCGACGCCAAGGCGTACCTGACCGGGCACTTTCCCCTGACGATAGAGACGCCGCAGGAGATCGCCATGCAGGTCCTGAACGTTCTCTTCTACGGCCTGCCAGTGGACGAAATCGAGACGTACCGGGACCGCATCAACGCCATCGAGGTCGATACGATCGCGCGGGTCGTCCGGGACTACATGAAGCCCGACAGGCTGTCAGTGGTGCTCCTCGGTAATGCTTCTGCGTTCCTGGATCAACTGAGGCGCGTGGGCTTCGAAAACTACGAGGTCATCCCGCTCGGTTCCCTCGATCTGACGCGCCCGGATCTTCGCAAGCCCGAGTCGGACGGCAGTCCGCAAGGGCGCTTCGAGGCTCGCGTGATTCCCGTTTCACACGTTCCGCAGCGCGGCTCTGGAGCCGCTGTGCGCTTCCGGCCCTCGGCGGACGAAGCGGCCGGCGAGTTGCTGAGGATGGCTGTCGCCGCAAAGGGCGGCCTGGACCGGCTGGCCGCCGTCCGCACCCTGGTTGCCCGCTCGGTGGTGACGACCAGCACGCCGGGCGGCGGGCCCACGGCGGCGCTGAGCACGACCTACATCGAGTACCCCGCCCGATTCCGCGTCGATCTAGAACTCAGCTCGAATACCGTCGTCCAGACGTATGCCGATGGCGAAGCCTGGGCGCTGGATGCGTTCGGCGTGCACGACCTTCCGGCCGCCGTGCGAGACGGCCTGAGGACCAGCGTGGAGCGCGACGTGCTCCTGCTTCTCGTGCGCGCCGCCACGGGGCAGATCCGCGTGCGGGTCGGCGATCCCGATGGCCGCGGGACGTCGGCGGGTACGAGCTCATCCTTGCGGTTCGATCTGCCAGACGGGGAGGTCGTCCTGGACGTCGATCGGTCTTCCGGCCTTGTGCTCAGGCAACGCTACACCGAGATCGGCTCGATGGGCAGCCAAGCAGTCGAGGAGAGCTACTCGGACTACCGTTCAGTAGAGGGCATAGAGGTGGCCTTCACAGCGATCAGGCGCGCCGGGAGTACCGTGCTCGAGCGCAAGCTCACCGCCCTCACGATCAACGCGCCAATGGACAGCGGTCTGTTCGCCAGGCCGCACAAATGACATCACCGCTTCTTTCGCGTCGGACGCGGCGACGACCGTCATGACGACGATCATGGTTTCCTGCGGCGAGCCGTCGGGAGACCTGTACGCCGGGGCGCTTGCGGCGGAGCTGAAGCGGCTCGACCCCTCGTGCCGGATAGTCGGCCTCGGCGGCGAGCGGCTGGCCGGGGCGGGCGGCGAGCTGGTGGGGGACTTTCGCGGGCTCTCCGTGACCGGCCTTACCGAGGCGCTATCGGTGCTGCCACGTTCCCTCGCGGCCTACCGCCGGCTGGTCGAGGAAGCGCGGCGCAGGCGCCCGGACGTGTTGGTTGCGATCGACTTTCCGGATTTCAACTTCCGGCTCGCCCGCGCGCTTCGGCGCATGGGAGTCCCGATCGTTTACTACGTGCCGCCGCAGCTCTGGGCATGGCGCCGCGGCAGGCTGCGAACGATCGCGAAGCTGGCCGGCCATGTTCTCGTCATCTTCCCCTTCGAGGCCGCGATCTACGAGCGGGCAGGGATTCCAGTCACGTTCGTCGGCCACCCGCTTGTCGACCTCGCGTGCGCGAAACAAGGCAGGGAAGCGACGCTGACCGCGCTCGGACTCGACCCTGCGGCGCCCACCGTCGCGCTGCTCCCGGGCAGCCGGCCCAACGAGGTGCGAGCCCTTGCACCAGTGGTCGCCGGTGCTGCCGGCGTCATTGGGTCGAGCGTGCCGGCGGTCCAGTTCGTCGTGGCGAGGGCGCCAGGCCTCGAAGACTCGCTCTTCCAAGTGTTCAGGACGATCCGGTCGCCTCACGCGATCGCCGAGGGAATTACGGACGAGGTGATCGGCGCCGCCGACATCGTGCTCACCTGCTCGGGCACTGCAACCGTCCAGACCGCGATCCATGGCCGGCCGATGGTCGTCATGTACCGGTTGTCCCCGCTCACCTACCGACTCGGGAAGCCCTTCGTTCGCGTGGACACCTACGGCATGGTGAACCTGGTTGCGGGGCGGACCATAGTGCCCGAACTGATCCAGGACGACCTCGACGAGCACACGCTTGCAGCCGAGGCAATCAGCCTGCTGACAGACCGAGAGCGCGCAGCGCAAACGCGCGCGGACCTCGACGAGGTCAGGCGGAAGCTGGGTTGCGAGGGCGCGAGCCGTCGCGCCGCGGAATCGGTCCTTCGCGCCGCAGGGCGCATGGTGTAGCTGGTGGTTATGAAGAGAGCACTGCCTGGAGCGATCGCGATCTCGTTGGTGACCTTCGCCGCCGTCCATTCCGCGGCCTCGGTCGTCGTGCCGGCCGACCTGAGAGAGTTGTCGCGCGAGGCCCTTGCAATCGCCCATGGCACGGTGAAGGCCGTCGAAGCGCGATGGGCGGATGCGGGCCGAAAGCGCGTCGAGACATTCGTTGCCATCGAGGTGACGCAGTACCTCAAAGGCGACCTGGGGAGCGTAGTCATCCTGCGTGTACCGGGGGGCGAGATTGGACGCTACCGCAGCGTCATGGCGGGCGCGCCCACCTTTCAGACGGGCGACGAGGTTGTCGTTTTCCTCGGCGCCAGGGGGCCCTCGTACCCGTTTCTGCTGGGCCTCTCACAAGGGCTCTACCGGGTGGGCCGTGACGCGTCCTCGGGAGGCCCTGTCGTCTCGCCTCCTCCGCTCATCGCGGGCCGCACTGGCGGGGGGGCGATCACGCGTGGCGCAGAGCAGCTGAAACCGTGGCCGCTCGAACGTTTCCTTCGAGAGATCCGCAGCCTGGCCACGCAGGCGCAACCGGGGAGGGACCTCGACAGAATGCCTCGCCGGAAGACCCCGATTCGCGGCGGAGATGCAAAGTGACGGGACGCCAATCGTCAGTCGCGAAGCTGGTCCTGGCCGCCATGCTGACCGCCGCGCCGGTAGCCGAGCCCGCGCTTGCGTATCAGAAGTACGGCGTAATGGCTGGCGACCGCTTCGTGATACTCAAGTGGCAGCGGTTCCCGATTCGCTACTACGTTTCGGACCGGGGCGTGCCTGGCGTCTCAGCCGACCAGCTCAGGGCCGCCGTCGCGAGGGCGTTCCAGGCGTGGACGAGCGCGCCGGGGACCGATCTCAGAGTCGACTTCGTCGGTTTCACCGCCGCCCCGCCGCTCGACGAAGACGGTCTCTCGACGCTCGGGTTCCTCGATCGGCCCGAGCTCGACCGCGTGCTCGGCGCAACCGAGTACCTCATAGACACCGTCACAGGCGAGATACTCGAATCGGACATCTTCTTCAACACCAGCTTCTCCTGGTCGGTCGCGGATTCGGGCGAGGCCGGCCGGTTCGACCTCGAGTCGATAGCGGTTCATGAGATCGGCCACTTTCTCGGCCTCGGGCACTCGGCCATCGGTGAAACGGAGCTGATAGCGAGCGGGGGCAGGAGGGTGATTGCCTCGCAGTCGGTCATGTTTCCCATCGCCTTCTCTCCGGGGAGTATCACCGACCGCACGCTCAAGGCGGACGACATCGCAGGCATCGGCGACATCTATCCCAACGACGACTTCCGCCGGGGCACGGGTACGATTGGCGGGCGCATCACCAAGGGCGGGCAGGCGGTCTTCGGCGCGCACATCCTCGCCTTCAATCCCCGCACCGGGAAGCTCGTTGGCAATTTCAGCTTCGATGACGGGCGCTTTGCAATCGCGGGGCTCGACCCGGGTCCGCACATCATCCGCGTCGAGCCGGTCGACGACGCAGACCTCGATAGCTTCTTCTCCGATGCCGACGACGTGGACATCGACTTTCGCGTGACTTTCCTCGATCGGCTCGCGATAGTGCCCGAACGAGGCTCGACGACAGCGGACGTGTCGGTGGAACGGAAGTGAAAATGCGGCGAGTGATCCAGGTTGTGGTGGCCGTCTCGGCGCTTTGTCTCGTTTGGAGTATCGCGTCGGCTCAAGACCGCGGGCAGACGCCTGGCCGGACTTCACAGGCCTCTCCTCGGCTTCCTGGCCGGAGCGGGTCTTTCACCGTCCAGGTCGGCATCGACTGGCTTGGCGGCATGCCGCTCGGAACGTCTGCGGCCACCTTGACGAGCAACACCGTGGGGCGTGGCAACTCGTTCGTGCTCTTCGACAGCGAGGGACGCCGATTGGCGGCACCCGCGGCGAGTGCGGGACTGGGGTTCTACCTGACGCGCAGCCTCGCCGTGGAGGGGCGCTTCGCCTACAGCAGGCCCGACGTCCGGGTCTCGATTCGGAACGACGCGGAGAAAAACGACCGCCTGACGTTGACCGGCAACCAGCTTTCGCAGTACACCGTGTATGTAGCTCTGGTCTGCTACCTGCGGCGCTTCGCCTTCTCGAGAGACCGGGTAATCCCGTTCGTCCATGCAGGGGGCGGGTACCTGCGCGAGCTCCACGACGGTAACCTGGCAATCGACACCGGCCAGACTTACTTCGGCGGGGGCGGGGTCCACTATTACCTTACGA
The DNA here is from genome assembly GCA_041947015.1 of Vicinamibacterales bacterium. Taxonomy (GTDB): domain Bacteria; phylum Acidobacteriota; class Vicinamibacteria; order Vicinamibacterales; family Fen-181; genus JBHGBL01. Next base: position 215,780 of record JBHGBL010000003.1, read on the forward strand.
CGCGCCGGCGCGGGCTCGTAACCGGGATGGCGGTCAGGGCGGACGTCCGGCTCTGCTTCCAGCAAGAGGGGTACAGCTTCGACGGCAGCGGCAGGGCTTTCCCCGCTGCTGGCGCTGCGTTGGTGGTTTCCTTCTGAGCGCCTGGTCCGGCATCGAGCCACGCGCCGGGCAGAATCTGACTCCCGGTTTCATCTGCTCTCGCCGCGCGGCGGCATCCGGGCCTGCCTTTCGTCCTCTTCAGGTAACGGGCGGTTGGCTATGCCAGGTGCCTGCTCTGTCGAGCCAGTCGCCAGCGGCCATTCAGGCTGGCTCTTCTGCCCGACGCCCCGTTCCATCGTGTCCCTCGCACCCTTGCCTTCGTCGATGTGAGCAGGGGGCTCTTCGACCGTTGCGCTCGAACCCTCTTCTTCCTTTTCTTCGTTCCGTGATGCCGGGTTGGCGATGCTCTGGTCGCGTTCTTCGGCCATGGCTGTCCCCGCCGCGGTCGCGTTGGCGAACCGGTTCACCTTCGAACTGGCATGGTGCGTGCCGGGCACGTCGCGGAGATTCCCCGCCTTCGCTTGCACGGCCCTGGGTGCTGGGCGATGATTGAAAGTAATCCTGGAGACGCAGCGGATACGCCCATGACTTCACTGGACTCGTTCGGTACTCGGAGCAGGATCCGGGTCGGTGACGGCGCTTACACGATCTACAGCCTCGAAGCCCTGGAACGGCGGGGGTTCGCCGGCATCGGGCGGCTGCCCTACTCACTGAAGGTGCTGCTCGAGAATCTGCTGCGGCAGGAAAACGGGGCCCCGGTATCGTCAGAAGATGTGATGGCACTTGCGCGGTGGGATCCCGAGAAAGCAGGGACGAAAGAGATTTCATTCACGCCGGCGCGGGTGCTGCTTCAGGACTTCACCGGTGTTCCCGCGGTGGTCGACCTGGCAGCGATGCGTGACGGCCTGGCGCGCCTGGGAGGGAACCCGTCGCGCGTCAATCCGCTTCAGCCGGTCGATCTCGTGATCGATCACTCGGTGCAGGTCGATTACTTCGGCCGTCCAGACGCATTCCGCCTCAACGCCGAGTTGGAGTTCAGCCGCAACCGCGAGCGCTACGGCTTTCTCCGCTGGGGGCAGCAGGCCTTCCGCAACTTCCGCGTCGTCCCGCCGGACACGGGGATAGTACATCAGGTGAACCTCGAGTACCTGGCCCGGGTGGTCTTCACAGAAGAACGAGGTGGGGAGAGGCTGGCTTATCCCGACACCCTGGTGGGCACCGACTCGCACACGACCATGGTCAACGGCCTCGGCGTCGTCGGTTGGGGGGTGGGCGGCATCGAGGCCGAGGCTGCGATGCTGGGGCAGCCCATATCGATGCTCATCCCCGAGGTGCTCGGCTTCTGCCTGAAGGGCCGTCTGCCCGAGGGGACGACTGCGACGGACCTGGTGTTGACCGTGACCGAGATGCTGCGTAGGAAGGGCGTCGTCGGCAAGTTCGTCGAGTTCTTCGGCGACGGCCTGTCGAGCCTCACCATCGCGGACCGGGCGACGCTGAGCAACATGTGCCCTGAGTACGGCGCTACCGTAGCCGTCTTCCCGATCGATTCGATGACGCTCGATTACCTCCGGATGACCGGACGACCGGAAGAACAGGTGCGGTTGGTCGAGTCATACGCTCGCGCGCAAGGGCTCTACAGGGAAGCGTCGTCCGTCGAAGCGCGGTACCGCGAGACGATCGAGCTCGACTTGGATACGGTGCTTCCGAGCCTTGCGGGCCCGAGGCGGCCGCAGGACCGCGTGACGCTCCGGGACGCGAAGCGGGCCTTCGAGCAGACGGTTGCTTCGCTCCGCCCCGTCAAGAAGGCGGCGCCAGCAGGCGGAGCTGCCACTACGGTGGAGGGCGCCCCAGTCCAGACGTTGGAGCTCGAGGACGGAGCTGTCGTGGTGGCTGCGATCACGAGCTGCACGAATACGTCGAACCCGAGCGTGCTGACAGCAGCCGGCTTGCTGGCCAGGCGCGCCGTGGAGCTGGGCCTCAGGACGAAGCCCTGGGTGAAAACCAGCCTCGCGCCCGGCTCAAAGGTGGTAACCGAGTATCTCGCGAAGGCCGGACTGATGCCGTACCTCGAGGAGCTGGGGTTCCACCTGGTCGGCTACGGGTGCACGACCTGCATAGGGAACAGCGGCCCGCTGCCAGAGGAGGTGTCGCGCCAGGTCCAGGATCGCAACCTTGTCGTGGCGTCCGTGCTGAGCGGCAACAGGAATTTCGAGGGGCGGATCCAGAGCCAGGTCCGGGCGAACTACCTCGCCTCTCCTCCGCTCGTCGTCGCCTATGCGCTCGCCGGCAAAATCACCACGGACCTGACTGTCGAGCCGCTCGGCACGGGTCCTGACGGACGGCCGGTCTTCCTGCGGGACATCTGGCCGTCGGAGCGCGCGATACAGGAGACGATGCTCCGCGCTGTGGAGTCGTCCATGTTCCGGAAGGTGTACTCCGAAGTCTTTACAGGCGACGAAAGGTGGCGGTCGCTTGACGTGCCTGCCGGCGACCGATTCGCGTGGGATCCTGCTTCGACATACATCCAGCACCCGCCCTTCTTCGAAGGCCTGGAGATGGAGCCACGACCGCTTCGCGACATAACGGGCGCACGGACGCTTGCGATCCTCGGCGACAGCGTCACGACGGACCACATCTCGCCGGCCGGCTCGATACCCGCCGACAGCCCAGCGGGCAGGTACCTGATCTCGCGCGGCGTGCAGCCCGCGGACTTCAACTCGTATGGCGCTCGACGCGGGAACCACGAGGTGATGATGCGGGGCACTTTCGCCAACACCCGTTTGCGCAACGAAATGGCCCCCGGGACCGAGGGCGGGTGGACCACGTGGCAGCCCGGCGGCGAGGTGATGACGATCTACGACGCTGCCATGCGTTACAAAGCTGGCGGCGTGCCGCTGATCATCGTTGCCGGCAAGGAATACGGTTCGGGGTCGTCGCGCGACTGGGCGGCAAAGGGGACCATGCTGCTGGGGGTGCGGGCGGTCGTCGCCGAAAGCTTCGAGCGGATACACCGGAGCAACCTCGTCAACATGGGCGTCCTGCCGCTGGAGTTCCTGCCCGGCTGCGACCGGAAAACCCTGGGCTTGACCGGGACCGAAACGTGGGAGATCCGGGGCATCGAGAACGGTCTGAGTCCCGGAGCCAGAATTAGGGTGGCGGCGACGGCTTCCGACGGCAGCGAGCATGCCTTCGAAGCAGTGGTGCGCATCGACACGCCCGAGGAACTCGAGGCGTTCCGCCACGGCGGTATCCTGCCGTACGTGCTGCGGCATCTGGTGAGGGCCAGCCGGTAGATGGCAACGCCTGGCCTCACGGCGGACAACGTGAAATCGCGGGCGCGGGCGCTCGGGTTCGACCTCTGCGGCATCGCGCCGGCCGTCACAGTTCCGGAGCTCGGGTTCCTTCGTGGCTGGCTGGCGAAGGGATTCGCCGGCGAGATGATGTACCTCCACAGGACCGCAGACATCAGGGCGGACGTCAGGAACTTCCTGCCTTCGGCCCGTTCCGTAGTAGTGACAGGGACCGTCTACAATGCTGCGCGTCCCTATTCGATCGAGCTCAGCGACACACGCCTGGCAAGCTTCGCGAGGTACGCCTGGGGGGACGACTACCACGACACGATCGCGCGCCGGTTGGAGGCGCTTCTCGAGTGGATGAGGGAGGAGGCCCCGCGACGTTTCGAGGCGCGCGTCGCGGTGGATGCTGCGCCCGTGCAGGAACGCGTCTACGCGTGGCTTGCAGGGCTGGGGTGGATCGGAAAGAACACCTGCCTGATCGATCCTGCCGTGGGATCCTGGCTGCTGCTCGGCGAGATCGTCACGAGCCTCGATCTCCCACCCGACGAGCCGGGCCTCGACCGGTGCGGCCATTGCACGCTGTGCCTCGATTCCTGCCCGACCGGCGCCCTAGTCGAGCCGGGCGAACTCGACGCGACGAGGTGCATCTCCTACCTGACGATCGAGCGCAAGGGTGCTGTGCCCATCGAGGCGCGCGAGCAGGTCTCCAACCACGTTTTCGGCTGTGACGTCTGCCAGGAAGTCTGCCCATGGAACCAGTCACCAGCCGTCACCGCCCGCCCTGAATTCCGGCCGAGGGAAGCCTTCGACGCGCCCAGGCTGATCGATCTCTGGCGCCGCCCCGACGTGGAACTTCGCGAAGCGCTCCGTGGCAGCGCGGTCTCGCGCGCGAAGCTGCGCGGGCTTCGGAGAAACCTCGCCGTGGCGCTGGGGAACTCCGGCGACGCAGATGCCCTCGATGTTCTCGACGAGATGGACGACGGGCAGTCACCGTCCCGCTCCGACCCGCTGGTCGAGGAACACGTCGACTGGGCGAAGCGGAAGCTGGCCCGACGCGCTGGCGGAGCTGGAGCCGGTAGCTGACAGGTTTCCATCGCCGTCAATCTGAGGGGCGCAGCCGTTGTGCCCCTTTTGCACCCCGGTTATGATGACTTCAGCCCATCAGTAACGGGGTGGCGTCAACCGACAACCCGACTGGAGCGCCGACATGCTTATCAGCAAGGAACTGAACGCCGCAATGAACGAGGAGATAGGGCTCGAGCTCTTCGCCTCGCACCAGTACTTGAACATCGCCGCCTACTTCGAAAGTCTGGCCCTGAAGAAACTCGCGAAGATGTTCTTCAAGCAGGCCGACGAAGAGCGTGAGCACGCGATGAAGTTCATCCGCTATATCGTCGAGACCGGCGGCAAGGTGGAGATCCCGCAGGTGGCCGGGCCCAAGACCGCCTTCGGTAGCGTAGAGGAAGCCATCAAGTACTCGCTCGACTGGGAGATCGAGGTGACCAACCGCTGCAACGCGATCATGACGATAGCGGTCGACCAGAAGGACTACGCGGCCCAGGATTTCATGCGCTGGTTCGCGACCGAGCAGATCGAAGAGGTTTCCACGATGCAAACGCTCCTTCAGGTGGTCCAGGCCGCCGGCGAGCGGAACCTGTTCATGATGGAAGCCTACCTTTCACATGACTAGCGCGTGAAGCGTCCCGTCTCGCGCCAGGACGCTCCAGGCTCTCATCGGTGTTCCTCCGACCCTGCCAGGGGGCAGGGCCGGAGGGCAACCTCGACATGCGCACGGAACCTGCTTACCGAGCTCTTTTCGATGCCGGCGTCCTCCAGCAGCGGGCCCAGGAGGCGCAGCGCCGCCTGGCCGATTGCGCGCTGTGTCCGAGGGGATGCCGGGTCAACCGCTTCGTGGAGGCGACGGGGTTCTGCCGGTCCGGGTCGCTTCCCGTTGTCTGCGCCTGGCACCCGCATTTCGGCGAGGAGCAGCCGCTCGTCGGCAGCCGCGGTTCCGGGACCATCTTCTTCGGGTCGTGCAACCTCGGGTGCGTCTTCTGCCAGAACTGGACGACCAGTCGGCTGATCGAGGCGGACGAGATGGTGCCGGAAGGCCTTGCCCGGGTAATGCTCGCGCTCGAGAGAAGGGGCTGCCACAACATCAACCTCGTCACGCCCACCCACATGGTGCCGGCGATCCTCGCCGCTCTCGTGATCGCCGCGAGCGCCGGGCTCTCGATCCCGCTCGTGTACAACACCAGCGGCTACGACAGTGTCGAGACACTCGCCCTCCTGGACGGAGTCGTCGACATCTACATGCCCGACATCAAGTTCATGCGAGCGGAGCCGGCCGCGAGGTACGCGGGCGCGCCCGACTACCCGCAAGTCGTGCGGGCGGCCGTCAAGGAGATGCACCGCCAGGTAGGGGACCTCGCCCTCGACTCGGAAGGCATCGCGGTTCGGGGCCTGATCGTCCGCCACCTCGTCATGCCCGGCGGGCTCCCTGACGCGGTGGAGGTCTGCCGCTTCCTGTCGACGGAAATCTCGAAGGACACGTACTTGAACCTGATGGACCAGTACAGGCCCTGCGGGGAGGCCTACCGTTTCCCGGAAATATCGCACCCGCCGACGCGGGCCGAGTACGCCAGCGCAGCGGCGGCAGCGCGCGAGTGGGGCCTTGCGCGCCTCCACGGCGCAAGGTCCTGACAGCATCGCAAGGAGGTTCCCCGATGCCGCACACCGCACCGTACACGTTCCGCCGCCTGCGGTTCGCGCCCAGTTTGACGGCGGCGCCCGTTCTGGCGTGCTTGATCGCCATTGCGGGCTGCGCCGGCCAGCCGGCAGGCCCTCAGAGGGCAGCAGAGGAGGTTTCGGTGGAGGCCGCGACGGTCCAGCGAATGGCGGCGCGCTTTGCGCCTGTCGAAATCGGCGCCGACGTTTCCTTTCTCCCCGCCAACGAGAGACAGGCGCTCAGGAAGCTGGTCGAGGCGGGATGGCTGTTCGACGGCTTGTTCCTCCGGCAGGTCTGGTCAGGGAACGAGGGCATCTTGATGAAGCTCCTTGCCGACGAGAGTGAGAGCGGCCGTGCGCGGCTCGACTACTTCCTGATCAACAAGGGGCCGTGGTCGCGTCTCGACCACAACGCCGCCTTTGTCCCCGGCGTGCCAGAAAAGCCGGCTTCAGCCAACTTCTACCCCCAAGGAACGACGAAGGAAGAGGTGGCAGCGTGGTACAAGTCGCTGCCAGATCTCGAGCGGGCGGCTGCCACAGGCTTCTTCACCATCATCAGGCGCGGTCCCGGCGGGAAGGGCTTCGAGGCCGTCCCATACAGCATCGTCTACCGTGACACTCTCGAGCGTGCGGCGGCCTTGCTGCGCGACGCTGCTGCGCTCACCTCCCAACCCACGTTGCGCCGCTTCCTCGAACTGCGGGCCGATTCGTTCTCGAGCAACGATTACTACGAGAGCGACGTTGCCTGGATGGAGCTGGATGCGTCGATCGAACCCACTATCGGTCCCTACGAGGTGTACGAGGACGAGTGGTTCAACCAGAAGGCTGCCTTCGAGGCGTTCATCACCCTGAGGGACGACATCGAAACGTCGAAGCTGGTGAAGTTCGGCGCAGAGCTCCAGGACGTCGAGGACCACCTGCCCGTCGATCCCGCACTCAGGAACCCGAAGCTGGGAGGACTCGCACCGATCCGTGTCGTAAACGTCGTGCTGGCCGCCGGCGACGGCAACCGAGGGGTCCAGACCGCCGCCTTCAACCTCCCCAACGACGAGAGGGTGGTGCGCGAAAAGGGCGCCAAGCGCGTGATGTTGAAGAACGTCCAGGAGGCCAAGTTCCAGAAGGCTCTCGTCCCGATATCGAGGATCGTACTGCCCGCTGCAGACCAGCCGAAGGTGGATTTCAACGCCTTCTTCACGCACATCCTGATGCACGAGCTCATGCACGGGCTGGGGCCTCACCAGATCACAGTCGGAAACCGCAAGACGACCGTCAGGCAGGAGCTGAAGGAGACCTATAGCACGATCGAGGAGGCCAAGGCCGACGTCTCAGGCCTCTTCGCCCTGCAGTACCTGATCGACAAGGGCGTGGTCGAAAAGGACATGGAGGCGACGCTGTACGACACGTTCCTGGCGTCTGCCTTCAGATCGGTCCGGTTCGGCGTTTCGGAGGCTCACGGTCGGGGCATGGCGATACAGTTGAACTCGCTCCTCGATGCCGGCGCGATAACAGCCAAGGACGGAGTCTTCTCGGTGAACCGGGACAAGATCAAGCCGGCCGTCGTGGCGCTGACGCGCCAGCTCATGACGCTGCAGGGGCGCGGCGACTACGCCGCTGCCCGGGACATCTGCGACCGGCTTGGCGTGGTGAGGCCGGAGGTGCAGGCCGCTATCGATCGGCTGAGGGACGTGCCGGTCGATATACGGCCGCGCTTCACGACGGCGCTTGAGCTGGCCGCAAACCGGAGGTGAGCCTCGCGAGCCGACCGCTCGCCATCAGAACCCTCAACCACCGCTGAAGCAGCTGCTGGACCTGGACACCGCGCGGGCAGAACCCGTCGCGCTCGCGCCCACGCCGAAGCTGGATAGGAGCTTCTCCAGATCTTCGCTCCCACATTCCGGACACTGGGGGCTCCTCTTGCCGAAGACGAACGCTTCGAACCTCTCGCCGCACTTGCGGCACTCGTACTCGAAAAGCGGCATCTGTCATTCCTCCGCGGCCGGAGGGTCGGCGGCTGATTCGCGGCGGCGTCCTCGAATCGCCGCCCCCTTGCTTAGGTGTTCCATCTATTAAGGCTCCCGGCCGCTCCCCGTTATGGATTCACGATCCGCCTCCCAGGATACACCGGACCGCAGCCCGAGCCTCTGGCCGAAGCCCGCCACATCGCCCACCACAAGCGTTGCGGGCGATTCGACGCCGGCCAGCCTCGTAGCGGCTCCGATCGTCTCCAGCGTCCCGGCGACGGTTCGCTCGCCGGCCCAGAATGCCCGTTCGACGACCGCCGCCGGAGTCGATCCGGGCCGGCCTGCCGCCATCAGGGCCTCCGCTGCAAGGTCGAGTGTCCCGGTGGCCATCAGTACAACGATAGTGTCGAGCCGTGCGACAGCCATCCAATCCGGCCCTTTAGACCCGGCAGAACCATGCCCGGACACGATCGCGACGCTCGCTGCCACTCCCCGGCAGGTGAGCGGAATACCAGCTGCGGCGGGAGCAGCGACGGCAGACGAGATGCCGGGCACGACCTCGAAGGCCACGCCCTCTTCCGAAAGCGCCAGTGCCTCCTCGGCGCCGCGGCCGAAGACGAACGGGTCCCCACCCTTCAAGCGGACGACTTTCTTCCCATCGCGCGCGAGCCGCACCAGCAGTTCGTTGAGCTCCTTCTGGGAAACAGTGTGGCGGCCGGGTGCCTTGCCCACGTCGAACCGATCCGCCGTTGCCGGCGCCATCGCGATGACTGCGGCGGAAACGAGGCGGTCGTACACCACGGCATCGGCCGTTTCGAGCAGTCTGGCTGCCTTGAGGGTGAGAAGTTCCGGGTCGCCCGGCCCGGCGCCAACTAGGTAGACAATTCCTCTCTTCATCGTTTCCGCTCGAGGGGACCTGCGGTTTCTCGTGTGCGCGAGCTCTGGTCTCGGCCCTCGATATACGATACACGAGGTAGTTGGTGCTTCAGGCCACGGCTCCGGTAGTGCTTCCGAACTCGGCGCCGGTATGAGGCTTCAGACGGCCCGCCAGGCGCCGCGGGTCTCGGCTGGTTCTCCACGTGCGTTCGGCGCGCCTGCGCACCGCTTTCGGCGATTGATTCGTTCCTCGTCATCGGGTACTGTATCCTTGGTCCGCCGGGGCGCTGCCTGGCCTCGGTGGCCGCCATTCGTGTGCCTGCCGCCGGCGCCCGCCCCAGTGCAGTTCGGCGGGTCCAGGGACCTGTGATTCCCGCCCCCGTTCGGACGCGCGAGCCTGAGTTCGCGCGAAACCCGCGAAGACCTCGGTCAGCGCGAAGGAGCAGCTGGAATGCCGGATGACGGGAAAACCCCTCTTCTCGACCAGCTCGAGCGGGGGCCCTGGCCCAGTTTCGTCAAGGAGATCAAGCAGGCTGGTGCCCGAAGCGGGATGTCGCGGGCGCTCCTCGCCCTGCTGGAACGCTCGTACGGGGAGCGGAAGGGTCACTGGAAGCACGGAGGCATCGTCGGGGTGCGCGGGTACGGCGGGGGCGTCATCGGCCGATATGCCGACCTGCCCGACGAGTACCCGGATGTCGCGCACTTCCACACGCTTCGCGTCAACCACCCGACCGGCTGGTTCTACACGAGCGAGGCGCTGAGGACCCTATGCGACATCTGGGAGCGCCACGGGTCGGGACTGACGAACATGCACGGTGCGACAGGCGACGTGATCCTCCTCGGTACCCGTACTGAGGAACTCGAGCCTACCTTCGCGGAGCTCACCGAAGCCGGCTTCGACCTTGGCGGTTCGGGTTCGGCAATGCGGACGCCTTCGGCGTGCGTCGGGCCGGCAAGGTGCGAGTGGGCGACGTTCGACACGCTGGCCCTGTGCTACGACATCACGATGGAGTTCCAGGACGAAATGCACCGGCCGGCCTTCCCCTACAAGTTCAAGGTGAAGTGCTCGGGCTGCCCGAACGACTGCGTGGCCGCGATAGCGCGTGCCGATCTGTCGATCATCGGCATCTGGAAGGACGCCATCAGGGTGGACGAGAAGGAGGTGGCGGCCTACGCCGCCGCGGGCCTCGACATCCGGAAGGATGTCTGCGCCAGGTGCCCGTCGAAGGCCATCTCCTGGGGTGACGGCGGGTTGGCGATCGAGAACGCCGAGTGCGTGCGCTGCATGCACTGCATCAACGTCATGCCGAGGGCGCTAAGGCCCGGCCTCGATCGCGGTGCCGCGATTCTCATCGGCGGCAAGGCGCCGATCCTGAAAGGGGCGCTGCTGTCGTCGGTCCTGGTGCCCTTCGTTCCCGAGTCCGAACTCCGCGAGACGGTCCGGGAGCTGATAAGACGCGTCTGGGAGTTCTGGGACGAGTATGGCAAGCCGCGCGAGCGGGTGGGAGAGCTCATTCAACGCGTGGGAATGCCTGCGTTCCTCGACGGGATCGGACTGGACCCGGTGCCGGAAATGGTCTCTGCCCCTCGTGACAACCCTTACGTGTTCTTCCGGAACGAACGGGAACAGGAATAGGGAAGGGAAATGGCAGAACAACAAGCGCGGCGTCTCACGGACATCGGGCCGCCTCATTACGAGAAGTTCCTGCCGCCGGTCATCAAGCGCAACTACGGCCGGTGGAAATTCCACGGGTCGATCAAGCCCGGCGTCATATTCCACGAATCGGAGAGCGGCGAGCGCGTGTACACGGTCCGCGCAGGGTCCCCGAGGCTGCTGAGCGTCCAGACGTTGCGCTGGTTCGCCGACCTCGCCGACCGGTACTGCGGCGGCCATCTGCGCTTCACGAGCCGGCACAACGTGGAGTTCATGCTGGAAGACCCCGGGAAGATACCGGCGCTCGAACGCGAGCTCGAGGCGCAAGGCTTCCCCGTCGGAGGCACGAACAACTCGATCAGCAACATAGTCCACACCCAGGGCTGGGTCCACTGCCACTCGGCAGCTACGGACGCGTCGGGCATAGTCAAGGCGATCATGGACGAGCTCGCTCCGCGCTTCTCCAGCGAGTCGATGCCCGGCAAGCTCAGGATCGCCCTGGCGTGCTGCGTGAACATGTGCGGCGCGGTTCACTGCTCCGACATCGCCATACTCGGGATCCACACGCGGCCGCCCAAGGTCGCCCACCAGGCGCTCAAGAAGACGTGCGAGCTGCCTACCGTCATAGCGTCGTGCCCGACGGGCGCCATAAGGCCCGCGACCGTGGACGGCAACCAGTCCGTCGAGGTGATCGACGAGCAGTGCATGTACTGCGGGAACTGCTACACGGTATGCCCGTCCATGCCGCTCAACGACCCCGAACACGACGGTCTGTCGATCTGGGTCGGAGGAAAGGTGAGCAACGCCAGAAGCGCGCCGCGGTTCTCGAAGCTCGCCATCCCGTACCTGCCGAACAACCCGCCGCGCTGGCCGGAGGTCGTGCGCGCGGTCGTGAACCTCGTCGAGCTCTACGCGGCTAACGCGCGCAAGTACGAGCGGATGGGGGAGTGGATCGAGCGGATAGGCTGGCCGCGCTTCTTCAAGATTGCGGGCATTCCGTTCACGAGGTACCACATCGACGACTTCGCCCACGCGGGCCTCACCTACACGCGATCGACGCACCTGCGCTTCGAGGAGTAGCCATGCCGGTTGCGCCACAGGAACTCGCCGAAACGATGTATGCGGCAGTCGCCGAGTCGTTGGGCAAGAGAAACCTCAAGCCGAACGAGCTGATCAAGGAGACTATCGCCCGCTACCCGCCGGGCGAGTGCACCAAGGACGACTGCAAGCAGGCGCTGAGGATGCTCATCGACTCGGGCCGATGCGTGTATTCGTTCTACGGCGAGAGCTACGTTACACTGCCGCACCGCGAAGGGGCGGCCAACGAGTAGCGACAAGAAGCCGCATGGGACTCTTCAAGGAAGTCAAGAAGCCGGTGATCCGGAGCGCGGCGCCCGGGGCGGAAGTGAGCGCCAGGCGCCCGCGGTTCTCCGTCAAACTTCCGCCGTGCGAGGAGCAGTGCCCTGCCGGGAACGCCGTGCGCACGTGGCTCAACGTCATATCGCAGGCAAAGATGGACGGGCGGACGCCGGAGGAGGCGCTCGAAGCCGCGTGGCGCATCATCATAGAGGCCAACCCGTTTCCCGCCACGCTGGGCCGCATCTGCCCACACCCGTGCGAGCGAGGCTGCACCCGGGGTGCGCGCGACGGCGCCGTCGCTGTCCACCTGCTCGAGGGCTACGTCGGCGACTTCGCTCTCCAGCATGGGCTGCGATTGCAGAAACTGGTCGACGGCGAGCGGACCGAAGCCGTGGTCGTCGTCGGAGCAGGCCCCGCAGGGCTCTCGTGCGCCTGCCATCTCGCGCGGCGGGGCTACCGTGTCAAGGTGCTCGAGGCTGGCGCCGAGCCGGGTGGGCGCCTCCGGGACGCGGTCAGGACGGGGCTCCTGCCCGAAGCAGTCTTGAAGGCCGAGATCGATCGGCTGATCGCGCTCGGCGTTGGCCTGACGTGCGGCACCGCGGTCGATGCGGCAACGCTCGAGGGACTTGCACGCGACTCGAACGCGTTGTTCATGGCGACCGGCCGGCCGTCCTCGTCGAGGCCGCTCCCCGATCTCCTGTCCGGTGTCACCATTGGAGCCGACGGGACGCTGACTGGGGCCGTCGGTGCGGCCGTCGCCTATGCCGGAGGCGACGTAGTGAGCCACGGCGGTCCCGTTGCGGCCGCGCTGCGTGAAGGGCGGCTGGCAGCCGAGGCCATCGACTGCCGGCTTCGCGGAATCTCGACGGGAATCCGGCCCGGCCCCGGCCTGCCTCGCTCCGGCGGGGTGAAGAGCGAGTGGTTCAAGCCGGCGCCGCCTCGTGGATGGAAGGGGATACCTTTCCGGGACGGAAGCGATCCGCAGTCGTGCCGCTCGCTCGACGTCGAGATCACCGAGGAAGCGTCAAGGTGCATGTCGTGCGGCGCCTGCATGGACTGCGACACCTGCTGGATGTACTGCACCGAGAAGGCATTCGAGCGTCTGGAGCGGGGCCGTCACTACCGGCTGAAGCTCGAAATGTGCAACGGGTGCGGGAAGTGCGCCGATGTGTGCCCTACCGGCTACATCGACATGATCTGAAGAAGGAGTTGAACGTGGCGACTTTCGAGGTCAACGGCAGAGCGTACAGCGTGGACGAGGACGGTTTCTTGGAGGACCCCCAGATATGGAACGAGACCGTCGCGTGCGACTTCGCAACTTCTGAGGGCGTTGAGAAGCTGACCGAAGACCACTGGAAGGTGATCAACTACATCCGCAACTACTACCTAGAGTTCGGCATCGCGCCGATGATACGGAAGCTCTGCAAGGAGACCGGCTTCAAGCTCGCCGAGATCTACGAACTGTTCCCGTCAGGCCCGGCCAAAGGGGCGTGCAAGCTGGCCGGGTTGCCGAAACCGACGGGCTGCGTCTAGGCATCTTCGGAGGCCGGCGTCGTGACGGTCGAAGCAAGTTTCTTCCCGGTCAGCCTTCGAAGAAGTGCCGCAGGTGGCAGTCCGGTTGGCCGGCCGGAGAAGGTATCGAGGCTCCGCCCGGCGAGGCCGGGCGAGGAACGTGGCCGTCCGAACAAGTGAATGAGCGATGAGGACAGGCTTCCGGGTTGGAGCCGGCTTCAAGGAGCGGACCCGATGATCACGAGGCCTGTGGCAGACAAGAGAGACGCAATCGTTGGGGCGTGGATGGGCGAGGCCTGCGCGGGCATCGGGGCGCCTGCTCTCGGGCTGGGACGCGACCACGACCGTTTCGCATGCGCCGAGAGCCGCACGCTGTCGAACTGCCTGCCAGTGCTGTTCGACGAGATCGTCGGGAGCATGGACCGCGTCCGCGTCGCTGCCGCGCTCGACGACATTCTCCGGATCCGCGCCGTCCAGCCGATAGCTCCTAGTTGCGCGCTGGGCTTCATTCTCGGATTGCGACGGATAATCCGTGAGAAAGTCGGCTCCGGCCCCGATTCGGCCGCGTTCTTGGCGTTCGTCGACGACCGCATCGACCAGCTGGCGCTACAGGCCTTCGACTCGCTCGTGGAATGCCGGGAGCAGATCGCGCGCGCCCGTCTGGAAGAGGTGGGTCGTGGGCGGGTCATTCTCGGGCGCATGCGGCTGCCCGTTCTCGAGGAACCAGGCGATGTGCCCTGAAGCGCGGCACCGCCCGGATGGCGGTCCATGACGGCTGCCGCGCCCCTGGTCCTCGTCCTGCTTCTGGTGGCGACGGCCTCCTTCACGCAGGCTTTCGCGGCTGGACGCTGGATGCTGGCCATTGTCGTCCCGTACGGCGCGGTCCTTGCCGCGCTGGCCGGTGCCCTCCTCCGCGTCAGAGGCTGGGTCCGCGCGCCAGTTCCCTTCGCCATCCCGACCACATGCGGGCAACAGCGCTCGCTCGGCGGGCTGCGCGCCTCGCTCCTCGAGAGCCCACCCGGCAGGGGATGGGCGGCGGCGCGGCTCGCATGCGAGGTGCTCCTCTTCCGCTCGCTCTTCCGAAATACGGCAGCGCGCTACGCAGGCACGGTGCAGCCGCGCCTCGCCACCTTCGACCGCAAGATGCTCTGGCTCGCAGCGCTCGCCTTCCACTATTCACTGCTTGCCGCCGGGCTCCGCCATCTGCGGTTCTTCGTCGAGCCGGTGCCGTCCCTGGCCACTAGAATCAGCGGGCTCGACGCGTTCTTCGAGGCCGGCACGCCGGCCCTCTACGTCACCGACGTGATCATTCTGGCTGCCCTGGCGTGGCTGCTCTGGAGGCGCATCCTGGATCCCACGGTCAGGTTCGTTTCGCTCGCGACGGACTACTTCGCGCTGATGCTCGTCGCAGGCGTCGTGCTGTCGGGCGTTCTCATGCGCCACTGCTGGCGAACCGACGTCGCCCTCGCGAAGCAGTGGGCGATGGGGCTGCTCACGCTTCGGCCGGACTGGACGACGGCGCCCGAAGGCCTCTTCTTGGTGCACGTCCTGCTGGCAGGTGTGCTCGTGGCATGGCTGCCGTTCGGCAAGCTGTCGCATGCCATGAGCGTCTTCCTCAGCCCGACGCGTGCCCTCGCCAACGACACGAGGCGCAGGCGGCACGTGAACCCATGGAACGCTCCTGTCGAGGTGCGCCGCTACCACGAGTGGGAGGAGGAGTTCAAGGACAAGATCCTGGCGGCGGGCCTGCCGCTCGACGGGGAAGGGAAGCATGCCTGAGGAGAAGGCGCGCCAGGTCGACGTGGCGGGCGTGGATCTCCGCCCGCGCGGGCCCGCTAGGCAGAAACCCCCCGGCTTCGTGAAGGGAAACTACAGCCACGCTGCGCTCCCCCGCAGTCTCGAGGCGCTGGGCTTTCCCAACCCGCGAGACTGGCGTCCGCCCGACGACGACTGGAAGCTCCCGGCGGATTGGAAGCGTGTCGTTCTCGATGGCATGAGGGACCGGCTGGAGAAGCATCGGTCGTTTCGCCTCTTCATGGACACCTGCGTCAGGTGCGGAGCATGCGCCGACAAGTGCCACTTCTTCCTCGGCTCTGGCGATCCGAGGAACATGCCCGTCGCCCGCGCAGAACTCCTCCGCTCGGTCTACCGCCGGTACTTCACCGCGGCAGGGCGCGCGTTCGGGCATCTCGCGGGCGCCCGCGACCTCACGGAAGACGTCCTCAAGGAGTGGTTCGCGTACTTCTACCAATGTACGGAATGCCGCCGCTGCTCGGTCTACTGCCCGCATGGAATCGACACTGCGGAAGTGACGATGATCGGCCGCGAGCTGCTGAACCTGGTCGGGGTCAACATCCACTGGGTGATGGAGCCGGCAGCCAATTGCTACCGGACCGGGAACCATCTCGGCATCCAGCCGCACGCCTTCAAGGACAGCCTGGCCTTCGCGGTCGACGAGCTCGAGGAACTGACTGGGGTGCGGGTCGAAGCGCCGATCAACCGGAAGGGTGCAGAGGTTCTCTTCGTGGTTCCATCAGCCGACTACTTCGCCTCGCCGCACTACTACACGCTTCTCGGCTACCTGGCCGTGCTCCACCAGGCCGGCCTAGACTACACGTTCAGCGCCTACGCGTCCGAGGGCGGGAACTTCGGGTTGTTCGCGTCCTTCGACCTCGCCAAGCGTCTCAATCACAAGATCTACGAAGAGGCGAGGCGGCTGAAGGTGAAATGGATTCTCGGGGGCGAGTGCGGCCATATGTGGCGCGTGATTCACCAGTACATGGACACGATGAACGGCCCCGCGGACTTCCTCGAGGTCCCGGTGTCACCTTGCACAGGGACCAGGTTCGAGCACGCTTCCGGCACGAAGGCGGTTCACATCTGCGAGTTCACAGCCGACCTCGTGCAGCACGGCAAGCTGCGGCTGGAACCGGCCCGCAACGACCGCTGGACGGTCACCTTCCACGACTCGTGCAATCCCGCCCGCGCAATGGGCCTTCTCGAGGAGCCGCGCCTCCTGATCCGCGCTTCGTGCCGGCGGTTCCACGAGATGCCAGAGGACACGATTCGCGAGCGTACGCTTTGCTGCGGCAGTGGGGCCGGCCTCGGTGCCGACGAGAACATCGAGACGCGGCTGCGTGGAGGGTTCCCGCGGGCCAACGCTGTAAGGCAGGTGCGCGAACGCCACGGCGTGAATCTGGTTGCGTGCATCTGCGCCATCGACAAGGCGGCGCTTCCCACGCTGTTCGACTACTGGGTGCCCGGAGTGGAGGTGGCGGGCGTTCACGAGTTGGTGGGGAACGCGCTAGTGCTCGATGGCGAGAAGCCGCGCGCCACGGACTTCAGGGGCGACCCGCTCGTCGTCGCAGGCGTTTCGAGGGGCGAGCAGGCCCGGGAGCCCAACGATGAGTGACAGGCGTCTCATCATGGCGGCGCTCGTGGCTGTCATCGCTTTTGCGACCGCCCCGGCATGGCTGGCGCTGGCGCGAGGAACGAGCCCTGAGCCGCCGGCTCTGGCTCCGCCGGAACCCGGCTCGCGCTGCGTCATGCCCGCCAGTTACATGCGGGCCTCGCACATGCTCGTGCTGGCCGAGTGGCGCCAGAAGGCAGTCCGCGACGGCATCCGTTCGTACGTAGCGCAGGACGGCAGCACCGTCAGGATCTCGCTGACTGGAACGTGTCTGCGATGCCACCGCAGCAAGGCGGACTTCTGCGACCGGTGCCACCTCTATGTCGGCGTCGAGCCGAGGTGCGGCAATTGCCACGTCGGCGGACCGGAGGATGCAGAGGGACTGACGCGAAGAGGACCGCGGCATGAGGACTGATCTTGCGTAGTCCTGCTCAGGTTCGGAGATGATCACTCGGCGCTCTTTTCTCGGCGCATGCGGCCTGGCGGTGCTGGCCGGCAGGTGCGGCGGCTGGACAGGCGGCGGCTCGCCCTCGTCCGTGCGAGGCCGACGATGGGCGATGGTCGTCGACCTCGAGGTCTGCAGCAAGGTCCGCGGTTGCACGGCCTGCGCCGACGCATGTCACGCAGCCCACAACGTGCCTCGCATCGCGAACGTGCGACACGACGTGAAGTGGATCTGGAAAGAGCCGATCCACCGGATTCTTGCCGTTCCTGATTCCCGCCTGCTGCCGGCGCGCCTTCAATCTTCAGAGGCCCTGGTCTTTTGCAATCACTGCGACGACCCGCCGTGTGTACGTGTGTGTCCGGCCGGCGCAACGTGGAGGCGGGACGACGGCATCGTGATGATGGACCAGCACAGGTGCATCGGCTGCCGCTACTGCATTGCCGCCTGTCCGTACGGGTCGCGGAGCTTCAACTGGTCCGATCCCCGCGAGCACCTTGCGGGCACGTTGTCCGACTACCCGACGCGGACGAAGGGCGTCGTCGAGAAGTGTACGTTCTGCGTGGAGCGCATCGCGGAGGGACGGGCCCCGGCCTGCGTCGAGGCCTGCGAGGCAAACGCTCTCGTGTTCGGCGACGCCAACGATCCTTCAGCCGAGGTGAGCCGGCTCGTGTCAGAGCGCTTCAGCTTGAGACGCCGCGAAGAGCTCGGCACGCGACCGCAGGTGCATTACCTAGTGGGCTACAGGTAGGAGCACCGAACGCGTCCCAGAGCGGGAGTGTCATGGACGCCGCATGGCGGGGTTCGTTTCGACGAACCGCGTCCGAAGGTGGCGAAGAGGGCAGATGATAGAGAAGGCGCTGAGGGGCGGACCGGCATACTGGAGGTGGTTGGCGGGGCTGGGCGTCGTGGCCGTGGGCGGCGGCGCCTGCTACCTCAAGCAGCTCTCGCAGGGGCTCGCCGTCACGGGATTGAGTCGCGACGTCGCGTGGGGCCTCTACATCGCGCAGTTCACCTTCCTGGTAGGAATTGCGGCGTCCGCCGTGACAGTCGTGCTCCCGTACTACCTTCACGACTTCCGGGCGTTCGGGCCGGTCACGATCCTGGGCGAGTTCGTGGCGATTGCCGCCGTCTCGACCTCGCTCCTGTTCGTCCTCGCAGACATGGGCCAGCCCTCCCGCGTCCTGAACGTCGTCCTCCATCCCTCGCCACGGTCGATGATGTTCTGGGACATGGTCGTCCTGGGGGGGTACCTGCTTCTCAACGTTGCGATAACGCGCGCGGTCCTGCAGGCGGAGGCGGCCGGGGTGGGGGCGCCACGCCGGGCCCGGCCGTTGATCCTGGTGTCGATCCCGTGGGCCATCAGCATCCACACGGTCACGGCGTTCCTCTACAGCGGCCTGCCCGGGCGGTCCTTCTGGTTCACTGCGCTTCTGGCTCCGCGCTTTCTGGCGTCCGCCTTTGCCGCCGGGCCTGCGCTGCTCATCCTCCTCACGATGCTGCTCCGCCGACTCACCAGGTTCGATCCCGGCCCGCGGGCCATCCCGGCGCTGGCCATGGTCGTCACCTACGCGACGGCCATAACCGTGTTCTTCTTGGTGGTCGAGGCGTTCACGGCGTTCTACAGCCGGATCCCGGAGCACATCGAACACTTTCAGTTCCTCTTCACCGGCCTCGGTGGCCGCGCTGGGCTCGTGCCGTGGTCGTGGACGTCGGTTGCGCTCGTCTTCGTCGGCCTTGGCCTTCTGCTCGCGCCTGCACGGAGGCGCGACGAGGTCAGCCTTGCCGTGGCCGCCTCGCTGGTCTTCCTTTCGCTCTGGATCGACAAGGGCCTGTTGCTGGTCGTGGGTGGGTTCGTGCCTTCACCTCTCGGCGCGGTGAGCGGCTATGCTCCGACCGCCATCGAGACCGGCATCGCGGCGGGCATCTGGGCGGTCGGAGTCGGAATGGTCACCGTCTTCTTCAAGATAGCGGCCGGGATTCGGCGGGGCGAAGGGGCGTGACGGCGGATTCCGGCCCGGTGGGGGAGAGCGTGGCGCGCAGCCTTGTCGTTGCAGGCCTTCGAGGAGATTCAGGCAAGACCCTCGTTTCGCTTTCCATCGCGCTGGGAGTCAGGGCCCGGGGCATTGACGTGAGAGCCTTCAAGAAAGGCCCGGACTACATCGATGCCGCCTGGCTCGGCTGGGCGACAGGCGGGCCTTGCCGGAACCTGGACACGTTTCTGATGGGCGACGCCGGTGCTGCCTCGTCTTTCGCCCGTCACGCCTCGGGTTCGGGCCTGAACCTGATCGAAGGCAACCGCGGGCTCTTCGACGGCGTCGACTGGCAGGGAACCCACAGCACTGCGGCACTCGCCAGACTTCTCGGCGCGCCGGTGCTGCTCGTCGTGGACGTCTCCAAGGTCACTCGCACTGCCGCCGCGCTGGCCCTAGGGGCGCGTGAGTTCGATCCTGGTATCCGCATTGCCGGCATAATACTGAACCGCGTTGCTGGAAGCCGTCACGAACGTGTGGTCCGCCAGGCGCTCGAGTCGACCGGCGGCCCGCCGATCATGGGGGCGGTGCCTCGGCTCACTGGGCCCGACCTCCTTCCGGCCAGGCACCTTGGCCTCACTCCTCCGGCGGAGCACGGCGGCCTGGATACGCTTCGGGGGGAAATCCTCGACCGCCTCGTGCCCTGCTTGGATCTGGAAGCACTGCTCGGCATGAACGGGGTTGCCTCCTTGCCGGCGCAGCGGGCTGCGTCGTTTGCGTCCGACGCCTCGCGTGCCAGGCGACCGTCGGGCACGGGGGCTTCGCATGGCCGTGTCGTGATCGGCTTCGCCCAGGACCTGGCGTTTTCCTTCTACTACCCGGACAATCTCGAAGCACTGGAAGCCGAAGGTGCTGCGCTGACGCCGGTGTCAGCCATGCACGCGGCATCGGTTCCAGAAGAGATAGACGCTCTCTACATCGGAGGCGGATTCCCCGAAACCTACGCCGCTGAGATTGCCGGAAACCGGGGATTCCTCGGGTCGCTCGCCGATGGCGTCCGCTCAGGGCTGCCCGTGTTCGCGGAGTGCGGCGGACTGCTGCTGCTGTCGCGCAGCATCTCGAGTGGCGGGCGGCGGCACGAAATGGCGGGGATCCTCCCCTTCGACGTGAGCATGGAAGCATCGCCCCAAGGGCACGGCTACGTCGAGCTTGTAATAGACCGCGCCAACCCATTCTTCGCTGTCGGCACGCGGATCGCCGGGCACGAGTTCCACTACTCGCGGATAGCGCGGGTTGGCGGTGCCATCGACACGGCTGCGCGCGTCTCGAAGGGCACAGGTGTCGGCGGCGGCCGCGACGCAGTCGTCTGCCGCTCGGTGTGGGCGAGCTACACACACCTGCACGCCATCGGATGCCCCGAATGGGCACCGGCGGTGGTACGCGCCGCAAGGGGCTACCGAGCCGCTCGCAGATAATCGATCGTTCCTTGCGGCCTTCATCGCGTCGATGAGGGCCGATATCTCTTCATGCCGCGGCTGAGCCCTTGGGGAAAGCCGGTCCCGCGACGAGACCTGCTCGGTCGAGCACGAGCACACCGTCCATCGCTCGACCTCCTTCGATTCGCTGGCACCCATCTGTTCCTGAAGCCACAGCAATGGGTAACAGTGTAATGCTCCTGTCAGCTTTCGCAACTCGGCAGTTGCGATGGCGGATCAGGGGACAGTTATGCCGCTCGGGGGAAAATAACGTGTTCCGCCTTGACCGGACCGTGAACGCTCCCCGCGGAAGGCGGCACGTCTTGTGCTCTCCGCGGATCCAACCAGCGTAATCGAGAGTCCCCCGCCAAATCCGCTCTCATCGCCTGCGGCAAGGTGCCGTCGCGCCCTGCTGTCGATCTGCCCTCTCGTCGAAAGGAGGAAGTCTGCAATGAAGACGACGCGTCGCGACTTCATACGCTACTGCGGAGTGTCCGCCGCCACGCTCGGGCTGACGGCGACCGAACTCGGCCAGCTCGCACGTGCCATTGCGAACCCTGCCGGGCCCAAGGTCCTCTGGCTGCAGGGTGCGAGCTGCACCGGATGCTCGGTTTCGCTGCTCAACCGCATTTCCAGCCAGTCGCCTGCTGATGCCGCGGACCTGTTGATCGAGTCGATAGACTTGACCTACCACCCCACGCTCATGGCCGCCGCCGGTGATGCCGCTGTCGATCGAATCGGCGCCGCGGCCTCGGCTCCCTACGTGCTGGTCGTCGAAGGCGGCGTCCCGACTGCATTCGGTGGCGCCGCGTGCGGCGCCTGGACGTACGCCGGCCATCACGTGACCTTCGTTGACGCAGTCCGGCAGCTTGCGCCGAAGGCGCAGGCGGTCCTGGCCGTGGGCAACTGCGCCGCATGGGGAGGCATCCCTGCCGCCGGAGCCAATCCCACCGGAGTCACGGGGGTTCGTACGCTGACCGGCACAGGCGCGATCTCGGTCCCCGGCTGCCCGCCGCACCCGGACTGGATCGTGTGGCCCATCGCGCAGCTGCTCCTCGGGAGGACGATCGCGCTCGACAGCCTGGGCCGTCCCAGAACGCTCTTCCGCAACTCGGTGCACGACATCTGCCCGAGAAAGGGGACCCCCGAGGCCAGAGAGTTTGGAGAAGCCGGCTGCCTCAAGGGGCTCGGCTGCCGCGGCCCCGAAACGAAGGCGCCCTGTCCGTCGCAGTGGTGGAACGGCGGCGTCAACTGGTGCATCGGCGCCGGATCGCCCTGCCAGGGTTGCACGAGCGAGAAGTACCCCGGGTCGGCGGCGTTCGTTCGTTTCAGGTACTGATCGAGGGCGGAGGGAATGCAGATGGCAACCAAGATCACGATAGACCCGGTTACCCGCATAGAGGGGCACCTGAAAATCGAAGTGACGGTGGACTCGGTTGGCGGGCTTCAGAAGATCGTCGATGCAAGAGCGTCCGGCACCCTCTTCCGGGGCTTCGAGACCGTTCTCGCGGGTCGCGACCCGCACGATGCGCCTCACATCACGTCGCGGATCTGCGGCGTGTGCCCGACGTCGCACGCGGTGGTCGCCACCGAAGCGCTGGACGCCGCACTAGGGGCCGATCCTCCGGACAACGCGCGGCTGCTCAGGAACCTCGTGCTGGGCGCAGACTTCATACACTCGCACATCCTTCACTTCTATCACCTCGCGGTGCTCGACTATGTTGCGGGGCCGGGGATGGCGCCATGGCAGCCTGCGCCCACGTCCGACCTGCGCTTCGACGCCGCCACGACCGCCGCGCTGGTTGAGCACTACGGCCGTGCTCTCGAGGCACGGCGACAGGCCCATGAGATGGGGGCGGTCTTCGGCGGAAGACTCCCGATGACGCCTGCCTTCACAGCTGGCGGCTTCACCGCTGCTCCGACCGTTGACGCTATAGCCAGGTTTCGAAAGCTGCTCGAAGCCGTCACGGACTTCGTCCGCAACGTTTACCTGCCCGATGTTGCGGCGCTCGCGGCGCGGTACCCGGACTACCTGCAGATGGGGTCTGGCCCTGGCAACCTGCTGGCCTTCGGAGTCTTCGACGAGGACGCTCAGGGCACGACGAAGCTGCTTCGGAGGGGCCTGCTGTACCGGGGGTCTTCAGCAGTACGGCCGGTCGATCCCGCCCTGGTCAAAGAGGACGTGCGGAACTCGTGGTACTCGGGGGCGGACGGCGTGAACCCTGCCCAGGGAACCACCGTGCCCGCCTATCCGAAGAACGCGGCCTACTCGTGGATAAAGGCGCCGCGCTACCAGGGCGATGTGTTCGAAGTGGGGCCCCTCGCCCGCATGAAGGTCAACGGCGATTACACTGGCAACGTTTCGGTAGTGGACCGCCACTGGGCTCGGGCCGACGAAACCCTCAAGATTGCCGAGGCATGTCGGGTCTGGCTCGACCAACTGGTTCCGTCTGGATCTGCGTTCCGGCAGCCACCCAGGCGCACGACCGGGACAGGAATCGGCCTCGGTGAAGCGCCCCGCGGCGCGCTCGCCCACTGGATGTCGTTCAGAGAAAACCGGCTCTCGCGCTACCAGGTGGTGACGCCGACCTGCTGGAACGCCTCACCGAGGGATGCATCTGGCCAGCCAGGGGCCATCGAGCAGGCGCTGATCGGGACGCCGGTGCAGGACGTTGCCGAGCCGATCGAGGCGCTGCGGATCGTGCACTCCTTCGACCCCTGTTTGGCCTGCGCCGTGCATGTGCTCCGCCCAGGCGGCACACCCGTCGCTGTCTTGAACGGAGCGTGGTGATGGCCAGACTCTCCCGGCCCCCCGTGCTGGTCCTCGGCCTCGGAAACGAGCTGATGCGAGACGATGGTGTGGGCGTGCACGCGGTGCGCGCCCTTGCCGCCGAAAAGCCGCACGGAGTGGAGACGCTGGAGATTGGGACGGCCATTCTCGACGCCCTCGGCCCCATGGAACGGGCCCGCGCGGTGATAGCCCTCGACGCGGTCGATGCCGGCTATCCCCCCGGCACGCTCCTGCGCGTTTCGCCGGAAGACATCGGCCGGGCTGCCGCCCCGGCCTCGCTTCACGAGCTGGACCTGCCAGCCCTTTTGCAGATGATGCCGGAAGGTTCGCGCCCGCCGGTGATCGTGCTCGGCGTGCAGCCGGGCACGATCGCGCCGGGCCTCGAACTGTCGCGGGAAGTCCAGTGCGCGCTGCCGCACCTGCTGGCCGAGGTCCGCAGCACGATCGGCAGCATGCAGCGCGACCTTCTGGCGGCAGCAGATGGACGCGCTGTCGGGGCTCGCCAAGGCGAGGACCTGCCAGGAGGTTGTTAGATTCCTCGTCGAGCTAGCTTCGAACTGCCGCGTTCGCCACCAAATTCACCAGCTGCGTTACCTTCATGTCGAGCTTGTAGTGCTTGATGAGGTCAGTCAGGCCGTCCACGCAGTTGTGACAGGAGGTCACTACGAATCTGGCGCCGGTCGCGGCGAGCTGGTCCGCCTTGATCTTCGCCGACCTGAGCCGGCGGGACGTGTACTCTGACATCGACATGGCTCCGCCGCCCCCAGTGCAGCAGTAGTTCTCGGCGCGGTTCGGGTACATCTCCCGGAAATCCGCCGCGACGAGCTGGAGAAGCTCGCGCGGCTCTTCGAACAGGCCGCAGCTCCTGGCGTTGTTGCACGAGTCGTGGAAGGTGTAAGACGAGGCGTTCCGTGAGGGGTCGACCTTGATCCGCCCTTCGCGGATATAGCGCAGCATAGTGATGACGGAGCTCTCCATCTCGAACTCAATGTCGGTGGCGGCCCAGTTCGGTCCTTCGCACCTGGTCGAACGGTAGCCGTGCCCGCATTCGGACATGACGAGTGTCCGCCCGCGGAGATTCCTGACGGCCTCGTAGACGCGTGCGGCCACGGCGGCGCCAAGGGCGTCGTCTCCGGAGAACAGGCCGAAGTTCGTCATGTCCCAGCCTTCGCTGGGCATGGTCCAGCTTTCGCCCGCCAGGTAGAATATCCTCGCCGCGTCGCTGATCGTTCGCGGGTCGTACTTCACCTCTCGCGGGTTGATCGTGTAGACGATCCGGCGGTCGGGTCGATCCACCGGGATCCGCGCCGCGGGGTCCGAGAATTCCTCTTCGAGTTCATCCGACAGCCAGTCGAGCGTTTCCAGATAGTCCTCTTTCAGCACTCCCATCTGGTTGCCGATTTCCCACTGGTCCTTGCTGACGACTGCCACGCCCTCCGGCATGACGCCGGCGGACACCAGCAAGCCGCGCATCATCCGATTCACCGTCGCGAAGTCCACGCCCATCGGACAGTTGATGGTGCAGCGGCGGCAGTTGGTACACTTGCCGAAAACAACATCCTTGAGTTCCTCGAGATCTTCATCCGTGTAGATACTCCCCGCCCCGACCCACCACGGGAAGAGCCGGCCTGTCCAGTCGACGTGACGCTTGAAGAGCTTTCGGATCCGGTCAGCCTTGTGGGCGGGAGCGTAGGTCGGGTCGCCAGGGTTGGCGAGCACGTAGTGGCAGCTGTCGGTGCACAAGCCGCAGTGGACGCACGCGGCGAGCGATGCGGCCATCTGCCGTGTCAGCCTCTCTGGGAGCCGCTCCAATACCTGCCGGGCCTTGTGAGAACGTTCGGTCATCTTCGGAATCACCGGAAGGATGGTGCCCGGTGGCCGCGCGGCCCGAGCGGAAGCACGCCGCGGTACCCGAGGGTGCGGCCCAGCCAGTAGCGCGTGAAGGGGTAATAAAGGTAGTGCGATATCTTGCTGAACGGCACGTATAGAAGGAAGAAGGCCGTCAGCAGGAAGTAGGCGACGAGCGGCCACTCGCCGCCGGCGGTGCTGTTGGGGGCTGCGGCCACGCCGAAGGCCAGCCATACGCTGAGCAGCGCCACCGAGAAGTAATCGTCCGGCGTGCTGATGGCCCTGATCACGGGGTCCGTCATGCGACGCGCCAGGCGGTACGCGCCCACCGCCGCCGCGGCGATCATCCAAGCTTGGAGGCCGCGCACGGTTGGCTTGTCCTCGAGCAGCCACGGGGCGTAGGGGATGATGAAAGAGAGAGCGATTGCTGCCGCGACACCAACGTGCAAGGCGACGAACTGCGCATAGAAGCCGGCGTGGCGCCGGGTGCTTTCCATTGCCCACGGCATCGCTATGTTCGCGAGA
This sequence comes from Vicinamibacterales bacterium, assembly GCA_041947015.1. Taxonomy (GTDB): domain Bacteria; phylum Acidobacteriota; class Vicinamibacteria; order Vicinamibacterales; family Fen-181; genus JBHGBL01. The sequence goes on from JBHGBL010000003.1 coordinate 241,667, forward strand.
GAGTATGCGGCGCCTATGCCGGGTCCTGTTCCCGGTCTGGCCGTGGTTGGCTGCCGATCCCTTGCGCCCCGAAAGCGGAACAACCAAGCCAGTCTCAGCACGTAGACGAGCGCCATCACGGCGAGTGCGACTTCCTGGAGGCGGTGTTCGCTGAAGTAGAGCAGGTCTGACATCTCATCGGCCCTTGTTGTCCTGGTCATCCCGTGGCGACATGGCCGACAACCGGCGCTCGAACGGAGCGATATCCCAGGTGTCGCGCACGCAGAAAGTAATCTCAGAAAGACGATTGGCGGTGCGCAGGTACTCGGCCACGGCCTCCACCATGACCGCCGCGCACAAGTCGACCGGCATCCCATAGAAGCCCGTTCCGAGAGGGGGCAGCCCGAGTGTCGAGGCTCCAGCCTCGACCGCGCGCTTCAGCGCACTGATGGTTGCCGACCGAAGCTTGGCCTCCTCACCCTCTTCCCTGAATTTCGGGCCGACGGCATGGATCACGAACTTCGCCTTCAGCTTGCCGCCTGTCGTGACAACCGCCTCCCCCGCCGGCACCGGCGCCAGGTTGCGTGCCTGTTCCTTCACCGCGGAGCCGCCGCGCACCGCAATCGCGCCTCCGTAGCCAGCCGCCAGGAGCATGTCGCTCCTGGCGTCGTGAACGATCGCGTCGACGTCCAGCTCCGTGATGTCGCCTCGGGTCACGCGAACGACGCAGTTGTGAAGCCGGAATTCAGCCATACGTTCCATTGCGAAGGGCGAGGTCGGCCGTGGAGGCGCGAGAGGGCAAGCGGAGTTATTGTATCAGGATGGCCGTCCTCGACGACCTTCTCGCGAGCCTCGAAGGCGATTCTCCCGTTCGTTCGGTGAACGTCGGGGTCCACTGCACAGCCGTCGTCAGCCGCGCCGGGGGGTTGGCCGCGACCGCACCCTGGGGCGCCTCTCACACGTCACATGGCGTCCGGGGCGCCGGCGAACTGCACCTGCGCACGGCACGCGAGCTCGCCGCCTGCGCAACGTCCGAGAACACGGTCGAGGCGAGCATAGGCATAGCCGCGATCAACTCGCTGCTCGAGGTGCCGCGAGGGGCCAGGCGCGAAGTGAACGGCCGGACCATCCTGATGGAAAAAGCCCGCGGCAGGCGCGTCGCCCTCGTCGGACATTTCCCGTTCGTCGCGGAGCTTCGTGAGAAGGCGGGGACCCTCTGGGTGCTCGAGTTGAGGCCGGGCGCCGGCGACTACCCGGCCGACGCCGCCCCGGTGATCGTGCCCGAGGCCGACATACTGGCCGTGACTGGCAGCGCGCTGGTCAACCACACGCTGGACGGCCTCCTCGCGCTTGCAAGACCCGGGGCGTTCGTGATGCTGATGGGTCCGAGCACGCCTCTGTCGCCCGTGTTGTTCGACCACGGGGTGGACGTCGTGGCCGGAGCCGTGATCGAAGACGAGGCACGCGCGATCCCGGCCCTGACACAAGGAGCCTCGTTCAGGCGCCTTCCCGGCCTCGCAATGTACGCCTTCGGTGCGATCTGATCGCGAGCCACCGCCGCCCGCCGGCGGTCGCCCCTACGTCCGCTCGGCGACGCGAGCCTGCAGCCACTCGAGCCAGGCGTCGAGCCCCGGCGGCCCGACCACGCTCGTTTCGACGATCTCTATTCCGGGGTTGACCCGCCTCGCGTCCGCTTTCGCCGCTTCGACGTCGAAGGGTGTGTGGGGGAGCAGGTCGATCTTGTGCAGGACTAGAAGCCGGGCTCGGCTGAATATCGACGGGTACTTCAGAGGCTTGTCGTCTCCTTCGGTGACGCTGAGCATGACGATCTTGGACTGCTCGCCCAGGTCGTACGCCGCAGGGCAGACCAGGTTGCCCACGTTTTCAATGAACAGCAGATGGAGACCGTCGAGTGGGATTTCCTCGAGCGCGCGCTGCACCATCGACGCGTCGAGGTGGCATGTCCCGCCTGTGACGATCTGGCGGGCGGGAAAACCGAACCGGGCGAGGCGGCGCGCGTCGCGTTCGGTCTGGATGTCTCCCGTGAGCACTGCGACCTGGAGCGGGCCGCCGGTCAAGCGCTCGAGCGTGCGCTCGAGGAGACTGGTCTTGCCCGCACCAGGCGAGGCGATGATGTTGAAGGAGAGGATGCCGCGTCTTTCGAGCTCGGCCCGGATCTCGGCGGCAATTCGATCGTTTTCCTTGAGGACCTTCTTCTCTACGTTCACCCGCTCCATCTTCACTCCAGCTCCAGATAGGTCAACTGCAGCTCCTCGCCGCTGACAGGACCGGCGGCCTCCCCGCCGCACGCCGGACAGCGGGCCAGGTAGTCCAGGACGCGGAAGTCCGTGCCGCAGGCTGCACAGCGCACGGTCAGCGGGACGCGTTCGATGTCGAGCGTTGCCTGCTCGAGCTCGGTGCCGCGAACGATCACCTCGAAAGAGAATCTCAGCGCATCCGGCTGGACACCGGACAGGTCGCCCACCTTCAAGCCGATGCGTGTCACACGGGCGTCGGGCCGGCCGGACATCTCGGCTCGCACCGATTCCACGAGCGACTGCGCGATGGACAACTCGTGCACGCGACCACCAACAGCTCACCATACGGGCGTGCCGCCGGCATTGTCAAGCTGCCGTGAAACCTGGGCAAGAGGGCCTTCGTGCCCGTGCGTGTCGCGGGTCGTATCGGGTGACGAGCAGGCGCACCGCGAAAACCGCTGTTTCCCGGACAACACCGGGGCGGGGCGTGTAGCCGAAAGCTGACGGCTCTTCACACCGCAGAAACGTTCCGAGCGAGCGGAAGTCGAACGGTGAAGGTCGTGCCTTGGCCTTCCCGGCTGGCAACCGTCACGATCCCTCCGCATCGCTCGACGAGGTCGCGCACGATCGACAGCCCGAGCCCCGTTCCGCGTTCCTCCACCGCCTTGGCGTTGGGCGCCCGGTAGAATTCCTCGAAGAGCCGAGGCAGGGATTCCTCGGGGATGCCGATTCCGGTGTCGCTCACGCGCAGGACGGCCGTATCCTGCTCACGCTCCACGCTCACGTTCACCCCGCCGCGCAGCGTGTACTTGACCGCATTGGCCACGAGGTTCTCCACGACGCGATCGAGCTCCCCCTCGTCGCCCCACACGATAAAAGGCTCGGGAGGCAGGGAAACGGAGAGCGAGAGCTCCTTGGCCTGCGCCTGCCCCTCGTGACGGCCCACCACCTTGCTCACGACCTGGTTCAGGGTCACGGGACCGCGCGGCTGGGCTGTCAGCTTGGCTTGTGCCGCGGCGAGGTCGAGCAGGTCATCGATGAGCTTCTGCAGGTGCTGTATGCGTCGGAGCGCTCTTCCGATCATGTCGGCCTGCCGCGGCGTCAGGTCGCCGGCATAGCCGGCGGCTACGACCGCCAGCAGGTTCTGCGAGACCTGGACGGGCGACCGCAGCTCGTGCGTCGCTATACGGGCGAACCTCGACTTGTCCTCGTTCAGCTTGTGCAGGATCTCGTAAGCCTGCGCGTTCTCGATGGCGACCGCTCCCTGCGCAGCCACGGCGGAAAGAAACCGGGCGTCCTCCTTCGTGAACTGGTGCGGACGGCTCCCGTACGCGCGAAGTACGCCCAGGGGGCCGCCCTTGCCCATGAGTGGCGTGCTGATCATCGACCCTATGCCTTCTGCGAGAACCCCTTGGGCGTCGACAATGCGCGGATCAGCCCTGACATCGTCAACCACGACCGTTTTCCCCGCCAGCGTCTGGCGGTCGATTGGAGCGCGCCCGAGGTCGGCCGGCACCACGTCGCGGTAAGACTGGCTGAGGCCACAACTCGCGATCATCGTTATCTGCCCGCTGGCGTTGTCGAGCAGTCGAATCGCAGCCGCCCTGCAATCGAGGACCTTCACCGTCGCCTCGGTGAGGCGATCGAGGACCGCCGTGAGGTCCAGCGTCGAGCTGGTCGCCCTGACGCTCTGGTAGAGGCCGCTCAGCTCTTCCTCTCGCCGCCTGATGCGCCGCGCTATGGCCATCGCGAAGTAGGCCATCACGTAGGCGGCGCTGGTGAAGAAGAAGAGCACCGCGACGACGAAGGTGCCATCCTCGTGCCGGGGCGGCGAAAAGACGGCAACGTGCGGGAGATGGCCTGTGTACTCCGCCCAGGCGACCAAGCCGACCAGCACGGGGCCGAGGCTGACGTACAGGAAGCCGCGATCGTGCGGCAGGAGCATCGAGGCGATGGCGATGTGAAACAGGAAAAAGGGGAGGGCCGGACTCTCGATTCCGCCCGAGAGCGCGACGAGGGCAGTCATGGCGATCCAGTCGAGGCCTATCTGCAGTCGCGCAAACCACTGGTAGGCGAGGCCGGAGTGCGAGTAGCGGGCGTTCAGACGGCCGAGAGCTGCCCTGAGCAGCGCGTTGTACAGGAGGATCGCGAAGCCGACGATGGAGAGATTGTCGCTTGGGAGCTCCAGCCCCGCGATGCGCGTTGCGACCGGCGCGGCGATGACCACCGCAGCGCCGGCAAGCCAGCGCGTCCGTATGAGCCAGCCCAGGCTGTTTATCAGTTCCTGTTCAGCGACCGTCCGTCCGTTGTCCATTGCCCGCGGCTTCCCTCGGACCAGCCGACGAGATCGAGGCAGTCGCAGTGCCGGGGCCCGCCAGGTCCTGAGCGGCTCCCGCCGCCCGCGCGAGCAGTTCGTCCACCTTCGCAAGAAGTGCGGACGGGGAAGCGCCCTTTTCCATGAACGCGTCCACCGGCAGGTAGTCTTCGTCGGGCGCGAAGCGCGTCTTCGTGGACTGATGGATTGATGTCAGCATCAGGATCGGGACGTTGCGGTAGGCGGCGTACTCGGAATCGAGCGCGCGGCTTCGAAGCGTCAGCGAGACATGGAACCCTTCGGTATAGCTGTCCATCATCACGTCCAAGATGATGAGGTCCGGGGCCAGCTCCTTCACCATGCGCAGCCCGTCGGGACCGCTGTGCGCCGCGTAAACCTGGTGGCCCCGCGCTTCGAGCGGGATCCGAACCGCCTCTATGATGTCCGGGTCGTCGTCTATCATCAGGATCTTCGCCATGGGACCTCTCGTGTTCGGGATCGCCGCACTTGCCTAGCCGCCGGGAACCCTTGTGTCGCCCACAGAATATCCCCCGGAGCGGTACCCGGCAAGAGCATAAACCGGGAAAGGCGCGACCCGGTGTATTCTGACGCCATGCCAGACGAGCAACGCTTCCGCAGAGCCCTCCAAGCCGGCACTCTCGTTGGAGATGGTGCCATGGGAACAGAACTCCAGCGGCAGGGCCTGCCGCCGGGCAGTGCGGGCGAGTCGTGGAACGTAACCGACCCTGACCGCGTCGAGGCAATTCACCGCGCCTATCTGAAAGCTGGAAGCGACCTGGTGCTCACGAACAGCTTCGGTGCCAACCCATGGGTGCTCGGCCGTTACGGCCTCGACGAGGAATTCGAGGCGATCAACCGGGAGGCGGCCCGCACTGCCAGGCGCGCCGCAGGCGATCTTTTCGTCCTGGGCGACATCGGCCCGTGCGGCGGCTTCCTGGTGCCTCTCGGCGAGGTCCGGCGCGACCGGCTTGCCGATGCCTTCGAGCGCCAGGCCGCCGCGCTCCTCGAAGGCGGCGCAGACGCTATCCTGGTCGAAACCATGAGCGCGCTCGACGAGGCGGTGATAGCCGTGAAGGCGGCGCGCGCCGCCGGGGCGCCGTTCGTCGGCGCCTCGATGACCTTCGACAGCCTGCCGAATGGCCGGGTGAGGACGATGATGGGTGAAGAACCTGAGCGTGCCGCCACGGCGCTCGCCGAGGCCGGGGCCGACATGATCGGCGCCAACTGCGGGACGAGGATGACGATTGCCGACTACTCCGCGCTGACCGAGCTGTTCCGTTCGGCCGTTTCCCTACCCATCATCATTCAGCCGAACGCTGGCCAGCCGGAACTCGTGGACGGCGTCCCCGTTTACCGGCTGGCGCCCGCCGACTTCGCTTCAGCGATGCTGAGCGTCCTCGAGGCAGGCGCCTCCGTCGTCGGTGGCTGCTGCGGTACTACCCCGGCGCACGTTGCCGCGCTCCGGGCTGTCGTCGATCGCTGGCTGGCCGGCAAGAAGTAGCCGGAAACAGTCCGGGCCACCTGCCGCTCCCAACGGTTGTCGGCCCCCAACGACAACCATCAGGTAACGACCGGTGGCCCGGTAACGCCCTATTTTAGGCAACGCCGGTGCCAACTCGTTCTGCGCGCGATCGGGCCGATTGGCGCGGTCCTCGGGTGCCGCGTCCCGCACCCGCCTTCAGGATCCCGGCACGTCTAGCGAAGATCTGCCGGATTTCCGTCAGCATCCTCAGCGGGCCCGATGCGTTCCGCTTGGTCCTGCGCGTTTCGCCACGCAGGATCTCCGGGCGCAACGTGTTGGAAGGCAAGGATTTGGCCCGGACGCCATGCTTCGGCCTCGTGTGGCATGGAGTGGAGGCTCATAGCGGGCTTCTCGCGGCTCTCGCCAGTTTCAGCTCCGATCCTGATCACCTTCTTCGTGGCGGCCGGCGCCTGGTTGGAGCTCCGCGCGCTGGCGGTTCTGGGGAGATCGGCAGGATGGATCCGGAAGATGCCTCCTAGATCCCCACGCACGCCTCCCGCACCTTCTGGAGCGAAGCCAGCGTGTCGTGCCCGAGGTTTATCCGCAGCACGCGACGCAGCCGGCCCGTGAGGGCGCGATAGTCCCCCAGCGCCTGCGCGCGAATGAGCTTGCCGAAAGTGTAGTCTGTTCCCGGAACGGGAACATCGTGCGGAGGTTCGTCCACGAGCTGAAGGAAGATCCCGGTGTTGGGGCCGCCTTTGTGCAGCTGGCCGGTCGAATGCAGGAACCGCGGGCCGAACCCGCACGTCGTCGCAAGCCGCGTCCGATCACGGATGGCGGCCTGCATCGCGGCAAGCGAGGCGGTCACGGCCGCATGCGGTGCGAGGTACGCCTGGATCGAGACGTAGTCACCGATGCGGGCGCTCTCGAACAGCGACTCGAGTCCTCTCTCGAGGGCGCGAGCGTTGGAGGAATCGACCTCGACGAGTCTCTCGCGGCTCGAATCGAGCTCATTGGTCTCGTCCTTCGACATCGCCTGTCGCGCCAGATCCTTCGCGAGCTGCACGTCCGGCTGGTCGAATGGATGCACGCCGAGAATCGCGCCTGCGGCAGCGGTGGCCATCTCCCAGCGGAAGATCTCTTGCCCGACGTCGTAGCGGTCCGCCAGCCTGAGGCCGACCTGAGCGAACCCGGCTTCTGTCAGGCGATCGAGCGGAGTCTCGTCGAACGGGTCGCCCTCAACGACAATCGAGGCAAAGAAGCGGTCCGGCCCGTACGTGGAGGCCGACCCGAGCGCCTCGCCGGCGACGGGTATGATGCCGCGGCCGCCCTTGCCGGTGCTCTCGGCGATGAGTTGCTCCAGCCATGTCGGGAGGGAAGCCACGCTGCGGCTGGTGCAGAAGGTGAGCTTGTCCCTGCCTGCACGCGCAGCCTCTCCGAGCACCGCGCCGAGCTGGAGCGCCGGGTTCGACGTCTCCGGGACGTCCACAGCGCAGGCGCGCGCCATGATCTGCGCCCGCTGCAGGAGGCGGTGGAGGTCCACACCGATCAGCGCGGCCGGGACCGTGCCAAAGACGCTGAGGGCGGAGTAGCGGCCGCCGACGTCGGGCGGCGCAGTGAACACCTGCCGCATCCGGCCTTCGACGGCTAGGCGCTCGAGCGGCGTAGCCGGGTCCGTGATTGCGACGAACTGGCGTCCCGGCTCGCGGGAAGTTTTCGACGCCTCCGCCCAGAAGTAGCTTAGGAGGCTGGCCGACTCGATCGTGGTGCCCGACTTGCTGGAGACGACGAAGAGCGTCCGTTCGAGCGGCACTGCTTGGCGCGCCGACTCCACGGCCGCCGGGTGGGTGCTGTCGAGCACGGTCAGCATCGGGCGGTGCGGCGCGTTCCCGAAAGTCTCCTGGTACAGTTCGGGCGCAAGGCTCGAACCGCCCATTCCGAGGAGGAGGACACGCTCGAAACCTTCGGCGGCGACCTCGTCAGCGAGCATCAGCTGCCGGTCGAGAGCGCGCGGCGAGACCGAGGGGAGCGCCAGCCAGCCGAGCCTGTCCGAAAGTTCAGGTACCTGTTCTCGGGACCACACGGTGTGGTCTCGCGCCCAGATGCGGCTGCCGATTCGTTCTCGGCGCCATGCTTCGAGGCGAGCTGTGACGCGCGGTTCCAGATCGGCGATCGCCATACGATCGAAGCTGGATAGGACCGGCGGGGCTCTCATGCGCGGTACGGATCATAGATAGTTTGCCACGTGTTGGTGCTGGGACTATAATCTTGCGCCGCTTTTCGGCCCGCCGCTGCGGAGTCGTCGGCTCTTGGGTGGCCACTTGGAAAGAAGCGGCCGACTGGAACGCAGGGGTGTGCTCCTGCGCCAGTCGGAAGAGAGACTGCTCATGGATACGATCAGCGAGAAGCTAGCCACGGAACTCGGGTTGCGCGCGGCACAGGTTGCCGCGGCCATCCAGCTCCTCGACCAGGGCGACAAGGTCCCCTTCATCGCGCGTTACCGGAAGGAGGCGACAGGCGGCCTGACCGGCACGGTGCTCAGGACCATCGAGGAGCGGTTGCGCTCGCTGAGAGAGCTCGACGAACGCCGGGCAACGATCCTCGGAAACCTTCGCCAGCAGGGTGTGCTGACGCCCGAGATAGAGGCGAAGTTCCTCGCAGCGGATTCGAAGAGCCGCCTGGAGGACCTGTACGGGCCGTTTCGTCCGAAGCGGCGGAGCAAGGCCACCAGCGCGCGACAGGCGGGCCTGGGAAACCTCGCGGCGGCGCTGTTGGCGGACCCGGCGCTCGTCCCGGAGGACGAAGCCAAGAAATACGTCGACCATGAAAAGGGCGTGGCGGACGTTCTCACCGCTCTGGATGGCGCGCGAGCGATCCTCATGGAGCAGTTCTCGGAGGACCCTGAGCTCCTCGGCGACCTCCGTTCGTACTTGTGGAAGCACGGCAGGCTGCAATCGCGTGTCGTCGAAGGCAAGCAGGAGGCGGGCGCGAGATTCTCGGACTACTTCTCTGCTGCGGAACCCATCGGCCACATCCCCTCTCATCGGGCGCTGGCCATGTTCCGCGGGCGGAAGGAAGGCATGCTGCGCCTCGCTCTGTCGCTCGGCGAGGAGAAGGCCGACGAGAACGGCAGCCGCGAGATGTCGGAGCCGGAGCTCAGGATAGCCCGCCGCTTCGGAATCGAGGACGGTGGCCGTCCGGCAGACCGGTGGCTGCTCGAGACCGTTCGCCTCGCGTGGAAGGCGCGCCTGTTCAGCCACCTCGAGCTCGACCTGATGAATCGGCTCAGGGAGAATGCCGAAGCGGAGGCGATAAGGATCTTCGCCGGCAACCTGCATGACCTGATGCTCGGCGCCCCGGCGGGTGAACGGATCGTGATGGGGCTCGATCCAGGCCTTCGAACGGGCGTGAAGGTGGCGGTCGTGGACAGGGCCGGACAGGTGCTCGAGACGGCGACGATCCACCCGCATCAGCCGCGCAACGAGTGGGACCGTGCGATCGAGACCCTCGCCGATCTCGCGGCCCGACACCAAGTGGAGATTGTGAGCATCGGCAACGGGACCGCATCTCGCGAAACAGACAAGCTCGTTGCCGACCTGATGAAGCGCCACCCGGAGCTCGGGCTGCACAAGGTGGTTGTGTCCGAGGCCGGCGCCTCGGCCTATGCTTCCTCGCCTGTCGGAGCACGTGAACTGCCAGGGCTCGAAGCTTCGCTGCGGGCTGCGGTCTCGATCGCGCGAAGGCTGCAGGATCCGTTGCTCGAGCTTGTCAAGATCGAACCGCGATCGATCGGCGTAGGGCAGTACCAGCACGACGTCAACCAGGCCCACCTTTCCCGCGCTCTCGACGGCGTTGTCGAGGACTGCGTGAACGCGGTCGGCGTTGATCTGAACACGGCGCCCGTGGCGCTCCTGGCGCGCGTTGCGGGGTTCAACCGCCGCCTCGCGGTCAATGTCGTGGCGTTCCGGGATCAGAACGGGCCGTTTCGGAGCCGCGCCGACCTCATGCGCGTGCCGCGGATGGGTGAGAAGACCTTCCAGCAGGCCGCCGGCTTCATCAGGATATGCAACGGCGAAAGCCGCCTCGAAGCGACGGCGGTTCACCCCGAGGCCTACCCGCTCGTAGAGCGCATGGCACAGGCCGTCGGGGTGCCGGTCGATGCGCTCGTGGGCAGCGCCGATCTGCTCCGCTCGCTGTCGCCTGACCAGTTCGCGGACGGCAGTTTCAGCGCTGCCGCCGTTCGCGAAATCCTGGAAGAGCTCCAACACCCGGGCCGCGATCCGCGTCCGGAGTTCCGCACGGTGAGCTTCAGGGAAGGCATCGACGGCATCGAGGATCTGAAGCCGGGCATGGTTCTCGAGGGAGTCGTCACGAACGTCGCGAACTTCGGCGCCTTCGTCGACGTCGGAGTGCACCAGGACGGCCTCGTGCATGTGTCGCGCCTCGCCGACCGGTTCGTGAAGGACCCGCGCGAGGTGGTCAAAGCGGGCGACATCGTCTCGGTGACGGTTCTCGAGGTGGACCTCGAGCGCAAGCGCATATCTCTCTCCATGCGGCGTCCACAGCAGGCTCAGCATGGGTCCCAGGCGCCGCGGCGACAGAGGGCCGCCCGGCCTCAGCGAGAACGAGAGCAGAAGGGTTCGAAGCCCGAACTGCGTCCCAAGGCGCCGCCGGTGCAGACGGCGATGGCTGCCGCGTTCGGTAAACTGAGGCAGCAATCCTCATAGCGTGGCGAGACGCAGCCTTGTCGTCGGCCCGGAAGCGGCAGGCTCGCGCCTCGACGCCTGGCTCGCGACGCTCGACCAGGTCGGCTCGCGCCGCCGTGCGAGGCTCTGGCTCGAGCGCGGGAAGATCTTCCTGAACCGGCGCGAAACGTCGCTCGCAGACGCCGGGATTGCGCTGGCGCAGGGCGACCTAGTCGAGCTGTGGGCCGACCGGCCCGGCAGCGCTTCGAAGGTCCCGCGACAGCTTGCCGCCGCGCGCCAGAGCCTGCGCGTTGCCTACGAGGACGACTGCCTCTTGGTTGCTGACAAGCCGGCAGGGCTGCTGGTCGAGCCGCTGCCCGCCACTGCGCCGAAAAGGGATGTGCGTGCGGGAAGCCGGGCGCAGCGCCGGCGCGAGGCCAGCATCACCCTGCTCGATCTGGTCGCTGACCACCTGCGAGCCCGCCGCTCGCTGGTGCCCCGCGTCGTACACAGGATCGACCGCGACACCAGCGGTCTGGTTGTCTTCGCGCTCAGACCGGCAGCCTGGGTGCACCTCAAGAGGCAATTCGCCAGGCGAACCGCTGGCCGCCGATACCTCGCCGTGGTCGAGGGAAATCCGGAGCCGCAAGGGACGTGGCGCGACACGCTCGCGTGGAGGCCGGAAACCCTCCGGCAGACACCGGCACGGCGCGAGGATCCGCGGGCCCGCGACGCTGTCCTCTCGTATCGCGTCGTCGAACGGTTTCAGAACGCGGCCCTGATCGAAGTCGACCTGCTGACGGGCAGGCGGAACCAGATTCGGGTACAAGCATCACTGAGGGGGCACCCGCTGGTCGGCGAACGCATCTACCGCCTGACGAGCCCTGCCCCCCGGGCCCTCGCGCCGTCGGCTTCGCGGTCTCGTGGCCACCAGGTACGAGGTTCAGACCTGGCGTTCGGGCGGCAGGCGCTCCATGCCAGCGGCCTGACGCTGATTCATCCGGCCACGGGTCAGCCCCTCGCGATCACCTCGCCGCTGCCGAAAGACATGAAGGAGCTTCTGGAAAGGCTACGGAGACGTGTCGTAGATCGCATGCCGTAGAACGGGAGAGTTCGGAACGCGGCATGCGATCTGCCGACCGGGGCTCTCAGAATCCAGGCGTAAGGCTGAACTGGAACGTCCAGCCCTTGCCAGGGCGCTGGAACGGGCGCGCGAAATCGAGTTCCACGACTGCGTAGCCGAAGGCGTTCACGCGCAAGGCAATGCCGGCGCTGCTGACTGCCTGGCGGTCGCCGCCAAAGAACTCGGGCTTCTCGCCCTTGTTCCACGCAACACCCGCATCTGCGAAGAAGGCCACTTCAACCGGCACCGGTCCGTAGACGTTGTTGCTCGGGCCAAAGGGCCGCAGAAGCGGGAACCGGAACTCGAGATTGCCGACCAGCATCCGGCTGCCGACCAGGCGGTCGAAGGCCGGACAGGTGGTTCCCGTGGGATCTTCGCACTCGGAGGTGTCGAACGAGCCGATATCGTAACCTCGCACGAGCTGGGGGTAGCCGATGTAGAGCGGGTAGAGCAGTTCGTCTTCCGAGTCGCGGCCATAGCGCCCGTAGTGAAGCACGCGGCCTGCGACCGTGTAGAGCTGTACCGGCATGAAGTAGCGGCGGTAGTCGGCGAGCAGGTTCGTGAACCTGATTGTCCCCACGTTGGGCGTGGCCTCGAGCCGGTACGCCTGCCCGCGGATCGGGCTCGTCGCGCCGTACATCGACGTGTCGTAGACGAGCGCCGCCGTGGCCTGGCCCAGGTGCAGTGCCCGTCCTCCCTCCAGGTCTCTCGTCTCGTCGGCCAGGATCTGGCCGGTGTCGAGCGAGTACGCTATCAGCCGGCTCTCCCCGCTGAAGGCTATGTTGCTGTAGCCGGCTGAGAACTCGACCCTCTGCGCGCGGTTGAACGGGTAGGCGACCATGCCCGAGACGTTGCGGTTGGTCTGCCGGTAGAGGACCGTTTCCTCGAGCCCCACAATCCGACCGTCGACGAGCGCGGTGCCGGCGTTCACGTAACCCGTCAGGTAAGGCACCTGTTGTGCGGCGACGCCCCAGTTCCACCGGTGCTCGAGGTTCTGGTAAGCCACGTAGCCGCCGCTGTCCTTCAGGATGTTGGAGAACCGGTTGTTGATTCCGCTCGTTACCTGGATCACCGTTGCCAGATTGTGATTGCCGAGCATGTCGCTCCAGGCGAAGCCAATCCCGCCCGTGGCGTAGGTTCCGAAGCGATCGACTCCGGCGCCGACCGACCCTTGCCCGACATAGTCCAGCTTGAGCTTGGGCCTGTACTCAGTGACGTCGAACTCGGCCTCCGGCGAGGGGAGACCCAATGTCGGGTTCGCCAGGTACGCGGCCCAGTCGCTCTTCCTCTGCCCCGCGAGCGGCGGCAGAGCTCCGGCTCCCTCGCCCAGTTCCACAGGCGGTGTGCCGACGAGAGTGCGGTTCTGGCCCGTCGCCCAGATCTCGTACTTCCCCTTCTGGTAGAGGCTGAACGCCATGGTGTTCGTCTTCGACGCGACCGACAGCGCCGGGCTCTCGCTCGTGATCCCCGTGATGCCAGTGTAGAGGTTCGTCACCTGGGTAAGCGTCCCAGTGTCGATTGCCACGCGATAGATGTTGGACACGCCCCCGCGATCCGAGATGAAGTAGAGGCTGCCGTTGTCCGACGCCCACTGCGGGTTGATGTGCTTGCCCGTCTCGAAGCCCGCCACGCGCTCGATCTTCCTCGTCGACGCGTCCATCAGCGCCAGACGAAGCTGACCGTACTCGAGCGACTCGAGGTTCGTCGTGAACCTGTCGGTGACGAAGGCCAGACGCCGTCCGTTCGGGGACCAGGCGGGCTGGAGGTCCGCATAAGGATCCTTGGTGAGCTGCGTCAGCTCGGACTTTTCGAGGTCGTATACGAAAAGATCCGTCAACCCGCCGACGTTGGCGGAGAAGGCGATCCGCTTGCCATCGGGCGACCACGAGGGATTGAAGACCTCGCCGAGGTTGCGCAGCGGGATCTCCCGCTCCACACCGCCGTCGTCGATGTTTACGATGCCGAGCACAGGGTGGCCGTCCTTGACGCCTGCGAAGACGAACCGCGTGCCATCGGATGCCCAGTCGCCGGCCGAGCTGATGAACTGGAGGCTGCTCCAGTGAGGGCTGGTGGCCGTCGCCGTGATCTTCCGGATCAGCTTCCCGCTGACCACGTCCGCCAGGTAGAGATCGACCGAGAAGAGGTCCCGCGACGAGAGGAAGAGAAGCTGCCTGCCGTCCGGGCTGATCGACGGCGCCACGTTCAGGTCCCGTCCGAAGCCCTCGGCCGAGATCACCATCTCGCCGTACTCGTCAGGCGGCACGGTCACCTCGATGAGCGGGCTGTACTGGGCCTTGAGCGCCGCGTGCCACTGGTTCGATAGATCCTCGGTCTTGACGCCGAGCAGCTTCTCGATCGTGAGGTCGATGTCGCCCGTCGCGGCCGCGGCGCGCAGCATGTCCGGCAGGATCTTGTCGCCCCACTTGCCGGCGACGAAAGACCAGAACGACTGGCCCCAGCGATAAGGGAAGTAGTCAGGGTCGTTCAACTTCTTGATCGGGGGCAGCTTGTCCTGCTTCACGGCGTCGCGCATCCACATCGCCGTGTGCGGATCGACGGGCCCGACCGAGATGTACTCGGCCATCCCCTCGACGAACCACAGCGGCAGCCGAACGATGCCGGGAAGGCCCTGCGGCCCGGTCACCGCTGTCATGTCGTACTGGAACGCGTGAACCAGCTCATGTCCAAGGACGTGGTCAGTGTCCTCCAGCGAGGCCGCCAGCGGCATGACGATCCTCCGCCTGAGGCCCTCGGTCACCCCCCCTGTTCCTTCTCCCAGATCCCCCTGTACCACGTTGGTCTGCCAGAAGTCGGGCGCGTTGGCGTAGAGGATGAGCGGCTGGCGGGAGCTCAGCTTGTGCGCGAAGAAACGGTTCAGCCGTGCATTCCACCTCTCCGCCATGCGCGCTGCCTTCAGAGCGGCCTCGCTCTCATCGGGATAGTAGTAAATGTCGAAGTTGTCGGTCCGCAGGACCTGATACGAAAACTGCTTGTACTGGACCTTGTTCTGGCCGAAATACGACTGTCCAGCGGCAGGCGCCGCTACTCCGGCAGCCGCGAGCAAGGCAAGGACCGCCAGCCGCACCTTCTGAGAGAGGCTACGCATGATCGTCGCTCCAACTCTCGACACCTCGTCGAGAACCCGAGAATCCCTTGCCGGTATTTCGACGTACACAGTCGTGCTCGGGATCCCGACGCAGCACGACGGATGCCAATCACAAGCGGCCGAATCCGACCGGGCCTGCCCCGGCCCGGAGCCGGCAAGCCTGTGGAGAAGCCCTGCCAGGCCGCCGCCCGAAGGCTATCTGCCCACTGCGGCCCCGTCCGAGGCACGGCGGTCGCAGCCGCCTTCGAGCATGCCGTCCCTCGGGTCAACGACGATTGCCTCGGCCACGCCTTGAGCACCGATCGGCTGCAAACGGTGTCCCATCGCGCGGAGCAACGCCACGGTATCGGGCGACAGCCCGTTGCGTTCGTATTCGATCACGTCCGGCAGCCATTGATGATGGAACCGGGCAGCGTCCACTGCCTCCTGCACGTTCATTCCGAAGTCGACCACGTTCAGGATCGTCAGCAGCACGGTGTTTATGATCGTCCGGCCGCCGGGGCTGCCGGTCACCATGAACAGCGCCCCATCCCGCGAGACGATTGCCGGAGTCATGCTCGACAGCATCCGCTTGCGCGGCGCCGCCAGATTCGGCTCCGTGCCGATCAGCCCTTCGGCGGTGGTAAGACCCGGGCCGGCGTTGAAATCCCCCATCTCGTTGTTGAGCAGGAAACCGGCGCCCGGCACTACGATCTTGGAACCGTAGCCCGCCTCGAGGGTGTAGGTCATGGCGACAGCGTTCCTGGCCTCGTCCACGATCGAGAAGTGGGTGGTCTCGTCGCTCTCGGCGGGCCATTCGAAGGTCGTGGGAGAGGAGACCGAGGCCCTGTCGGTCCGGATCGTCTTCCTGAGCGCATCGGCGTACGGCTTGGATATGAGGCGTTCGACGGGCATGCCGGGGTTGAACGCCGGGTCGCCCAGGTAGCGTGCGCGATCGGCGTACGCCCGCCTTTGTGCTTCCACGATCAGGTGCACGGTTGCCGCTGCGCCGAAGCCGCTCGATGCCAGGTCGTACCCTTCCAACACGTTCAGCATCTCAACGAGGGCGATCCCGCCCGAACTCGGCGGCGGCATCGACAGCACTTCGTAGCCGCGGTAGCTGCCCTTGACCGGGATACGCTCGTGCGCCCGGTAGGCCTCGAGGTCTTCCCTCGTTATCAGGCCCCCATTCGCGGCCATCTCCTTCTCGATCAGCGCCGCGGTCTCGCCCTCGTAGAACCCCGCCGGCCCGAGCTTCGCTATGCGCCGGAGGGTCCTCGCCAGGTCCGGCTGGCGGAGTGTCTCACCGGCCTCGTAAGGGACTCCGTTTTTCGAGAACTGCGCCAGAGATGCCGGATATCGCTTCATCTCCGGCAAGACTCGCCTCAGTGACCTCGCAAGGCCTTCGGTGATCGTGAAACCTTCACGGGCAAGACGGATGGCGGGATCGACCAGCCGCGGCCACGGGAGCTTGCCATGCTGCTTCCAGGCGAGATGGAGCCCGGCCACCGTGCCCGGTACCCCTACCGACAGGTGGCTGTCATGGTGTACCGTCCGGCTGTACTTGCCATCCCGCAGGAACATGGTCGGCGTCGCGCGGCCTGGTGCCATCTCGCGGAAGTCGTACGCAACCGGGCTGCCCGCCGCGGGGCGGAAGACGATGAAGCCTCCGCCGCCGATGTTGCCCGCTGTCGGGTGGGTCACCGCAAGGGCGAAGGCGGTCGCAACCGCCGCATCGATGACCGTGCCCCCTTCGGCGAGAACGTCGACCCCGACCCGGGATGCCATCTCGTTCTGCGACACCACCATGCAGCGCCGGGCGCGGACCGGCTGCGATGATCCCCAAGCCGTCAACGTGCAGACGGCCACGAGCGCTGTAGCCAGCCAGATGCGTCCACGCATGTTCGACCCCCGGAAGCGGATTATAATCCGCCAGCGTTCGGGAGAGCCCGGTGGCGCCAGGAGGCCGCACGTGCGAGATGCGTGGCCTGGGCGCGAGGCGCCGTGGCTGAAGCGATCCATGAACCATGACTGAGAAACTCGTCCCCTGTGCGAGGGCGTGGCAGATGACCCTTGTTTTCTGCGCTTCGGCAGCTGCCGCCGGCGCATCCATCTCATGCTCCAGAGCCGGAGCGCTTCCCCCGGCCGATCTCGTCGTGACCGGCGGTCGGGTCTGGACGGTCGACCCGGCGAGACCCGAGGCGGAGGCCATCGCTGTCAAGGGTGACCGCATAGTCGCGGTCGGTTCGGCGGCGGAAATCGATCGGTATCGCGGCCCAGAGACTAGCGTCATCGACGCCAGAATGCGTCGCGTGATGCCCGGTTTCAACGACGCGCACGTGCACCTGATGGGTGGCGGGGCGAACCTGGACAACGCGGACCTGAGGAGT
This sequence comes from Vicinamibacterales bacterium, assembly GCA_041947015.1. GTDB lineage: Bacteria > Acidobacteriota > Vicinamibacteria > Vicinamibacterales > Fen-181 > JBHGBL01. Next base: position 258,984 of record JBHGBL010000003.1, read on the forward strand.
GCGGCGAGCCCCGAGGAGTTCGCGAGGCGGATAGCTGATCGCGCGAGGGTGACGCCGCCGGGAGAGTGGATCCTCGGTGGAGACTGGGATGAACAGAACTGGCCCGGTGCTCCTCTCCCGACGCGGCAGCTGATAGACGCGGTCACGCCCGAAACGCCGGTCTTCGTGAGCCGCTACGACGGCCACATGGCCCTCGCCAACTCGGTGGCGCTCCGCCTCGCGGGCGTCACTTCGGCCACGCCTGACCTGCCCGGCGGCACGATCGTCCGCGATGCGAAGGGCGACCCCACCGGCATCCTGAAGGACTCGGTGATGGGATACGTCAACAAGGTGATCCCGCCGCCGTCGCCGGACCGCCGTGCCCGCACGCTGCGCCGGGCGCTCCAGCACATGGCATCTCTCGGCGTGACCAGCGTGCAGGACATGAACCCGGAGTACGAGGACATAGCCGTCTACGAGGAATTCGCGCGGCGCGGCGAGTTGACATCGCGCATCTACGCTGTGCCGATGGAGACGGCTTGGCTCGAGAAGGCGAAGGGAGGTCGGTCGCCCTCGATCGCGCTGCCTTTCCTGAGAATCGGCGCGGTGAAGGGCTACGCCGACGGGTCGCTTGGCTCGTCGACGGCGTACTTCTTCGAGCCGTACACGGATGCTCCCGGCAACAGCGGGTTGTTGAGCGAAGAGATGCAGCCGCTCGAAGGCATGAGGGAGCGCCTTGTTCAGGCCGACAAGGCGGGCCAGCAGCTGTGCGTGCACGCCATCGGCGACCGGGCGATCTCGATCGTGCTCGATCTGTTTACCGCCGTGGAGGCCGCGAACGGCCGCCGGGACCGCCGGCTGCGCATCGAGCACGCGCAGCACGTTCGGCCCACGGACTTCGACAGGTTCCGATCGATGGGTGTGATAGCCTCCGTGCAGCCAACTCACGCCATAGACGACGGGCGCTGGGCGGAGGGGCGGATCGGGCCAGAGAGGGCAAAGACGACCTACGCCTTCCGGACGTTCCTCGACCGTGGCGTCCGCCTGGCCTTGGGGACCGACTGGCCGGTTGCGCCGCTCGACCCGATGTTGTCGCTCTATGCAGCCGTGACGCGGGCTACCCTCGACGGCAAGCGTCCGGACGGGTGGGTGCCGGAGCAGAAGATCGCGCTCGTGGACGCGATCCGCGCCTACACCATCGGTGCCGCTTTCGCCGAGTTCCAAGAGAAGGAGAAGGGTTCGATAGAGCCGGGTAAACTGGCCGACATCGTGATCCTTTCGGACGACATCCTGTCCATCCCGCCGGCAGCCATCCGCAATGCCAGAGTGGACGTGACGATTGCCGGCGGAAAGGTGGTGTTCGAGCGCTAGCGGTGGTTCTGCCGTCGGCCTGAAGCTTGCGGAGCGGCGGACGGTCGGTTGTCGGCTTGACATGCGGTCGGAGGATCTGTTGAGATCCACGGGGAGTCGTGTCCGCCGTCCCATGGGACGGGCCTTCGCGCATCTTGCGGATCCTCCTCCGAACCCAGGTCTTCAAGGAAGCGGTTGCGGCCGTGCTCTGATCCGGGCACAGGTGCACACCCGGGACCATCATCCATGGCACAGGACTTTCGCGTTCTGGGAAAGGTGACCCGCCGCAAGGACGGGGTCGCGCGCGTGACGGGCCAGGAACGTTTTCCCAGCGACGTCAGCCTCCCTCGCATGCTCTACGGGCGGATCGTCTCGAGCCCGTTTGCCCACGCCCGTATCAAGAGCGTCGACACGAGCGCAGCGGTTGCGATGGGTGCAGTTTGCATAACGTTCGACGACGTCCCCCACGTCCTCTACAACGAGAGGATCGTCACCATTCCGGAGGTGCTCCACAAGGATCACTACGTGCTCGCGGACAAGGTCCGCCGCATGGGTGAGGCCGTCGCGGCGGTTGCCGCTGAAAGCGAAGAGGCTGCCGAGCTCGCAGCCCGAGCGGTGAGGGTCGATTACGAGCCGCTGCCGGTCGTGACCGACCCGATCGAGGCCATGCAGCCCGGAGCCGAACCGCTCTACGAAGTCATCCTGCACGGCGACAAGGAAATCCGGATAGAGAACAACGTCGCCTGCGAGCGCAGGATCGAGGAAGGCGACGCCGACCGGGCGTTCGCCGAGGCCGACATTGTCGTGGGCGGCACCTTCAGGACCGCCAAGATCTATCACATGCAGCTCGAGCCGAAGACGGCGGTCTGTCGGCCCGAGCCGGACGGCGGACTCACGGTTTGGGCCACCACACAGTCCATCCACAATGTCCGGATCCTCCTCGGTCAGATCTTCCACATTCCCTTGAGCAAGATCGACGTGCGGCGCATGCCAGTAGGCGGTACCTTCGGTTCATCCATCCAGATGAACTCACCGATCCCGATCTGCGCCGCGCTGGCGCTCAAGGCGGGCCGGCCGGTCAAGCTCGCGCTCACACGCGAAGAGGACATGCACGACCACACGAAGTACCCTTCGCAGATCGAGCTCGAGCTGGCGGCGAGGAAGGATGGAACGCTCGTGGCCGCCAGGATGAACCTAGTGGCGGACATCGGCGCCCACATAATTCAGGCCTACTCGTTCCTTGGCGTGTGCGTGGGGTGGATGGTCTCGCTCTACCGCTTGCCGAACGTGAAGTACCATGGCCGGGCCGTCTACACCAACAAGAGCCCGTCGTGTGCGATGCAGGGCTTCGGAAACCCGCAGGTCACCTTTGCCGTCGAGTCGCTGATGGACGAGCTGGCGGCGAAGCTCGGCATCGATCCGATCGCCCTGCGGCTCAAGAACTACGTCGGCAAGGGCGACTGCTTCTGGGGCCAGGGTCCCCTAGTGCGCTCGGTGGTTCAGAGCGACGGTGTGCCTGAGCTTCTCGCAGAGGGTGCGAGGCGGATCGGCTGGAGCGAGCCCAGGCCGCCCTCAAACGGCCGCTACCGCCGCGGCCGCGGCATGGCGCGTGGATTCCACACATCGAGTGCCGGGGCGCCTCAACCTGGCGACGTGATCGACTACTCGGGCGCCATGGTGAAGGTCAACGAGGACGGCTCGGTGGACGTCATCACCGCTGTCATGGACCACGGGGGAGGCACGCTCGAGGCGTTTGCCAAGCTCGTTTCCGAGGCGCTCTCGGTCCCGCTCGAGATGGTCAACATCTCGCCAGCGGGCACCCGGACCACTGTCTACGACGTGGTGACGCACGCGACGCGCGGCGTCTACGCCGGGGGCGGCGCAGTGGTGAAGGCTGCCCAGAACGTCCGCGAGGAGATCCTCCAGACCGCGGCTCGCTTCATGAACGTGCAGCCGGCCGCCCTGTCGATTCGATACGACGAAACGACAGGGCAGGCGACCGTGTTCGCGCCTTCTCTCCCGGGGCGGAAACTCACCATCGCCGAGATCGCGGCGCGCTGCTGGAAGGAAAGCTGGAAGACGATTGCCTCGGTCGTGAGCTACCGGCCGGTCTACTGCCCGCCTGCCTACGTTTCGGTCTTCCTGGACGTTGAAGTGGACACATGGACCGGTGCCGTGCGCACGGTGAAGGCCGTGATGGGGGCAGACTGCGGCACCGTGATCAACCCCGACCTGGCTGCCGGCCAGTTGGAAGGCGGGCTGAACAAGGGTGCCGGCTACGCGCTGCTCGAGGACAATGCCTGGGACGCGCAGGGCCAGCTTGTGTCGAAAGGGTACATGCTGGATGCCAAGGTGCCGGGCGTCAGCGAGAGCCCGCTCCTCGAGCAGCTCTCGACGCATTTCGCCGACACCTACGAGCCTACAGGGCCGTTCGGCGCGAAGGGCATAGGCGAGGCGGCGACGAACCCGGTGGCTGCCGCCTACGCCAATGCGATTTGCAACGCGATCGGGGTGCGCTTCTACGAGCTGCCCATCACTCCCGAGAAGGTCCTCGCCGCCTTGGAACGCGTGCCAGACGGCTGCCATCCGACGCGAGCCGCCGCCGAGTCCCTGCCCGGCGGGCAGATCGTCGGCGGGGTGTAGAGCGTTTCCGGTGCCGAGGGGCGAGATGCAGCAGACCCACCAGATGACGAACTCGCACATCCTGCTCGGCCGGTTCGACTACCTCGAGCCCGCCTCCGTCGAAGAAGCGATCGGCCTGCTTGAACAGAGCGGCGACGACGCCCGGGTGCTGGCGGGCGGTACGGACCTGGTAGTCAGGATGAAGATGGAACGTGTTCGCCCTCACGCCATCGTCAGCTTGGCTGGCATTCCCACGCTGGCCCGCATCGAGACCCGCGAGGGGGCGCTGTCCATCGGCTCCGGCGCCACAATAGCCGCGATCGAGCGGGACCCCCGCGTTAGGCATGACTACCCGTCGCTCGCCGATGCCTGTGCCGGTTTCAGCACCACGCAGGTGCAGGCTATGGCGACCGTTGGCGGCAACATCTGTAACGGTTCGCCCGCGGCGGATTGTGCTCCTGCGCTTCTCGTTGGCGGGGCCGAGGTCGAGATCGCGGGCCCGCGCGCGACCCGCCGCCTTCCCCTGGAGCAGTTCTTCATCGGGCCAGGCAGGACGGTCCTCGAGAATGGCGAGATCCTCACGCGCATCATCCTTCCGCCGCCGCCCGCCGCGGCAGGGAGCGCCTTCCTGAAGCTCGGCCGGGTGGCTGCCGACGTGGCGAAGGCGAGCGTTGCTGTCATGGTGATTCGCGACGGCGGCCGGATCGCGGACTGCCGTATCGCCTTCGGTTCGGTTGCGCCCACGCCGCTTCGGTCGCGGCGGGCAGAACGCACGCTCGCCGGTCGCAGGTTCAGCCCGGAGGCGTTGTCGGAAGCAGCAGAGATGGCTTCGCTCGAGGTATCGCCCATCGACGACGTCCGTTCAAGTGCGTGGTACCGGAGACGCGCCGTGAGGGCGCTGGTCTTCGATGCCGCCACCCTCGCCTGGGAACGGGCGGGAGCGGAACACGTGCCCCGTGCCGAAGAGGTGCGGGAAGCGGAGGAGGCCCCCAAGTCCGCCAGGTTGCGCCGGCTCGCCGCGGGCGAGAAGACGTGGATCGAACTCGATGTGAACGGCAGGAGGCAGCGCGCCTTCGTGGGAACGAACGATCTCCTGTTGAACGTCCTGCGGGGGCAGCTCGAGCTCACTGGTTCCAAGTACGGCTGCGGCATCGGGGAGTGCAGCGCGTGCACGGTCCTTGTGGACGGGCAGCCGATGCTCGCCTGCCTGCTGCTCGCCGTGTCGGCGGTGGGCCGCCGCATCCTGACCGTCGAAGGTCTGAGCAGGCCTAACGGCGCGCTCGACCGACTCCAGGAGTCGTTCCTCGACCTCGCTGCGTACCAGTGCGGCTACTGCACGCCGGGCATGCTGCTGACGGCCAAAAGCCTGCTTTCCGTAAAGCCAAGGCCGACCGAGCATGAAGTGCGGCATTACATGAGAGGGAACGTCTGTCGCTGCACCGGATACGCGAGGATCGTCCGCGCCGTCCTCGACGCAGCTGGCGCTGGCGGAACGAGCCAGCAGTGACGCCCCGGGGGCAGCCGCCGTTTGGCTGCGCCCCGGCCAGGTTTCGGCCGTTCTCTGGCCGGGAGGACCACGCAAATGCTTCCTCCGTTCGAATTGCTCAGACCGCCAACACTCCCAGAAGCGCTCGCGATCCTTGCGGGCGGGTCGCCTCACGCCGTGCCGCTGGCCGGGGGCACTAATCTGATCGTCGACCTCCGCGACGGTCGCCGGGCGCCTCCGAAGCTGATGGACGTGACCAGGCTTCGCGAGCTCAAGGGCATTTCCGCGGACGACGGCCGGGTTATCGTGGGCGGGGGCGTGACCATCGGCGAGCTGCTCACCCACCCGCTCGTCGCTACCTGCGGCAGGCCGCTCCGCCAGGCCGCGGCGAGCCTCGGGAACCCCCTGGTGCGCAACCGCGCTACTGTGGCCGGGAACGTCGTGAACGCTTCGCCTGCGGCCGATACCGCTCCTCCGCTCATGGCCATGGACGCCGACGTGCGCCTCGTCAGCCAGCGCGGAGCGCGCTCGCTGCCGCTGAGCGATTTCATGGTGGGAGTCAATGAGACGCTCATCGCGCCCGACGAACTCCTCGAATCCATCAGGTGGCCAGTGCCGCCGCCTGCGAGCGCGGCGTGCTTCTACAAGATAGGCCTTCGCAAGGCCGATGCCTGTTCGGTCATAAACGGTGCGGCGATGGTCGCGTGGGACGACGCCGGTGCATGTTCCCGGGTTCGCATCGTGATAGGTGCGGCAGCGCCGCGACCAATCCGGGCCTTGGAGGCCGAGGAAGCGCTCCTCGGCCGCCAGCTCGTTCCTGCCGCGATAGCGGAAGCATCGCGCCTCGCCGCCGGGGCGACGCAGCCGATCGACGATGTGCGAGCAACGGCTTCCTACAGGCGTCGCATGGCCGAAGTGATAGTCCGGCGCATGCTGACGGAGATCGCCGGAGCGCAGGCAGGCGGGAGGACCCAGTGATGGAGCAGGAAACAATCACCCTCAACGTCAATGGACGCCCGCACCACGTGTCGCTGCACCCGAATGTCACGCTGCTCAATGCGCTTCGCGACCTTGGCTACACTGACGTCAAGTGCGGGTGCGAGAAGGGCGACTGCGGCGCCTGCGCAATCCTGATCCGCGTGCCTGGGGCAAAGCAGGCCGTTGCCGTCAACAGCTGCCTGGTCCTGGCCTGGCAGGCCGATGGCGCGCAAGTCACCACCGTTGCCGGGCTCGGGACGACAGCGGAGCCCCATCCGATACAGGTCGCCTTCGCCGATTGCGGCTCGATCCAATGCGGCTACTGCACCCCGGGCATGATCATCGCCGCCAAAGCGCTCCTTGACCGGATTCCCAGGCCAACGGAAGACGAGGTCCGGGAGGCCATCGAGGGCAACCTCTGCCGCTGCACGGGCTATGGGCAGATCGTGCGCGCGGTGCGGGCGGCAGCCGAGGCGCTGTCTGGGCGGAAAGGAGACTGAGGTGAGCCGATACACCGCCAAGCCGCTGCCACCCGTCGATCTCCCCGAGCTGCGGCAAGTAGGCAAACCGCTGCGCCGCGTCGACGCCCTCGGCAAGGCCGTCGGGGCGACCGTATACGCCGGGGATTTCTCTCTGCCCCGCATGCTGCACGCCAAGGTGTTTCGCAGTGTCCACGCGTCCGCGTCCATCAAGCGGATCGACGCGACCAGGGCGCGCGCCCTGCCGGGGGTTGCCTGCGTGCTGACGGCAGCCGACATCGGCTACGCGAAGCTCACATCGGACTTGCCTGGCCAGACGGGACAGAAGCAACGCGCAGGCTCGGATGTCCCCGTGCTCGCTTTCGACCGGGTGCGCTTCTACGGCGAGCCAGTAGCGCTCGTCGCAGCCGAGACGGTGGACATCGCCGAGCGCGCGTTGGATCTGATCGACGTCGAATACGAGCCGCTCCCGGGCGTCCACGATCCGCTCGAAGCCATGAAGCCGGGCGCACCCATCGTCTTCCCGCCCGACAACGTCGTCGCTCGCTGGAAGATCCGCAAGGGGAACACCGAGGAGGGCTTTGCCGCAGCCGACGCCATCGTCGAGAACACCTTCCGGGTGCCGCACCAGGAGCACGCGTACCTCGAACCGGAAGCCGGCGTGGCCTGGACCGACGAGCGCGGCGTCATCAACATCCGTGTCTCGACTCAGGTCGTCGAGCATTTCCGCAGCATTGCCAGGGCCGTCGGGGTGCCTCAGAACAAGATTCGCATCCAGGGAACGATGGTCGGCGCCGGGTTCGGCGGCAAGGAGGACGTGACCGTCGAAATCTACCTCGCCCTGCTGGCGCGGCACACTGCCCGGCCGGTGCGGCTGGTCTATACGCGCGAGGAATCCATATACGGCCATTCGAAGAGGCACCCGTACGTGATCACGCACCGCACCGGCGTGCGGAAAGACGGCCGTATAACGGCCGCGGAGATAGAGATGATTTCGGATTCGGGCGCCTACCCGTACCTGAGTCCGTACGTGCTTCTCTACAGCGCCGTGATGTCCACTGGTCCGTACAAGATCGACAACGTGCGGGTGGACGCGGCGGCGGTTGCGACCAACAACCCGTACACGAGCGCCTTCAGGGGGTTCGGTGGACCGCAGGCGTGCTTCGCCTACGAGCTCCAGATGGACGCCATCGCTAGGCGCCTCGGCATGGATCCCCTGGAGCTGCGCAAGGTCAACTACATCAGGACGGGTGATACGACGGCGACCGGCCAGGTGCTGGAGAGCGCGGCCTGGCTCGAGGAAACCGCCACCCGTGCAATGGAGTCGCTGGGCGACTGCACGCCTGGCAGCGGGCCAATCAGGACCGGGCAGGGATTCTCGTCGTACTTCCAGAGCTACGGCCGCATCATGTGGATGCACGACACGTCACAGGCATGGGTCGGCCTGGAACTCGACGGGACCGTTACGGTGAGAGCCGGGGTTCCGGATCTGGGCGCGGGTCAGGCGAACAGCCTCTGCCAGATCGCGGCCGAAGTCCTCGGCGTGCCGCTCGAGCGCGTTTCGATTTACTGCACGGACTCGGCGACAACCCCGCTTTCCGGAACTTCTACAGCGACCAGACAACTGTACATGTCCGGCAACGCCACGCTGATGGCGGCCAGCGCCGTGCGCACGGTGCTGCTCGAACGCGCGTCCCGCGACCTCGACGTGGAACCCGGCGAGCTCGACATCGCTGACGGCCGCGTTTTTGTCAGGGAAGATGCGTCTCGAGGCACGAACCTCATCGACCTGGCCAGGACCTGCGCCGCTGAAGGGCTGCCGCTGGCCAACCTGGCGATGTTCAAGGCGCCCTTCAAGGATCCGCTCGATCCCGAGACCGGCCAGGGCCCAGTCTTCCCTGACTTCACCTTCGGCTCCTATGCCGTCGAAGTGGCGGTGGACACTGAAACCGGGCAGATTACCGTGCTCAAGACAGCCGCGAGCCACGACGTGGGCCGCGCGATCAACCGCGCCGCCGTCGAGGGGCAGATAGCCGGCGGTGGGATGCAGGGATTGGGCTACGCCTTGATGGAGAATCTCATCCTGAAGAATGGCGTCATCCAGACGCCGTCGCTTTCGGAGTACCTGATTCCGACGAGCCGGGACTTTCCCACGACCGCCGTCACGATCCTCGAGTCGGGGACGGGCGTCGGGCCGTTCGGCGCGAAGGGAATAGGCGAGCCGTCCTTCACGCCAGCGGCGCCGGCGGTTGCCAGCGCGGTCGCCGATGCCATTGGTGTACCGATTCACGAGTTGCCGCTGACGCCGGAGAGGGTGTTGGCCGCAATCGAGCGCGCGGCAAGCGCGGGAATCCTCGAGAAGACCTAGCGGAGGCGGCAGGACCCACGCGCCATTGGTCCTGCGCCAGGTGCCGAGCGAGCGGCAATGGCAACGTCCGGTGCGTGGGAGGTTGCCGTGATAGCGGATCGAAAGGACCTGGTCGAAGTCACGGAGGTGGGGTTTGGGCCTGAAACTGATGACCGGCAACGACGCGCTGGCCTGGGGGGCCGTGCACGCCGGGGTGAAGGTGGCTGCCGGCTACCCGGGAACGCCGTCCACCGGGGCTCTCGCAAGCCTCCTGGCCATGGATCCGCCGGGTGTCCACGTCGAATGGAGCGTCAACGAGAAGGTGGCTTTCGAAGTGGCGGCGGGAGCCGCGTGGGCCGGGCAGCGCGCCCTCTGCACCATGAAGATGGCCGGCGTCAACGTGGCCTTCGACTCGCTGATATCGGTCGCCTACTCCGGCACGGTGGGCGGCCTCGTGATCTACGTGGCCGACGACCCGGGGGCCAGTGCCGGGATGGCGGAGCAGGATTCGCGCGGATTCGCCATCATGTCGGACCTGCCGATGCTGGATCCCTCGTCACCAGACGAGATCTACCGGCTGACGCGCGTGGCCTTCGACCTGTCGGAGAAGACGGGCTCACCGGTCTTCATCCGGCTCGTGACGGCCAACTGCAGCTCGCACGCGGGGGTCCACGTTGACGACGATCCGCCCGCCTGGCCGCAGCGCGAAGCGGTCCTCATCCACGACATAAACAAGTTCACCAAGGCCGGCTCGGCAATCTGCATGCAGCAGCATCGCGACCTGATTGCCAGGCTCGAGGAGGCGGGGCGGCTCATATCGGAGGCCGGTTTGAACCGGCTCGAGATGGGCCAGCCTCGTGGGTTGGGCGTCGTCGTCGGTGGCGTGGTGGATCTATACCTCGACGAGGCGTTCGGCGTCGCCTCGCGTTACGGGTTCGATCCGGCTTCCGTATCCATCCTTCGCGTCAAGGCCGTCCACCCTTTCCCGGCCGCCGAGGTCAGGGCGCTGCTCAGCCACTGCGACACGATACTGGTGCTCGAAGAACTCGAGCCGCACCTCGAGAAGGCGGTGTACGTCGAAGCACACCGCGTGGGCTTCGAGGGCCGGATTGTCGGAAAACTGGACGGCGTGTTCGAGCGAATCGGAGAGTACGGCGTCTCCCATGTGCTCCGCGGAATCGCCGCGTCGCTCGGACTCGACATCCCTTCAACCGCGCCCGGGGCTGCGGTGGAGGCGGAGAAGCTGGCGGCAGCCCGGCCCATCACGGTGTGCGCGGGCTGCCCGCATCGCGGCACCTTCATGGCCATCAACGCCGCCATCAAGAAGTCGCGGTTCAAGAAGCAGGACGTCATGGTGACGGGCGACATCGGGTGCACCATCCTGGGGATGAACGCTCCTTTCAACACGGTTTCGACCGAGGTCTCGATGGGAGCGAGCCTCGGCATAGCGCAGGGCTACGTCCGGGCCGGCGTGAAGACGCCAGTCATCGCGACGATTGGCGATTCGACTTTCTTCCACGCGGGGATTCCCGCGCTCCTCAACGCGGTCCAGCACCAGACGCCGCTGACGCTGGTCATCCTCGACAACGGCTGGACGGCCATGACCGGGATGCAGGTCAACCCGGGAACGTGCGAGCAGTTCCAGCGGTCCGGCGATGCGAAGCTGGACATCGCCAAGATGATTCCGGCTCTCGGCATCGACCGGTTCTGGGTCGTCAGGCCATACAACCTCGAAGAGACGACACGCGTCATTACCGAGGCTATCACGCAGCCTGGTGTCAAAGTCGTCCTCGCTCGAGAGGAGTGCACGATTCCCGCGAAACGGCGAGGCCTGGAGGCGGGCAGCGTGCGGGTAGCGGCGGAGAACTGCAACCTCTGCAAGCTGTGCGTGATCGTCACCGGGTGCCCTGCGATATCGCTCGGTCCCGATGCCATCGTGATCGACGACGACCTGTGCTACGGCTGCGGGTTGTGCGTCACCACCTGCAACCGTGACGCGATCCGCGTCGAGGGTAGAGCACCATGAACGCCGCAGAAGCACGAGAGGACGGACGCATAGCCTACGACATCTACCTGGTCGGCGTTGGCGGCCAGGGGGTCCTGACTATAGGTGAACTCATCGCTGAGGCTGCCTTTCGAAGGCACATGCCGGTCAACTTCTATCCGACCAAAGGCATGGCGCAGCGCGGCGGGGCGGTGAAGGCGCAGCTGCGCCTCGGCCGCGAGTCTGTCGGGCCAATCATTCCTGAGAAGGGCGCCGACCTCGTGATCGCCACAGAAGTGTCGGAAGCCTTGAAAGCGGTACGCTACGCGAAGCCCGGCGGCGAAGTCGTGTTGTTCGGACACGTCTGGGCGCCGACCGCAGTGGTCCTGGGAAAAGCCCCGTACCCGTCGCTCGGCGAAGTGCTCGCGGTCCTGCGCTCCGCCGTGGGTCCCGAAGGCCGGGTCTACCACATTCCCGAAGAGAGCTTGCCCGTGGTGGATGGCTCGCCGGTGCCCGACAACATCTACACGCTCGCGGTGGCAGTGGGACGGACCCGCCTGGGGGCCCTCCTGCCCGCGGGTGACGTCGCCGAGGCGGTCAGGAACCGCTGGAAGCGCGGCGCCGAGCGCAACGCCGCCGCCTTCAAGGCGGGGCTGGATGCGCTCCTGGAGCCGGTGGCCGAAGGCACCTGACGAGACGCGAAGCGAAGTCAGGCCAGCCCCCGCTGTTGAGGTGAGCAAGGTGGAGAGCCAGACCAGGGCAGCCGTTCACGATCTCTTCTATCCAGATGGTGTCGCGGTTGTCGGTTCCACCGCCGAGGGGAAGATAGGCTACCAGCTTATACGGCAGATCGTCGATGGCGGCTTCGCCCGGGTTTACGCGGTGAATCCGAAGGCGCAGGGCGCCTTCGGGGTGCCGGCCTTCACCGCGGTCTCCGAGGTTGGCGAGCGGGTCGGGCTGGCGGTGATAGCGTCGCCGGCGGCCACGGTGGCGCCGGTGCTCGAGGATTGCGGGCGTGCTGGCGTTGGGGCCGCGGTCGTGATTTCCTCCGGGTTCTCCGAAGTCGGCAACAAGGCCGCCGAGGACGAGATCCGGCGTATCGGGTGCCGCTACGGGATGGCGATTGTCGGGCCCAACTGCGCCGGCATTGTCAATACCCACCACAAGCTGTTCGCGTCGATCGAAACCCGCCCTCCGAGCGGCCCCGTCGGCTTCATCTCTCAGAGCGGAGCGCTCGGCGGCGCGGTCCTCTCATGGGCGGAGGAGCAGGGCATCGGCATCAGCAAGTTCCTCAGCTACGGCAACCGGGTCGACGTCGACGAGATGCAGCTGCTGCCGTACCTCGCCGAAGACCCGGAGACGAAGGTGGTCGCGCTCTACATTGAGAGCGTGGCTGCCGGGCGGCCTTTCCTGAACGCCGTTCGCGAGTTCACGCGCCACAAGCCGCTCGTGGTCATCAAGTCTGGGAAGAGCCAATCGGGGCAGCGCGCCACTCTGTCGCACACCGGATCGATGGCCGGAGCCGATGCGGTCTACGACGCCGCGCTGCGCTCGTGCGGCGCTATACGAGTCGCCGGCGTGGAGGAGATGTTCGACCTGTGCAAGGCGTTTGCGAACCTCCCGCGCGTGAAGGGTCGGCGTGTGGCGATCGTGACCAACTCGGGCGGGCCCGGTGTGCTCGCAGCCGACCGGGCCGAGGAGGTCGGGCTGGACGTTTCGGAGCCGAGCGCGCCTCTCGTAGCGCGTTTGCGCCGGCTGGCGTCGGACCACTGCTCGTTCAGGAACCCCATCGACCTCACGGTAGAGGGCACCGAGGCTGGCTACCGCGAGACGCTGCTGGCGGTGCTCGATGAATACGATGCCGCTGTGGCGATCGATGTGTCCACGCCGCACATGGACACCGTGGCGCTCGCTCGCGGCGTGTCGGACGCCGCGGAGCGAGTCTCGAAGCCTGTCGTCGTCTCTTTCATGGCCGGGCGGGCTGTCGCCGACGCGCTCGTCTACCTGAAGGACAGGAACGTCCCGAATTACGCGACGGGCGAGAGGGCAGTCGCTGTGCTCGCCCATATGGCAGACTACGAGGCTCGGAGGAGCCGGTGTCTCGAGGCTCTTCCTCCGGTGCAGGAAGAGCAGCGGAGCCTGCCGTCCGGCGGCAGGATGCTCGAGCCGGATGCAATGCGCTGGCTCGAAGAGAACGGCATTGCCATCCCCCCGTTCCGCTTCGCGAAGGACGTGGTCGCCTGCGCGCAGGCTTGCCGTGAAATCGGCTACCCGGTCGTCATCAAGGTCGTGTCGCCTCAGATAGTGCACAAGTCGGAATTCGGCGGCGTGGCGCTCGGTATATGCAACGAGGCTGCTGCCGTCATGGCTTTCGACACCATCCGGCGGGCCAGCGAGGGCCGCGACTTCAGGGGCGTCGTCGTGTACCCGATGTTGAGGGGCGGCTGCGAGGTGCTCGTGGGGATCACGCGCGATCCACAGTTCGGGCCGGTCGTCGCCTTCGGCGTTGGCGGGATCCACACGGAAATACTGCGCGACATATCCCTGCGCGTCGCGCCGGTGGACCGTCTGGAAGCCGAGGCGATGATCCACGAGATACGGTCGTTCCCGATTCTCGCCGGCGCCCGGGGAAAGCCGCCGTGCGACCTCTCCGCGCTGGCCGATGTGATCGCCACGGTTTCGCGGCTCCCGTTCGTGTACCCGGAGATCGCGGAAATCGACCTCAACCCCGTCTTTGTCTTCGAAAAGGGGCTGTTCGTCGGGGACGTGCGCGTGATAGGGCTGGGCCATCCGGAACAGGGATCGGGAGAAACCATATGAAACCTCAGCGCGGTCTGGACCGCATCAAGCCGTACGTCCCGGGCAAACCGATCGAGGAGGTGCAGCGCGAATACGGTCTGCAGGAGGTCATCAAACTCGCGTCGAACGAAAACCCGCTGGGACCGCCGCCAAAGACTGTCGCCGCCCTGCAGGAGGCCCTCTGGCGCCTGAACTCCTACCCGGACGGTCAGAGCCACTACCTCTGCAGGGCTCTCGCGGCCAGGCTCGGGGTGGAGCCGGGTCAGGTGACGGTTGGGAATGGCGCCGACGGCATAATCCTCCAGGCCTGTATGGCCTACTTGGACGATGACAGCGAGGTCGTCGCCAGCGAGTCCTCGTTCCCTGTCTACGACATCTACGCGCAGGCCATGCGCGCCACGATGGTCAAGACACCCGTCAAGAACTACGGCCTCGACCTCCGCGCGATGGCCGGGGCGATCACGCCGAGGACGCGGCTGGTCTTCGTCTGCAACCCCAACAACCCGACGGGGACAATCAGCACGGCGGACGAGGTCGAGGCGTTCATGGCGGAGGTGCCGGCCGACGTGCTCGTGGTGTTCGACGAAGCGTACTATGAGTTCGTCGACTCCCCCGACTACCCGGAGACCCTGCGCTACGTGCGGGAGGGTCGAAAGAATGTCTTGATCCTCAGGACGTACTCGAAGGTGTACGGCCTGGCCGGCATCCGGCTCGGCTACGCTGTCGCCGACGCCGAGACGCTGGCCCCGATGCTCAAGATCAAGGAGCCTTTCGCTGTCAACCTGCTCGCGCAGGTTGCCGGCGTGGCGGCGCTCCAGGATGACGGCTACCGCGCGGCGTCGGTGGCAGCCAACCGCGCGGGCCGTCTGTTTCTGTACGGCGAGTTCGACCGTCTCGGGCTCTTCTACGTCAAGAGCCACGCCAACTTCGTCCTGGTCCGCGTCGGCCCGCAGGCCGCTGCGGTGTACCAGAAGCTCCTGGAAAGGGGAGTGATCGTCAGGCCGTGCGGCGGCTACGCCCTGCCGGAGTTCCTCCGCATAACGGTGGGTGACAGCGCTCAGAACGTCCGGATGGTCGAGACCCTGAAGACAGTGATGGCCGAACTTGGAATACTGGGTGCCGGCCTGGCAGGGCTGTCCGGCACGTAGCCGGCTCCCGCCGCCGCGTTGGCCGGGCAACTGGGCTCCTGTTGGAAACGGAATCGGCTAGGAGGCGGTTCATGTCTACGAAGCGTTTGCGCGCTCCAGGTCTCGCGGTCCTCACTGCGTTCTTCCTGCTGGGGAGCCTCGCCGCATCGTTCGCACAGAAGGTGCCGGCGCCGGAGGAGGTGCTCGGGTTCAAGGTCGGAGCCGACTACCATCTTGCAACCTACGAGCAGGCCGTCACGTACTTCAAAGCTATCGAGAAGACCTCGAAGCGGATGAAGATCTTCGAGATGGGGCAGACCGAGGGCGGGAGGACGCAGATCTACGCGGTCATCACGTCCGAGGCCAACATGGGAGCCCTGGACAAGTACAAGGAGATCTCGAAGAGGCTCGCTATTGCACGCGGCCTCACCGACGATGAAGCCCATCAGCTCGCTGCCGAAGGCAAGGCGATAGTGATCATCGGCGTCGGGATGCACGGCACCGAGTGCGCGCCCGCGCAGGGGGCTATCCAGTTCGCCTACGACATGGTCACCTCCGAAGCGCAGGACGTGCGCCTCATCCGGGACAACACCATCCTTCTTCTGTTCTTCCCCAACCCCGACGGTATGACCATGGTATCGGAGTGGTACCAGCCGAACGTCGGGACCCCGTACGAAACCAGCCCGATGCCGTGGCTGTACAACAAGTACGTCGGCCACGACATCAACCGTGACTCGTACATGAACAACCTCAAGGAAGTGCAGAACATCACGCGGCTGGTCAACCAGGAGTGGTATCCGGTGATTCTCTACGATCACCACCAGACGGCGCCGTTCCCTGCAAGGATCTGGATTCCGCCGGCTGCCGAGCCGACCAACTCGAACCTCCACCCGCTGTTCGTACGCGGCAAGAATCTGATCGGGTCGGCGATGGGCTATGCCTTCGATCGGGAGGGCAAGCCGGGTGCAATCTCGCGCATCAACTTCGACTTCATCTATCCCGGCTACGAGGATTCGTTCTGCGACTTCTTCAACGTCATCTCCATCATGACGGAGACGGCGCACTACCGCTACGCGACCCCGCGCTTCTACACCCTGGACGACTTTCCTCCTGCCTTCAAGGACTTGACGATGTCGGTCTTCTACCCGAGCCCGTGGAAGGGTGGGTGGTGGAGGCTGAAGGACGGCGCTGATTATGCGAACACCGCGTCGAAGGCCGTTCTGCACACGGCGGCGGTCTACAGGGAGATGTTCCTGTACGACCGCTACCAGATGGGACGTGACACGATTGCCAAGTTCCAGTCAGAGCCGCCGTACGCGTGGATCGTCCCGCAGGAGCAGTGGGACCCGCCGGTCGCCGCTCGAATGCTCGACAACCTGGCTTTCTCGGGCATCGAGGTCTACAGGGCGAAGGCGCCGTTCGCATCCGACGGGGTCTCGTACCCCGCCGACACGTGGGTCATCCCGATGGCTCAGCCCTTCGCGAGGTTCGTCAAGACGCTCTTCGAGGAGCAGCGCTACCCCGACCTGGTGAAATACCCGGCGCTCTGGCAGGGGATCGTGAGGCCTCAGAGCTTTCCCGACGCGTATCTGCCGCCCTACGATATGGCCGGGTGGACGCTTCCGTACCAGATGGGGGTGAAGGTTGCGGCGGCGGGCTCCCCGCTCGAGGTGGAGTTGGAGCGGCTCGAGAGAGTGCTCGCGCCGGGAGGAAAGGTCGATGGAAGCGGGACGAGCTACCTGATCTCGCCGAGACTGAACAACAGCTTCATCGCGCTGAACCGACTGCTCCAGAAAGGCGCCCAGGTCGAGCAGGCGCAGCAGGCCTTCAGCGTCGGTGGGAAGCAGTATCCGGCAGGTACTCTGATTGCCGGCGGCAGTGCTGCGGCCGGGATGATTGCGTCGCTTGCGAAGGAACTCCGGATCGACGTCGTAGCGACGGCGGCTCCGGTGTCTGTTTCGGCGGCGAAGTTGAAGGCGCCTAGAGTAGGGCTGTACAAGTCGTACGTCCCGAGCATGGACGAGGGGTGGACGCGATGGATGTTCGAGAAGTACGAGTTCGGGTTCGAGAACATCTACGACGCGGACGTGAGGGCCGGCAACCTCGGTAGCCGATTCGACGTCATCGTGATCCCATCGTCGAGTTCGGCTTCGATCGTGAATGGGAACGCGCCCGGAACCGTGCCGCCGCAGTACGTCGGGGGCATTGGGCAGGCGGGCGTTGCGAACATCAAGCGGTTCGTCGAAGAGGGTGGCACGCTCGTTACGCTCAGGGACGGCTGCTTCTTCGCCCTGGACAACCTCGGCCTCCCTGTCGGCGACGCACTGAAGGGCCTCAGGCCCGTGGGACGAAGCGATCCGGAGGGACCGGCGCGTGCAGCCAAGTTCGCAAGCCCGGGGTCGATCCTCAGGATGGAGTTCGATTCCAGCCACCCGGTGGCCTACGGCATGCCGGAGGCCGCGCCGGGGATGTTCTACAACGGAACCGCCTTCGATATCCTGTCTGCGCCTGGTTCCGCGGGGCCGACGGTCATCGCAAAATACCCGGGCAAAGATCTGCTCATGAGCGGCTTCCTTCAGGGTGAGGAGTTCCTCCGGAACAAGGCCGCTGCCGTTGACGTGCCGCTCGGCAAGGGCAGGGTGATTCTCCTCGGGTTTGCCGTCCAGAACAGGGCGCAGCCGCACGGCACGTTCAAACTGCTGTTCAACTCGCTCTACTACAGCGTTACCCCCAAGGCTCAGCGCCCGACGACGTAGGTCGCTGCGCCGCCACGAGTGGGGTGGCGAAGGGGAGCCGATTGCGGCTCCCCTTCACGTCCGCGTGCATGAGCGTGTTCACCCACCAGCCGCCGGCGGCGCTCGTTACGGCCGGCTCACCTCCAGGTGTACCCGACGCCCACCTTCAGTTCTTCGATGCCGGAGACGAGCGGTTCGGCGATGTCCCGGCGGTTGATCGAGGCGAGCTTGAACTCGACGAACACGCCGTTCCGGTACTCGAAACCAGCGAGGAAGCTGATCCCGAGGGACGTTTCAGTTCCCCTTCTGTTCTTGCTCGAGCCGAAGCGGAAGACGTTGAGGGCGGGGCCGCCCCCCACGTACGGAGTCCAGCCCAACGCGCCGGGGCGGAACCGCCAGGCGAGTTCGCCGTTGACAGCCACCAGGACGAGGCCCTCGCCGAAGCCTGCCTCGACGTTCGGCCTGAACACGAGGCTCTTGACGAGCGGCGCCGTCTCCGCGTGGCCACCCGCGTAAACCTGAACCTTGACATCCGGGATCCGCCGTGCGGGCGCCACGCTGATCCCTCCGCGCATCCCAGGGTACGGTTGGGCTGCCGCAGGGGACGCGCACGAGGCAATCGCAATCGCCAGGAACGCACCTGCGAACTGAAGCCACCCGGTGTCGCGGCGCGCCAGCCGCCGCCAGCTGCACATAGCCATTGGGCACCTTCACAGCCGTTCATCCTCGACGCATGGTGGACACTGCGCTTGGCAGCGGGTCCGTGCCCGGTGCCGTTAGCGGCACACTATCCGTGGCAAATTCCTGCGTCGCGTCGCCGTCAGGTTGCTGTCGCCTCCGGATAAGAGACCATTCGCCCCCGACACCCTCTTCCAGCAAGGGACCGGGAGGCGTGCCGAGAAAGTCTACCTTACGGGATTCCTCTTGTAACGATGTGCCAAGGAAGCCTGCCCTTGGACCGCGCGAGGATCTGGGCGCTGGCATCGCGGTTGACACCCCGCGTCGCGGCCCATAGAATGCGCGGCGTGGCAGCTTCTCGTGCCTGATTGTGGCCACCGCGAGCAGAGCCTTCCGTTTGCTCCTGCAGTCTCAACTGTCGATCGGGCCCGGCGGCGGAGGGTTTTCGTCGGCTTGCCGCAGTGCTGGTGCGGGACGGTACTGCCGTGGTGAGCGAGTGGGACGAGGCCAGCCGGGGTAGAGGAGCGGGGATGGACCAGCAGCTGGGAATGCTGATCAAAGGTGGAGTGGTCGTCACTCCTGCGGGGTTGTGCCGTTCGGATCTCGAGGTGCGCGGAGAAACCGTCGCTGCGATTGAGCCCGACATCGATCCCCGGCCGGGTCAGCGCGTCCTCGACGCCAGAGGCAAGTACGTTCTCCCTGGTGTCGTCGACGTACACACACACCCGGTCTACGCCGACGACCTCGGCGGCATCTCGGTTGCGGCGGCCTGCGGCGGCGTCACCACGATGATTCACTACGCGTACGCGAGGCCGGGCATGGGTCTTTTGGAGACGCTGCGCGGTTTTCGCGAGGAGGCGCTGCAGAAGTCGCTGCTCGATTTCGGCCTGCACGCCGGGCTGTTCGACGTCGAGCGACAGATAGCGGAGGTTCCGGCAGCCTTCCGCGAAGGGGTGACGTCTTTCAAGGTCTTCATGACCTACGCGAAGCTGCGGTGGATGACCGACGACTACTGGCTCACGGCGCTACTGGACGTTGTCGGCGGTGAGAAGGGTCTCGTCGCGGTGCACGCGGAGAATGGCCTCGCCACCGACTACCTCGAGGACAAGTTCCTGCGCGAGGGCGCGTCGCCGGTGCTGGCTTTCACCCGGATGCGCCCTGCCCTGCTGGAGGCGGAAGCCGTCAATCGCGCAATCGCGCTCGCCGCCGTGATGCGGTGCGCGCTGTACGTACCTCACGTGAGCGCTGCCGCGTGCCTGGAACCGCTCCGGCTGGCCAGGGCGGAGGGTCTGCCCGTGCACGGCGAAACCTGCCCGCAGTACCTGACACTCACTGACGCCGTGACTCAGAGCAAGGGTCCGCTGGCCAAGATCGGGCCGCCACTGCGCACGGCGGCCGACACCGAGCATCTGTGGCAGGCGCTGGCAGACGGCACGCTCTCGACGATCGCCAGCGATCACGCTCCCAAGCCGAAGCGGATCGACGACGACTTCTTCCAGGCCCCATATGGCTCCCCGCAGATAGAGACGATGCTCGCCGTCACCTACAATCACGGCGTCAACGGGGGCCTGCTTCCCCTGCCGCGCCTCGTACGCGCGCTGAGCGAGATGCCGGCGCGTCTATTCGGCCTCTACCCCCGCAAGGGCGCACTGCAGGCTGGTTCCGACGCGGACCTCGTCATTTTCGATCCGACACGCCCCGCGAGGCTGTCGGCCTCGACCGGGCACTCGGCGGCCGGCTACTGCCTCTATGAGGGCCTCGAGGTGACCGGCGCCCCGGTCATGACGATGCAGCGCGGCAGGGTCGTCGTCGATGGCGAGGAGGTTCTGGCTTCGCCGGGCTCCGCACGTTTCCTTCCCACCGACACCTCAGGGTGGTATCGCGAAGAGGCGCGAGCGAGACCGTCATGATCAACACTTTGAAGGGCCTTGACATCCTCAGGGGCGACCAGCTGTCCGTCGAGCAGGTGGAGCTCATCTGCGATACCGCCGCCCGGCTCGAACTCATCATGCGTGACGGGGGGCGCCTGTCCGTGCTGAAGGACAGGGTGCTCGCCACCCTGTTCTACGAACCATCCACGCGAACGAGGCTTTCCTTCGAGACGGCGATGCTGCACCTTGGCGGGCACGTCATTTCGGTTGCCGATGCGAAGACTTCGAGCTCGGCGGCGAAGGGCGAATCGCTCTGGGACACTGGCAAGATGGTCGAAGCCTATGCCGATGTCGTGGTGATAAGGCACCCGGTTGTGGGAAGCGCCCAGGAACTGGCGGCTGGATGCGGCGTCCCGGTGATCAACGGCGGCGACGGCTCCGGCCAGCATCCCACGCAGGCCCTGCTGGATGCCTATACGATACGAAAGGAAAAAGGCAGGTTCGAGGGCCTGACGGCCGGTATGGTCGGCGACCTGAAGAACGGCAGGACCGTGCACTCCCTCTCGGCGCTGCTCACGACGCTCGGCGTGAGGCTCTTCTACTTCGTTGCCCCTCCAGAGCTGCCCATGCCGCCCGATCTGACGGCGTCATTGAGAGCGCGCGGGGCGACGATCATCGAGACACCGGACCTGGCAGAGGCTGCCGCGCACTGCGACGTGCTGTACATGACCAGGGTCCAGAGAGAGCGGTTCACCGACCCGGCGGAGTACGAGCGCGTCCGGCATGCTTACGTTCTGACGCTGCCGATCGTCGAGTCCGGCAAGCCGGGCATGATGGTCATGCACCCGCTGCCGCGCGTGGACGAAATCGCCACGGAAGTCGACGCCTGCCCGGGGGCCGCTTACTTCCGGCAGGCAGCCAACGGCGTGCCCGTCCGCATGGCGCTCATCGCGCTTGTAACGGGAGCGGAGCTTCAATTTCCGGAAGTGAGCGAAGCCGAGTGGGCGACGCTGAGGCCCCAGGCCAGCTGCGTCTGACCCGGGTGCCAACCTGTGCTGTTTCGCAGGCCGCGAACTTCTCTTCAGACCGGACCTTCATCCGTTGCGGGAACGGGAGGACATGTGGGCGAACATCCAGCAACCGCAACTGCCCGGGCTCATCGCACCGAATTGCCGCGAGTGCTCGGGCTCGTGGACGTGGTCGGGATCTTGGTGGGCTCGGTGATCGGGTCGGGCATATTCATAGTGCCAGCCACCGTTGCACTCGAGGTCCAGTCTCCGTTCCTGATGCTCACGGTGTGGGTCGTCGGCGGCGTGCTCAGCTTCTTCGGAGCGCTGGCGTTCGCCGAACTGGGAGCCGCGTACCCGTCTGCTGGCGGGATGTACGTTTATCTGAGGGAGGCGTACGGATCGCTGGTGGCGTTCCTCTTCGGGTGGACGCTTTTTCTGGTGATCGATTCCGGCGCCGTCGCGACGCTTGCGATGGCCTTCGCCTCGAAGTACCTCCTGTACTTCGTTCCTCTCACATGGCTTCAGATCAAGGTCATTGCCCTCGTATTCGTAGCCATCCTGGTGGCCGTCAACTACGTGGGAGTGCGCTACGGGGCGACGCTCCAGAACGTTCTCACGGCGATCAAGTTCGGTGCCATCCTGGCGGTGGTGGGCGCCGTCTTCCTCTTCGCTGACGGCCAGCCGAGGAACCTCGTAGAGCCATCGTGGCAGGGGACTTCCATGGGGCTCGTGGCCGCCTTCGGCGTCGCGCTCGTCGCGTCGCTCTGGGCTTACAAGGGCTGGGAGGCGGTCAGCTTCAGCGCCGGCGAGGTGAAGACGCCGCAACGCGTGCTGCCGCTGGGCCTGCTCGGAGGCACGGCGCTCATAATCGTGCTCTATATCGCGACGAACCTTGCCTACTTGTGGGTGTTCCCGACCGGCGAGATAGCGAAGTCGACCCGCATCGCCAGCGACGCGATGAACGTCGCGGTCGGTCCGTGGGGAGCCGGCTTCATCGCGCTCATGATCCTGTTCTCGATCTTCGGCGCGGCCAACGGGATCATCCTCACGTCACCGCGCGTGTACTTCGCGATGGCGCGCGACGGGCTCTTCTTCAACCAGCTGTCCAGGGTGCACCAGCAGTTCCTGACGCCTCACGTGTCGATCGTTGCGATCGGTCTCTGGGCCTGCGTCCTGACCCTTTCCGGGACGTTCGAGCAGCTCGCCACCTACGTGGTCTTCGGCCAGTGGATCTTCTTCGGGCTGACAGTTGGCGCAGTGATCGTTCTCAGGCAGAAGCAGCCTGGCGTGCAGCGGCCGTACCGGACCTGGGGATACCCGCTGACGCCGGTCATCTTCATTGCGGCGGCCCTCTATATCTCGGTCAACACTCTCTTCACACAGCCATGGAACGCCCTGGCCGGGCTTCTCATCATCGGGAGTGGCGTGCCAGCCTACCTGTTCTGGCGCAAGGGCGCTCCTGGACGGGGCTGAAAAGCTCGTGGACGAGAGACGGAGGAGCGAGGACTGAGGAACGAGGACTGAAGAGTGAGGACTGAGAACGAGTGCGAGCGCTCTGCACTCGTCCTCAGTCCTCGCACCGTTCGGCCCTCATTCCTCGGGGAACTTCTCGGCGCCGCCGTGAGCGGCCGACCACTTCGCAGGATCCTCCAGGAAGGCCTCGACCTGCTCGATGGCCTGCGGGGTGAAGTAGTTGCCCTGCCTGGCCACCGGCAGAACGTCCCGCCACGTCGCGAGCGAATGCAGGCGCACCTGGAGCGTTTCGAGGATCCTCCTGCTCTCGGGGAAGATGTCGTAGTTGAACATCACGAAGACATCGTCGACCCGCGCCCCGGCATCGCGGAGCGCCTTGCAGAAGTTGATCTTGCTGCGCCCGTCGGTCGTCAGGTCCTCCACGAGCAGCACCTGCTGCCCCTCGAGGAGGTCGCCTTCGATCTGCGCCTGGCGCCCGAACCCCTTGGGCTTCTTGCGGACGTACTGCATCGGCAGCATCAGGCGGTCCGCTATCCAGGCAGCGAAGGGAATGCCGGCCGTTTCGCCGCCGGCTACCGTGTCCACCGTCTCGAACCCTATCTCGCGGATCACGGTGACGGCGGCGAAGTCGATGAGCGCGCGCCTGACCCGCGGGTACGAGATGAGCTTGCGGCAGTCGATATAGACGGGGCTCGCCCATCCCGACGTGAAGATGAACGGCTTGTCGCCCGAGAAATTGACTGCCTTCACCTCGATCAGGGCGCGTGCCGTCATCTCGGCTATGGCCTGCTTGCTGGTGAAAGCCACGTCCACGAACATCAGTTGCCCCCTCTCCACGGTCCGGCCTCCAGCATCTGCAGGTGCGCAGGACCTGGCGCCGGCCACGATAATGATGGCTGCGGCCGGCGGCCGGCGGCCGCCCGACCGGACGCCAGTCTAGCACGTCGGCCGGCGCAGCCGGTCACGCAGGCTGCCCCAAGGGCGACTGCCAAACTCGAATCGTGCCTCACGTTGCGGTCCTTGCCGTCGTTACCGCGTAGAACAGCGAGTTGAAGAGGAGCTTGAAGGTGGCATGCGGCTGGGCCCGCCGTTGCACGCCGAACCCGAACAGGATGACGCGACCCTTGCCAACCGGGACGTCCACTGCCGCAGCCTTGGAAGCCAGCTGCGCCGGCCCTTCGATCCAGCCGCTCAGCAGGATGTCCGAGTCCGCATACTTCACGATCGTCCTTGGCTGAGCCGTCCCGAAGGCAGCCAGGGTCTCGAAGGCGTGGTTGTTCTGGAAGTAGGCGATCGAGGTTGACGGCATGCCGAACCCGACCGGGTGCGTCGGATCGACGGACGTGCGCAGGATGGAGCCGGGGCAGAAGAACACCTCCGGCTTCAGGCCCGCGAGAACATCACGCACAGGGAGGCCGAAATGCTCGATTGCGAAGAGCGTGGACTCCCCGATCGTGACGAGCGTTCCCCCGTTCGCGATGAACTCCTTGAGGCTGGCCACCCCTTCGTTGCCGATGCCGCCCGTGTACTTGGGGTCGGTGGAACCCGGCCGGTTGCCTTCGATGATACTCGTTCCGCGAATCGCCGGGATGACGATGACGTCGAACCGGGAGCGGAGATTCCCGCCCTTCACCTCTAGGTCGGAGATGTTGCTGAAGGGCACCTCGTACTGCTCGAACAGCCACCTCGTCCAGCCCTCGTCCATGCTGGCTGTCCACGGCTTGTAGAGGCCCACCCTCGGCGCCGCCAGCACGACGAGGCCTTCTTTCGGGACGGTTGCGAGCGCCGTTGCGGGGATTCCAAGAGACTTCGCGTATTCCGGTGCCTTCGCGCCCTTTCCGGCAACCGGGACGACGAATGCCCCGGCCGCGATCTCTACTTCGCCGATTCTCATCGGGGAGGTTGCGCGCATGACGTTTCCGCCATCCTTCAGGACCCGGTTGGCGGCTATGAAGGAGTCGTTGAAGTCGGCCGGGAACACCAGCGCTGCCTTGGCCGTGACGTCGACCGCTGGCGGCGTCGCCCTGTCGACCCGCTCTCGGTCGAAGGCGAAGCTCGCCTTCACCGCGACAGTATCGACGCCCATCTGCAGCGGCAGCGTCCAGCCGGTCACGTCGTACGGCCGCTCCTGCGGACCTCCGGGGTACAGGCGGCGAGTCGGGTAAGTCTGCTTCTCGAGCAGGGTCTTGGCGTACGCCCGGAACGGCTGTTCCATCAGGATGACGTACGAGCCAGCCCCATAGCTCCGGCCGTCGGCCTCGAACGGCGATCTCGCACGCCACACTTCGACCGACGCCATGCGGAGGATGTTGATCATCTTTGCCGCGGTCAGCGGATCGCGCTGGGCTGCCGGCACGACGAAGGCGAAAGGCGCCTGCGTCTTCGCCTTCTCGATCTGGTTCCGGGCCATGCGGTAGTAGTTGTGCAGCAGCTCGTGGCTGTACTTCGCTGCGCCGTCGAGCCAGCCCAGGACCGCGTACATGTCGTACTCAACGATGTCGCGCAGGTGCCACTCGCCGCCTTCCCATGGGTTGGGGAAGTTCTGGGTGACCTGGTAGTCCGGGAGGCCCTTCGGCGTCCCGGTCAGCTGTTCCCGCTTCACTGTGGTCGGCGATGCGAGCCGCGCGCTGGCGGCCTCGGTCAGCATGCAGACGGTGTTGTGGCCTATTGGCCCCGAATCCTCGTAGCCCGGGAAGAAGTAGTCGTACATCGCGTTGGTGATGACGCCTTTCATGCCGCGGCTCTCGAGCTCGGTCGCCATGGCGTGGCCGAGAAGGCCGGCCTGGCGCCAGATCAACGGCTCGTAGTTCGGATCTACGGGTTCGAAGTTGGGCGGCACGAACATGCGAGGCCCGGTCGCGCCCATCTGGTGCTGCGACAGGAAGACCTGCGGTTTCCATTCCTCGTAGAGGACCTTGGCCGCCAGCCGGTTCTCGGTCATGTTCAGCATGAAGAAGTCCCGGTTGATGTCGTGGCCCACGTACTTGTTGTACAGCCACGGCATCGACCCGCCTTCCCACGGCGTGCCGACCGTGGACTTGTACCAATCCACGACGAGGTCCATCCCGTCCGGGTTCATCGACGGAAACAGGAGGAAGATGACGTTATCGAGGATGCGGCGAGCCTGCGGGAAGTCCTCCGTGATCAGCCGGTGCACCAGTTCGGGCGCCATCTGGGCGGAGCCGATCTCCGCTCCGTGGATGCTGCAGCCAAGGAGCACTATGACCTTGCCTTCGGCAGCAAGGCGACTTGCCGCCTCCTCCGAGGTCCTTCTCGGGTCGGACAACTGCCTGACGATGTCCCGGTAGCGACCCAGGCTGGCGATGTTCTCCTCGGAAGAAACCGCGACCAAGATCAACGGCTTGCCCATCGTTGTCTTCCCGGCGTCGAACACCTTCACGCGCCCGCTCGACCGGGCGAGCTCCTGGAAGTAGCCGACGCTCTCCGACCACGAGATCAGCTTCCGGTCCGCGCCCATCCGGAAGCCGAATGCCTGCTCCGGCGATCGAAGCCCCGACTGCGCCAGTATGTCGAGGTTGAGAATGGAAACAGCGGCGACAACCGCCAGCGCCACGGTGACGCGCCGCAGCACCTGGCGCTGCGACCCGTCGCCCTGCGATGTGCGACCTGGCATTTGAACCTCCTGGTTGATCTGCTCATTCATGGCTCAGCGCCGACCGTCCGGCGCATCGCCGCGCTTGCGAATAGAGGCATCGAGTGGCGGAAGGGAAGAGGACACCTGCCTCGTCGGTCAGCCGGCTGCCGGGCCGTTGACGGGCGAAGCCTGCGTGGCCGCCCGCGCAGCCCGCTGGGCTGGCCTCGGGCCGGTCGCCCAGGCAGGCTGGCCGGCCGAGGCCGCGATTGCAGTATCAGAAAGTGACCTTGAACCCGAACCGCGCGATTCGAGGGCCGATGATCGTCGTCGGCCGGAGGAAGCGAGGAACGGTGGTCGCAACGCCGTCCACCGAGACCGTGCTCAAGCCGGTCGTGACGTCCTGGTTCTGCGCCGCGTTCGAGTTGAATATGTTGAACACCGCGAAGTACACCCCGAGCTTGAGGGTGCGCCGCAGGCTGAACTGCTTCTCGGCCTGCGTGTCGAAGAGAGTCACATTGTCCTGCCGGTACGACCCGACGGGCTCGGCGATGATGGAGAATGTGCCGGCGTTCGTGCCGACGCTCACGAGGCGCGGGACCGGTGCCCCGGCTTGGTGCCGGAGTACCGGGGAGATCAGGATGTCGTGAGGCGCCCGATAGGTGCCCAGGAGCTTGAAGGTCCAAAGCGTCGAGTCTGCGCGGTTGTTGATCTCGACGTTGGGAGTCGGCGCGGCGGTCGAGTAGAGCTGGTTTCTCCAGGTGTAGAGGAACGAAGTGATGAGCGACCAGCGCCTGGACATTCGCTTGGTCAGCGTCAGGTCGATGTTCTTGTAGTAGGCGTTGTTGCCTTCGGGGGCCTGGTACTGCGTCTGCGACGGGGTTACCGTGGACATGCTCCACGCTCTCAGCGTCCCGTCGTCGGAAGTGCCGGTCCGGCCATCCGGTCCCGGATCGACAACGTCGACCGGCACCGTCCAGAGGCTATCTGGGCGGCCTATGTCGATGAGCCGCCACTGGTGCATCACCCTCTTGTATATGAATCCTGCGCGCAAGCCCAGATTCGGGGCCAGCTCGCGCTCCAGCCAAGCGTTCGCCTCGTCCGTGTAACCCTGCCCCAGATTCTCCTGGACAGAGTTCCGCACGCCGCCAGAGAGACTCACGAACGGCCCGAGCTCGTCGAGCGAGAAGAGCCTGTTGCCGTTCCTGTCGATCCACCCGAAGGTCGCGTAGGTGTTCTGGATCGGGTTGATGTCGTCGGAGATGCCAGTCGAGGGGTTGTTGTAGAAGCGGCCCCAGCTTGCCTTCACTATGGTGCGGCCATCGCCGCGCACGTTCCACGACACGCCGCTTCGCGGGGCGAACCCCTTCTTGAACGTGATGATGTTCCCGGTTGCAGGGATCGTGGACTTCCCGGCAAACGGGGCGGCAGGGAGCGAGTACGCTCCCGCGGACGTGATCAGGGGTACGCCGTCGTAGAAGAAGGAGTTGAAGGGGCCAGGCCTTACCGTCTGCTCCGGCTGGAACGTGTTGTAGTAGTCCCAGCGGAGTCCGAGGCTTACCGTCACGAACCTGTTCACCTGGACCTGGTCGTTGATGTAGAGGCCGGTGTGCCGGGCTTTGTCGACGTGAGTCGTAGGGTGGTTGTAGAGCTCGACCCGGTACGGCGTCGTGAAGTCGATGCCGTTGGTGCTCCTGTAGACGAGCCGGATGGAGTCCCTGTACCCGCCGCGCTCGGTCTCCGTGCTCTCGTGCTCCCACGTGGCTCCGAACTTGATGTTGTGGCTTGCGCCTCCCCAGTTGTCGCGGTAGAGGTTGCCCGTCCAGTCGAACTGGTAACGCCGCACATCTATCCGGTACTGCCAGAAAGCGCCCGCCGTATTGCCAGTGAAGTTGTCGTACCGGCGGTAGTCCTTGTTCTCGTAGGTCACTCCATCCACGCCGTAGCCGTAGTTCGGCCAGTTGTAGCCGAAGGTGGAGCCGCGAAGCTCGAAGTAGAAGGCCGGGTTGACCACGCGATTCCACTCGACGTTGCCCGCCCAGGCGCCGTCCTCCTGGTCCTGCGGAGCGTCGCGATAGAGCGTTGCGTCCGCGCCTCGATGGGGCATCTGCTTGCCGCCCATCTGCAGGAAGTGCGACAGCTTGTTGTCATCATTGACCCGGTAGGTGAACTTGTAGGTGGCGTTCTCCAGGTACGTCGAGTTGTCCGGGCCGGTTCCAGGCGCGTCGACCGGAAATCCTGCCGCCGCCACGGTGATCTCCTGGTACCTCACCGAACCGAAGTACCACAGGCGATCCCGCGAGATCGGTCCGCCCATATTGAAGTTGCCGTCGATGTAACGGAGCATCCGTGCGCCGGCACCGACACCGAGCGACTTGAGCCGCGAGTCCACGTTGCTCCCCTGTATCGACTCGTTCGAGTAGTCGAAGTAGGACGTGCCGTGAACCTCGTTGCCGCCCGACTTGAGCACGGCATTCAGATTGACGCCCGGCGTAGGCATCTGCGCATCGGCCGCATTCGACGTGCCGATCGAGATTTCGTCGAATGCTCCGTAGTCGTAGTAATAGCCGGCCGAGCCGGTGCCTTCGGTCGTGTTGACGCCTCCGATCTGAACCCGGTTCTGGTCGCTCGAGCCGTAGGCGGTGTAGCCGGTCTGCGTGCCGGCCGTCGAGCCGCCGACGTCGAAGCGCGTCACCGTCATGCCCGGGGCTTCTGCGATCACGGACCAGATGTCCTTCGCGTTCGGTATGCTCTGGAGCAGCTCGGCATTGAACGCGTTCCGTATGTTCGTGTTCTGCGCGTCGACCACCGGTGCCTGCCCGCTCACGTTCACGGTCTCCGACACCCCTTCCAGCGCCATCTGGATGTCCACGGTTGCAGTGAACCCTATGCTGATGGCGACGCCCTCGCGGACAACCCTGGCAAACCCGGCCAGATCGAAAGTGAGCTTGTACGTGCCAGGAGGCAGCGACGGGAAGCGGTACTGTCCGCGGGCGTTGGTCACAGCTGTCTGTGTCCCCTGCAGCACGGGGCTCTCGGCCGTGACAGTGACTCCCGGCATTACCGCTCCGCTGGTGTCGGTGATCGTCCCGGTGATGTTGCCGGTCGTGTCCTGGGCGCGGGCTGGCGTGCCGGCCACGACGAAGAGCACGACGAGCAGAGCGACAGTGCACCTGAATACCACTGCACGCATCACGACTCTCCTTCTTTTTCAGGTCGGTTTGTAGAGATGGGACAGACCAGTAGGAGGGGCTTCCGCTCACCTAAGGCAAGCACGTGATACAGTGCTCGGGACGAGTGAGCTGACCCCAACGCGGCGAGTTCTAACAGAGTCGTCGAGGCAAGTCAAGACGAAGCAGCGAACCCGAGGGGTCTTGGTCGACAGCCTGCAGATGAAGGCTGGAAGCGAAGCGGCAGCGTGGCCGAAAAAGTACCAGCGGGCGGCTTTGAGACGGGGTCGGCTGAGCGCCTGGCGGCGTCGCCAGGCGGTGCCCGCCCAACCGTAGTCGTCCGCGGGGGCGGCGATTTGGCAACGGGGACGGCGCTTCGCCTGTTTCGAGCCGGCATGAGGGTCGTGGTGACCGAACTCTGCGCGCCCCTTGCCGTCAGGCGCACGGTTTCGTTTGCCGAGGCCGTGTACGAAGGAGCCTGGACCGTCGAAGGCGTCGAGGCCCGGCTCGCGGCGTCGGCGACCGAAGCACTGGCCCTCGCCGCTCGGCGCGTGGTCCCGGTGCTGGTGGCCCCGGACGTCACCGGGCTTCTGGAGGAGCTTGCACCCGACGTTCTGGTCGACGCCAGGTTGACGAAGCGCGAAGTGGAGCCGCTCCGGCGGCGTGGCATGCTGGTTATCGGCCTCGGGCCAGGTTTCGCCGCGGGCTCGAACTGCGATGCGGTCGTCGAGACCCGGCGCGGACATACTCTCGGGCGCGTCTACTGGACCGGCGCCGCCCTCGCAGACACCGGCCTGCCGGATGGCGATCCCCGCCGCGTTCTGCGCGCCCCGACCGCGGGCGTGGTGCGTTCGTCGGCCCGCATCGGCGAACTCGTCAGCGAAGGCCAGAAGGTTGCCGAGGTTGACAGCTGTCCCGTGACGAGCCCCTTCGCCGGAGTCCTGCGAGGCATGGTGCGCGATGGGTTGAGCGTTGCTCAGGGCATGAAGATCGGTGACGTCGATGCCTCGGGCGAACGTTCGCGTTGTTTCCTCGTTTCGGACAAGGCGCTGGCCGTCGGGGGAGGCGTGCTCGAGGCGATCGTTTCGGCATTCCATGCGGGGCGTCTCGCAAGCCGCTGATCCCATGCTGACGCTTGCCCGCGCGCTCCGCCTCACGCCGTCGTCCTCGGTGGCCATTGTCGGGGCCGGGGGGAAGACCAGCGCCCTCTATACTCTCGCCCGCGAAGTGGCGAGCTGCGCGGTGACCACGACGACGCACATCGGTGCATGGCAGGTAGGCTGGATCGACCGGGCGTGGATCTTGGGCGATGACGCCAGCTTGCTGCCAGGCCGTTTGCCCGAAGGCGTTACGTTCGTCGCGGGTTCGCTCGATCCGGGCACGAACAGGTACTCAGCGCTGCGAGACGAGCCGCTCGAGCGCCTTGCTGCCCTTGCGCGACGCCAGGAATTGCCCCTGCTCCTGGAGGCCGACGGAGCTCGGGGTCTGCCGCTGAAAGCGCCTGGCGCGCACGAGCCTGCAATCCCCTCCCTAGCATCGGTCGTCCTAGTCGTCGCGGGGCTCGGCGGCATCGGCAGGCGGCTCGACCCAGCTTTCGTACACCGGGCCGAAGAGTTTGCGCGCCTGAGCGGAACGGCCCTTGGATCGCAGATCACTGCCGAAGCGGTTGCACGGGTCCTGGCGCATCCCGAGGGTGGCCTGAAGCGTGTCCCCGTTTCCGCCAGCCGGGTGGCGCTTCTCAACCAGGCGGACGATCCCGGAGCGCTGTCGGTCGCGTCCGGGATGGCCCGAACCCTGGCTGGAGCATTCGACTCCGTCGTCATAGCGGCAGGTTCGAGTCAAACAGGCGACCGAGAGGCGCCGCGCAGGCTCACGCCTATCGAAGTCCGCGCACGGATTGCCGGTGTCGTCCTCGCGGCAGGTGCGTCGACCCGTTTCGGCCGGTCGAAACAGCTTCTCGAATACCGCGGCAAGCCCTTCGTGAGGGTGGTTTCCGAGACCGCGCTTTCGGCCGGGCTGTCGCCGGTCCATGTCGTCCTGGGTGCCCACGCCGATATCGTCGCTCGTGCGCTCGACGGCCTTCCTGTGGCAACGATTCTCAATCCGGACTGGGCGCAAGGGCAGGCGACCTCTGTGACGGCCGGCATTCGCTCGTTGCCCGCCTCCGCCTCTGCCGCGCTGTTCCTGCTTGCGGATCAGCCGAGAGTCCCGCCAGAACTGCTCCAAGCCCTGGTCGACCGTCACGCGCACGGCCTGTTCCCCGTAGTGGCGGCTTGCAGCGGTGGGTCGCTTGGAAGCCCTGCCCTCTTTGACCGCGCGACGTTCCCCGACCTGCTTCTGCTGACCGGCGACCACGGAGGGCGGGCGCTATGGAACAGGTGGCTGCCCGAGCGGGTTGCCTGGGGCGATCCGCGGGCGCTGGTCGATGTCGATACTCCGGACGACTACGCTGACTTCTGAGGCGCTCGTGCCGTCGTCGGCATCGCGGAGGCTTGACCGGGCAGTTGGAGGCCCAGTAGTCTGCAAGGATCTCGTGCCCCCGAGGAAAGACTGAAGATGCCCAAGCTCGTCGAGTGCGTGCCGAACTTCTCCGAGGGCCGGAACAGGGCCGTGATCGAAGCAATAGCAGACGCAATCCGCGGGGTGGGCGGCGTGAAGCTGCTCGACGTGGACCCGGGCGCCGACACCAACCGGACCGTGTATACCTTCGTTGGAGAGCCCGGTCCCGTGCTGGACGCGGCGCTGGCCGCCGCCCGCCGTGCGGCGGACCTCATAGACATGTCGCGGCACTCCGGCGCTCATCCCAGGATTGGCGCCATGGACGTGTGCCCGATAGTGCCGGTTGCAGGAGTGACAATGGAGGAGTGCGCTGGCTACGCCCGAGAGCTCGGGACGCGCATAGCCGAGGCGCTCCAGGTGCCAGTCTACTTCTACGAGCACGCGGCGACGTCAGAAGAGAGGCGCAGCCTCGCGAACATCAGGGCGGGGGAATACGAAGGCCTCCGCCAGAAGCTCGAGGATCCGAGGTGGGCGCCCGATCGCGGTCCAGCCGTCTTCAATCCGCGGTTCGGAGCGACCGTGGTCGGAGCGCGAGAATTCCTGCTGGCCTACAACGTCAACCTGAATACCCGGGACAAGAGGCTCGCCCATGAGATCGCGCTCAGCCTGCGCGAAGGCGGCCGCAACAAGAGAGACGAGGCCGGCAACATCGTCTACGACGAGCACGGCGCGCCCGTCAAGGTGCCTGGCCGCTTGAAGGCCGTGCGCGCAATCGGCTGGTACATCGAGGAGTACCGCCAGGCGCAGGTCTCCATCAACCTGCTGGACTTCAAGACCACACCGCTTCACGAGGTCTTCGAGGCAGCAAAGGAGGAGGCAGAGAAGCTGGGGCTGGTAGTCACCGGCTCGGAGCTCGTCGGGATGACGCCGCTCGCGCCCATGGTGGAAGCGGGGCGCTTCTACCTGCGCAAACAGGGCAAGTCGAGTGGCGTCCCCGAACGCGAGCTCGTCGAGATGGCTGTCCGCTCGCTCGGCCTCGATCAGGTGGCCGACTTCGATCCCGACAAGAAGATCATCGAATACCAGGTGCGCAAACCTGCGCCGCTGGCGGCGCTATCGGTCCAGCGCTTCATCGACGAGGTCGGGTCCGAATCGCCGGCGCCGGGCGGAGGATCGGTGTCGGCGCTTGCCGGAAGCCTGGGCGCCGCGCTGGCTGCCATGGTCGGCAACCTCACGGCTGGCAAGAAGGGGTACGAAGGCGTCAATGCCGAGATGATATCGCTGGCTGAGCGCGCACAGGACCTCGCTCGGAAGCTCGCGCTGGGCATCGACGAGGACGCCGAGGCGTTCAACGGCGTGCTGGCGGCGATGCGCCTCCCCAAGGCTACGCCAGAGCAGCGCCAGGCGCGAGAGGCCGCAACCCAGGAGGCTTACCGCCTCGCGGTTTGCGTCCCGATGCAGACGGCCCGCCTTTCGCTCGAGGCCTTGAAGCTTGCGCTGGAGGCAGCGGTCAAGGGCAACAGGAACTCGGCCTCCGACGCGGGTGTCGGTGGCCTGATGGCACGAGCCGGCGTCGAAGGTGGTTGCCTCAACGCGCTCATCAACCTCGCTTCGCTGACCGACGAGCCGCTCAAGAACGCGGTCCGTGAGGAGGTGGACCGGTTGAGGCAGGAAGCGGAGCGCCTTGCCGGCGACCTGCAAACCAGCATGAAGGAGCTGTATCGGGCGTCAGGTCTGTAGAGGTCGCAGCGCACCTCCTAGAGACCTGATCCAGCCTGAGCCAAGTACGCCGCGTGGAACGCGGCGATCCGTTCCACCACCGATGCTATCTTCTCCGTCGGCGGCAGGATCGTTGTCCGGAAGTGCGCCGTTCCGGCGATCTGCCCGAAGCCCGTTCCCGGCACTACGCACACGCCGGTCTCCTCGAGCAACGCCATGCAATAGTCCTCGTCGGTTCGGCCAGGCGGCAGCGTGATCCGGGGGAACGCGTACATCGCGCCGGCCACGGTGTTGCACTGGATCCCCGGAATCCGGTTCAACCCCTCGGCCAGGAGCACTGCCCGCCGTCGCAACTCGCCGAGTATGGTATCCCGTTCGAGCGCGTAGCGCTCGTAGGACGGCTCGCCGGGACGAGGCGGCCGGACCATGCAATAGGTCGCAACCTGCCCGGTGAGGTTGGCGCACAGCGACACGGACTGCAGCTTGGTTATCTCTGCGACGACCTCCGCCGGGACGTTCCGCACTTCCATGTAACCGCCGCGCTGGCCGCACTCTCCGAGGAAGCCCTTGGAGCACGAGTGGAAACTGAAGAGGCTCACGTCGCGCTCGCCGATGTCCGCCATCACTTTCGCGAGCGACGTGAACCGGTCCCCCTTCAGGTAGATGTTCTCCTGGTAGACCTCGTCCGCAAGGACCGCAAGGTCGTGCTCGCGCGCGAAACCGATGATCATCCGAATGTTGTCCGCGTCGAGCACCGACCCGGTCGGGTTCCCCGGGTTGAGGACTGCCATTCCCTTCACGCGCACGCCGCGCCGGCTGGCTTCCTGGTAGCTGTCCTCGAGCATCGTCCTGCTCAACTTCCAGTCATGGCCCTCGTCGAGGAAGTAGCCGACCTGCTTGCCTCCGTAAAGCGTGATGGTAGCGCTGTAGAGTGGGTACTGCGGGATCGGGATCATGATCCCATCTTCTGGCCCGCTGAGGAGGATCCGCAGCGCGGTCTGCACGCCCTTGGACGCGCCGTCGGTGAGGTAGATAGCCTCGGGATCCGAGTCGATGCCGTCGCGCGTCCGTATGAACTCGGCGACGGCTTCCCGGATGAAGCGCACCCCCTTGCTGTCGGAGTAGGCGCCGAGGCCGTGCCTGGTGCCCTTCAGGATCGCTCGCGCCGTCTCCCGTACGTCCGGGGGGAAGACTTCCGGCGCACGTTCGATGAGATCCGGGTACTGGCAAAGCGCCAGCACCTGCCGGACGTATGTCAAGGGCCGCTGCTCGAGGGCCTGGGGATTGCCGATGTTGCAGTAGATGACTTCCCGACCATCCCGCTCTAGCTGTTGAGCTCGTGCCACTATCGGCCCGCGCACGGCGTACTGGGTGTCGCGAACGGCCTTGGCGAGGTCATGCAGGCGTATCGACATGGCGAATCCTTCCAGGGGCCCCTCAACCGATCCCAGCGACAGTATCGGCCGATTGCGCGGGTTGTCAACCCGTCTGCGGCCCGCACCCCTTCGCCGTGGGTTTCATCGGGACGGTCCCCGGCCAGGCTGTCTTCGCCCACCATCGAAACGGGCCGGCGATCGCCGTGCCGGAGCAAGGTCTCGCCTGCGCTTTCGAACGTCAGTCACCTTGTGCTACACTGCGCGCCGGCCGAATCCGACCCATTCGAACCTCCGACAAGGTGATGACATGAAACTACGGGAGATCATCCCCGTCGTGGCCGTGCTCTCCAGCGTCGGCTTCGGGGGTGGCGTTCCACCCGACGCCGCTGCCGACGACTTCAAGCTCTCGATGCGCGCCTCGCCCTCCTCGGCGTTTGCGCCCGCGACGATTACCTTCATAGCGCAGCTCAGGGGTGGAGGCGACGAAGAGAGGTGCTACTGCCCTACCGTGGAGTGGGACTGGGGCGACGGGACCACCTCGCAGAGAACAGGTGACTGCGAGCCGTACGAGCCTGGCAAGAGCAAGCTGGAGCGCTTCTTCACCGGAGCCCACAAGTACAAACAGGGCGGGCGTTATCAGGTTCGCTTGCGACTAAAGCGCGGCGGCCAGCTCGTTGTGAGCGGGGGCACCGTAGTCATCATCCGCCCGAGGGTGGACGAAGGGGAGGCTCAACAGGACTGAGTAACGAGGACTGAGGACTGAGGGCGCGACTGAGAGCGTAGAACTGAGAACGGCGAGAATCGCCAGCCGTCAGCTCTCAGCGGTCACTGGATCTTGACGGCTGATATCTGCCACAAGTTGCGTGCCCACTCGTTTCTCAGTCCTCGTTCCTCAGTCCTTATCTCCTTATCTGCCCCTGCCCCTGTCCCTGCCTGCGTTCGCCCGACTGCTCCTGCTCGCGGTTGAGTTCGATTATGTCCACGCTGTCGGCGGATTCGCCGAGGAGATGTCTGCAGAAGTAGTCCGCTCTTATCCAGTTCACGTAGCCGCTCATTGCGGCGAAGCTGTGGCGGGCGCCCGGGATGACCAGCATGTCGAACCGCTTGTTAGCCTTGATGAAGGCGTCGGCAAGCCGGTAGGTATTGGCAGGATGGACATTGTTGTCGATGTCGCCGGTTATCAGCAGTATCCGGCCCTTGAGGTTCTTCGCGATCTCCGAGTTCTTCTCGATCTCGTACTCGAAGGTGACCTTCCCTTCCTTGTCGGTGACCTCCTTCAGGCCGTGGTGCTTCTCGCTCCAGGTGTTGTTGTAGATGTTGTTCTCGTGGTTCCCCGATTCGGAAACCCCGACCTTGAAGAAGTCGGGGTAGTTCAGCATCGCGGCCGCCGTCATGAATCCACCGCCCGAATGGCCCCAGATGCCCACGCGGTCGATGTCGATGAACGAGTGGCGTCTCGCCAGCTGCTCCACGGCGGCTTTCTTGTCGGCCAGCCCGTAGTCGCGTAGATTGCCGTACCCGTAGTTGTGGTACCACTTCGATCGCAACGGGTTGCCGCCGCGGTTCCCGACTTCGATCACGATGAAGCCGAACTGGGCGAGGTTGATGTTGTTGCTCCGGGGGTTGAACGTCTTCGTCACGCTCTCGGTCTGCGGCCCTGGGTAGACGTACAGGATGATCGGGTACTTGCGCGCCGGGTCGAAATCGAAGGGCTTGTACATCACCCCGAAGATGTCCGTCACGCCATCGTCGGCCTTCACCTTGAAGGGTTCGGGGAACTTGAAACCAGCTTCGAGGAGTGCGCTGACGTCCGGCGCCTCGAGCTTCAACACCAAGTTGCCGAGCGTGTCGTAGAGGGCCGCCCCGGGCGCGCCGTCCACGCGCGACTGGTTGTCGACGAAGTACCGGTTCGAATCGGACAGGCTCGTCGAGTGAGAGGCGTCACCGGGGTTCAGCAGCTTGATGCTGGAGCCGTCCAGGGCGACCCGGTAGAGGTGCGGGAAGTACGGGTCCTCGCCAGGCTCGCGGCCGACCGCCGTTATGAAAGCCACCCGTGCTTTTTCGTCGATTCCCTCCAGGGAGGTCGTGACGAACTCGCCCGACGTCACCGCGTTCTTGAGAGCACCGGTGTTGGCATCGTAAAGATAGAAGTGTCCCCAACCGGTGCGCTCCGACCAGAAGAGGAGTTCCTGGCCGTTCGCAGCGAGGCGCAGCGGCTTGGTCTCGATGTAGGTGTTGAGGCGTTCCTCGATGAGCACCTTGACGTCGCCCGTCGCTGGGTCGGCGACGCATACGTCGACCTTCTTCTGGTCGCGGGAGACGCGCGTGAAATAGAGCTTGTCGCTGGTTTCGCTCAACCACTGCGGCGGAGGTGCGTCCGGCGCAGCGGCTCCGCGCTGCTGCGGTTCTTCCGCTTCGTCTTCGTCCGGTGCTCCCTGAGGCAGGCGGGCGGTGGCAATCGACAACTGCTGGTCCTTGAACCGCTCCGCCTTGACCTTCACCATGGTCCTGGTTGCCCTGTCGAAGACGTTGATCTCGGTCTGGGTGACGTTCTCCTCCCCGGGCATTGCATAGCGATAGGTCTCGAGCTTGGGCCGGGGCTGCGCGAGCGAGTCGATGACCCACAGGTCGGCGACCTTCCGCTGGTCGCGGCGCGCAACGGCGAACTTCGACGAGTCGCGCGACCAGATCACGGTGATGGCAGGGACCCTCGCGTTCTTGTCATCGGCTTCGGCCCCACCGGCCTGCTGTTCGCCCTCCTCCTGTTCCATCTCCCGCGCTCCGGCTTGCGCGCTCCGCGCGTAACTGTAGTGCTCCTCGCCGTCCTTGGTCAGCTGCACTTCTACGATCTTCGGGTCGTTCGGGTTCTTCTGAGCGAGCGCATAGCTTTCGGCATCCATCATGTAGAGGTTGTGGTTCCGGGCGAAAACAACGGTCTTCTCGTCGGGCGACAGGCTCGCCCACCGCGGCCGTCTCGGCGCCCGGTAGTCGTCGTCGACGAGCTCGAGGTTGCCGGTCGCCAGCGTGTACTCGAAATGCAGCGTGCGGGTGCGCGCTGGCGAAGGGGCACCTCCGCCCCTTTGCGCCTGCTGGCCCTGCTGCTGTTGTTGTTGCTGAGGGAGCCCTCCATCCTCAGATAGCGCGTCGGTCGTGGTCTTCTTCGGCTTGGGTTTCACATAGTCGGCGTCGCGTGGGATCTGCACGTCGAACTCGAAAGCGGTGTCGTTCTTCACGAAACGGACTGTCGTGAACGGAAGGTGCTGCGCATCGTAGGGCTGGCGCACGATGGCTGTCAGCATGGCGGCCATCTTGGCGTGGTCGAACAGGGGCGTCTTGGCTTTCTTCACGGGGTCCACGAGGAAGAACTTGCGGCCCTCGCGGGTCTGGTAGGCGTACCAGAAAAGGTCGCCTGACTCGAGCCAGCGAGGGGTGACCGAGGTGTCGAATACCAGCCGCCCTACCTTCTGCGTCGTCCATGCTGCCGCCAGCTCGTAGTTCGGTTTGACCGCCTGCGGGGTCTGCGCCGTCGGAGTCGCGACTGGCGCCGCAGCCATGACCGCGGCGACAAGCGAGACGCCGAGCGCCCGGCGAACGTTGTTGCGGGACAGGGTGGACCAGGCCATCGATCATCCTCCTGATAGAGCCAGTGCCGGAGAAGAGACAGAGCCGGAAAGGTTGCGGGCGGGACTGTAACTCGTTTGACCGGGCTCAGCAAGGGACAAAGTGCGGCAGGAACGAAGTGCGACACCAGGCCGGACGTTGCGGCCCGGCGGCAGGTGTGCTAGGTTTTGCGCTTCGCTCGCGGCAGCCGTAAGCTTCGTCCGGGCGCGGCCACCCGAACGGGTGGTCGGGCTGCCCACATTCAGCCAGGAGTTGTCGAATGCCTAGACTAGTGGTCGGTTTGGCCGTTCTCGCCTTGGCCCTGACCGCCTCTCCGGTTTGCGCCCAGGGCTACAGCGTCTACGAGCACAGCCCGTGCGTGATGGGCCGGGGCGGCGCCGGCGTTGCCTCGCCGTGTCCCGACGGCTCGAGTGTCTTCTTCAACCCGGCCGGCATCGCCTTCACCGAAAGCCAGCAACTGAGCTTCGGTGCGACGATGATCAGGGCGGTCGGGGATTTCACGAACGACCAGACGAAGATCAAGAGTCCGCTTGCCGACAAGACGCAGCCGGTACCGGCTGGCTACTACGTCCGAAGGATCACGCCGCGCTTCGCCGCGGGTCTTGGCGTGTTCGTGCCTTACGGCCTGACGACCGAATGGGGAGAGTCGTTCGAGGGCAGGTACCTGGCTTACAAGAGCGGTCTGACGGGACTCTACATCCAGCCGACAGCGGCCTACCGGATCAACGACCGGGTCGCCGTGGGGCTTGGCGTGGACATCACCCGTCTGAGCGTGGGCCTGCGCCAGCGGGCGGATCTCTCCGAGGTCCCGCTTACGGGAATGCCGAACGTGACGTTCGGGATGCTCGGCGTGCCAGCAGGCACGGACTTCGCGGACCTCGAGCTCGAAGGGCATGGGTGGGGCGTCGGCGTCCACGTTGGCGTGCAGGCGAAGGTCACCGAGCGGGTTGCTCTTGGCGCGCGCTACCTGTCGGGCCAGAAGGTCGATATCGGGAGCGCAACAGTGAACACGACGCAGATCATGACCGGCTTCCGCCTGCCGATTCCTCTTGGCCCGGGAATACCGGCGGGCACGCCCGTGGACGCGCTGCTGGCGTCGCAGTTCGCAGAGGGCGGCGCGCTGAGCGACCAGGACGCCACGACAGAACTCCCCCTTCCTGCACAATTGGTGCTGGGCGCGGCGTTCGACGTGGCCCCGCAGGCGAAGCTGTTCGTGGACTACCAGTTCACCAACTGGAGCGCGTTCGACGTGCTGGTGGTCGACCAGGAGATCGGGCCGGACTTGGTGAACGTCGAAGACTACAACAACACTCATGCTTTCAGGGCTGGCGTCGAGTACCAGTTGACGCCGAAGGCCGTGGTGAGAGGTGGGTTCCTCGCTCACGGGGCCGCATCGCCCGATCAGACGGTGACGCCGCTGCTGCCAGAGGGACCGCGCAGGGAATACACGGTTGGCTTCGGCACCGAACTCGCGCGCGGCGTCCGCTTCGACATCGCTTACCAGTACCTCGATCAGAGCGACCGGGCCGGCCGGACGACAGACGGCGGCATGGCGGTGCCGACTGTGGCTGTCAACAACGGAGTGTACCGCTTCACCGCCCACCTGGTCGGCTTCGGCGTCGCATTCAGTTTCTAGGAGGCCGTCCTCGATCCGGTGACGACCTTCCGGATGCGGGAGCCTGTGACCGGATCGGTCGGACAGGCTCCCGGGCCGCCTCGGGGGGCCTCAGGGTTCGTTGCGACGCCCACGAGTCCTGAGCCCCTGCCCGTGCCCCTCGGTCCCTGAGCCCCGACGCTACTTCCTCACCAGTGGATACAGGTCCTTCGGCGCGTTCTTGTACGGGATCGTCGTCACGTCGGCCGGACCGAGGCCGGGTGCGTCGACCTCGACGACGGCCTTGGCGAGGCCGTCCTCCACGAACCCGCGCCAGAAGTGCACTCGAGACTTCAGCGCGATGATGTGTACGCCAGAAATGTCGATACCGAGATCCTTCAAGATGCCCGGGTCCGTCACCTGGTGCAGTTCCGGCGTCAGAATCACCCTGTTGTTGTCGCCGAAGAGCAGGACCGCGACGTTCGGGTAACGCCCGTACTTGCCCAGGTACTCCAGCTTGCCGGCGATCTTGACCGGTTTGCCGGCGTACTGGTCTGCCCACCCGCCGACGTCCACACTGACCTCGTCTCCCGCCTTCTTGCCCTCGAGCGTCTTGATCGCCCTTTCGTCAGAGATCGTTGCTATGCAGAAGTTGGAAGCACGTTGGGCGATCAGCTCCTCCAGAATCCACGTGGAGTTGCCCGTTCGATCGCTGTGGTCGGCCACGACGACCGGCGTCTTGCCGGCCCTGGCCTCGGCTATCGCCTTCGCCACGCCTTCTTTCGTCTTCGGCAGTTTCTTGCCGGCGAAGGCCTCGCGTTTCCTCCAGATGAAGTCGGACATGTCCTGCGCGATCCTGTCGGCAGTCTCCTGGTCATTGTTTGTAACCACCATGACCGTCGCCCCAACGTCCGGCACATCTGCGTACGCGAAGCCGAAGGCGACCGAGACGAACGCGTCCTTCGTCCGCTCTTCCCAGATCCTGGCCCGCTCCATGATCTCCATCGCGGGCGACACCCCGGTGCCCTGATAGACGCTGGGCGTCAGAACGCCCGGTTTGCGCGTGGCCATGACCGGCTTGTAGTCGCCCTTGATCGTTCTCAGCATGATGCGGGCCGCGCGCTCTCCCTGGAGTGCTGCGTCGTAGTGCGGGTAACGTTTGATGATGAAGACTGCATCGGCTGCGTCCGCGAGTTCCTGATCCTCGTTCGCGTGCAGGTCGAGCGTGACGAATATCGGCACGTCCCCCACCGCCTTGCGGACGCGGCGCACGATTTCGGCCTCCGGCCTGGGAACGCCAGTGACAGCCATGGCGCCGTGCAGGGCGAGGAACACGCCGTCGTACGGCCCAGTCGCCTTGAGATCGCTCGCGATGCCGTTCGAGTACTTGTCGAACGCCTCCAGCGTGAGCCAGCTTCCAGACGAGCCCCCGCGCGAGTCGCGCGGCGAGAGGATGCCCGTGAGATCGACGTTCTCGTACTCGCGGGCCGCGTCGACGAAGCCCCGGATGTAGCCGCCCTGGCGGAGGACCTCTTCGCCACGGACCGGCGGGCCATAGTACTCCCACTCGGCTATGCCCGTGGGCTCAGGGCAGAAGGTGCACGTCTCGTGCGAAAAGGTCGCCACGCCAATCCGGATGGCTTTCGGGCCGGTTGGTTGGGGCTGTTCTGCGGGACCGGAGCAGGCGATGGCTGCTGCCGCCGTGAAGACAGCCATCGAGATGCACGGGATGCGACGGGTCATGAAGACGTCCCTCCTTCGAACGTTTCGAGGCCGATCTGTTCGCGACTACCGCTCGGCCGGCCATTCTCCGACCGAGACCGCCCGTGGTCTGAGAGGCCACCTCCCGTCGTTGCCGCCGGCCGGGCCTACTGTAACCCGGTCCGAGCAACGGCCCGAGGGCAGCCTTCTCCAGCCATCGGTACCAGCCGCTCACGGCCCGCGCAGGGGTCTCTGGCGAGGATCCATGGCAGCGCAGAGAGGGCAGCGGTCCTCCGATTGCCGCCGGTTTCGCCGGGCGAGCCTGGCGCAGGGGAGAGTGTATACTGGAAAGGCTCGCGCCAATTCGTCCTCCGGCGACCAGATTCCATCGGTCTCTTTGGGTTTTCCGACCTGGAAGGAGGCACCATGGCGATTCCCACCCAGATAGCCGATTTCCTGAAGAGCAAGCCCTACACGACGCTCAGCCACAGGACTGCGTTCACCGCCCAGGAGGAGGCCGCCGTAACACACGTGCCGGGGCGGGCCTGGGCCAAAACGGTGGTGTGCTACCTGGACGGCCGGCCGGCCGTGGCGGTCGTTCCGGCGTACTACAGGGTCGACCTCGAACGACTGCGCTTGCTGGCTGGCGCAAAGGAAGCGCGTCTTGCGACCGAGGCCGAAGTCGCAGGCCTCTATCCCGGTATCGAAACCGGGGCTGTCCCTCCGCTCGGGCCGCTCTACGGTCAGGCAGTGTACGTGGACCGGACGATCGCCGCGGACGAGGAGGTGGCCTTCCACGCAGGCACGCACACCGATGCGGTGCGAATGCGCTACGAGGACCTTGCTGATCTCTCCCACCCAGTGATAGGCGAGTTTGGAATTGGCCCGGCGATGGCCGCGCACCACGGCCGGTAGCGCATCCTGCCCGCTCCTGTGGTCCGGCGCGACCGTCGGAGCGTACCGGCCGCGTCGGGTAGAATAGAGTAGTGAGTAGCGTCAGGCTCGACGAGCGAGGTCTCGTTTCGCCTTGTCAAAACTGCGGCCGGCGCGTGCGCACCCTCTACGAGAGGCTCGGCGAAGCCGTCCGATGTCCTGAGTGCAAGGCCGCGGTGCTGCCCCCTTCCGAGCCGGTCGATGTGGAGCGCGCGGACCTCTTCGAGGTGGCGGTGGCGCGTTCGGCGTTGCCGGTCGTGGTGGACTTCTGGGCGACCTGGTGCGCCCCGTGCCGCATGGTTGCGCCCGAGATGAAGAAGGTGGCTGCAGCCAACGCCGGCCGCCTGCTCGTCCTCAAGGTGGATACCGAGGCGCTGCCGGACGTCGCTGCCAGAGCGGCCGTCCAGTCGATCCCGACGCTCGCGCTGTTCGACGGCGGGCGAGAGGTGTCTCGGGCCATCGGCGCCCGGCCTGCCGCGGGCATCGAGGAGTTCGTCAGGCAGGCGCTCGCCCGGCAGGGTACATGACCAATCCCGGGAAGATCGAACAGGCGTGGCGGCGCCACGAGCGCTGCTGGGCCGACAACCTCTACGTCTACGCCGTCGTGTCGCGACGGAGCCGCGGATTGTCGGTCGGCGTCAACCTCAACCCAGACAAGGCGTGCAACTTCGACTGCGTCTACTGCCAGGTGGACCGCGACGTGCCGCCGCGCGTCCGCAAGGTCGACTTGTCGCGCCTGGCGGCCGAGCTCGACGCCGTGCTCGAGAGCGCGCGCGACGGGTCGATGTTCATGTCGGCGCCCTTCGATGCTCTCGGCCTCGCATGCCGCGGAGTGCGTGACATCGCTTTCTCAGGCGACGGCGAGCCGACAGCTTCGCCGCA
This sequence comes from Vicinamibacterales bacterium, assembly GCA_041947015.1. Taxonomy (GTDB): domain Bacteria; phylum Acidobacteriota; class Vicinamibacteria; order Vicinamibacterales; family Fen-181; genus JBHGBL01. The sequence goes on from JBHGBL010000003.1 coordinate 302,989, forward strand.
CCTGCTCGACGCGGTCCGCATTGCAGCCGCCGCTCGCGAACAGCATGGCCTCGACGAGACGAAGCTCGTTCTCATCACGGACGCAGCCTTCCTGTCGCGACCGCGCGTCCGCGAGGCGCTCGAGCTGCTCGATGGCAACAACGGAGAGATCTGGGCGAAGCTCGATGCCGGCACCGACGAGTATTTCCGCCGCGTATGCCGTGCCAAGGTCGCGCTGGACAGCATCCTGGAGAATATCCTCGACGCAGCGCGCGTGCGGCCGGTCGTGATTCAGAGTCTCTGGATGAGGCTGAACGGCGAAGGACCGGCGCCTTCCGAGATCGAAGCCTACTGCGAACGCCTGCTCGCCGTTGCGAAGAAGGGAGGGCAGATCAAGGTTATCCAGCTCTACACGGTCGCGCGCCCTCCCGCGGAGCCGTGGGTTGCGCCGCTCGACGACGCCGCCCTCGACGAGATTGCGGAGGCAGTCAGACGCTGGTTGCCGGTTCCTGTCGAAGTCTATTATGGGGTAGCTGGACAGGATTGAGGCGACCTTCGTGCGCGGCCCTCTCGCGTCGAAGGCGCAGTTTCGCGCGGTAGTCGCCGGCAACGAGGTCAGGGTGGCAATGGCGCCGAGGTTGCGGTATAGTTTGCCGACGGCCCGTTCGTTGTCCCGGGGCCAACCGTTGGGGGCCGGTTGGTGCTCGTGCGAGGAACGGGCTCTTTCCTTGTACGGGCGGCGCATCCGCCGCCCCCCGCTTTTCAATGCTCTTCCGCGCAACGAGCCGCAGCTCTGAACTGACCATTTCACTCGGCACCGGCTCGGTGACCGTGGCCCTAGATGGGAGCGAGGTGGCCGCTTCCGACCTTGCGGGGCGGCTCTTCAGTTACTACCGCGACGGGCATACATGGAGGCGCGGACTGAACGGGCGGATGCTGCACAGGTGGCGCGGCAGGGAAGGTACCACCCCAGCCGCGTGCGATATCGAGGCGCAGGCACGCCGCCGCGAGGGGGCGAGCCGTGAGGCTCTCGCGCCGGACAGCGCGGAAGCGGCTGCGGTTGTGGATCTGGCGGCTGCGCTGTTTCGCAACGCGCTCGAAGCGTGCAGGGGCAACTCGTGGAAGTGGACGCCGCACCTGGAGCGTGCGGCGCGACAGGTACTCGAGGATGCGCTGCGCCGACCAGCAAGTTTCACCAGCGACGTAGCGCAGCAGGACGCGGCGTGGTTTGCTTCGGTATACAGGCCGGTTGGCATCCTGCCACCCGATCAGTACCTGTCGCTCGTCCTCCAAGCCACAGAGGGCTGTTCGTTCGGGTCCTGCACGTTCTGCGGACTCTACCGAGACGGGTACCGCGTCAAGACCGTCGAGGAGTTTCGCCGTCACATGGCCGAAGTCCGCGACTACATGGGCGGGTCTCTGCTGCTGCGCCGCCAATCCATCTTCCTCGGCGCCGCAAACGCGCTGGCGATCCCAATGGTCCGCCTCGTGCCGATCCTCGAAGCGATCGCAGGCGAGGGCGAGTTCCGGGAGCGCCCGATAAGCGCGTTCGTGGACGGCTTCACCGGGGCTCGGAAGGACGAGCGCGACTACATGGCTCTGAAGGCGCTGGGTCTCCGCCGTGTCTACATCGGCCTGGAGAGCGGCCACGACGCGCTCCTCGAGCTCGTGAAGAAGCCGGGCACTGCCGCGGATGCCGTCGGGGTCGTCCGCGCGATCAAGGCCGCCGGCCTGTCGGCCGGAGTCATAGTGATCATGGGCCTCGGTGGCCTCCGTTTCGCGAAAGCCCATGTCATCGACACCGCGAACGCGGTGAACTCGATGGGACTCGGTGCGGGCGACATTCTCTACCTGAGCAACCTGGTAGAGGATGCCGGCACCGAGTATCCTCGGCTCGCTCGCGATGCTGTGCTCGAACCACTCGCCCCCGCGGATTTCCTCGCTCAGAAGTCGAGCCTGCGAGCACTCCTCCGCTTCACGGGCGCTCCTCCCCGCGTCGCGACCTACGACATCAGGGAATTCATCTACTGAAACTCTCTACGTTCTCTTCTCGGGCTGCAGGAACCGCTTCAGGAACAGCTCCATTCGGTCCAGCGTGTACATCCAGCGGCTGTGCAGCATCGACTCGTGCGTGTCGTCCGGGAACACGATGGTCTCGAAGTAGACGTCACGCTGCCTCAGGAGCTGCACGAGCCCGGTCGTCTGCTGGAAGGCCACGTTCCTGTCGTCGTCTCCATGGACCAGCAAAACGGGTGACCTCCAGCCATCGATCGCGCCGACCGCCGACGACTTGAACGCAACGCTGTCGGGTTCGTTCGCGTTGCCCCAGAGGTGGACACCCGCGAGATCCACGCCGACCTTGAAGATGTCAGAGTTGCGCGCCAGGGCCTGCGCAGTCAGGATGCCGCCGTACGAGAGCCCCCAGATGCCTATCCGGTTCGGATCTACATCGGGCCGCGTCTGGAGGTACTGGCCGCCCGCGAGAACGTCCTGGTACTCGGCGTTACCGTTCCTGCCGGTGTTCCTCGCATTTCGGAACGAGAGCCCGTAGCCGATTCCGCTCCGGTAGTTCACCGACATCACGACGTAGCCCTGGTCCGCCAGCCACTGGTTGATGCCGTAGGCCCAGTGGTAGAACTGCATGTAGTGATAGCCGGGCATCATCTGGCGCATCGGCCCGCCGTGGACGAAGACGATCGCGGCCCGCTTCTCGCCCGGCTTGATGTCGCGCGGGACGAAGAGTTGGTTGTGGATCTCGAGCCCGTCGGCCGCCTTCGTGATCACGATCTGCGGCTCGACGTGCCGCTCCGCTGGGAACCCCTTCAGCGAGGCCGGGAAGACGAGCGACTGTTCGGAGGCAACGCCGCCTTCGCCCGCGAACGTCCAGATGCCCACCGACTGCGGCAGCTTCCAGCCCGCGCTCAGAGTGGCTAGCCCCTTGCCCGACGCGAGAGGCACCGGCCGCGTCTCGATGCCGGATCCCGGGGTCACCCGGACCGGAGTCCCCCCGGCAACCGGGACGGACCAGATGTGCCGCCTCTCGATGTCGCCGGCGTTGGTGCAGTAGTAGAAGGTCTTTCCATCCCTCGACACTGCAACCGAGGTCTGGTCCTCGATGAGACCGTCGGTCGTCGTCAGGAGCACCGGGCGGGCTCCAGGCGTCGCGAGGTCGATGGAGTAGTAGCGATCCCATTCGTCAACCGGCCTGGACTGTTCGGCCTGTGGCTGCGCTCCACCGCCCCTGCCGACGTTGAACCGGTAAACCAGGTAATCGCCGGCCAGCCGCATGTTCGCTATCGATCCGAACGTCGTGTCGCCCGGCTCGTTGTGCCACACCTCGTGTGCTTGCCCGGTAGCGACATCCGCTTTCCAGAGCGAGAACGTGTAGCCGCCCTTGAAGGTTGCGCGCATCAGGCCGGGTATCTTCATCGCCGCCTCGAGCCCGCCCTGCGGCGTCTCGCCTGGCCCGGCGCCGCGCCCGCGCCCGGCTGCCGATGTAGGCGCCGCCGCTGGAGCTCCCGGAGCGCCCGTGCCGCGACCGGAGGCGGCCTGCTGCTGTTGCTGCTGCCCGAAAGACAGCCCCGGGCGCCTTACGAACACCACGCTCCTGCTGTCCTCGGTCCACATAGGGTTGGTGTCGAAGTCCACGCCCGGCGCCATGTACTTGACCGTCCTGGTGGCCATGTCGTAGACAGCGATGAAGCTGTGGTCCGTCCTCGTGCTGACGAAGGCAATCTTCTTCCCGTCGGGCGACCACGTGGGCGCACTCTGCACGCCCCACTCCTTGATGAACGGCTTCTCCCCGCGATCCATCTCGCTCGCCGGCCGCGTGGGAGTCACCCGCGCGCGGTAGATCTGCCCGTCCTTCACGAAGAGGACCGAGCTGCCGTCTGGCGCGAGCTCGGGCCCGCCGCCCTCGACCACGCGCCAGGCCGGGCCACCGGCGGTGCGCACCGCCCAGATCGCCCGCTCGGGACCATCGGGGTCGGCCGAAGGGTTGGCGACCCACCCATCCCTGTTTGGTGCGGTTCCCCTTACGAAAACAACGGTTGTCCCATCGTCGGAAATCCTGATGCCGCTCAGGTCGATCCCGTCGTCGTTCAGGAAGCGGGTCAACCTCACCGGCGTGAAGCGAGGGCCGGCCGCGGTGTAGGCGTTCCGCTTGCCTTCCTCGTAGGAGGTCCAGGCGATGCGGTCTACCTTTTTCGCGCCCACCAGTTCGAGTGGCGACGCCGGGCTGAGGAACTGCTGGTAGGCGGGAACGCGCTTTGCTGCCGTCTGTGCCGCTGCCGGCACGTGCACCGAAACGACGATGGCGCCACACAGGGCCGCGACCAGCGTGCAGGTTCGAACGCGCATACGGAATCCTCCAGTGGCTGAACCCTTCGTTGTTGCCGGCCTATAATAATCGCTTTCGGTGCGCGCCTTCGCGCTCATCGAGCGCCGGCGGGACGGCGCCATGGAGGAACGTCACTTGCCAACCGCTGTCTCCTATCCCGTTTTCCCGACCTGCTACGTCTGCGGCTCGGACAACCCGCTGGGGCTCCACGTGACATTTGCGCCGGCGCCGGACGGGACGGCGCGCGCCGATTACACAGCCCGCGAGGAGCACGTCGGGTGGCCGGAAACGATCCACGGCGGGATCATGTTCACCCTGATGGACGAGGCGCTGGCGTGGGCCCTCTGCTACGCGGGGCTCCGCGGCGTGACGGCAAGGGCCGAGACGAGGTTCCGTGAACCGGTGCGCCCAGGGGACCGGCTCGCAATCCTGGGCCGTGTTCTGGAGCAGGACCGGAAGATTGTGCGCGCGCGCGCGGAGCTGCGCTCAGGTGGCGACGGGGGCAGGCTGGTCGCCGAGCTGGACGCCATCATGTTCGTGAAACCGGCCGAGTCGGGCGAACCGCGGTAACAGACCTTCCATGGCGGTGCAGGGCCGCCAGCACACACGCCGGCACGCGACATTACCTCACACGCATACGGTCGCCACGGCGGCCGCTTGCCCGAAGTTGGTTCGGCCAATGAGGCTCTTGTCGCATTTCATTTGGTAGGAACTACCTTCCGCATGATGTCATCCGCAGCCTTGCAGTGCAACCTCTCTGGCCGGCGTACGTTTTTCGGCAGGTTTGCTAACTTGTTGACTCTTTGATGGCGCCGCGATAACGTCAGCCGGCCGCGGGCTGTCCGCGTCAGGCCGGGTCGTTTGTCGAAGGTGGCCAGGTTGGTCGTATCGGGGAACGGCAGGAGCGGTTCACCCGAAGGAGGACGTGCAATGCGCAGGATCTGGCTCGCAATCATGGTTTCGCTCATCCTGGCCGCGCCGGTGGTCCGCGCCGCGGCACAAGGCACTACTTCTCGACTCGTCGGGACGGTAGTCGACTCTACAGGCGGCGTTCTGCCCGGCGCAACCGTGACGCTGACGAACGACGGGACCGGTGTGTCGTTCACGACATTCACCACCGACACCGGAACGTACGTGTTCGAGGCGGTCCAGTCCGGTCTGTACACCGTCAAGGTGGAGATGCAGGGCTTCAAGACATTCAGCACGTCCGGCAACAGGGTCCGGATCGGCGCGCCCACGACCGTCAACGTGACGCTGGAACCGGGCGCCATCACCGAAACCGTGCAAGTGACGGCCGTGGCCGAGACGGTGCAGACGAGCACGTCGGGGAACCTGGGTACAGTCCTGGAGCAGAAGGTCATCGAGTCGCTGCCAATTGTCGGGACCCGAGGAAGGAATCCCCTCGACCTCGTCATGACCCAACCGGGCGTCGTGTCGGGCGGAAACACGGGAGGCATGGTTCACGTCTACGGCGCGCGCGATCGTTCGTGGAACTTCACGCTGGACGGGATCGATACGAACGAGACGAGCGCGGGCGGCGCCAACTTCTCGCCGCTTCGTGCCAACCCCGACTCGCTCGCCGAGTTCAAGGTGCTGACGGGCAACCAGACAGCGGAGTACGGCAGGAACAGCGGCGGCCAGGTTGCGATGGTCACGCGCTCTGGCACGAACGACGTGCACGGCACCGGATTCTTCTTCCGCCGGCAGCCGAACCTGAACGCGCCCGAGTGGGAAGGCAATGTCAGAGGCACGCCCAAGGACCAGTTGAGGCAGAACATCGTCGGCTTCAGCCTTGGCGGGCCCATTCAGCGCAACAAGATGTTCTACTTCGGGAACCTCCAGGTTCTCAGGGCCAACCGAAAGGTTTCGACGACCTCGACGACCTACACCGAGCTTGCCAGGCAGGGGGTCTGGCGGTACGTGGTCGGGGGCCGCAACCAGCCTGCTGGCCTAGCGACCTCCTCCGTGGATGCGAGCGGCAACGTCCTGCCCGGCGTGCAGGTGGCGACCTACAACATAGTGGCGAACGATCCCGAGAAGAAGGGCCTCAGCCCCGAGGTGCAGAAGCTCTTCGCGCTCATGCCCAACCCGAACAACTTCTCGACCGGCGACGGCCTCAATATCGCCGGCTACACATTCCTCCCCGAGGAGTGGGAGCGGCAGTACGACTCAGTCTTCAAGATCGATCGCGTCATCAACGACAAGAACTACGCGTACGTTCGCGTGGCGTGGGGCGAGCAGAACAGCATCTGCGACCGCGGCAACACGGGATGGCCCGCATTTCCGGACGCGAAGTGCAGGGTGGACACATTCAGGAGCCCGTTCAACGTCGCGGCGTCGTGGCGGTGGAATCCGAAGTCGAACGTTGTGAACGAGTTCGTTTTCGGCATCAACAAGTTCGACTTCGACTTCGTGACGCCTGAAATGAACGTGCAGGTTCCGTTCTTCTATCCGACTCCTGTGACCAACCCCATTGACACGCAGCACGGAAACATGAGGGGCATCCGGACCTACCAGTTCGTGGACAACATGAGCTGGGTAAAGGGGGCCCACAGTGTGAAGTTCGGGACGAACATGCGCTTCCAGCGCCACCAGGATATCCGGGGGTCGGTAGGGGGCTACAACGTGACGCCGTGGATCGACTTCAGCACAAGCGTCAACACGGTCGACCCGGCGACTTTCGGCATCCCATCCGGGATCAATACGACTTACGACCGGCCTGCCCTCCAGACGGCCATCAACTTCCTGCTGGGCAGGGTCGGCAACGTGTCGCGTGGGTTCGTCTCTACCCCGGACGGCAGCTCCTATGCCCCTGGCGGGACAGACTTCAACTTCACAGCGACGTTCCCCGAAATCGACTTCTTCGTGCAGGACACCTGGAAGCCGATGCGCAACGTGACGGTGGATGCTGGCTTGCGGTGGGAACTGAAGCTTGCCCCGGGCAACCCGGACAACCTGATCCGAAGGCCTGGCGTGCGCGTGGCGGTGGGTGAGCAGGCCACGAGCACGCTGAAGTGGGACCGCGGGAAGCTCTACGACAACGACCTGAACAACGTCGCTCCCTCGGCCGGCATAGCATGGGACCCGAAGGGCGACGGCAAGCAGTCGCTCCGGGGCAACTACCGGATGGCCTTCGACAGGATCAACACTTTCGTCCTGTCCTCGTCGATTTTCCAGAGCATCCCGGGCATCACGGCTGGCGTCGTCAACACGGCGTACGGCCAGAGTGGCGGGCGGCTGCCCGGTGTGGGGCCGGTCATAACCGGCCTCCAGCCGATATTCTCGCCCGAGAGCTTCGTCCAGCCGCCTGCTCCATCCTCGTCATCGATGCGAGTTGTCGACAACGCGTTCAAGACGCCGACGACGCACGCTTGGGCGATCAGCTATCAGCGGGAGATCATGCCGAGGACCGTGGTCGAAGTAGCCTATATCGGACGGCGCGCTTCCAATCTGTACGGTGCGTACCGCATCGACCAAGCTGACATCCGCAACAACCAGTTCCTCGAAGCGTTCAAGACGGTCCAGGCCGGCGGCCAGAGCGCCCTCATGAACCAGTTGCTGCAGTACGACACGCGCAAGCTCTCGACCGAGACGGGCTCGGACATGGTGCGGCGCCTGTACGCGTCCAACCTGCAGACCAACAGCGTCGCCACGGTGGCCGCGTCGATCGGCAGCCGAATCCAGAGCGGCAGGACCGTCCCTGAGCTCGCCGGATTGAGCCCGTACTTCTTCTTCAACTACCCGCAGTTCCTCGGTGGGTTCACCGTGCTCGACTCGGGCGATCGATCCAAGTACAACGCCTTTCAGATCCAGCTCGAGCGGCGTCATTCTGTCGGCTACGTGAGTATTGCCTACACCCTTTCGAAGTCGATGGACACCCGTTCGTTCGACCCGGCCTTCACGACGGCGGCGACGGGCAACTCCCAGTCGGCTGGCAGCACGCCGTTCGACATACACAACCGCGACCTGAACTGGGCGCCGTCGGATTTCGACCGGCGCCACGTGGTACAAGGCTCGTACAGCTTGGAGCTGCCATTCGGCCAGGGCAGGGCCATCGCCGGCGGCGCGACCGGCCTCCTGGACCGGTTGATAAGCGGCTGGAACATGGCGGGGACGCTGACGTGGCAGACGGGCCGGCCCTTCACTGTCTATTCAGGCGGCAATACGATCTCGAACATCGTCCAGACGCCGGCCAACTGCAACGGTTGTTCGCGCAACCTCGGCTCGGTGCACGAAGAGGGCGGTCTTGTCTGGTTCTTCGACCAGTCCGACATCGCAAAGTTCAGCACGCCCGCGCCGGGTGAGTTCAGCAACGTGGGCCGGAACTACTTCATCGGCCCGGGCGGGTTCAACATGGACTTCTCGCTCGCCAAGCGGACCAGAACGACCGGGAACCAGTCGCTCGAGATCCGCATGGACGCGACGAACTTCCTGAACCAGCCGACCTTCGGCTTGCCGACGGCAACGCTGACGAGCGGGACCTTCGGAAGGATCTACGACACGGTATCCAGCTACTCGAGGAAGATCCAGATCGGAGTGAAGTACTACTTCTAGGGCGTCTCCCCGAGGGGGCCGGGAAAACCGGCCCCCGTCCTCCTGCTGAGTCCTGTCTCCTCGGCGGCCGACGTTCTTGCGGCGCTGCCAGCGTGTCGTGGCGGCGGGTTTCTCCACGCACCTGTCATTCCACCTGCAGATGAGCCCGTCCGGCGCAAGCTGAGTCACCGCCGTTGACTGGCGCCGCGGCCCCGGTTACCTTCGTTGGTTGAGGACTAATCCGCGCACATGGCGGAGACGCGGGCGGTTGGCGTGTTTCCGCTTCGATGGGCTGGTGCGAGTCAATCCGCAGGAGGCGCGCAATGCGAAGGATCTCGAGAGCAATCCTCGTCGTCGCTGTTCTTGCCGCGTCTGTTGCCGGTGCGGCAGCGCAAGGCACCACGTCACGGCTGGTCGGAACGGTGACGGACTCGACTGGCGGCGTTCTGCCCGGTGCCACCGTCACCCTCACCAACGACGCCACAGGGGTCTCGTTCACCACCTTCACCACTGAAACCGGGACGTACGTCTTCGAGGCGATCCAGGTCGGTACCTACACCGTCAAGGTCGAGTTGCAGGGCTTCAAGACGTTCACGACCTCGGGCAACCCGATTAGAATCGGGACCCCAACGACGGTCAACGTCACGCTCGAACCGGGTGCGATCACCGAGACTGTGGAGGTGACCGCCATCTCGGAAACGGTGCAGACCAGCACTTCGGGGAACCTCGGCACCGTGCTGGAGCAGAAGGTCATCGAGTCGCTGCCGATCGTCGGAACGCGCGGCAGGAACCCCCTAGACCTTGTTCTCACGCAGCCCGGCGTCGTGTCGGGCGCCAATACAGGCGGCGGCACTCACGTCTACGGCGCCCGTGACCGTTCGTGGAACTACACGCTCGACGGAATCGACACGAACGAGACGAGTGCCGGCGGCTCCAACTTCTCGCCTCTTCGCACCAACCCGGACTCGCTCGCTGAGTTCAAGGTTCTGACCGGAAACCAGACGGCGGAGTACGGGCGAAACAGCGGCGGCCAGGTGGCGATGGTCACGCGCTCGGGGACGAACGAGATTCACGGCACCGGCTTCTACTTTCGCCGCCAACCGGAGTTCAACGCGCCGGAGTGGGAAGGCAACCTGATCAACGCGCGGAAGGAGCAGTTCTACCAGAACATCGGTGGCTTCAGCATCGGCGGGCCCATTCAGCGGAACAAGATGTTCTACTTCGGGAACCTGCAGGTGCTCAGGGCCAACCGGACCGTGCAGACCACTTCCACTACCTACACTGAACTCGCCCGGCAGGGCATTTGGAGGTACGTGATCGGCGGCCGCAACCAGCCTGCCGGACTTGCTGCATCTTCTGTCGACAACAGCGGAAACGTGCTGCCGGGCATCCAGATCGGCACCTACAACATAGCGGCCAACGATCCGCAGGGCATCGGCCTCAACCCGGATGTTCTCCGGCTCGTCGGTCTGACGCCGCTGCCCAACAACTTCACCACCGGCGACGGGCTGAACCTGGCCGGCTATACGTTCTTCCCAGAGGAGTGGGAGCGGCAGTACGACTCGGTCATCAAGATTGACCGGGTGCTGAACGACAAGCACTATGCCTACGCCCGCATCGCCTGGGGGGAGCAGAACACGATCTGCGACCGGGCCAACAGCGGCTGGAACCCGTTTCCTGGTGTCGCCTGCCTGGTCGACACCTTCCGCCGGCCGATCAACCTGGCCGCTTCCTGGAGATGGAACCCCAGGTCGAACCTCGTGAACGAGTTCGTTTTCGGCATCAACAAGTTCGAGTTCGATTTCAACACACCGGAAGCCGATCCGCGGAAGGTCGACTTCACCGGCCAGCCGATCACCGCGCCGGTCGGGTACAGCGTCGGCAACCAGCGAGGCATCAAGACCTTCCAGTTCGTGGACAACGTGAGCTGGGTGACGGGCGCCCACAGCGTGAAGTTCGGGACCAACATGCGGTTCCAGCGCCACGAGGACGTGCGGGGATCGGTCGGGGGTTACAACGTCACCCCATGGGTCAACTTCAGCACCAGCATCAACACGGTGGACCCGGCCACCTTCGGCATCCCGTCCAATATCAACACGACGTTCGACCGCCCGGCGCTCCAGTCGAGCATCAACTACCTGCTGGGCCGGGTCGGCCAGGTCTCACAGGGCTTCGTTTCCACGGGCAGCCAGTATGCGCCCGGGGGGACGCCTTTCATCTTCGATGCCCGGTTCCCCGAGATCGACTTCTTCGTGCAGGACACGTGGAAGCCGGTGCGCAACGTGACGGTGGACGCCGGGCTGCGGTGGGAACTGAAGCTCGCGCCCAGCAACCCTCACGACTTGATCAGGAGGCCTGGCGTTCGTGTCGCGGTCGGTGAGCAGCCCACGTCGACCCTGAAGTGGGATCGAGGGAAGCTCTACGACAACGACTTGAACAACGTCGCTCCTTCGGTCGGTGTGGCGTGGGACCCGCAGGGCAACGGCAAGCAGGTGATCCGGGGCAACTACAGGATGGCTTTCGACAGGATCAACACGTTCGTTCTCTCGTCGGCTATCTTCCAGAGCATCCCGGGAATCACGGCCGGTGTGACCAACACCGCCTTCGGCCAGGCCGGGGGGCGCCTGCCACAGGTGGGCCCGGTGGTCGCGAGCCTGCAGCCCACATTCACCCCGGACAGCTTTGTGCAGCCACCGGTTCCCTCTACCTCGTCGATGCGCGTGGTCGACAACGCGTTCGAGACGCCGACAACGCATGCCTGGGCCGTCAGCTACCAGCGGGAAATCATGCCTCGGACTGTCTTGGAGGTGGCTTACATCGGCAGGCGCGCATCGCACCTGTTCGGGGCCTACGACATCAACCAGGTGGACATAACCGACAACGGGTTCCTCGACGCTTTCAAAGTGGTCCAGGCGGGCGGCCAGAGTGCACTGATGAACCAGTTGCTGCAGTTCGACACGCGCAGACAGGCGAGCGAAACGGGCTCCGACATGGTGCGCCGGCTCTACGCCTCGAGCCTGCAGACGAACAGCGTCGCTGCGCTTGCCGACGATCTCGGCAGCCGTATCCAGGGCGGGAAGACCCTCCCTGAACTCGCCGGGTTGAGCCCTTACTTCTTCTTCAACTACCCGCAGTTCCTCGGCGGCCTGATCGTCATCGACTCGAACGACCGTTCGAGGTACCACGCTCTGCAGATGCAGGTAGAGAGGAGGCACGCGCTCGGCTACCTGCAGGTGGCTTACACGCTGTCGAAATCCGAGGACACCCGGTCGTTCGATCCGGCCTTCACGACCGCGGCGACCGGCAACGCTCAGTCGGCCTCCAGCACGCCGTTCGACATCTACGACCGTGATTTGAACTTCGCGCCGTCGGACTTCGACCGCCGCCATGTCGTCCAGAGCTCGTTCAGCGTGGAGCTGCCCCTCGGACAGGGCCGGGCGATCGCAGGAAGCGCAAGCCCGGCGCTCGACCGCCTGATCAGCGGCTGGAACCTGGCTGGCACCGTGACCTGGCAGAGCGGCCGGCCCTTCACGGTCTACTCGGGAGGCAACACGATCTCGAACATCGTGCAGACACCGGCCAACTGCAGCGGGTGCTCCCGCGACATGGGCCAGGTCTTCCGCGCAGAGGGCAACGGCTATATCTGGTTCTTCGACGAGGCGGACCGTGCGAAGTTCAGCGCCCCGGCTCCCGGCGAGTTCAGCAACGTCGGGCGGAACTACTTTATCGGTCCGAGCGGGCTGAACGTCAATTTCTCGCTGGCCAAGCGGACGAGGGTTGTGGGCGCGCAGTCGCTCGAGATCCGCATGGATGCGACCAACTTCCTCAACCAGCCCACATTCGGCTTCCCGACGGCCACCATCACCAGCACGACCTTCGGAAGGATCTACAACAGCGTGGTGAGCGGCTCGAGGAGGATTCAGCTGGGGGTGAAGTACTACTTCTAGACGGGCGAGCAGTCTCGAGTCGCAGGTCTCGAGTCGTGAAGGGGGCTGGCAGCCGGCCCCCTTCGTCCCGCCCGATTCTCCGCCGTCCCGCCCGATTCTCCGCCGACAGCGCAGTTCCCCGACAGCAAAGCGCCCCAAGTCGGCGGCTATGAAGCATCCTCTTACCTGACTTGGGGCGGCGGCTCCGTCTTTTTCGGGATCGGCTTCGTGCCGTAGCCGTTCTTCTTCAGGTACTCCTCCGGGTAAGCTGTGATTGCGCGGTCCTGGCCGGGCAGGTTCTGGCCGAGGTCGTGATAGCGGACCACCAGCCTGTCGGCGAGCTTCCACCAGGCGTCGACTGCGTTCTGCGCCTCGCGGTTCGAGTACTCGCTGATGTACTGACGGGCCACTTCCGGATTCTGCTTGTAGAGCTCGACCGCCGTCTTCTCGATCGCAGGCTGCTGCGCGAAGAGCCTCGCCTCCATTTCCGTGTAGGCTTTCCTGATCTCGCCGGCGATGGCCCTGAAGTTCAAGTTGGCCCAGTTGCCCGCGAAGTTGAACGCCCACCATGCAGACCTGCGGTCGAACTCCGCGCGGCTGCCTATCGTGAACGCCTCGGGCACCTTCGTGTTGCCGGCGTAGAACGGTATGAACGTTGACGTCTTCGCGTCGTCCGGAGCGAACCATGCCAGGCCGCCGATCCACGCCGGCAGCCAGTCGCGGGCCTGCAGGACGACGACGTAGGAGCACTGGGTGACGGCGATCATCCTCTCGAAGCCCATGAAACCAGCCGGCGGCCGCACGGACGCGCTCCACCTGTTCGGGTTGCCGAACGGCCCTGCGACGTCATCCGCGGTCATGTCGAATTCGGTGCCCTCGTACACATCCCGGTGGAGCGCCATGAGGTCCTGCGGCGTCAGCTTCTTCTCGGCCTTGACCGAGAACGGCACATCGAGGCTCCACGGATCGAGCTTGAGCGACGGAGCGACCGTACTCAAGACCCTCCACTCCCGGCGGGTGCTGCCGTAGCTTGGCGTGCCGGAGTACGCCTTGTTGAAGATGAACGGTTCACCCTTCTTCCACCATCCGTTTTCCTCTGCCACCGCGTAGACGTTCTCCGAGGCCATGCTGTCGTTCGGGTCGTTGAGGTTCAGGGTGGTGATTCGGGGCCGGTTCGCGCTGACGCCGACATGGCCGGGCGGGATCCGTTTCGCGGCCCAGACGGCGCCCTTCTCAATGGGTCCGGCGCCGAAGATCTCGAAGAACCAGACTTCGTTGGCGTCGCCGACCGTCAGGCACTCGCCGCTGTCCCCGTAGCCGTACTTCGTGGCCATCTCGCCCATGATCTTGATGGCTTCGCGCGCCGTTGACGCCCGCTCGAGTGCGATGCGCTGGAGCTCCATGATGTCCATCAGCCCCTCGTCGTTGAAGAGCTCGCGGCGGCCGCCTATCGTCGTCTCTCCGATGATCACTTGCTTCTCGTTCATGAACGGATACGCCGCGTCGTAGCGCGTGAAGGTCTGCTCGGCCTCAGGCATCTCCCCAACCTGCCTCTCGGGAGCCCTGTCTGCTCCGAGGCCGCCGCCTTTCATGATCGGGCGCATCGTTCCGGGCGCGTTCCTCTTGCCGGGAACGACCTTGATCCGTATCTCGTAGTGGCCGTCACAGGAGTGGCTCGTCATGACAGAGCCGTCCGCGGTCGCCTCCTTGCTCGTCGGTATCGACGTGCAGGCAAAGCAGGTTTCCTCCCAATCCTCAGGGGACACGCCGGGCGGGGGAGGAAGGCCGCACAACTTCCGTGGGCTCTCGACCCTCGCGCCGGTCGCTTGGAGAGCCTGCTGCTGCGGCGGTGCAGCGGTCGTCGCAAGGCCCGCCAGAAAGACGAGCAGGATCACGAAGAGGACGTGTCTGGGTTTCATTGCATGCTCCTTCGCTTCGTCGGTGTCTGTATCTTCAAAGCGATCAGCTTTCAGCCTTCAGCGGTCAGCTTTCAGCTTTCAGCCTTCAGCCTTCAGCGATCAGCGGTCAGCTTTCAGCGGTCAGCTTTCA
>JBHGBL010000030.1:0-36596 GCA_041947015.1 Vicinamibacterales bacterium
CAGCGACCGGGCACGGAGAACCAGTGGCCGGTCGCCGATAGCCGACAGGCGGATCACGGGGCCACGGAGGCACGAGGGGCTTCATGGGCTCGATGTCCCCATTCCTGGTTCAGCGGCCCGGGGGCGCCGCCGGAGGAACGGGCACGGAGGGCGCGGCCGCGGCGAGGCGCGCCAGGGCCTTGTCGCGCTCCTCTGCGAAGAGCGCCATGTGAACAGGAGAGATCGGATCTCCAGGCGGCAGGCGCTCGTGCTCCCGCAGCGGGTTCACGAACACCCCGTTCCGACGGATCCGGTAGTCGAGGTGCGGCCCTGTGGCCAGGCCCGACATCCCGACCCTTCCGATGACGTCGCCCTGCGACACGCGCGCGCCTCGCACCACGCCCTTCGCGATGGCCGACAGGTGCATGTAGTACGTCTCGTAGCCGCTCCCGTGGCGGAGCACGACGGTCCTCCCGCCCTGGCCGGAGAAGCCGGCCGATACGACCACCCCGTTTGCCACCGCGACAACGGGCGAGCCGGACGGAGCCTGGTAGTCGACACCGAGGTGCGGCCTGTAGATGCGCAGAATCGGGTGAAAGCGGCTGCGCGAGAACCTCGACGTCACGCGCGGCGTGAACTTGAGCGGCGACTTCAGGAAGAAGCGGCGCATCGAGCGTCCCTGCTCGTCGTAGTAGGCGGCCTTCCCCCCCGGCGGCGTGAAGCGAATCGCACGCAGCCTTCGGCCGGCATTCACGAATTCCGCCGCCGCGACCGGCCCATAGGCCACGAACTCTCCCTCGCGAAACACCTTCTCGAAGGCCACCGCGAAGCGGTCGCCGGGCTGAAGGTCCGAGTTGAAGTCGATGTCGCCGCCGAAGACGTCGGAGAGAGCCATCGACAACTCCGGCCTCTCGCCTGCGGTCTCCATCGCCTCGAAAAGCGAAGGCGAGTCGCGATCGATCACGCCCGAGGCGACCGCGGGCTCGTACGTCTTCTCGTAGGCGAGGATCGACGCGCTCAACACCTCCGGGCGATCGTCGGACGCCGCCGAAACCAACAAGTACGAGTCGAGATCGATCTCGTACTGGAAGGTGCGGAGCAGCCCGTCCAGCGTGTGGACGATCTCGTAATCGTGGCCGGAGGCGAGCTTCCTCGGATCGAAAACGCGCGCCGCCGCCTCGACGATGAGCGGCACGAGGTGGGACCTGAGCGGCGCCGACGAGACGAGGGAGGCGAGCGTGGCGTTGGCGGGCACCCGGTCGCGAACCCTGGCCGTGTCGGGCTCGAGCGTGATGTCCGAAGCGCGGCGTGGCTGGTGGCCGTCTTCGCTCCTGCCGCAGGCGAGCACCGGCAGCAGGGCGAGCAGCGCGCAGATGAGTCTCACCCCGATCCGCATCGGTCGAAGTGTAACCCAGGTGTGTTCGCGCCGCCGCGCGCAACCGGTGCCGTGGGCCCTGCCCCATAACCTGTTCCCAATAAGCTGTTCGCTGCGATCTGTCCCTGTTATCATCGGACCTTATGGACACCGTCACCCTGACGATCGACGGCCGGCAGATCACGGTCGAGAAGGGCACGACCATACTCCAGGCCGCAATTGCAAACGGGATCCAGATCCCCTTCTACTGCTACCACCCGGGGCTCGGCGTGGACGGCTCCTGCCGGGTGTGCATCGTCCGGGTCGAGAAGATGCCGAAGCTGCAGACGGCGTGCTCGACGCCCTGCACGGACGGGATGGTCGTCGACACCCGATCGCCGGAGGTGACGGCAGCGCGGGCGTCGGTCTTCGAGTTCCTCCTCATCAACCACCCGCTCGACTGCCCTGTCTGCGACAAGGGCGGCGAGTGCCCGCTCCAGGACTACTCCTACACCTTCGGCCGCGAGAAGAGCCGCATGGAGTTCCCGCGCCGGGTGTTCGACGGCGAGGGCGTCCGGTCGGACGTCGACTTCGGCCCGACGCTCATGCTGAACCGCAACCGCTGCATCCTGTGCATGCGCTGCGTGCGGTTCATGCGCGACATCGACGGGGACGCGCAGATCGGCGTCGCCGACCGCGGCTGCGGAAGCGAGATCATGACGTTCGGCGAGCGCGGCGTTCGCTCGCTGCTCTCGGGCAACCTGATGGACGTCTGCCCGGTGGGCGCGATCCTGACCAAGGACTACCGCTTCAAGTCGCGGCCGTGGGACAACCCGCTGGCCGTGGACACGGTCTGCACGCTCTGCTCGAAGGGATGCAACACAACCGCCTGGATCAAGGCCAAGCCGGAATGGGCGAAGGGCCCCAGCCTGGTCCGCTTCACGCCGCGCTTCAACCCGGAGGTGAACGGCTACTGGATGTGCGACATCGGCCGCTTCGGCTACCACTGGATCGAGAGCGACGACAGGCTCGGCCGCCCGCTCGTCCGGAGCGAGGCAGGGCTGCTGGAGCCGGCCCCTTGGCGCGAGACGATGGCGAAGCTGACCGGGCGCCTGGGAGCACCTACACCCTCCACCGAAACCCCGGGGGCGGGGCCTGGCCTCCGTTTCCTCATCTCGGCGCACGCATCGCACGAGGAGATGTTCATCGTGGGCCGCATCGCGGCCGCCCTGAAGAAAGCAGTTCCCGAGCCGGGCGAAATCGGCGTCAGCTGGCGCGTCAGCGAGAAGCCGCAGCCAACGACGACGAAGTTCAAGATCTCGCGCGTCGACGCGCCCAACGTGACCGGCGCTCGCGATCTCGGGCTCATCGCCGGGCGCGATCCCGCGGACGGCCCAGACCTCTCTGCTCTGGAGGCCGCCGTGCGGTCGGGCGAGGTCAAGGCCCTCTACGTCTTCGACCCGGGTCCCGACGGCTCCATCGGCGACCTGGCATGGGTAGTGGCGGCACGCAAGTCCGGACGCCTTCCGCTCCTCGTCGTCCACGGCGTCGTCATGACCGACCTCGCGCGCGCCGCCGACTTCGTCCTGCCGGGCGCGTCCTACGTGGAGAAGGAAGCAACCTACACGAACGAACAGGGCAGGCTGCAGGCCGTCTCGCGCGCGATGTCGCCGCCCGGCGACGCGATGGAAGACTGGCAGATCCTGGTGAACCTGGCGCTCGCGCTCGGCATCGGAATCGACTACACGAGCCCGGCTCACGTCAGGAGCGACATCGCTTCCGTGATGGGAGGCCACCCGTCGTTTGCGGGCATCGCCGAACCGGTCTTCAACCGCCCGATCCCCGCCCGCTCGTGGCTGCAGGTCTCGAACCCGTCCGAACGCTGGAAGTGGGACTTCCTTTTCCGCGATGTTCCGCCGCTGAAGTTCAAGGGCACACCCGAGGCACCCTCCCCCCGCTCGTTCGACGAAGGGGCAGTCGAAGAGCCTGGAAAGGGACCGGGGTCGTTCTGATATATAGTACGCGGCCGTCTGAGATGCAGAAGCGCTGGGTGAGGGTTCTGCTCGTCCTGCTCGTGGCGGCGGCGCTTGGCGGAATCGGCTTCGAGGTTCGAAGGCTCGAGCGCAATCGTTCCGCGGCTCGCGCTGAAGGCCGCGACTTCGGCCAGAAGCTTCACGCGATTCGCCTGGCCGTTCGCGACCTGCAGGCGGCAGAACAGGCCTGCGTCGCGCACGGGCAGGGAGAGCAGTTCTGGATCGGACGGGTCGACACGCTGACCCGGTCGATCGAAGAGTCGCTGGGCGTCGCGCGCCAGGCAGCCACGGCCCCGCCGGCTGCCCAGGCCCTCGAAGCAGCGCAGTCGTCCCTGACGGATTTCCGGGCCCTCGATTCCAGAGCCCGCCAGTACGTTCTCGGCGGGCAGCACCTTCTCGCTTCCGACATCATCTTCGCCGACGCCCTCGAGTCGACTGCGTCGCTGGACCGGTGCCTGCAGGAAGCGGCGAGCGCGGAGGCACTTTCTCGCGACGCCGAGGATGCGCGGCTGCAGCGCGTCCAGATGTACCTTCTCGGCGGCGCTGGCGGAGCGGTCTTCTTGATCGCTGTCCTGCTGATCGGCGCGCTCGGAGGAACCTCCTCTGCCGCAGATGATTCTTCGAAGGCGGCCGCCGGCGCGCCCGACACGGAGACGAGCTCCGCCAGAAGGCTCGGGCTTCGCGACCTCCAGGCCCTCGAACGGATAATCAGCCAGCCCGAGCCCGTAACGCCGCGGCCAGCCACTAGTCCCGCGGCGGGCGATGAAGGGCCCGCATCGCACGCCATCAGGCGCGGTCACCCTGAGACTCGCACACCGCCTCCCGCCGCGGCGGAGCAGGTTTCAGCCACGGATTCGGACGGCCGGCACCGGGACAGCGCGGCTGCCGCGCCGCCTTCGCCCGCTTCGGAAGCTGCGGCAACTCCCAACCTGGGCGAGGCCGCGCGGTTGTGCGCGGATCTCGCGCGCGTCGCCGAGGCACAGGAACTTCCCGGGCTGCTCGGCCGCGCGGCCTCGCTCCTGGGCGCATCGGGCGTGGTCGTGTGGGTGCAGAACCCGGCCGGAACGGCCCTCATCCCCGCGCTCGGCCACGGCTACACCCCCCACGTGATGGCCAGGATGCAGCCCATCGCGCGCGATGCAGACAACTCGGTGGCCGATGCCTACCGTGCCGGCGAGATGCGGGTGGTCGCCGCCAAAAAAGACGACTCGAAGGGGGCAATCGTCACCCCCCTCGTAACGCCGTCCGGCCCTGTGGGCGTCCTCTCGGCGGAAGTGCCCGCCGGGCTGGAAACGAGCAAGGCGGTCCAGGCGCTTGCCACCATAATAGGCGCCCAGCTGGCGACGCTCATCCCGGGCCCGCCGCCGCCTGCAGTCTGACGGGCTCTTCAGGAATTGGCGTGCCCATCACGAACCTGGTGCACCTGGCGCGTATCGGAGTGACGCGGTGAGCGACAGCAACGGGAAACGAAGGTCGGAGAAAGTCGTTGCAATCGGATCGTCGGTGATGGGCCGCGGGAGCAACGAGCTGGGCACGAAGCTGATGGCCAACTTCCTGCGCAAGCTGTGGGCATCGCCCGCCAGGCCGACGACGATCGTCTTCTACAACAGCGGGGTGAACCTGCTCGTGGCGGGAGCCGAAGGAACAGAAGCAATCGCAGGTCTCGCCAGCGCCGGCGTCGACATCGTCGCGTGCGGGACCTGCGTGAACTACTACGGCATCGCCGAGCGGATGGCGGCCGGACGCGTCAGCGACATGCAGGAGATCGTGTCGCTGCTGCTCGAGGCCGAGACGACGATCACCGTCTGACCATTCTCGCGCTTGCGTTCCGGCAGCATCTGGACGGATGTCAGCGAAACGCCGGCACGCGAGGCTCGACCCGTCACATAACGCCGTTCGGCCGTTCGCGGCGACCTTCCCTGTCAAACCGGAATCCGCCGCCCCCGGGCGCCCGTCTCGAGCGGCACCTCGATTGTCTGGGTCTTCCGGTCACGAACGACGGTCAAGGTGATCTTCCCTCCTTCGCCCGCGCGCGCGACCGCTCGCGTGACATCACCGGGGTCGTTGACCGTGGTGCCGTTGACCGCCGTCACGACATCTCCGGCCTTCACGCCAGCTCTCGCCGCCGCCGAGCCGTCTGCGACCGCGGAGACGAGAACACCCTCCTTCACGCCGAAGTACTCGGCCAGCTGCGGCGTGAGAACCTGGAGCGTCACGCCGAGCCGCCCTCTGGTGGCCCACTGCGGCATCGAGAACGAAAAAACATCCGGTGTGCCGCGAAGGAATGGTTCGACCCGGAGATCGTTCCGGCCGCGCAGGTTGAAATCCCTGAGGAGGCTCTCGACGCGGTTGCGCAGGTCCGGCACGATCTCGAGCCCCCGCCCGTCCGCCTCCGGGCTCACCGTCACCTCGACGCGTTTGCCGTCGCGCATCAGGACGACCTTGACCTGGCGGCCGGCAGGCGTCTCCCGGACGAGCCTGGTGAGCTGCGCCGCGCTGCGCACCCGCTCCCCGTCGAACTCGACGATGATGTCGCCGCCCTTGATGCCCGCCTTCTCCGCCGGGCTCCCCCCGCTCACGTCCTGAACCCGGACACCGGCCTCCGCCTTGCCTTCACCCGGCTCGACGTCAGCGATCGTCACGCCGATCCGCGGGCCACCGACAAAGATCGTCTCCGCCCAGGCCTGGCCCGGCCCGGCCCGCCAGACGCGCACGGTGGGCCTGTCCTGGCCGGCAGATCTTTCGACCACGACGGCCCCGGCCCGAAACGGCGTCGCCACGATGGCGGCAGCGCCGCCGCTCTTTCCGGCCACAACCCGTTGCCCCGACGCCGCCTGAGAGGTCGCGCCAACGAGGACGGACACCACAGACACCAGCCCCGCCACTATTGCTGCCTTCCGCAACGAGCGCATGCCATTTCCTCCAAGTCACGCTTAACAACCGTTCAGACGAAGGACGCCAGCGCTTGGTTGGCGTGCAGCCTTCGGTGGAGCAGGTACGGCGCGCCTGCCTGCGAGGGTGGTGCAGCCGGCAGATCAGGTTGCCTGCTCGAGGCCCGAACGGCGAACCGGCGGTTCGTCTCGGCGGGTGGGCAAAACGCCCCAGTTGGAGCGAAATCGTGCAAGAAATGCACGAGACTCAGCACATTCTGCCAATATGGCAGTCGCTTAACGCGGGATGAGCCGCGAGAATTGCAAAATCTGCACGACTCTGTACGCATGTGTTGACCTGGCCCGGACGTTGCTCTAGACTCAGCCGCAACCCACACATGGAAGGAGCCCCAACATGAGCGACGAGTCACCGGCGGGAGTCGTAGAGCTGGAGGAGCGTGACGTCCACGCCGAGGCGAGGATGGAGGACTTGAAGGCGCGGATTCTCGAGCGAGCGCACCGCGAGAGGGTCAAGTTCATGCGTCTGCAGTTCTCGGACATCCTGGGAACCATCAAGAACGTCGAGATCCCGGACCGGCAGTTCGAGGAGGCGTTGGACGGCAAGATCATGTTCGACGGCTCCTCCATCGAGGGCTTCGTCCGAATCGAAGAGTCGGACATGTTCCTGAAGCCGGATCTCACAACCTTCCGAGTCTTCCCGTGGGCGTACAACAGCGGCGAGCGCGTCGCTCGGATAATCTGCGACATCGCAAACCCGGACGGCTCGCCGTTTGCCGGCTGCCCGCGCAGCACGCTCAAGAAGGTGATACGGCTCGCCGCCGAGGCTGGCTACGTATTGAACGCGGGGCCGGAGGCGGAGTTCTTCCTGTTCCAGAAGAGGGGCAGCGCGCCGACCACAGAGACGCACGACTCGGCCAGCTACTTCGATCTCACCCCCGTGGACCAGGGCGAGGACGTCCGGCGCGAGATCGTGGTGGCGCTCGAAGCGATGGGCTTCCAGGTGGAAGCGGCGCACCACGAGGTGGCCCCCGGGCAGCACGAGATCGACTTCCGCTACGACGACGTCCTGACGACGGCGGACAGCATCAGCACGTTCCGCTTCGTCGTCAAGAACGTGGCCAACAGGAACAACCTGCACGCGACGTTCATGCCCAAGCCGATCTACGGAATAAACGGCTCCGGCATGCACACCCACCAGTCGCTCTTCGCCAACGGCCAGAACGCCTTCTACGACCCGGATGGCCGGTGGCAGCTCAGCGAGACGTGCCTGTACTACATCGGAGGCCTGCTCAGGCACGCGAAGGGTTTCTGCGCGATCACGAACCCGCTCGTCAACTCCTACAAGCGGCTCGTGCCCGGCTACGAGGCGCCGACCAACATCGCGTGGTCCGAGCGCAACCGGAGCCCGCTCGTTCGTGTGCCGGCGACGCGCGGCGTCGGAACGAGGGTGGAGCTGCGGATGCCGGATCCTTCGTGCAACCCGTACCTGGCGCTCGCGGTCATGCTGCGCGCGGGGCTGGACGGCATCGCGCGGCAGATAGACCCCGGCCCGCCCGTCAACCGGAACATCTACAAGATGAGCCACCGGGAGCGGCGGCACCTGAAGATCGACGAGCTGCCGGGAAACCTGAACGAGGCCCTCGACGAGCTCGAGAAGGACGTGCTCGTCAAGGAGACGCTCGGCGAGCACATACTGAAGCACTTCGTCGAGGCGAAGCGCGAGGAGTGGTTCGACTACATCAAGCACGTCTCGCCGTGGGAGGTGGAGCGGTACCTGGGCGTGTACTGATCTAAAGCCTGTCGTGCTTTCGCCCGATATAAAGTTCAGGGGGGCGGGAGCCTGTTTCGGTTACCATGCTCCATCCGGCCGGCGGGCTGCGGCTCACGACCTCGAGCCAATGGTCAAAGATTTCAAGCGACACGAGACGCATGGCACCCGAAAATCTGCCTGAAGGCGCCTCCCCGAACGCCGCGGAGGTCCGTGATGTCCCCATGACGAGCGCCGGGCCCGAAGCCGTCCTGCGCGAGGGCCGCCAGCGGTTCGTCGCCGGTTTCCCGAAGCGGTGCGAGTCCCTCGAGATGCTCGTCAACGCGATCTCGACGCGGGGGCCCCGCGGCCTCACGGCTCCGCTTCGAGAGATTGCTCACCAGATTGCGGGGATGGCGGGGACTGTCGGCTTCCCCATGGTCAGCAATCGGGCGACGGAACTCGAGGAGCTCGCGACCAGAACGGAGTATGGGTTCGATCTCCCGGCCGCGCGTGTCCTGATCGAGGCGATACGCGAGGCGTTCGCCGCGGATCTCGCCAACCCGCCGGCCTGGGCGCTCGCTCCCGGCGCCGCCCGGTCCACAGGTGCGCGCATACTCGTCGTGGACGACGAGCCAGATCAGCGCGAGCTTCTCGGCGGCTTCCTGCGGACGGCGGGCTACGAGACAATCCTCGTCGAGACGGGCGATGCGGTGATGGCTGCCGCGCGGAGCCAGCGGCCGGCGCTCATCCTCCTGGATGCGAACCTGCCCGGGATGGACGGCTACGCGGTTTGCCGCCTCCTCAAGTCGGACCCGGAGCTTTCGGCGATCCCCGTCGTCTTCACCACGGTGAGGTCGAGCCTCGACGACCGTCTCGCCGGCCTCACGCTCGGCGCCGACGATTACCTCCTGAAGCCGATTCAAACAACGGAACTCCTGCTGCGGCTCGACCTGCTGCTCAGGCGACGCGGCGGCCGGACGCCGGACACGGAGCGCGTCGAGGGGCGTCAGGGACAACTCCTGAGCTACGAGCTCTTCGTCCGTGTGGCCCGCGAGCAATTGCGGTTGTCGGCGGCGAGTTTCGCGCTCGTGCGCGTACCCGAAAACGAGGCCGCGACGGTCATCACCGTCCTTCGCAACTCCGTCCGTGCCCGCGACATCGTGAGCCGCTACGATCAGAACCACGTCGTGATGCTCCTCGCGGGCGCGCCGCCGGCGCTGCTGAGGCACCGCCTGACCGACCAGGTCGAGGCGCTGAAGGCGCGCGGGATACGCGGCGTGTGGGCGGGGATCGCTTCCACGTCACAGGGAGGCGAAAAACCGCTCGAAGCGCTTCTCGCGGAGGCGGACGATGCGCTGGCCGAGGCACGCTACCTCGGCGAGCCTGCGGCCCTCAAGACGGACAATCCGAGAACCTGCCAG
Source organism: Vicinamibacterales bacterium (assembly GCA_041947015.1). GTDB lineage: Bacteria > Acidobacteriota > Vicinamibacteria > Vicinamibacterales > Fen-181 > JBHGBL01. The sequence continues at coordinate 9,429 of JBHGBL010000030.1, forward strand.
CCGGCAGGCCTCGCAAGCGTGCTCCTCGCCGAGGACGACCCGGAAGTCGTGAAGATCGTCGAGACGCAGTTTCTGGCCGCGGGCTACTGCATCGAATCGGTCTCGGATGGAATCCAGGCGCTCGAGGCGCTGGCGGCGCGTCCGCCGGACGTACTGGTCCTCGACCTGGTCCTGCCGGGCGCGTCCGGCTTCGAGGTCCTGGAGCGCATCGCCGGCGCGGAGCGGCGCCCGCGCGTGGTCATCCTCTCCGCCCACGGGCGCGAAGACGAGGTCACGAAGGCATTCGAGATGGGAGCCGACGACTACGTGACGAAGCCCTTCAGCCCGCGCGAGCTGCTGGCGCGCGTCGTGCGGCTGTTGAGGTAACCGCGAAACGCAGGCCACGAGGCCTGGCGCTTCGTTCAGGTTCGAGTCCCGTTCGTCCTTCTCGTCGGCTCGATGGGAAGCCCGATTGCGGCGTCCAGCGCCGAAAGATCAGGTCCATCGGAAGCCGCCGGGGCGAAGGACCCTGCATCGGCAACCGCCAGCGTTCGTCGCCGGCTGGCCGGCATCCATCCCTTCCAGAAGCAAGCGTGGCACCTGTAGAGCCGGTAGCGCAGCCTCAGCAGGCGCACCAGGCGTTCGGCGAGGAATGGCGCAGGGATTCTGTGGACCCTACCTGAACCGCAATGCGGGCACCTTGGAACGCGGCCTCCCTCGGCGCCGCGCCTGACTTGCACCGACCCTACCCGGTTCGAATCCATGTCATCTCGTTGCGGAGGCTGTCGAAGCGGGGCACGAGGCGTCCCGCTTCTTCTACATCCCGAGGAGCGCATTGTCAAGCAAGACGCAAGGGCGGGGACGCGGGCAATCGTTGCGTCCACTGACGGTGTCACCGCGTCCTTGCACAAGGACGATCGGCCTTGTCGAGGCGGTTCGACAGGCACGAAAAGGTGCGGATTCGGACGCGCCCCGTGCGGAACGCTTCTTGATGGAGGGGATCGCGGTCGCGCCGGGTCACGGGGTGCGCAACATTACAAGGCAGGCGCTGGCACCGCCGCACTCCGCTTCTTGCAGGCTTGTTCACGATCTGGCGCGGCCAATCCTCGCTCCGCTAGGCTGCGCTCCCACCTTCGATCCCTTCCGCCTCTCCAATCTCGGCAAGGCGCGCCATCGACCGCCTTGTCGCCGCTTCCCTGGTGCTCGGAGCAGCCGACTTGCGGGCTTCCAGCGCGTGCTCTGGTGAGGCGACCGGCAGCGTCTTGTTGCTCTTGTGGTAGCAGAACGGGCACCCCTTCCAGTCGAGTTCTAGCGGCTGACCGCAATCAGGGCACAACCGTTTCAGTGGACTGAGGCAGTGCGGGCACGTGACGAAGGACGGCTGGGACGGCGCCAGGCAGTTCGGGCAGGTGGCCGTCTCCTGTTCGTCCTCCTCCAGCCTGATGACCCGCAGGACTTCCTCCGGCGTCGTCTGGCCCAGGAGCACCTTGCGCAGCGCCTCGTCCATCAGGAACCTTGTGCCCGACTCGAGGGCGCAGGCGCGCATCTCGCCCTCGCTCGCCCGCCTGTGAATGAGCTCCTTGAGCGCGGGCGTCAAGCGCAGCACCTCGTAGATCCCGACTCGCCCGGCAAAGCCTGTGTTCCCGCACATCGTGCAGCCCCGCCCGTGGCGGAACACCATCGACCGATCGATCTTGAGCCGCTCGAGGACGTCCGACTCGGGCTGGTACGGCTCCTTGCACCGCGGGCAGACGCGGCGCGCGAGCCGTTGCGCGATCACCAGGTTCAGCGAAGACGAGACGATGAACGGGTCCACGCCGAGATCGAGAAGCCGGGCGATCGTGGCAAGCGAGCTGTTCGTGTGGAGCGTCGTGAGCACGAGGTGCCCGGTCACCGCCGCCTGGAACGCGATCTCGGCCGTCTCCGCGTCGCGGATCTCGCCTACCAGGATGATGTCCGGGTCCTGGCGCAGGATCGACCGGAGAGCGTTCGCGAAGGTCAGTCCGCTTCTGACGTTCACCTGCACCTGGTTGATGCCGGGCAGCTGGTACTCTATCGGGTCCTCGACCGTGACGATGTTCACCTCGTGCGACTTGCGGTGCTCGATCATCGAGTAGAGCGTCGTGCTCTTGCCCGAGCCGGTCGGTCCCGTGACGATGATCATCCCCTGCGGCTGCCCGAGCGCGGCGCGCACCGTGGCCACCTGCTGCGCGCTCAGCCCCATCACGTCGAGCGCCGGTATCGTGCTCGTGCCGAGTACGCGGAGAACGACCTTCTCGCCGAAGTGCGTCGGCAGCGTCGAGATTCTTATGTCGACCGGCTTCCCCTTGAACTGCACGTTGATGCGGCCGTCCTGCGGCAGGCGGCGCTCGGCGATGTCGAGCGAGGCCAGGATCTTGAAGCGCGAGACGACCGGCGTGTGAAGCGGCTTCGGGATCTGCGTGTAGTCGCGGAGCACGCCGTCCACGCGCATCCTGACCTGCATGTCGCTCGCGCCCGGCTCGACGTGCACGTCGCTCGCCCGCGACTCTATCGCGTCGTGCAGGATCCGGTTGCACATCTTGACGACCGGCGCGACCTCGGCCGCGCTTCGCGACGCGACGGTGTCGGCTTCCTCGAGATCGTGCCTGTCCTCGGGCACGATCTCGAGATCGTCGGCGGCCTGCACGTCGGCGAGGAGGTCCGCCATGCGCTCCTCGGCCGCGTAGTTGCGGGCAATCCCCTCGCGGATCTCGCTGCGGGTAGCGACGAGCGGCCGGACGTTCAGCCCCGAGTGGAACTCGATGTCCTGGATTGCGTTGTAGTCGAGCGGGTTCGCGAGGGCGACGAGAAGCGACTTGCCTTCCACCTTGACGGGCAGGCACGTGTACTTCCTTGCCAGCTTGTCGTCTATCCGGTGGATTGCTTCCGCTTCGAGCGTGAGCGAGTCGATCCTGACGCGCGGCAGGTTGAACCACCTGGCGAAGGTGTCCGCCAGCACGTCCTCCGAGAGCCCGCTGTTCTCGGCGGTTATCGTGTCCCACAGGGGCACGCGCGCCCGGGCGGACGCCGCCACCGCCTCTTCGAGCTGGCGGGGGGTGAGAAGGCCCGTCTTGAGGAGAAAGGTCTCGAGCTGTACCGACATCGCGGTCCGTCCTGGATCGGATATCGGCGCATCGAGCCCTCGGCTTGAGACGGGCGAACAGGGCCTAGCCTTTTCCCATCCGCTCGATTTCTTCCCACTCCTTCTCACCCACCGGCATGACCGACAGCCTGGGCATGCGCACGAGCGGGAACTCCGCGAACAGCCGGTTCGCCTTGATGGCGGCGAGCGTCACCGGGCTGCCGAGCCTGCGGACGGGCACGATGTCCACGACGCAGGCCTTGCCGGAGGGATCGTCCGGGTCAGCGTACGCGTCGCCGGCCGCTTGCGCGACGGCGACAACCGACTTCTCGCCGCCGGTGTGGTAGTAGAAGATGAGGTCGCCCTTCCGGACCGACCGGAGGTGCTTCTGGGCGAGCGGGTTCCTGACGCCGGTCCATCTGGTCCGGGCGTCGCGCTCGAGGTCGGCGTAGCTGTAGTGCGTCGGTTCTTCCTTGAAAAGCCACATGGGGGCCTCCCGTCCTCGATTCTCCGCGATTGCTGCTTCCTTCTGAACGGTTCCGGTTTCTCATCACTTCCTGTCAGTCCTCGTCGCGAAGTCCCGCTCCCGCCCCGGCCGCCTCGGCTGCGTGGTTGCCGCGGCGCGATGCGGCGATGGCTGCCGTGAAGAGGCCGCCGGCGAAGGCGAAAAAGACGATGCCGGCAAGCTGCACCCAATCGGGTGGTGTCTCGGGCCGGGAAACGCGGACGAGCGCAGCGCCGAGGTCGAAGCCCGCCCCTTCGACCTCGCGAAGGGTCTTCAGAGCGGCGAGGAGCGCGACGACGAGCAGCGCGAACGCTCCGGAGAGAACCGCGCCGACGACGCCGCGGAGCGCCAGAGCACGGCTCCCGATCGGTTCCCTGCGCTTCACCTCGGAGACGACGAATTCAGGCTCGCGGACACCGAGCGGCACGAACCGCTGAAGCATCACGAGGCCCGGGATGCCGAGGACGAGCGTCGAGAGGAAAAACGACGGCCAGCCGATGGCGTCGACGGTGAAACCCGAGACCGGCCCGGCAAGAAGGCGCGGCAGCGCGAACAGGCTCGAAAAGAGTGCGTACTGCGTCGCGGAGAACCGCTTCTGCGTCATGCGCAGGAGCAGCACAGAGAAGGCGCCGGTCCCCAGGCCCGACGTCAGGAGCTCGAAGCTCGTCGCGCCGTACATGAGCGGCAGGCTGGGGCCGCCGGCAATGGCGACCAGGTAGTAGCCGAGGTTCGAGAAGATCTGCAGGAACCCGAAGACCCAGAGCGAGTGGCCGAGCCCGGCTAGCGTCGTCACCCAGCCGCCGATGAAGGCGCCGGAAATGGTGGCCACCATGCCGACTGTCGCGAGCGCGATCCCCCGATGGTCCGCGCTGTAGCCCATGTCGATCAGGAACGGGCGGGTGAGGGCCTGCGTGAGCTGGTCGGCGAACTTGTAGAGGAGGACGAAGGCGAGGATCTCGAGGGCGCGGTGGCGGGCGAGGAACCCGAGGAACGGGAGCCAGACCGCATCGCGGAGCGTCGCGGGCGCCGGCGTCTTCTCCTCGGGTTCGGGCGCCTTCCACGTGAGAAAGAGCATCGGCACATAGAGCAGGGCGAGCAGCACGTTCACCGCCGGCCATCCGAACCGGCCGGCCAGGGTGATGGCCATTCCGCCCGAGACGACCATCGCGGCCCGGTAGAGGGCGATCCTCGCGCCGACGGCCGCTCCCTGCTCCTCCTTGCGCAGCACCTCGACCGCGTAGGCGTCGACCGCGATGTCCTGGGACGCCGACGCGAGCGCGATGGCCAGGGCGAGCGCTCCGACTACCCATATGGCATCCGGGTGGTGGCCGACGCCCGCCAGCATCAGGCCGAGCACGGCGAGCGAGATCTGCGTGATCGCCATCCACCCGCGCCTCCGCCCCCAGAAGGGCGGGACGAAGCGGTCCATGAGCGGCGACCAGACGACCTTGAAGGCCCAGGGCGCCTGCGCCAGCGTGAAGAGACCGACTACGCGGATGTCCACGCCGATGTCGCGCATCCAGTCCGGGATGGAGTACCAGACGAGGCCGAGCGGGAGGCCCGACGAGAAGGAGAGGAGCACGACGGCCGCCGTGCGCCAGGAACTCATCGCGCGGGCGAGACGGGAGTCACGCAGCGCGACCGCCAGGCGCCGCAGAGGGGCCAGCGCGCCGGCGCTGCCGGCGGCCTTTTCAGACATGCACGGAGTATATACGAGGAGTGTGGGCCGAAGGCCACCCGAGCGGCACCTCGTCGCTCGTCGTTCTGCGGAGATCCTGAGTCGGCTTGCTCCAGGCTCGCCCGGGAACTCCAGCATCGCGATCGGCACGCGGCCGACCTCGGCCTCGAGTGTGGCCGGGTCGATGCCCGCCTTCCTTGCCGCGCGCTCGATGGTCACCTTGTCCCGCTCTTCGACCAGCCGCATGAACGCCGCGTACCGCTCGACGGAGAGGAGGACCGGGCGGTATTGCCACGGCGCGTACAGGTGGACGAACACGGTCGGATCGGAAGCGACGTCGCGTTCGACGTAGGGGCCGAGCCTGCGCAGGTAGTAGAAGAAGATGTGAGAGAGCTCCCTGCCTTCGGCCCAGACTCCTGGCGGGCTGCCATCCGGGCCGGGGTTGAGCGCGGCGACCCTCGCCAGGCACTCGCCTGTCGATCTCAACGGGTGCCGTCCTTCGTCCAGCGCGGACAGAACTCGCCGATAGGCGCCGAGCGGCAGCAGCGCCACGAAGAGCGTGGCGGCCACGAGGGTTGCGGCCCTTCGCGCGGGACGCGGGACGCGGCTGCCGCCCGGCGCGCTCTCGGGGGCAGGATGAGCCGTGCCTGCCGGGGACTTCCCGAGCAGGAGCGGCGCGATGCGCCGCACGGCAATCCACGTTGCGAAGGCTGCGAGCGCCGCGGCGTACCCGGCGGCGATGGCGAGCGGCGGCACGAACGGGTACGCGTAGTGATAGAGCTTCGACGAGAGCGACGAGATGGCGGCCAGAGGGATGGCCAGCCAGGCCAGGACGACCACTGCTTCCTGTCTGCCCCGGGCCGCGACCCACGCCAGCAGGACGAGGCCGGCGAGCGTCACCGGCAGTGTGCCTGCCGCGCGGAGATGGCGGACCATCTCGGTGACGTAGTAGTTCGCCGGGTTCAGGTGCATCGCATCGAGGTGCCCGGTGAATCTCGTCACCACGTGCGTCCCGAACATCACCCGCCACAGCTCGCTTCCGGACCTCGCGTGCTGGTATGCGAACCAGGGTGCGATCAGCGCGGCGGCGAGCAGCCCTGCGAGCAGCAGCCTCCTCCAGTCGCGGGCGACGAGCCTTCGCCCGCGGCCGGAGACGAGAGCGGCTGCGGCGAGAACGAGCGGCAGGAACAGCGCCGCGACGAACTTCGTCATGAAGCCGAGAACGAACCACAGCGCGATCGCGAAGACGTGCAGCCCGCCCTCGCCTCCTGCCCGCCTGCCTTCGCCAGCCGTCCGGTTCTTTCCGGGCGTTGCCGGGCCCGGCGCCAGGCCCTTTCCGGCACGATCACCGGCGGCCTGCCAGGCGAGGAAGTGATACACGCCGCCGCAGTACGAAAGCACGAGGGCGGCCTCCATGTTGTGGGTCCGAAGCCCGTGCTCGAAGAGCAGCGGGCGGTGGGTGAAGAGCATCATGACGGAGGCGATGCCGGCCAGCGGGCCCCCTAGCCTCCAGCCGATGGCGAGGACGTAGAAGAAGGCGGCGGCGCCGAACACAGCGTCCCAGAAACGCATGCCGAACTCGTCGTGCGGCAGGACGCCGAGAGAGATGGGCAGCGCGACGATCCAGAACTTGAGTGGCGGCTTTTCCAGGAACGGCGCGTTCTCGTGCGGGATGCTGACGGGCGTGAGGAACTCTCCCGTTTCGAGCATCCTGTCCACGGCGTAGGCGTAGATGGCCTCGTCGTTCTGATAGTCGCCTTCGCCGAGGCCGGCGAAGAGCGGCATCGCGAAGAGCGCCGCGACCAGAGCGGTCGCCGCCAGCTTCACGCCTTCACCACCTTCGCATTCCTCCCGCGGTAGACGCCGCGTGTGTCGACGATCATCGAGGCCTCCCGGCAGACGAGGTCGTAGTCGACAGAGCTGTGATCGGTCACTATGAGGACGACGTCGGCCTCGCGGATTGCGGCCGCGTCGAGCTCGATCGATCGCATGGGCGGCAGGTCGGGCCAGGATCGCATGGCGGGCGCTTCGGGGATGTACGGGTCGTGGTAGGACACCCGCGCACCCATGTGCAGCAGGATGTCGATCAGTTCGAACGCCGGGCTCTCGCGCGGGTCGTCTATGTCCTTCTTGTAGGCGAGGCCGAGAACGAGGACCTTGCTGTCCTTGACGGCCCGCCCGGCCTGGTTGAGCGCCGCCTGCAGCTTGCCTATCACGTAGTGCGGCATCTCGACGTTCACGTCGCCGGCGAGCTCGATGAAGCGCGGGGCGACGCCGTACTCTCGCGCCTTCCACGACAGGTAGAACGGGTCGAGCGGGATGCAGTGCCCTCCCCATCCGGGCCCGGGGTTGAAGCGCATGAATCCGAAAGGCTTCGTCGAGGCCGCGTCGAGCACCTCCCAGACGTCGATTCCCATCCGGGCGTACACGATCTTGAGTTCGTTGACGAGAGCGATGTTGACCGCCCGAAAGATGTTCTCGGTGAGCTTGGCAGCCTCGGCGGTCCGTGCGCTCGACACGCGCACCGTCTTCGTGACGACGAGGTCGTAGAGCGCCTGCGCAAGGTCGCCGCTGGTCTCGTCGACTCCTCCCACCACCTTGGGCGTTGTCGTTGTCCCGTACTCCTTGTTGCCCGGGTCCTCGCGTTCGGGCGAGAATGCGAGCCAGAAGTCGCGGCCGCACGAGAAGCCCGACTCCTCCAGTATCCCCTTCACGAGCTCCTCGGTCGTCCCCGGGTAGGTTGTCGATTCGAGGACCACGAGCTGCCCCGGCCGGAGCGCCGCGCGAATCTGGCGCGCCGATCCCTCGACGTACGACATGTCGGGCTGACGCTGCCTCGTGAGCGGTGTCGGGACGCAGATCAGGATCGCGTCAGGCTCGCTGAGCCGTTCGAACTCGGAGGTCGCTGTCAGCAGCCCGCTCGACGCCGCCCTGGCTACCCGTCCGTGGTCGAGGTGCTTGATGTAACCCTCGCCGCGCGTCAGCTTCTCAACCTTCGAAGGGTCCACGTCGAAGCCCGTCACCTTCACGCCGCGCTCGACGAACGCGAGCGCGAGCGGCAGGCCCACGTAGCCCATGCCGATGATTCCGACCGAGATCCTGCCGTTCCTGATGCGTTCGATGAGCGCGCCTGCGTCAGCCATCCATGGCCCTCCGGCTCGGTTCGACTCCAGAAACCGACTGACTGTACCTCAGCGGCGGCGCCGGGACAAACCGTGCGAGGGTTGCCGGTCCCGATGAGGCACCTGTGCCAGTGGGCGCGCCTCACGTGCGGCCGGGGTCCTGCGTGCGTTCCGCCCTCGGCCGGTCCGCGCTCGGCCGCCTGGCCCCGGCGGGCACGTGCCGCTGCAGTGGATTGTCGTCGACGACGGGGTCGGCGTCGTGGAGCCTGCTGTCCTGCGTGGCGTGGTAGTGCTCGTTTGCGATCTGGATCAGCGCGTTCTCATGCCGGGCCGGTCGACCGGAGCAAGGCCCGGACCAGGGACCGGGAGACCTGCACACTGACTTTCCGTCGCAGCCGCCGGAGGACATCGAGCGGCTGCGGCAGGCGGGCTCGGCCGGACGCGGCAAGGGGCTTTACCGGCCCCGCGCCACCCGGTAGTTGTGGGCGACGATCGCCGTGTAGGCCGAATTGATGGCGGCCATCATGACGATGGCCGCGACGCGGTTCCTGCGGGCGATCTTCTCGGAAAGGTAGATGGTGAGCGTGGCGCTCGCGGCCTTGACCGCGAACATCGCGGCCTTGTTCGACGCGAACGGGAGGATTGGGTTCATCTCGCGGCCGCCTCTCTCGAGGGCGCGCGAGGTGCTCAGGACGTCGGCGGCCTGGAGCGCCACGAAGGACGCGTACATCGAACCGAGGACCGGGAACCGAGGGGACTGCCGGGACCCGGGGGCGTGGCCGTCGCGCGGGGCGATCGGCGCCGGGTAGCGACCCTGGTCGTCTGCGCCGGCAACCGGGGCGCTGTCGGTCGCGAGCGCAGCACGGGAAAGGTCGGCCGGCTCGACGCCTGCCGGCTTGGCGGGCTCCGGCACAGCGGTGAAAGATACCGAGTGCGGGAACAGCCGCTCGACCTGGGGCAGAAGCGGCGGAATCGCCGAGTCCTGCGCGGCGACAGGCACGCTCATGGCTCCGACGATCAGCAACGCCAAGAGGAGACGACGTCCAGCGGGCCGAGGCTGCGACATTGAGCACGCCTTTCCGGGATCGAAGACCCCGATGTGGCCACGCCGCGCCGATCCCGCAGCGGGTGACAGGCGTGGCGGCCATGCTCATCGCAACCGTCGTGCCGCGCGACGAAATCGTGCATCTCCCTGTAATTGCGTGTACTTGCGCCGGGCCGCGCGCCGGCGCCAGGTATGCCCGCATGCCGCTATCGATAGCGCCGATACGGTTCTGTAATCGGCGTCTCTCGGGTCACATCTCGAATCGATCGATCCTCCACGGCTGGAACCCCACCTGAGGCTTTCCGGGAGCTCCGTGGGTGAAGCTCTCGAACCTGGAGCGCCCACCGAGGGGCCGAGCGCTGAAGATGCGGTGCGCGATTGACTTGCTCTCCGAGGCGGCGGTAGGATCCGCGCGGGTCATCTCGTCTCGCGAAGCCTTTCGTTACCCCTGGGTCGTCGACGTCGTTTCTTGCGCCGTTCTTCGAAAGGGGGACCACATGTCAGCGAAGCTGGGCAAGGTGGCAATTGCCTTGGCGCTGGTGCTATCTCTCAGCACTCTCGCCTACGCGCAGGGTGGCGCCACGTCATCTCTTTCGGGCATCGTGGTCGATTCCGGCGGCGGTGTCATTCCGGGGGCAACCGTCAGCGTCAAGAACAACGCCACGGGCACGACCACGGAGGTCGTCACCAACGATCGGGGCATCTTCTCGGTGCCTGCGCTCGAGGTCGGCACCTACACGGTGACGGTGACCCTCCAGGGCTTCAAGACCGCCGTCATAAGCAACGTCCTCGTCGCCGCGGCATCACCGGCCGATGTGAAGGCCGTGCTGGAGGTCGGAGCGCTCGAGGAAACGGTGATCGTCCAGGGCCAGAGCGAACTTGTGCAGACGCAGACGGCCACCGTCTCCTCCACCATGACGGTGGACCAGATCCAGGCGCTGCCGCTTCCGACCAGGAACGCCGTCAACTTCGCCACGCTCCTTCCGGGCGTCAACACGACAGGCACCAATCGCGACTCGAACTTCAACGGCCTCCCCGACAGCGCCGTCGCCATCGTCCTCGACGGCGTGAACAACAACGAGAACTTCAACAAGTCCACCGAGGGGCTCTTCGCGATGGTCACGCCGCGCCAGGACGCGGTCGAGGCTGTCACGGTGACTTCAGCGGCGGGAGGTGCCGAGAGCGGCGGCCACGGCGCGGTGCAGATCCGGTTCGTCACGCGCTCGGGCAGCGACAAGTTCCAGGGCAGCGCCTACGAGTACTATCGCAGCCCGAAGCTGAACACGAACTACTACTTCAACGAGATCCGCAACCTGCCGAAGAACGACGTCACCCTCAACCAGTACGGCGCCAGGGTCGGCGGCCCGATCGTCCTTCCCGGCGTCTACAACGGCCGCGGCAAAGCGTTCTTCTTCCTCAACTACGAAGAGCTGAAGCTGCCGAACGACTTCAGCCGGACGAGGAACGTGCTGCACCCCGACACGCAGAGCGGGATCTTTCGCTACACGACGACCGTGGACGGCCAGCAGGTGACGCTGACGAAGAACCTCTGGGACCTGGCCAGGGCCAACAACCAGCTCGCCACGCCCGATCCGACGGTGATGTCGCTTCTCAACGGCATCCGCGAGGCGACCCAGAAGACGGGCGGCATCAGGCAGAGCGCGGAGCCCAACATCCAGTACTACGATTTCCAGAGCGGCGGCGACCAGTACGAGAAGCAGCCTACGACCAGGATCGACTACAACCTGAGCTCGAACCATCGCCTGACCGGGACCTACCTGTGGCAGAAGATCGTCCGAGACCCGGACCATCTGAACGGGGTCGACGTGCGGTTCCCGGGTCTGCCCAACTTCCGCAAGTACGTTTCGTACCGCAAGCTGGCGTCAGGGGCGCTGCGCTCGTCGCTCGGTGCGACGCTCGTCAACGAATTGAGGGGCGGCATCAAGTACGGGCCTTCTTACTTCGGCACGGCCGAGTGGAACGGCCCCGAGACGTTCTCGGCATCGAACGGGCGCGCGCTCATCTGGCCGAACGTGGGTCTCACGCCCACCAACTACCACACGAACTTCACGCCGAGCCAGCGGAGCGCGTGGAGCTGGAACCTCGACGACACCGTCAACTGGCAGAAAGGCTCTCACAGCATCAGCTTCGGCGGGTCGTACTACGACGGCCACGTCTGGGTCACCAACCAGACGATGGTGCAGAGTGTCAACTTCGGGGTGGACTCGAGCGACCCGGCGAACGCGATGTTCAACACGACGAACTTCCCGGGCGCGTCGAGCGCCCAGCTCGGGTATGCCCGCAACCTCTACGCGATGCTGACGGGGCGGGTCACGCAGCTGGCGGCGGACGCCCGGCTCGACGAGAAAACCAACCAGTACGTCCTCCTCGGGCCGCGCACCCAGCGCCTTCGCCAGGAGGAATTCGGGTTCTTCGTGTCGGATTCGTGGCGCGTCAACCAGCGCCTGACCCTGAACGGCGGCCTCCGCTGGGACCTGCAGCTGCCGATCGAGCCGACCAACAACATCATGTCCACGTCGACCTACGAGGACCTGTGCGGCCTGTCGGGCATCGGCGCCGACGGCAAGTGCAACCTGTTCAAGCCGGGGGTGCTGGCGGGCAGGCTCCCCACCTTCGTGCAGTACGACAAGGGCGACCCTGGCTACGACACGGACTACAACAACTTCGCGCCCAGCGTGGGCTTCGCGTGGCGGCCGGGCGTGGAAACCGGGTTCCTGCGACACCTTCTCGGTGACCCGGAGCAAGCCACGCTGCGCGCCGGGTTCTCGATCGCCTACAACCGCGAAGGCATGGCCCTCTTCACCGGCCAGATCGGAGGCAACCCGGGCAGCACGATCCAGGCGAACCGGAACGTGGCTCTCGGAAACCTGGTTCGACCCGGGGAGAACTGGCCGCTGCTGCTGCGCGAGGAGAGCCGCCTGGCCCCGCCTTCGATCCCGAACACCGTGTCCTACCCGATCTACGGCACCGTCGCCGACGACATAAACATCTTCGATCCCAACATCGAGGTGTCCTCGGCGCGCTCCTACTCGGTGAGCTTCCAGCGCTCGCTGACGAAGGACATGGCCTTCGAGATCAGGTACGTCGGAACGCGCGGAAGGAACATCTGGGTCGAAGAGGACTACAACGAGTTCAACATCCAGGAGAACGACTTCCTCAACGAGTTCAAGCGGGCCCAGGCGAACCTCCAGGCGAACATCGCAGCCGGCAAGGGCAACACGTTCGCTTACACAGGCGTGCCCGGCACCTCGCCGCTGCCGATCTACCTCGCCTACTTCAGCAGGGTGCCCAGGGACCAGGCGGGCGACCCCGGCAAGTACACGTCTTCGAACTTCTCGAGCTCGACCTTCTACAATCACCTCGCCTCGAGGAACCCGCTTCCGCTGACCGCGGCGCAGGCGCTGCACGACAACGCGACCTACCGCAACAACGCCCTTGCCGCGGGGCTGCCGGCGAACTTCTTCATCGTGAACCCGAGCGTGGACGAAGCCTTCATGTACACGAGCAACGGCTTCAGCAAGTACGACGCGCTGCAGATGGAAGTCCGCCGCCGGTTGTCCCAGGGCCTTCAGTTCTCGGCGAATTACCAGTACGCGCGCTCCTACGGGTCCCGGTACCTCGGCCTTCGCTACGGCCGCGTATACCAGGAGAACGTGTCGGCTTCCGCTGCGGCGCTCACGGGCGGCTTCCCGACGCCGACGTTCCGGGACGTCCCGCGCCATGCGTTCAAGATCACGTGGAACTATCTCATCCCCTACGGGCGCGGACAGCAGTGGGGCTCCAACATCAGCCGCCTGGCGGACGCGGTTCTCGGCGGGTGGGAGTTCCACGGGTCGGGCCGGATCCAGAATCGGATGCTCGACTTCGGCAACGTGAACATCGTCGGGATGACGCCGCAGGAGCTCGCCAAGGCCTACAAGGTGCGCTTCGCCAAGGACGCCGACGGCGTGACCACGGTGTGGATGCTGCCCGAGGACATCATCCTCAACACGCGCCGGGCGTTCAACGTGAGCGCGACGTCGCCGAACGGCTACTCGGCGCTCGGGGTGCCCGAGGGCCGCTACCTGGCTCCGGCCAACGGGCCGAGCTGCATTCAGCTCAAACCGGGCGACTGCGCGCCGCTCAGCCTGAAGGTGATGAGCCCGGTGTTCACGCGGTTCGACATGAGCTTCGCGAAGAAGTTCCCGGTCAGGCGCTCGATGAACTTCGAGCTCCGGATCGACATAATGAACATCTTCGACAACGTGAACTTCGACGCGGTAGCCGAAACCGGGCCTGATGCCGACATCAACCAGGTGACGGCGGGCTACACCGACATGAGCAACACGTTCGATCCGGGCGGCCGGCTCGGCCAGATCGTGATCAGGTTCAACTGGTAGGTCGCCGGAGCGCGCCGGCACCGCGCGCGACGGCCGCCATGCGCTCATCGGGGCGAAAAGGGGCAACGAAATCCGTCGCCCCTTTTCGTGCCTTCATGCCTTCGTGGCCCCGTGATCCCTACACCTCCGCCATCCCTTCATCGATCAGCCGCAGCAGGTAGCCTCCGTAGTCGTTCTTCATCAGCGGTTCTGCGAGCTCGCGGAGCTGGTCGGCGCTTATGAAGCCCATCCTGTAGGCGATTTCCTCGGGGCACGAGATCTTCAGCCCCTGCCGCCGCTCCACCGTTTCGATGAACTGGCTGGCCTCGAGCATCGTCGCGTGCGTTCCGGTGTCGAGCCAGGCGTAGCCGCGGCCCATGATCTCGACCGAGAGCCGCCCCTCTTCGAGGTAGATGCGGTTGAGGTCCGTGATCTCGAGCTCGCCCCGGGCCGACGGCCGCAGCGACGCGGCAAGCTCCGGCGCCCTCCCGTCGTAGAAATAGAGGCCCGTCACCGCGTACTTCGACCTGGGCGCGCGCGGCTTCTCCTCGAGCGATGTCGCGCGGCCTTGTTCGTCGAACGTGACGACGCCGTAGCGTTGAGGGTCGTTTACGTGGTAGGCGAAGACGGTTGCGCCCTCGCTCCTCTTTGCCGCCGTCGACAGCAGGTGCGGGAGGTTGTGGCCGTAGAAGATGTTGTCGCCGAGGATGAGAACGGACGGCGAGCGGCCGACGAAATCCGCGCCGATGATGTACGCCTCGGCCAGGCCGCCCGGGTGCGGCTGCACGGCGTAGTCGAAGCGTACGCCCCACCTTTCGCCCGTCCCGAGCAGATCGCGGAATCGAGGCGTGTCCTGCGGCGTCGAGATGACGAGGATGTCCCTGATGCCCGACAGCATCAGCGTGCTGAGCGGGTAGTAGATCATCGGCTTGTCGTAGATCGGCAGCAGCTGCTTCGACACCACGTTGGTGACCGGGTAGAGCCGCGATCCCGATCCCCCTGCGAGCACGATTCCCTTGCGCGTCATCGGCAGTTACCAGCGATCAGTCGGCTGTCAGCGCTCAGAGAGGCGCGGGCGCGCCGCGGCGCCCTGTACCACGCCAGACCCTGGAGCGCCCAATGTTACCTCAGTCGCGCTTGCCCACAGCCTTGACCCACTGCTGCACGAGGGCGTCGTGCGGGCCGCCCGCCTCCGAGTACTTGCGCGCGTACTCGAGGAGCCTGGCGCGGTCCTCCTCCCTGCCGGCGATCCACTTCTCGTCGGCCACGGCCTCGTAGAGCAACCTGAGCGCGAGGAACATGGCGTCCAGGTCGTCCGGGTGGCGATCGATGAACGACGCGACGCGCCTGAAGGCCCCTTGCGCGTCGCCCATCCCGAGAGATGCGGCGGCACGCCTCGGCTCCAGCGACTCCAGTCCCTGGAACCGCGCAGCGGCCTCCTCGAGGATGTCGTTCGCCTCGGAATACCGGCCGAGCCTCATCAGCGCGTCGGAGAGCATCTCGTAGACGATCGGAACGTTCTCCTGCGTCACGAGCGACGTCTGCCACGCGCCGGCCGCCTCCGTGTCCATTCCCGCCGCGGCGAAGCAGGCGCCGATGTAGAAGGTTGCGGGGAAGAAGCCGCTGGCCTCGCGGAAGGCAGCGAGAGCCTCGTTGAGGTTCGCCTGGCCTCCGCGGGCGTAGAGCGCGAGCCCGCGCACGAAGGACATCGCCATGTCGGGCATCGCAGGCGGCGGCGATTCCAGGATGGCATCGAACCTCCCCTCGCGGGCATCGTCCAGTGCGGCCGCGACGATCGGGGACGAGGGCTTGCCCAGCTGGTTGAGGAACGGCCACAGCGCGTCGGGCTCGAGGAGCGCTTCGCGCCGGAATACGGGCTTCGGCACCACGCTCTCGGCGCCGATGGCCGGCGTGCCGCTCGTTGCGCCGGGCGCCCCTCCGGCCCCGGCCGCTCCTCCCGCCACCGGGCGCCGCTCCACCCTGAAGGCGCGGAGCAGCCGTGCCGTCTCGTTTCCGCCGTCCGTCAGGATGATCCGCGCGAAGTAGTCGCCAGGCGGCAGCATGGAGGTCGACATGGCGAGCTGAACCATGCGCCTGGTCGGCTCCGTGCCGGCGGGCCGCGCGGTGCCGCCGATGAGCGCCGGGCCGTCCTCGCTGGCCGCGATCTCGAACGTGATGCCCGCCTGCTCGAACGCTTTCGGCCCCTCCGCGTACAGCTCGCAGAAGGCGGCCACCCGCTGGCCGGTCAGCCGCGTCACCACCTCGGGCCTGAACTCGATGGAGCCCGAACCCGGGGCGTCGAGAACGAAGAGGTCGGCAGCCTGCAACGGGCCCGCCCGGGTGAGGCGCACCCGCACGGGATGCTCGATGCTTCCACGCAGCCCGCCCGGCTGAACGACGGCCAGCTTGAGCGTGTAGTCGCCGGGCTCGATCCATGCCCGCCCGGTATAGCGAAGCGGTGAGGGGGCGCGCGGATCGACCGGTTGCAAGGCGAGCCGCTGGCCCGCCGACGCCCGCGGCCGGCCCGACTGGTCCGTCAGCACGAAGCCGACCACCATCGTTTCTTCCGCCGTCGCGCCCTGGCCGATTTCCGCCGCCACGTGAACCTGGAGCTTGCCCCTCGACGGGTCGCCCATCGTGTAGGCGCTCGCACGGATGGGTATCTCGTTGACCGTCGTCGGCGCGCCGAGAAGCTCGCCGAGGCGCTGCTCGTCGGTGGCTCCGTCGGCCGCCACGACGTCGTAGCGGAACTCGCGCCGGCTGCGGAGCGTCATGCCGCGCCGGGACGAGGCCAGCTCGACGCGCACCTGGTGGGTCTTGCCGTCGCGGTCCGACGGCTCCGCGTCCACGCCGAGCAGGTAGTAGCCCGAGGTTTCGGCGGCTATCCGCGCGAAGGCGAACTCGGTGGAGGTCGCCACGCGGAAAACCTCGCCGCGCGCCCGGCCAGCCACGAACTCGAGCCCGCGCCGCCCGAGCTCCTGGTCCTGGAAGAGCGTCGGCGACGGACGCGCCACGCCCGCGTCCACGAGCGGCCGCTCGAGGTGCATCACGAATATCGTGGTGTCGGCCGCTGCCGCCTCCGACGCCACGGCGAACGACATCGCGTCGTCTCTCTCGATGACGATTCCTCCCGAGACGAAGACGACCGTCTTCGGCCCTTCCACCGCGCGCAGCGAACGCACCGTGTCGTAGAGGCCGCCCAGCGAAGCGTTGGCGCGGTACCTGGTATCGACGATCATGGTCCGCGCGTCGGCCTCGACGTCCATCTTGCAGACCTGGTAGGCCTCTCCCGACAACCCGGCGCACTCCCGCGCGACGACCTCCCCCCACTCGGGCGACAGGTTCTCGAAGGCGAAAGCCTCGGCGAGCCCGATGGAGTAGCGCGACAGCGACCTCGTCTGCGTCATCCCGGTGATGCCTTCGAGGGCGCGGCGCACCCTTTTCGAGTCGGACGTGAAGTCAATTCGCGGGCCGCCGAGAGGAATCGTCGTGAGACCCACCCTGTCGCGCGGCCCGAGGCTCGAGAAAAACTTCTCGAGCGGCTCGTCCAGGGCTCGCGCGTCGCCCGTCGAGATGTTCGCCTCGTCCACGACGACCATGAACAACCGGCCGCGAGCGACCTCCTCGTTCGACGAGACGCGCGGCGCTTCGCCGGCCGGTTCAGCCGCGCCCGGACCCGGCGCCTGCGTGATGTACTGGACCGTCTGTATCGTCCTCGGCCGCCCGTCGATCGACACCTCGAAGTCCGCGGCCCCCAGCCCCTCGACAGGCTTGCCGTTTCCGTCGACGACGTTGACGTCGACGAGGACGATGTCGACGCGCGTTTCTTCCCTGATGCGGGGAACCTGCTGATCGGGCTTCTGCTGATCGTGCTTCTTTCGCCGGGCTCCGAATCGATCGCGTTCGGAAGCTTCATCCGGCCTGCAGGTCGAAGCCCTCAGTGCATCGCCCGCAGCCCGCGGTGCGCCGACCGCAGCCCGGGCCGCAAATCCACCGGCCTGGAGCGCAATCATCATCACGGCCGTCGCAAGAGAGGCCCTCATCCGCTCACCTCTTCGCCGCCTGCAGGCGGTAGCCCTGCTCGTGCCGTATGGTGCGGCCGAGGAGCGGGTGAAGTCTATCGAGCGCCGTCGGCCCACTGCCTGAGCCATCCCCATACACGCCCGGCATGCTCGTGGATGGCGGCGTCGGAACGTGCCAGCGCCGGCGCCGAGAAGATCCACGCGCGCCATCCCGACGCCTGGTCGGTGATGTAGTCAGCCGGCGCCGGGATGGCGGACAGCCCGCGGCGCCCAGCCTCGTCCATCGCCCTCGGCATGTGAATGGCTGATGTGACGAGCACGAAGCGCTCTGTCCCCACCTGTCTCTTCAGCGCCTCCATCTCCTGCTCGGTGTCGTGCGGATCGTCCAGGCGGACGATCCTGCGCGGCGGGATGCCGAGGTCCTCGGCCGCCCGCGCCATCGCTTCGGCGAGAGAAACCGACCGGCCCGCCGCAAACCCCGACACGATCAGCCGGCAGTCCGGGATCAGGCGGCACACGCGCACCCCCTCGATCAGCCGCGCACGCCCCGGGGGGTTGAGCAGCGAGGTTGTCGACCTGTCCGACCTCACCGTGTGCCCGCCGCCGAGCACGGCGACGAAGCGCACGCCGGGGGGCGGGATGCGATCGATGAGCGCAGGGTGCTCCGTCTCGAGCGGCCGCGCCATCATGTCCGCGACCACGGGCATGCTGAAGGCGGCAAGAACGAAGACGCCAAGTCCGGCCATCACGCGCCCCGCTCCCGCGACGCTCTTCAGGCGCGCCGCCAGGAAGCCGATCAGAAGGAGCGCGATCCCGGCGAAGGCCGGGTCCGCCACCACGTCGAAAGTCCTCTTCACTTCGTACATCGAGTGGTAAGCCTACCAGAACAGCGGCCTGAGGGTGCCTGGCTTCCTTCGCGGTGCTCTCGCTTTCCTGGGCGCGGCGTGAGTCCCCGGCGCCCGGCGTCACGGGGCGGAAGCGAACAGGCGCGCGAGCTCGGCGCGCACGAACGCGCCGCGTTGGCGCGCGAAGCGGAGAAGGTCGCCGATGGCCTCCTCGAACGCCTCTGGCGAGTGCGGCGTGGCGCGGTCCTCTCGCACCCGGTTGGCAACGAGCCGGTAGCGCCGCGCGATTTCCGATTCGAGCCAGCTCGCTTCGCTGCCGTCCGGCTGCACGACAGGGGCTTCGGCCGTGCGGGCGGCCTCGAGGACGGTCTCCGCGAAGAGACGCCTCGAAGCGGGCTGCGCGAGCGCGCGCCGGGCCAGCACGTGGTTCGCGAACTCGGCGTCGAGCGGGTAGTCCACGCGGAAGAACGTGTTGTCCGCGTCCCACGGGATGACGCGGAACACTCCGCCCTCGGCCTCGCGCCACATGTAGAAGTTGTTCAAGCCGAACGAGCCGAACAGCCCATCCCACTCGGCCAGGTAGGCCTGCACCGCCGCGACCCGCAGGAAGTTGTCGAGATCCAGGCGGGCGCCCGCGCGCTCGACGAACTGCTCGTCTGGAGCGTCGTTCAGCTCGAAGAACAGCCTCTCGATGGGTTCGTAGTGAGCGACCATCGAAGCGTTCTCGTGGGTGCGCGGCTCGAACATCGGCTGGTAAGCCTCGAAATCTCTTCCGAGGTACGAACCGTCCCAGTGAAACGCCCAGCGGAACTCGTAGAGATAGGGAGCCGGCTGGCGCGAGGGCGGCCCCGGATCGGGGGCAGGCCCCGGCGACGGTGACGGCGGCGCGGGGCGGGGCGGCACGGGTGGGGTCGGAGCCGGGGTTGTCGGGCCTGGCGACGGCCTCGGCCTCGGGATTGCCACGCCCACCCGGCCCCCCCGGGTCGTCCCGCCTGCCACGCGCGTCGCCGACTCCGGCGGAAGCGGCCAGAGGCGGTCCACCACGTCCTCGTCTATCTCCTCGACGATCGCGTAGACGCCCAGGAACTGGCCGTTCACGTAGACCTCGGCGTGCGACTCGCGCGGCGCGGGCAGCCCCATCTTCGCCAGCAGCTTCATCGTGAGCACCTCGCGCAGCGTCGATGGATCCTGCAGGTGGTTGTCGAGGACCATCGCCTTCAGGCCGACGAACCGCTGCCCGGTCACGTAGCGATTGAAATCCACGCGCAGGCCGGGCTTCCTGTCGTTCCGCGTTCCCTCCCCGCGCGAGCGTATGCCTGCGTCGCGAACCGTCATCCCGCGCCAGATGAGCGTCGCCGGGTAGTAGGTGTTCAGACGGAAGTCGGCCCGGAGCGCCGCCCAGTCTCGCGAGTTCACCCGGAGGTCGAGGCGCTGGAGGACGGTGTCGTCGAATAGATCGGCAGCGGTGAGTGCTGCGCCCTGCCCCCGCGCATCGGGGCCGGCAACGACGAAAGCAACGGCGGCGAGGAGCGCGCGGCCTCGCCTGGGAATCCGCCTCCAGGCAGCGCGGAGGCCATCCGTCAGAACGCGAACTGGAAGCGGCCGACAGCGCTCCAGACCCGGGGTTGGAAAAAGCGTGCGGTCCATGGATGGCCCTCAAGCTGGTCACGGACGATGTTGAACTGGACGCGCGCGAGGGGAACCGGCCGCCAGGTGACGCCGAACGTCGATACGGTGTCCGATGCCGCTGCCAGGCTGGCTGCGCGCGGGCTCGGTGATGACGACGCGGACGTCGAACGGTCGCGAGGCACGAGGTCGCCGTCCGCGCTGGCGAAGCGAAGCCGCTCGATCCGGGCCCCCACCTCGATCGCCCCGATGCCTCCGCTGCCTACCCGGCGCCCGGCGCCGGTCGCTCCCCGGCCGCCGCGGACGAGAGCGTGCGTGATGGAGACGAACCAGCCGGTCACGACGACCTGCGGCAGGTCTTCGTCGGCGGTTCCCTGGCCGCGCCGCTCGTCGCGCATCTGCATCGCCTCGGCTTTGACGGTCACCGGCCCGCCGCTCCAGCTCGCTGCCGCACCGGCGCGCAGCCGCCTGCCCTCGACGAGGACCTCCGGGAAGAACGGCTCGCCGAGACTGTCGCGCCCGCGCACGCTGTTCAGGCCTTCCGGCACGTCGTTGACGGCAGCCGCGATGCTGAGGCGGATGGAGCGAAGGCGCGCATCGCGCCCCGGGCCGACGAACGGCGCAACCTCCACGCGGCCTGAAACGAGGCGATGGCGGGAAGCGGGAGCGGCCTCGCCGGGCAAGAGGAAGATCGGGTCGCGCGAGAGGCGCGTGTTGTCGCCGTCCTGGCGGAAGACGCCGATGTCGTAGCCGATGCGAGGGCCGCCCTCGGCGATGCGGACGCGGCCGTGCAGCATCGCGCCGACGGAACGCCCGGCTGCAATCGTCCGGGCGGCCAGCGAGCGCGAAACGAAGTCGAGATCTGTGCCGCTCGTGAGCTCGTCCTCGCTGAACGGCACCTTGAACTTCCCGCCTCGAAGCTCGATGGCTTCGGCCAGCCTTGCGTTCAGGTAGACATCGCGCCAGGGATTCCCGCTTCTCAGCTCGCGCTCGACCTGGAACTCCAGGAAGCCCAGCGCCTCGCCGTCTACGCCGACCCGGCGCCGACTGAAGTCGAACACATCGTCCTGGGGCGGCTCGAGGCCGGAGCCTCGCAGGTCGCCCTGCAGGCGAAGGAGGAAGTCGATGCGGGCAAAGCGTCCGAGGCGAAGCGACGGGCGGTCATCCGACCATACGAAGCGAATCGGGCGCGGGGGCTGCGCGGGCTCAGAGGGCGGGGCTTCGGGTTGCTGGTCGGGAGGGTCGTGCGCGAGCGATGCCTGGCCGGCCGAGTGCGCGAGCGCTGTACCGGGTGCGGCCGGGAGCGAGCCGTGGCCAGCTGTGTGTCCGATTGCGAGCGCCGCACCGGGCGCGCCCGGGAACGAGCCGTGGGAGGCCGAGCGTCCGGTCGCGAACGCTGCACCGGATGCGGCCGGCATGCCTGCGGCGGCCGTGGCGAAGAGGATTGCGCCGGAGCAGATCGCGACGACGGTGGCGGCGAACGGGGCGCTGCGGGCGACACGCATGGTAACGGCCTGCGAGGAACGGCTTCGGCGCATGGATCTGATGTTCGGTTCCGGTGCCGCCGGAGAGGTTACAAATAGCGTGCCCGCCCGGTTGTTCGGCCGCCGGGCATCACACGCGCCCGATCGGGGCGCTTTCGTTGCGACCGCGGCTCTCTCCTGGCCTTCACGGGGAATGCTTCCGTTCACGGTTTCGCAAGACGAAAAACCCGTCGCGGGAAGGAACGGCGCCGTGCTAGGATAGTCCGGCGGCTCGACGCGCTAACCTCTTCTATTGGAACTATTTATGGACGAGTTTCGAAACCCGGGGCGGGCCCTGGCCCGGGCGGTTACGGTCGCGCTCTGTGTATCGATTGGCTTCGTTTCGTGCGGGAAGGATGGCTCGCCTCTCCCGACCTCGCCCGGCCCGGTCACGCCGGATAGGCCCGCCCCGCCGCCGGCCCCGCCGCCGGCGCCGGGCGGCGGAGGCGGCAGCCCGGCTACCCTTGTCGGGGCCGGCGACGTCGCCATGTGTGGAGCGCACCTCCAGGGTGCGGAGGCCACGGCGCGGCTGCTCGACGGCATCCCGGGCACGGTCTTCACGGCCGGCGACAACACTCAGACCTCGGGCACCGCCGACGAGTTCGACGGCTGCTTCGGGCCGACGTGGGGACGCCACAAGTCGCGCATCCGCCCCTCGCCCGGCAACCACGATTACGGCACCCCCGGCGCCGGGCCCTACTTCGATTACTTCGGCGCGAACGCCGGCCCGGCCGGGCTGGGCTACTACAGCTACGACCTCGGCGCGTGGCACATCGTGTCGCTCAACAGCAACGTCTCGACCTCGGCGGGCTCGCCGCAGGTCGCGTGGCTGCGCGCGGACCTCGAGGCGAGCCGCGGGCGCGCCTGCACCGCGGCCTACTGGCACCACCCCCTCGTGAGCTCGGGGACGAACGGCGGCTCGGCGCACGTGCGCGAGCTGTGGAACGTGCTCTACGATTACGGGGTTGAGATCGTCATGAACGGCCACGATCACATGTACGAGCGGTACGCGCCGCAGGACCCGTGGGGGCGCCCGGACCCGGCGAAGGGCATCCGGCAGTTCGTCGTGGGGACCGGCGGCATCTACTTGTACGGCGTCGAGCGGCCGCAACCGAACACCGAAGCGCAGGCGAGCGTTCACGGGGTTCTCAAACTAACGCTGCGCCCGGACGGCTACGACTGGGAGTTCATCTCGGTCCCCGGCGCCGGTTTCAGCGACCGCGGCAGCGCGGGCTGTCATTGAGCGATAAGCGGGCAGCGACCAGCGATCAGCTTTCAGCGATCAGCTTTCAGCGGCCAGCGGTCAGCTTTCTGCTTTCAGCGATCAGCTTTCAGCGACCTGCGGGCACCGTGTAGTAGCATAGCCGGACCTATGCGCGCGCTGCGGGGGCTGTCGCGTCTCGTGAGCGGGTGTGGCGCTGCTCTCGTCTGCGCTTTTTCTCTCGTCCTCTTCCTGTCGTGCGGCGCCGACCGCCCGGCCGGTCCCACGACGCCGGACAGCTTTCGAAGTCCCGGCAACGCGACGCTCGTCGGGGCCGGCGACATCGCCCTCTGCGGCAAGTGGCTCGAGGGCGCGCAGGCGACCGCCCGCCTGCTCGACGCGATACCGGGCACCATCTTCACGACCGGCGACAACGTGCAGGACCGGGGCACGGCCGAGGAGTTCGAGGCCTGTTTCGGCCCGACCTGGGGCCGTCACCGCGGCCGGATCCGACCTTCGCCCGGCAACCACGACTACCTCACCGCGAGCGCGGGCCCGTACTTCGACTATTTCGGCGCCAATGCGGGCCCGGCAGGCCTCGGCTACTACAGCTACGACCTCGGGGCCTGGCACATCGTCTCGCTGAACACGAACCTCGACGCCGCTGCCAACTCGCAGCAGATCGCGTGGCTGCGCGCCGATCTCGAGGCGAACCGCGACAGGCTTTGCACGGCAGCCTACTGGCACCAGCCGCTCATGAGTTCCGGCACCACCGGCCCCACCAAGGCGGTTCGCGAGTTGTGGAACGTCCTGTACGAGTTCGGCGCCGAGATCGTGATGAACGGCCACGAGCACATGTACGACAGGTACGCGCCGCAGGATCCATCAGGAAAGCTGGACCCCGTGCGGGGCATACGCCAGTTCATCGTTGGAACCGGAGGCGCGTACGTCTACGGCGCCGCGCGGCACCAGCCGAACAGCGAGGTGCTGGCGAGCGTTTTCGGGGTGCTGAAACTGACGCTGCGCCCGGACGGGTACGACTGGGAGTTCATCTCGGTCCCCGGCGCCAACTTCTCGGATCGTGGCAGCGCGACCTGTCACTGAACGCCCCACCTCCGCCCGCCAGCAACACGTTCGCAGCAGCCCCTGCCCTGTTCCGTCGCCTCGAATGCGACGTCGAGCGAGCGTTCCCGTTCGCCGCAGCGCGTCGATGATGGAATGCTCGGTCTGGTGCTTACGCAAGGTTCGCGAGGCCCGGCCCCGTGGCGGATGACGATGTCCACCGACTCCGCCTGGTCCTCACCTCGATGCGACTGCCGCGTGGGATGCCAGCTGCGGCCTCGGTCCGAGGGCAGAAGGCATCACCGTGTCCACCGCGAGCAGCAGCGCAGCAACGAAGAGCGCAAGGTCCGCGTAGATGCCCAGCGCGAACGCGGCGGAGCCCGCGACGAGGCACCACAGCATCGGGATCGCACCGGCGGCGCGCGGCAATCCCGAAGCGCACACGAGCATGCCCGCGGTGACGAGCGTTGTCGGGCACGGCACCGCGAAAAGCGGCAGTCGCGGGTAGTCGAGACCGAAAGCAAGCCCCAGGAACGGATACGCGAGGCCGTAGACGACGAGGGACGCCCCGACCACGCCGCGCGGCGTCAGGGCCGCGGCGAACTGGACGCGCGGAATGGACGAGGGCGACGCGCCGGCGCCACCGGAACGCGACGCGTCCGAGTCCGAGTCACGAGACGAGCGCGGCGATCCCGTGACACGAGCCGATCGCGCAAATCCCGGCGATTCGGACCGGCGCCGCGCCCGCACGGCCAGCCACGCGAACACCGCTCCCTGCGCGACGAAGAACGCGGCAAAGACTCCTGCCGCAGCGTTGATGCCGCGGAAGTAGAGCCAGTGGTAGGCTATGCCGGACCACAGCCAGTGGACCGCCAGTAGCAGCAACACCGTCCGCCCTTCGATGCGGGCGCGGCTGACCGAGCGGACCGCCACCCACGCCGTCGCCAGCCAGAGCGCCACCGCAGCCGGCCATACCGCCGAGTTGTAGGCGCCGAAGACGTCCAGGAATCGTTCGTGCGAAAAAGGCATGTTGGTGGCGACAGCATAGCCGATCCCTCGGTCGAGGGGCTCGCCCCGCGTGGGACGAGACAGCCCCGCGCAGGTTCTGCGCGCGATGATCGCTCCAGCCATTGCAGAAGCTGCAACGAGTCAGGGGCGGCTCGCCCGAATCGCGGCATTTGAACATGATGCTGTTCTATAATCCGCGCGTGGTGAACCAACCCGGCTTCCCGAGAAGGCTCTCTATCCTCGCCCTCGCCGCGGCCCTCGTTGCAACCGCACTCGCCGCCTGCTCGCAGGCGCCCGAAGAGCAACCGCCGCCGAAGGACCCGTTCATCGAGGGCAACCGCCAGATCCAGGGCCACTACAGCAGGACGGACGGCAAGCTCGAGCTGCTGACGTACGACTCCAACTCCAACGGCCGCATCGACACGTGGGCCTGGATGGATGCCGCGCTCGTTGTCAGGATCGAGATCGACCGCGACGAGGACGGTCGGATCGAGAGGTGGGAGTACTACACGCCCGAGCAGGCGCTCGAGAGGGTGGGCTGGTCGCGCGCCGACGACGGCCGCGTGGACGCGTGGGCGTACCCGGATGCGGAAGGCACGGTGGCGCGAGTGGAGCTGGCTGCGCGCCCGGCGGGCGCGTCGTCTTCCGCCGAGCCCGGGCCTTCTCGGCCGCCGGCGGGGCCATCTGACGCGCGCTCCTCTTTCGCCGCGCCGACGGTCATCGACCCGGCGACCGCGGTCAAGGACAAGGCGAATCGCCCTGCCGCCCCCGAGAGCGGCCCGCTGTCGACCGTCATCGCGCGCAGGGAGTTCTACGAGAGCGGCGCGCTCGTTCGCGCCGAGGAGGACACGGACGCCGACGGCCGCATGGACAAGTGGGAGACCTTCGCCGCAAGCGGCGCGCTGTCGTCGGTGGCATTCGACACGGACGGCGACGGCCGTCCTGACGAGCGCCTGATCTACCGCGCGGACGGCTCGACCGAGATCATCCGGTGACTGTCGATCCTCCAGCCTGCTTCGCGGCCCGCAGCCGGGTCCGCCTCAGTTTCCTTGCGGCCCTCTCGCGGCGCCGCTCCGCTCGCCGGGTCTCGCGGCCGGCGGGCCCCCGGCCGTTGGGCGTGAGTCGCTGACCCCTTGAGCATGGGTCCTGGCCCTCCGGGGCGCGAGCGGTCATCGGGCCGGAGGCAGTGGCGAATCTGATACAGAAAATCGCGCCAACCGTCAAAAACCCTCTTGACGGTTCCCACTCTCGTACCGATACTTAGGGCTGCGGGGATACGTCTTTGTCGGGTCAGGTCTCCACGTCCACCTATATGAGGGCGGTTTCCGCGAGGCAACAATGAAAAAACTGCTTTCTCTGGTTCTCTCGCTCGCTCTTCTCGGTGCCAGTCTTCCGGCCCCTGTGTTCGCCTCCCAGGCGGCTCCGGCACAGAACGGCCAGATCTCCGGCGCCGTGCGGGATACCAGCGGCAACCCGGTTGCGAATCGCTGCATCAGGCTTCGCGATCTCGGCGCCAATGCCATTGTCGGCAACGCCCGGACGGACGCGAGCGGCAACTACATCTTCACCGGCCTGAAGCTGGCGACCTATGCCGTCGAGGTGCTCGATCAGTCGTGCGGCGGCGCGCCGATAGCAATCGGGCAGAAGACGACGCTCACTGCCGCCACGCCTTCTGTTTCCGGCGTGACCGTCTTCCTTCCGGCGAACCTTGCGGCTGCAGGCGCGGCGGGCGGCGCGGGAGCCTTCTTCACCAGCACGACGGGCGTGCTGGTGCTGGCCGCGGCCGGCGTCGGGATTGGCGTGGGTATCTACGAGGCGACGAAGAGCGAGAAGAAGGACCAGTAGCGGCCGCTGCCGCTTTCACGCGGGTACACGACAAGGCCGGCACCGCTTCGAGCGGGCCGGCCTTTTGTCTTTCTGCCTTTCAGCTTGCTTTTGGCCCCGTGATCCGCCCGTCGGCTATCGGCGACCGCCCATCTGGTGCGTCAAGCGCGGCTGCGACCGCCAGGGCGCGGGGTGGAGCGCAAAGCGAAGCCTTCGTCGGCTGAGCGGAGCGCCCACCCCGTGCCC
>JBHGBL010000031.1:0-9847 GCA_041947015.1 Vicinamibacterales bacterium
CGTTCTGCACCGATCCTCGGTCGGCTTGCTCCAGGGCCCGTCGCCCCAGCGGCCGGCCGTCGGCCCGACAGGCGCCCCCTATCGCAACCCCTGAAGCATCCTTCGTGTCCTCGTGGCCCCGTGATCAGACGCGAGCGCGTTCAGCCGTTGAAAACGACAACAGTCCGGTGAGAAATCCGCCAATCGCGGCCGCACCCTCCGCAGCTCTGATTTGCTGGCGTTTTCCGGCAGCGAAGTCGTCTAGGGCCCGCGGACTGTGGGGTTATTCAACAGACGCACCGAACCGTCGCGTCGGCGCCCGCGAGAAGCAGATCCCCATCCCCTTCAACTGCAAGTAGTTACAGCCTGGGGCCCCTCCCCGCCGAGATTGGCCGAGCATTTGCCTTGTCTCCTGGGCGAGAGCGAGGCCGAATGTCCTGTCCACATCTCAAAGAAGTCGTGATGCTCTACTGCCACGCGTACCCGGTGAAGAAGATGGTGCCCCTCGACCGCATCGTCACCGCGGAACCGTGTCTCGGGGGCGATTTCGAGAACTGCCCGCTCTACCGTGAGCTTGCCGAACGGTTGCAAGGCATACAGGCGCCATGCGCCGCGAAGCCGGCAGACCAGGGCAACAGAAAGGCGGCGCCACGATGATCCTCATACCACTGCTGGCCTGCGTCGGGCTGGCGCTCATAGGAGTTTCGAGGCTGGCTGCCGGGTAGCCCTCTTCTGGCGGTGGCTCCGGCAGGTTGGCTGAAGACGTGGATTCGACGCTGGAAGAGGACGCTGGAAGAGAGAGGGGCTCGAGTAGCTCTTCCTGTGCCCAGAGGGGGAACGAACGATGGATCTGAGCCGACGGAGGTTCTTCAAGGTTGCCGGCGCAACCGGCGCCGCCGTTGTCGTTGCCAGGCCGCGCGGCGCCAGGGCCCGCACCCTTCCGCGCCACGCCAACGGGCGCGCCATGCTGGTGGACACCACGCGCTGCCTTGGTTGCCGGGCGTGCGAGGCGGCGTGCAGCGAAGCGAACGGCCTGCCCGAACCCGCGATGGCGGGCGACCCGGCAGTCTTCAACAAGACGAGACCGACCGACGAGCGCACGTTCACGGTCGTCAACGCTTTCGACAACCCGCGCCAGCCGGGCGAGACTCGCTTCGTCAAGAGACAGTGCATGCACTGCGTGGAGCCGGCCTGCGCGTCGGCGTGCCTCACCAAGGCCCTGGAGAAGACCGAGACCGGCCCGGTCGTCTACCACAAGGACAGGTGTCTGGGCTGCCGCTACTGTATGGTCGCGTGCCCTTTCGAGGTCCCGAAATACGAGTACGCGAAGGCGAATCCCTACGTGATGAAGTGCACTTTCTGTGCCGAGCGCCAGAAGGCCGGGAAGCTCCCGGCGTGCGCCGAGGTGTGCCCCGGGGGCGCGCTCCAGGCCGGCACGCGCGAGGAGCTCCTCGACGTCGCGCGCCTGCGCATCTACCAGGAGCCCGATCGCTACGTCCATCACATCTACGGCGAGCACGAGGTGGGCGGCACGAGCTGGCTCTACATCACCGACGTGCCTTTCGAGAAGCTCGGGTTCGACACGAATCTGGGCCAGAACCCGTACTCGGCGCTCACGCAGACCGCGCTCTCGGCGGTCCCCCTCGTCATCACACTGTGGCCGCCCCTCCTCATGGGTCTCTACACGTTCTCGAAGCGATGCGATGAGGTCGCCGGCGCCGAAGACGGAGAGGAAAGAGATGAGTAGCAGGGTGCTTGCCCGCGAGGCGGTCCGCTCCTGGGTCGCCGACAAGATCTTCATGGGCCAGTCCGCGGGCGACTACGTGCGGTCGCTCGCGACACCGTTCAACTTCGTAGCGGGCCTTGTTCTCGCAGTGGGCCTGCCGGTGATCGTCTACCGGTTCGTCTACGGCCTTGGTGCCGCAACGAACCTGTCGCAGACGACGCCGTGGGGGCTTTGGATCGCTCTCGACGTGCTGTGCGGCGTGGCGCTCGCTGCCGGCGGGTACACGATGGCCGCAGCCGTGTACATCTTCGGCCTGAAGCAGTACTACCCGGTGCTCCGGCCGGCCATCCTCACCGGCTTCCTCGGCTACGTGTTCGTCGCCATCGGCCTCATGGTGGACCTCGGCCGGCCGTACCGCCTCCCATACCCGATCTTCTACTCGCACGGGCTGGCGTCGGTGATGTTCGAGGTGGCCTGGTGCGTCTTCCTCTACGTGATGGTGCTCGGCCTCGAGTTCCTGCCGGCGGTGCTCGAGTGGCTCGGGCTGCGGAACGCGCGCGCGAAAGCGGTGCGGATGACAATGGGGCTGGTAGTGGCCGGAGTGGTGCTGTCGACGCTGCACCAGTCTTCGCTCGGCGCCCTCTTCCTGATGGCGCCAACCAAGGTCCACCCGCTCTGGTACTCGCCGTTCATCCCGATATTCTTCTTCGTGTCGAGCATCGTCGCGGGACTGAGCATGGTTATCTTCGAGAGCAGCCTGTCGCACCGGGTCTTCAGGAACCAGGTGGAGCCCGGAAAGCACGTGGACATGGACGCGATCACGATCGGGCTGGGCAAGGCGGCCTCGATCGTCCTCTTCGCGTACTTCTTCCTGAAACTGCAGGGGCTCGCGGACGGCGGCCACTGGACGCTGCTCGCCACGCCGATGGGCTACTGGTTCCTGTTCGAGATCCTGGGCTTCGTCCTGCTGCCGTGCTTCCTCTTCGCGCACGGGGTCAGGGCGCGACGAGCGGGCCTGGTGCGGGCTACAGCCGCGTGGACGGTGCTCGGAATAGTGGTCAACAGGTTCAACGTCTCGTTCA
This sequence comes from Vicinamibacterales bacterium, assembly GCA_041947015.1. Lineage (GTDB taxonomy): Bacteria > Acidobacteriota > Vicinamibacteria > Vicinamibacterales > Fen-181 > JBHGBL01. The sequence continues at coordinate 2,788 of JBHGBL010000031.1, forward strand.
TCGCCTTCAACTGGAACGTGGGTGAAAGGTACTTCCCGCACTGGATGGAGATCGTGACCTCGCTCACGATAATCACGATCGGGGTCCTGGTATTCCGCTGGATCGTCAACCGGATGCCCGTGCTCCGCGAGCACCCGGCGTACGAAGGGGGACACTGAGGCCATGCCACACGATATTCTCTCGGTCTTCTCGGCGAAGGCCGTCGAATACCCGCTCGCGCTGCTGTATCTCGCGCTCTTCGTGCCGTTCTGGCGCTACGTCAACGGCGGGCGGAAGGCACGTGCCGAGGCCCATGCCGCCGCGCACGCAGGGCGCAGGACGGCGCCCGCATTCCGGGTAGCCGGCCTGTTCAGCGTCCCCGGCAACGTGTACTTCCATCCCGGGCACTCGTGGGCGCGCATCGAAGCGGGCGTCATCCTGGCAGGCATGGACGACTTCGCCCACAAGCTCGTCGGCCCGATACGCGCTATACACACGCCCGCGCCGGGCGCCACCGTCACACAGGGCGAACAGGCCTGGACGCTCGCCAGCGAAGATGGCAGGACCATCGACATGCTGTCTCCGGTCGACGGAACCATCGTCGAGGTGAACCAGCGGGCGCTCGAGTCGCCGACGGTCGTCGCAGCAGACCCGTACGGGGACGGCTGGCTGCTCAAGGTCCGCCCGTCGCGGCCGGCAGGCGACCTGAAGCAGCTCCTGGTTGGCTCGGTGGCGCGGCGGTGGACCGAAGACGCGTGGGAATCGCTGCTGCGGCTGAACCCTGAGCTCGGTCCCGTGTCGCTCGATGGCGGACAGCCGGTCAGCGGAATGGCGAGAGCGGCCGACCCCAAGCACTGGGACAAGGTGGCGAGGGAGTTCTTCCTGACCGGAGAAGAGGGAACAGGTTACGGGAAACAGACGGCAGGTCCAAGATTCTGAGCGGCAGTGCTTCCGCACGCGCCCGAGCAGCTTGACCCAGGAGCGGAGCAAGAAATGGGAACGCAGCGACACCAGGCATTCGACACACCGGGGGCGACATGCGGTCGGCCACGCTGCCGTGGCAGGTGGACCGCACGGCTGATTCTCGCTATGCTCGTGACGCTGGTGGCAATCGCCGCGTCGGCGGGAAGCGAGATCAGGAAGATGCCCGCCGACAGAACCATGGTGCAGGCGCCGGGAAGCCCGGGGATCGTGACGTTCAACCACTCTACGCACGTTGACCAGGAGAAGCCGGACTGCACGTCGTGCCACCCGCGACTCTTCAGCATCCTCGGAAGAGCCGAAGGCGCGCACCGGGTGACGCACGCGCAGATGGAGAAGGGCGCGCAGTGCGGTGCGTGCCACGGCAAGAGAGCGTTCAACTTCGACGATTGCACCGGTTGCCACCGGTAATGGCCTGCGGGGCGCGCGTCTATCGCGTGCCCGGCCTGCAAGTCGCGGATGGGAGGGTCGGAAGATGCAGACGCTGCTCGCCACGCTCGAGTCGATCGGGATTTTCGTAGCCGGCATGGCAATCCGGCTGGGCCTGCTCCTCGTCGTGCTGCTCGCCCTGGCGTTGCTCTTCCTGGCCGGCCTCGCCCTCTACAGGATCGTCGAAGCAGCCTGGCGTAGAGCGCATGGCGTGAGGCGGGTCGATGGGGTGCTCTACCAGGACGGTGTTTTTTACGCCACCGGCCACACGTGGGTCGCGCCTTCTGGGACCGGGACGGTGAGAGTCGGGCTCGACGACCTGGCGCAGAGGGTCCTCGCCGGGCTCACGCGAGTGTCGCTGCCGGCATCGGGAGCGCTGCTGTCGGAAGGGCAACCGGCTGTCGAGGTCGCCTGTGGCAAGAAGCGGGCCTCGATAGCTGCGCCGGTGGACGGCCGAGTAGCCGCCGTGAATGTCGCTGCCGCCCGCGACCCATCCCTCGTGCGGCGCGATCCGTACCATCGCGGCTGGCTTTTCGAGATGGAGGTTCCGAGCTCGCGCTACCGTTCGCTGCGAACCGGCGATGAGGCACGCTCGTGGATGAACCGGGAGGCGGCCAGGCTAACAAGCTTCCTCGAACACCACCTGGCGATCGCGGCAGCCGACGGCGGCGAGATCATCGCTCCCGGACCGTCGCTCCTCACAGACGATCAGTGGAAGGCGCTGACGGCCGCCTTCCTCGCACCAACCGAAACCGAGGTTCGTTCGTAGGTTGGCTCTTCAGGGCCGGCATCAGAGGCCGGCCCCAGCCCCGCCGTCTGTCCCCGTGGCACACCCTTTGTAGCCTCTCGATGGGGCGGCACGCGATTAGTTCCGGCCGCGTGGGCTAGCTATGCGTGCGCCGCCGATCACGTGAAAAAGAGGAACGCATGAGGATTGCCCTGGTTGCCCCGCCTTTCATTGCGGTCCCACCGCCGCGTTATGGCGGCACCGAGTTGTTTCTGGCCGAGCTCGCCAAAGGCCTCGACAGAGGGGGACACGACGTTGTCGTGTACGCGAACGGCGAGTCGGAGCTGCCCTGCGAGGTTCGCTGGCTCTATCCTGAGAGCGACTGGCCGCTCCCAAGCGAATCCGATGGACTTCTCAAGGACTTGAACCACACCGCCTGGGCCATAAGGGACGCCGCCGGTCGAGCGGACGTCATACACCTGAACTCGGCGCCCGGCCTCCTCTTCTCCCGCTTCGTCGCGGTTCCGTTCGTCTACACGCTCCACCACGCGGAGGAGCCCAGCCTCACGGAACTCTACCGCCGGCTGCCGGGCGTGCACTATGTGACCATCAGCCACTTCCAGCGCCTGCGCGAACCGATGCCGCGGATGACGACCATCCACCACGGCATCGACCTCGACCGCTACGCCTTCGTCGAGAGCAAGCGGCACTACCTCAGTTTCCTGGGGCGCATATCGCCCAGCAAGGCGCCGCACCTCGCCATCGAGGCCGCGCGCAAGGCTGACATCCCGCTCAAGATCGCCGGCGAAATACAACCGGCGTTCCGGGCCTACTGGGAAAGCGAGGTCAAGCCGCGGATCGACGGCCGCTTCATCGAGTACGTCGGCGAAGCCGACCATCGGGCGAAGCAGGAACTCCTCGGCAACTCCATGGCCATGCTCTTCCCTATCCAGTGGAACGAGCCATTCGGCCTGGTGATGATCGAGTCGATGGCCTGCGGGACGCCGGTGCTCGCGCTGCCGGGCGGCTCGGTTAGCGAGGTAGTCAAAAGCGGCGTGAGCGGCTGGGTTTGCCGCGACATCGATGAAATGGCAGCCCGAGCCAGGTCACTCGGGATCCCGGCCGCAGCGTGCCGCCGGCATGCATCCGAGAACTTCTCGGTCGACCTGATGGTGGAGCGCTACGAGCGGTTGTACCGGGCGCTGGCGCAATCGACCCAGCCGCGCCAGCGGCACCTCGCAGAGCGCGCCGGAAGCCAGCTATCTCTGGCGGACCCGGCGGCGCCGCAGCTGATCGCTGATAGCTGATAGCTGATAGCTGATCGCTGATAGCTGATCGCTGATCGCTGAAAGCTGAAAGCTGATAGCTGATCGCTGAAAGCTGAAAGCTGAAAGCTGAAAGCTGAAAGCTGATCGCTGATCGCTGACCTCCTGCACACAATCTCGCCTCGACGGCGCCTCCGCGCATTCTCCGTGCAGCAGGGCCTCTTCTCGCGCGCGATGATATTGCCGAAGGAGGCGCCATGGCGAGAAAAGCGCTGCTCGTCGGAATCAACCGCTACCCGGATCCGCGCAACAACCTGCGAGGCTGCGTCAACGACGTTCTTCAGACCAGCGAGGTCCTCAGGACGCGTTACGGATTCGACGGCAAGGATGCCGTCAGGCTGCTGACCGATGAGCGCGCGACATCGGAGGCGATACGCCGTCGCCTCGCCTGGCTGGTCGATGGCGCCCGAAGCGGTGACGTGTTGGTCTTCCAATACTCGGGCCACGGTTCCCAGGTGCGCGACCGCGACGGCGACGAGCTGGCCGATGGCCTCGACGAGATCATCTGCCCCTACGATCACGACTGGGACTCACCGTTCACGGACGACGAGCTCGGCAGGTGCGTGGGAGAACCGGCGGAGGGCGTGAACGTCACCGTGATACTCGACTGCTGCCACGCGGGCACGGGCCTGCGTGACTGGGTGCCGCCGATCCCGGTCCAGCGCAGGTCGATCGTGCCGCCGCCCGATATCAGGCACCGCGAGAACCTGTGCATCGAAGACCTGGGACCGAATCGCAGCCAGACGTTCTCGGCCCCGCGCGAAGAGCTGACGGTGACGCGGTTCGGGAAGAGGGCAGCCGAGCACGGGGCCGTGCTGATTGCCGCGTGCGCTTCGCAGCAGGGCTCAGCCGACGCGTGGATCGAAGGGGACTTCCATGGCGCGCTGACGTGGTACCTGTGGCGCGCCGCCGCGGAGGGAGGCTACCGGCTACCTTACAGAGACCTCATCCGGCGGACCCGAAAACTCCTTGGTGAGGCTCGCTTCGAGCAGGTACCGCAACTCGAAGGCGAGGCGCCACGACTGCTCGGGGACGCCTTCGCGCCCATTGGCGCAGTCATGGCGGCATGAGGCACGAATGATGGAATTGCGAGTGAGACCACCCGGGCTGCGCCTCCCGGCGCGCGCTTGGCGCCTTCCGCCGGCGGTTCATGAAGAACCGGGCGGTGCGGTACGAATACCAGCGCGCGCGGCCGCCCCGAGGTCCTGACGTCGAGCTCGGCGGGCCGTGTGTGTCCGCAGCGATGGCAACAAAAGACCTCGGCATGTCCGTCGAGCGGAAGGCCGATGAACTGGTGGCGGCACGTGAAGCGCGCGGAAGGCAGCCGAGCGCGCGCTGAGCGAGAGAGAGACCGAGCTTGGACTCATCATCGACTCGCAGCCCGCCCTCATCTCGTACATCGACAATACCTGCCGCTACCGCCGGGTCAACACCGCCTGCGAGGAGTGGTTCGGCGTCCCTCCGAGCGAGGTCCAGCGCCGCTTCGTCGGCGAGGATCGCCGGCGCTCGTTCGAGAGCGGGTTTCAGGCGCACGTGACGAAGCCGGCTGAACCGGACGAGATCGAGCGGCCCATCGCGGAGGCCGGGGTCAGCCCGCTCCAGTGACGAAGGTCAGAAACGGTACGTCAGGCCAGACAGCACCCTGTTCTCTCTGAAGGCGTCATCGTCCGTATGCTCGCCGGTGATGAGCAGGGATGCCGACCTCGTCAAGTTCACCATTCCAGACAGTCCATACCTGCGCGTGTGCGGCCGGCTGAGGACGGTGAAGCCGCCGGCGCCCGTGTAGCGGACGACTGCCAGCGAGGTGGTGTAGTCGGCGGTGACGTAGACGCGCGACGCGAGAGTGCGCCCGACCGATACGAACCACGAGTCATAGGAGGCCCCGCCCGGACGATCGATACGGGAATCCGTGACGTTGACGTCGATTCCCGAACCGAGCAGGTTGGAAGCGAAGACGCCGAAGCTCGTCCTGCCGGTGACCACCTCGTCGCGGTTGTTCCGATCGCGCCCGTAGCCGGCGAAGACGCGGACGCCGCTGGCTACCGTCACCGTCACGCGCCCGCTGGACGACTCGAACAGCAACCCGTCGAGGGCGCGCTGCTCCACCGGCCTGCCGCGCAGGTGATCTTCGGTTATCGTCCGCGAGTCGATCGACCTTCCGCGGTGGAACGTGCCCTGGATCTCTACCCGACTCGCGGGCGAGATGCGGCCGTTGACGAAGAAATAGCTGAGCCCTCCCTTGCCCTGCCCGGCAGGCCCCGTCAAGTCGTACTCGGCGGCCTGGTACACGAAGACGTTTCGACCGACCGGAACGAAGTTCGTGAAGACCAGTACGGAGCGCTCGGTCACTCCCCTGTTGCCTACATTCACGTAGCCGGCGACATGGCGCCGCGCACCGTTTCCATCGAGTGCGACGTAGCCCCCCAGCTTGCGAATGCCGCGCGCGTAGCCGGCCTCGAGTATCCGCGGTTCGGCGCCAGCGAACGCGCCGGCGCGAAGGTGCATCGACCCAAGCTGATCTGGCTTGCGGTATTCCACCAGGCCGCCGCCCACCGAGCCGAGCGCGCCCAGATCGTTCAGCCACATCTGCCCCGCCCGCACGGCGACCGATCCCTGTCGCATGCGCGCGGTTATCGACATATCGTAGATGGAAACCCGGGTCGAACGGCTCGCCGACGATGTCGGGTACCCGGCAACCCGCAGGTCCAGCGCGTAGTCGAACAGGGTGGTGTCGCTCGCACGCGGCTGCACGGACACCGTCGTCACGACTTCGCTGAAGCTGCGTCTCTGGCCCTCAGTCGTGGTCGTTGTCGCGCCCTGGGCGAACAGCGAAACCCGGACACCGTGAGACGCCTGGGCCGCCGCGGGACGCGGCGCGCCTGCGACAGAGAGAAACGCAAGCGAGAGTGCGAGTGCGGCAAGGCGTTCGCTCGTTCTCGTCATCTTCACCAACCTTCGCTTTCGCGCTCGTCTGCCGCCGCGAGGTGGCCTTCGCTCGGTGCCTTCGCGGACAGGCAGCAATCGGCTCACTCGGTTCCGCGCGGGTGACAGCTGTAGCAGGCCAGCGAGTCGTAGCGATAACCAGCACGGTTCGCGTGTTTCTGGTCCGTCCGCGCCCTGTCGTGGCATGTCAGGCAGCTGAAGACCTTGAAGTTGGACGCGTCCGCGTGGCACGCCGAGCAGGAGTTGCCGGCGTGGCGCCCGGAGCTTATCGGGAACCACGTGTGGTCGAAACGTCCCTGCTGCCATCCCAGGTCGGCCGGCTTGTGGCAGGCGTCACACGTGGTCGGGAAACCGGCCGCACGGTGGTTCGGGTTCGCCGCCCGCTCGTAGTTCGCCTGGTGGCATGGATAGCATTCGCGCGGCGTGCCCCTGTAGACGTTCGACCGGTGACACGACGTGCAGGCCTGCTCCGCGTGTCTCCCGAGGAGCGGGAAGAAGGCGTTGTGGTTGAACCCGCTCTGCCACGTCGGCGACGAAGCCTGGTGGCAGCTTTCGCAGGAAACCGGGAAACCCGCCCCAACGTGGTTGGGGCTTCGAGCCGCGTCGTAGTCCGTGCGGTGGCAGCCGGCGCACTCGCGCGGAGTCCCCTTGTAGACGCCGTTCTTGTGGCACGCAG
>JBHGBL010000032.1:0-9385 GCA_041947015.1 Vicinamibacterales bacterium
TTCACCTGGTCGAGCTGCCGTTCGGTGATCTGCTCGTAGGCCCACGCCTGAATCTCCTCCGTGGACCGCGGTTCCACGTCGGGAACCGGCACGACCGTCTCGGGAGCCGTGCAGTTGAGCATGTACGACGGCGAGGTCGTGCGAAGGCCCATGTGGTCTTGAACGACCACGGCGAGGCGCTCGTGAGCCGGAGGCTTGCGGCGATCCTGCCGCCACGCCCGACGACCATCCTCGATCGTCGAGCGGACGAGCCAGATCCGCTGGGGCCTGGCGACGTTCGGGTCCACCAGGGTCGCCCCCTTGGCGAAGGCCTGCCGCGCCTCGCGGACCGCCCAGTCGATCAAGGTGTCGAAAAGCGGATGCCCGGGTCCCATCAGTTTGGTTCGCTCCGGGACACGCACCTTGCTGGCGACGCTGACGAGCTGCTTGTCGAAAACGAAGGGCGTGTCGTAGGCCTCCGCCAGAGGCTGCCGACGCTCGCGGGCGAGCTCCAGCAGGGCTGTCGGTGTCGCGCCGACGTGCCAGACCGGGAAGTGTTCGTCCTCGCGGACCGTGCCGCCGCAAGCCGCCCACGCGCGCTCGAAAAACCGCTGGACGAAGAACGGCTGAAGCCGACGCTCGTCCGACGCGTCGCGCAGCTCGCGCGCGGATCTCAAGTCGAGGCGAGAGGCAAGCGATATCTTCTTTTGGAGGGCCATGAGCCGGGCGGCTCTCTCGTTCGTGGCTGTTGTCAGTGCCGCGTCGGTCTGTCGCGCTGCGGCGGATTCGTCGTCTGTGTCAATGGCACTCTCGATCAGCCGAACCAGCGGGACGTGCTCCAGCCACTCGTCGATCACGTCGTAGACGCGATCGGATCCCATCTGCTCGCGCATGACATCGAGCTTCGACAGGACCTTCTGCAGGACGGATCCCTCCCGGGTGTTCTGGGCTACGAGGTTGTAGACCCATACGTCGTCGGCCTGGCCGTACCGGTGGATGCGGCCCATGCGCTGTTCGAGCCTGTTTGGGTTCCAGGGGATGTCCCAGTTGATGAGGTATCGGCAGAACTGGAGGTTGATTCCTTCGCCCGCGGCGTCGGTCGCGACCATGATCTTGGCCCGCGTCCTGAACTGCCGCTGGGCCTGCTTGCGAGAGTCCACGTCCATGCCGCCGTGGATCGTGGCGACAGTGTACCCTTTCTCCTCGAGCCGCCTGGCGAGGCTGTTGAGCGTGTCGCGATGCTCCGTAAAGATCAGGAGCTTCTCGTCCTCCGCGCGGATCACGTCCGAGGAGTCGAGGACGGCGAGGAGCTCCGCGAACTTCGCTTCCTTGTGGTGCTTCAGGCTGTCAGCCAACCGGAAGAGGCGCTGGACTTCGTCCCGTTCCTCCTCCACCTTCTCCGGGTTATCCGTCAGCACCTGACGGAAGATCCTCTGGTCGATCCGCTCGCGTTCCTCTTCGGTGAGGTCCTCGTATTCCGTGATGTCGCGAGGGTCGCCGGGGTCGGGCGTTCCGCGGAACAGCCGCTTCTTCTCAGCCTCGGAGCGGCTTGGATCTCGCAGTATGGACAGAACTTCATTGAGGGCGCGCAGCCGGTTCTCTAGGGTCCTCGTGATGGCGTAGAGGCTGCTGGCCAGGCGTCGTTGCATCACCATCAGGGTCAGCTCGACGTTCCGGTTCCTTTTTGCCTTGGCCTCCTTGCGCTTCGAGCGGACGTAGCTCGTCACCTCGTCATAGAGCGCCTTTTCCTCCGGGGTGAGCTCGTAGCCGACGGTCTTCGTATGGCGGTCCTTGAAGAGCGCGTGGTTGTCCCAGTCAACCATCTCCTCCTTCAGGCGACGGAGGAAGAACCGGTTCCGCGCCTTGGTGATCGGCCGCTCGTCCTCGAACTCCTCCTCGCCAGATGCGCCGTAGGGCGCTGCCTGCTCGCGGACCCGGTCGGCGACATGTTCGTCTTTCTGAAACAAGTCTTCGTCGAGGAGGAGGAGCAGCCGGCGGAAGGTGTCCTTCCTTCCCCGGTGCGGAGTCGCCGTGAGAAAGAGCAGGTGATCGGTCTTGCGAGCTAGCGCCTTCACCGCCTTGTAGCGCTCGCTTTCCTCCAGCTTGGCCCCGTACTCGTAGGCGGACAGCTTATGAGCCTCGTCGATCACGACGAGGTCCCACTGGGTCTCAGAGGCGGCCTTGAGACAACCCTCGTTGCGGGCGAGGAAATCGATAGAGGTGACAAAGATTCCCTCTTCGTAACGAGAGAACTGACCAGGTTCCGCCTCGAAGGACGCCCGGTTCACGAGCCGTGCGTAGAGCCCGAATTTCTCCTGAAGCTCCTCCTCCTTCCACTGCTTCGTGAGGCCGCCCGGCGTCACGATGAGAACCTTCTGGAGCACGCCGCGGAAGAGCAGCTCCTTGATCAGAAGGCCGGCCATGATCGTCTTGCCCGCACCCGTGTCGTCGGCGAGCAGGAAGCGGATTCTCGGCAGGGGCAGGAGGTAGCGATACACCGCTTCCACCTGATGAGGAAGCGGATCGACGATGCTGGAGTTGACCGCGAAGAGAGGATCGAATTGGTGAGCGACACGGATGCGCTCTGCCTCGGCACCGAGAAGGAACAGGGTCGCGTCGCCATCGAACGTGTACTGTGGGCCGCGAATCTTGACCAGGGCCGACATCTCTTCGGGACCCAAAAGGCGCTTCACCATCCGGCGCGACTGAAGCCCGACTCCTTCGACGAGCGTCTTGTTCCCAAAGGGGACGACACGCTGGATCTCGACGAGCTCGGAGGACTCCAGCCCAGAGACCACATCGCCCGGGCAGATAACGCTGTCCTCCCTCATCGTTGTCACCTAAGGTCGAAAAGGGGGCACAAACGAACGGTTGAAAGCCAGCTAGGTGAAAGCTGGCAGTCATGCAGCAAGTCCACCGCAGCTGCGGTGAGTCGCGGCGGGCCACTACCCGGCTCGCCCTGGCGAGCATCCCGTTCGGAACGCTCCGCCGTCGCGGCGGGAGCGAACCGGAACGCCCCGGTCGGCCAGGTGAGCCTGGAAAAGGAATCGATGAAGCGGGTGCGCTCGCTCTCGGGCATCAACGTCGTTACCGCCCTGGGGCAAGACCGGCGCCAGCATCGAGTGGGAGCGCGTCGATACTGGCGCGGCTCTCTCCGGCTGTCAAGCCGCGAACGTCCCGAAGTTGCACAGAATCTGACGGAACCCTGGGACAAAGCCGGCCTAGGGAAGATTCTGGGAGATGAGTGTGACAGGGGAGGTCACGAAAGCTGAGGGCGGGCGCACCAGGCGCGGGGAGCGGCAGGGCGGACCGTCGCGGTCCGCAGCCTGCCGCGGGCGGCCGGCAGCAAGAGCGCCGGCCTCGGGAAGCCGAGCTAGCCTGCCAGGTGCTTCTTGAGGAACGCAATCGTGCGCCCCCAGGCCAGCTCCGCCGCCTCCTTGTTGTAGCGCGGCCCCGTGTTGTTGTTGAAGGCGTGGCCGGCGCCTTCGTACATGTAGATCTGGTACGTCTTGTTGTTCGCCTTGAGCGCCGCCTCGTACTCGGCGATTCCCGCGTTGATGCGCTCGTCCGTGCCGGCGTAGTGAAGGAGAAGCGGCGCGGAGATCTTCGGGACGTCCGCCGCGGGAACCTGCCGCCCATAGTACGGAACGCCGGCGTGGAGAGCCGGCCCGGCCGCGACCGCAAGAGAGTTGACCATCCCCCCGCCCCAGCAGAAGCCGATCGCGCCAACCTTGCCGGTCGACTCGGGGTGCGCCGCCAGGAACTTCACCGTGCCCACCAGGCGCGCGACCGTCTCGTCCTGGTTCAGGCTGCTCAGCATCTTGCCCGCCTCGTTCGGGTCGGCCGGCGTGCCGCCGAGCGGCGACAGCATGTCCACCCCGAGAGCCAGGAAGCCCTCGGTTGCCATGCGCCTCGTCACGTCCTCGTGGTGCGCATTCAATCCGCGGTTCTCGTGGATGACGATCACCGCCGGCAGCTTCTGTGTGCCCTTCGGCCTCGCGAGGTAGCCCGTCATCTTCGCGCCGGCAGCCTCGTACTCGGCCTTCCGGATGAGCAGGTTCGGCGCGTTCTCGGGCACGAGCGGCGCCTGCTGCTCAGAACGGCCCTCGAGCACGGGCAGGAGCGCGAGCGCGACCGCGGAGCTGCCAGCGAATGCGGCCAGCCTCTCGAGAAAGACCCGGCGGGTCATTCCCCCATGGATGTACTCGTCGTACAGATCGATAATCTCCTGGTTCATCTCGATCCTCCGTCGAAAGCCGACACTGCGGCGACCTCAGCCGCGGGAAAGACAGTTCTACTGCCGGGGCGCCCGAAAGACAAGAGAAAGTGCGGCCGGCGCGCAACGCGCGCCAGGGCGGCCGAGCGAGAGCGGGGTCAAGGCGGGGGTGGCAGCGGCGCCAGGAACTCGGAGGCATCTTTGGCAAGGGCAACGCGGGAATTCCAGGTGTTCGCAAAGCCGGCAGGCGCGGCGTGCAACCTGGAGTGCCGCTACTGCTACTACCTCGACAAGGGAGACCTGCACCCCGGCCTCCCACGCGGCGCCCTCATGCCCCCCGACCTCCTCGAGCGATACATCGTTCAGCACATCGAGGCCGCCCCGGGGACGACCGTCGCCTTCTCGTGGCACGGCGGAGAGCCGACGCTCGCCGGCATCGACTACTTCCGGACCATCGTCGAGATCCAGCGGAAGCACCGCCGGCCGGGGACGCGGATCGTGAACGGGATCCAGACGAACGGGATCCTCCTCGACGAGAGGTGGGCCGGGTTCCTCGCGGAGGAGGGCTTCCGCGTGGGCCTGAGCCTGGACGGCCCGGCCGACCTGCACGACCGCTACCGGGTGACGCGCGGACACGAGCCGACGCATGCGCGCGTGATGCGGGCCTTCGACCTGCTGAAGCGGCGCGACGTTCCCACCGACATACTGGCTGTCGTTCACGCGGCGAACGTGGTCCAGCCGCTCGCGGTCTACAGGTTCTTCCGGAGGATCGGAGCCGCGTCGCTCAGCCTGCTGCCGCTCGTCCGGCTGGCTCCAGGCACCCGGGAGGAGGCGGAGCGGGGCGGTGACGGCGCGCCGGCTGTGACCCCCGAGAGCGTGCCTGCGGACGCCTACGGCCGCTTCCTGTGCGCGGTCTTCGACGAGTGGGTCGAACGCGACACGGCCAGAATCCAGGTGCAGCTCTTCGACGAGGCCACGCGGCCGACCCGCGGCCTCCCGCATTCGCTCTGCATCTTCCGGCCGACCTGCGGCGACATCCCCGTCGTCGAAAGGAACGGCGACGTGTACTCGTGCGACCACTTCGCGGACGCCGCGCACCTCGTGGGCAACATCGCTCGCACATCGCTCGCCGACATCCTCGAAGGGCCCGCTCAACGAAGATTCGGCCAGGCCAAGCAGGAAACGCTGCCGCGCCAGTGCCGGGAGTGCGGCGTGCTGCCGATGTGCAACGGCGGCTGCCCTAAAGACAGGTTCGCGCCGACTGCCGATGGCGAGGGTGGGTTGAACTACCTGTGCCCGGCCTTCAAGGCCTTCTTCACGCACGTCCTGCCGTACGCCGTGAAGCTCGCCGCCGAGGATCCCGCGAGGGCGAGGCTCCTGCGCATGGTCGAGCAGGCCGAGGCATCCGGGGAGCGGCGCGCGCCGGCGACAGGCCGGAACGAGCCGTGCCCATGCGGCAGCGGCCGCAAGTTCAAGAAGTGCTGCGGCGCCTGAGACCCCGATACCTGGCAGCCAGCTGGACGCCCGTCGGTCCCGCTTGCGATGAGCCGCGCGGCAAGCGGATCAAGCGGATCAAGAGGTGACTCCGATATCCGGCAGCTCCACGCCCGCGGAGCGGTAGGCTTCCTCGACGAGCTCGATGTCCCGGCGCGCGCGCTTGAGCGTCATCCGCGGCTCGCTCCTGAGCCGCCAGGCCGCGACGAAGTCGGTCCACATCGCCTTGTATCCCTGGATGTCGCGGACCCCCGGGAAGATCACCTTCCACTTCCGCCCGGAGGTCACCGCGATGAGGCCGTTGGTCTCGAAGGTCATCGCACCTTCGCGCCCGTAGATGCGCGACTGCCGCAGCCCCTTGAGCGGCGACGCTACCTCCCAGGAGTACAGGAGCACACCGGCCGGCCCATCGACGTAGTCGAAGAGCAGCGCCATGCTGCGCTCCAGCCCTGAGGGGGCGCCGGGGCGCACGGCCTTGACCGAACGGATCGTGTAGCCGAGCCCGCCGGCGAAGTTGACCCAGTGGATTCCGCCCTCGAGCAGCGCCCCGCCGCCGGCCATCGCTTCCTCGTCCCGCCAGTTGCCCGTCCTCTGCCGCTTCACCGCGTTGAGCTGAACGAACAGCGGCTCGCCTATCGCGCCGCTATGGATCGTCCCGCGCACGGCGGCGAGGAGCGGCTTGTAGAAGTAGTTCTCCGCGACGTAGACGAGGCGGCCTGTCGCCATGCACGCGCGCTGGATCGCGTCGAACTGGGACGATCGCACGACGGGCGGCTTCTCGACGACGACGTCCTTCCCCGCTTCGATGGCGGCGAGCACCCACTCGAGGTGGGACGAAGGCGGCGTCAGCACGGCGACGACGTCCACCGCCTCGCTGGCCAGCGCCTCGGCGTACGAGCCGAAAGCCCCCGCGCCGCGATGCTTCCTGTTGAGCGCCTCGGCCTTCTCCCGCGACCTGCTGGCAAAGGAGCGGACAATCAGACCGCCGAGGGCGGCGGTGGCGCCGGCGTGCGTCTCGGCCACCCGGCCGCACCCGAGCATGCAAACCCTCATGGGGCGTCCGGTTGGCATGTCGCTCATCGGGCTCCTCCGTTGACCAGCCTGTCGGCGGCCCTCAAGGCGTTGGCCGCGATCGTTAGGCTGGGGTTGACCGCCCCGCCCGTGGGCAGAGCGCTCCCGTCGACCACCAACAGGTTGTCGATGCCGCGGAACCTGCAGTCCGGGTCGAGCGGCGAGGTGGACGGGTCCTCACCCATCCTCACTGTCCCGAAGGCATGCGAGAAGGTCTTGATGTTGTGGGTGTAGAACGACCACGCCCCCACGCGGCGCAGGATCCGCTTGGCCCGCCTGACGAGCATCCGCCGCCTCGTCTCGTCCGCGGCCGTGTAGCGGTGGCTGACGACGAGCCGCGGCAGCCCGACGCCGTCCAGGTCCGAGGCGTCCACACTCACCCGGTTGTCCGCGCGCGGCTGGTCCTCGGCGATGACCAGCATGCTGATGAGGTGCTCGACGAACCCTCCGAGCGGCACCTTCTCCCAGAACGAACCCATGTGCACGTTCATCAGCGCCGCGGGCGGCGTCGTGATCTGCTGAATGCTGCCCACGCGCCTCGAACGGAACTTCCTCACGGCCGGGTCGCCGAAGTAGTAGTCGAGGATTGCGAGCTGCTTGTGGAAGACCTTCGCCGGGTCGGGCCGGAAGTTGCAGAAGCCGAAGACCATCGCGCAGCAGTGGCGGCACAGGTAGCGGCCGATTGCGTCGCCCGCCGGGTTCGCCCCCGCGAGGCCGGATGCGAGCAGCAGGTGCGGCGAGCCGAGCGCGCCCGCCGCCACGATCACGTAGCGGCCCTCGAACCTGACCTCCTCGCCCCGTACCCTGTCCCACCCGCGGACGCCCGTGATGCGCCTGCCGGCCCAGTCGAGCCTGTTGACGACGAGGTCGGGACGGACCTCGAGGCCGGCGCGCTCGAGCGGCGACAGCACGGCAACCTCCAGGTCGTTCTTCGCCTCGATCGCGCAGGCGTAGGTGTCGCACATCCGGCAGGCGTCGCAAGGCTGGCGGCCGTTTGCGGGCTTGTGGTTGATTGCGAGCGGCAGCGGGAACGGCGACAGGCCGAGCGACCTGGCGGCGTCGCGGACGGTCTCGGACACGCGCGCGAGCGGCGCCGGTGGGTGCGGGAACGGCACGCGCCGCGGCGGCCGCGTCGGGTCGTCGCTGTCGTCGCCGGCCACACCGATCACACGCTCGGCGCAATCGTAGTAGGGCTCCAGGTCCTGGTATCGGAAAGGCCAGCGCGCTCCCGACCCGCCGACGATGTCCGGGTCCGGGACGAAGTCGGCCTCGCGGAACCTGAAAGAGACGCCGCCATAGAAAACCGACGGCCCGCCGAGGCAGAAGACGCTCGCCGCGTCAGGCCCGTAGCCGCCTTCGACCACCTTGTAAGCGCTCTCGCGCGAATAGTGCTCGGTCAACTCGAGCGTCGCGCGCGGCTGGCGGTTGTGGGGCCCGCGCCGGACCCGGGAGCCGCGTTCGAGGAGAAGGACCTTCCAACCAGCTTCAACGAGGCGGCAGGCGGCCATGGAGCCGCCGAACCCGCTTCCGACAACGATCGCGTCGTACATCGAGACCCTGACTCCGAACGGGGGCAAAGCGAGTGGCGTTCGTAGTGTATCCGAAAGGATAACCGGGCGCTTGGGCCCTTGTTACCGTTAAGTGTGCAACCGATGAGCCGGACCCGTGGCCTGCGATAGAATATCTCCCTTTGCCGCCGCGACACGAACCATGACGTACCTCGCCGCGCTCATCGTCGGCCTGGCAGCCGGCACCCACATAGCAACCTGGGGCATGTACAAGGACGCCCCCCACGAGGGGTTCCGCCGCTTCAAGCGGAGCGTGATCATCGCCGCCATCATCGCGCCCCTCATCGTCACCGCCGTGCCGCGCGAGTGGCTGTCGGCCGGGGGGCTGGCGCTGCTCTTCGGGGTCACCTACGTGTGCGAGCGGGGCACCACCGAGTTCTACAAGGTTTTCATCCGCAACGAGGACCAGTCGAAGTACTTCATCCCGATGCAGTTCCACGTCTTCGGCCGGGTGATGCCTCCGGGCCCGAGGCGCGCCGCCGTCGCCGCCGCCTATGCTGCGGTCTTCATCCTGACGGGCGCGGCCGTCTTCCTGGTCAACGACGCGAAGTTCGCAGCCCCGCGGTGGGCGGTCTTCGGCGCGATCGGCTCGTCGCTCGGGTGGCTGATCGCCTTCGGCGGCGCATTCAAGGACGCGCCCATAGAGGGCTTCGAGTGGCTGAAATTCTTCCGCAGCCCGGTCATCGCGGGCGCCTACGCGGCGCTCCTCTCACCGTTCACCAACAGCTACCTTCTCGCGGCCCTCGGCGGCGCCGGCTATTCGATAGCGACGATAGAAACCTACAAGACGCTGTTCTTCCCGAACCGCCCGCGCGGCAAGTTCGCCGGCAAGCCTGTCCTCTTTCCTGAGAACCTGGAGAGGCGCAAGAAGTTCGTCCCGCTCTACGCGGCCATCTGGGCGGCGGTGATCGCAACCTTCGCGCTCGGCTACCTGGTCATCTGAGGGGGATCGACGCGGTCGATTTCCACGGGGCCACGAAGATACGAGGACACGAAGGACGCTTCAGGGTCTGCGGCAGAGGGCGCCTGTCGGGCCGGCGGCCGGCCGCTGGGGCGA
>JBHGBL010000033.1:0-8174 GCA_041947015.1 Vicinamibacterales bacterium
ACGCCCTTGTTGCCGTGCCGGCCGGCCATCTTGTCGCCGACCGACAGCTTGCGCTTCATCGCGACGTACACCTTGACCAGCTTGATCACGCCGGGCGGCAGCTCGTCTCCCCTTCGGATCTTTTCCTTCTTCTCCTCGAACAGCTGCCTGATGACCTCGACCTGGCGCTCCGTCCTCTCCTCGAGGTCGCGCAGGTCCTCCTCGATCCGCCCGTCGTCGGAGGCGAGCTTCACGCGGACCATCTGGTCGTAGGGCAGCTTCTGCAGGATCTCGGCAGTCAGCTCGGTGCCCTTCTTCAGCAGCCTCTCGCGGCCGTATTCGTCGTAGAGGTCGGACCTCAGAGTCTGGCCCTGCAGCATGGCGACGATCCGCTTCTTCACTTCGTCGTGGAGAATGCGGACCTCGTCCTGCAGGTTCTTCTCCATCATTTCGAGCTCTTCGGCCTCGATGGCCTTCGCCCGCTCGTCCTTCTCGATGCCCTTGCGCGAGAAGATCTTCACGCCAACGACGATGCCCTCGATCCCCGGGGGACAGATGAGCGACGCGTCGCGAACGTCGCCGGCCTTCTCGCCGAAGATGGCCCGGAGCAGCTTCTCCTCCGGCGTCAGCTGCGTCTCCCCCTTGGGCGTTACCTTGCCGACCAGGATGTCCCCGGACTTGACCGACGCCCCGATCCTGATGATCCCGCTGTCGTCGAGGTCCCTCAGGAACGTCTCCGACACGTTCGGGATGTCCCTCGTTATCTCCTCCGGCCCGAGCTTCGTGTCGCGGGCCTCTATCTCGAACTCCTCGATGTGGATCGACGTGTAGTAGTCGTCCTTGACCATCCGCTCCGAGACGAGGATCGCGTCCTCGAAGTTGTAGCCGCGCCACGGCATGAACGCCACGAGCACGTTGCGCCCGAGGGCCAGCTCGCCGAGCTCCGTGCACGGGCCGTCGGCCAGCACCTGCCCCTTCTGGACCTTCTGCCCGACGTGGACGATGGGCTTCTGGTTGATGCAGGTGTTCTGGTTCGACCGCTTGAACTTCGTCAGGTTGTAGATGTCCGCGCCCATCTCCTGGCTGCCGTCGCCGCCCTCTGCCTGCACTCGCACGACGATGCGCTGCGAGTCCACGTAGTCGACGATGCCAGAGCGGCGCGCCACCACGACCGCGCCCGAATCGCGCGCCGTGATGTGCTCCATACCGGTGCCGACGTACGGCGCCCGCGCCCTGAGCAGCGGAACCGCCTGGCGCTGCATGTTCGAACCCATGAGCGCCCTGTTGGCGTCGTCGTGCTCGAGGAACGGGATGAGCGAGGCGGCCACCGAAACCAGCTGCTTCGGCGAGACGTCGATGAACTGGACGTTCTCGCGCGGCACCAGGATGAAATTGCCGGCCTGCCTGGCATTGATGCGGTCATTGACGAACCGCCCGCGCTCGTCCACGACCGCGTTCGCCTGAGCGATGACGTACTGGTCCTCCTCCCAGGCCGAGAGGTAGAACGAGTAGGGCTCGTAGTCTGGCCCGCGCTTGCCCTTCGCCCGCAGGGCGGCGGCCTCCTCCTCGACGCGGTCCGTCTCCACCACCTCGCCCACCTTGAAACGGGAGGCCCCTGAGGCGGTGATGAGCACGTAGTCGGTGACGCGACCGTCCTTCACCTTGCGGTAGGGCGACTCGATGAAGCCGAATTCGTTGATCCGCGAGTAGCACGAGAGCGACGAGATCAGGCCGATGTTCGGGCCTTCAGGCGTCTCGATCGGGCAGATGCGACCGTAGTGCGTAGGGTGTACGTCGCGGACCTCGAACCCGGCGCGCTCTCTCGAGAGGCCGCCCGGACCCAGCGCCGAAAGCCTGCGCTTGTGGGTGACCTCCGAGAGCGGGTTCGTCTGGTCCATGAACTGCGAGAGCTGCGACGAGCCGAAGAACTCTCGGATTGCCGCCATGACCGGTTTCGCGTTGATCAGGTCATGGGGCATCGCTGTCGCCATCTCCTGGTAGACCGACATCTTCTCCTTGATGGCGCGCTCCATCCGGACCAGTCCGATGCGGAACTGGTTCTCGAGCAGCTCGCCCACCGAGCGGACTCGGCGGTTGCCAAGGTGATCGATGTCGTCGACGGCGGCCGGGTTCTTGCGCAGCTTCAGGAGGTACCGGATCACCTCGTAGAAATCCTGCGGATGCAGGATCTTCTCGTCGAGCGGCGTGTTCAGCCCGAGCTTGGTGTTGAGCTTGAGCCGGCCGACCCGCGAGAAGTCGTACTTCTGCGGGTTGAAGAACATGTTCTCGAACAGCGAGCGGGAGCTGTCGAGCGTGGGCGGGTCGCCGGGGCGGAGGCGGCGGTAGATCTCGATGAGCGCCTCCTCGTGCGTCCGGATCGGGTCCTTCTTGAGCGTCTGGGAGATGATCGAGCCGACCTCGTCCCGCTCAGGGAAGAACACCTCGAGCTTGTCTACGCCCTTCTCCTGCGCTATCGAAACGACCCTCGGCGTCACCTCCTCGTTGGCTTCGAGGATCACCTCGCCTGTGGACGGGTCCACCACATCCGCGGCGGCATAGGCACCCTCGAGCTCGGCGTCCGCCACCTCGATGGCCTCGATGCCCGCCTTGCGAAGGGCGGCCACAGCCGCGTTTGTGATCTTCTTGCCGGCATGGATGACGATCTCGGAGCCGGGGATCGTGATGTCCTTGGCCGCCCGCAGCCCGACGAGGCTCTCACTGACGCTCCAGTACAGGGTTCCCTGCTTCAGGTAGATGCGATCGACCGCGTGGAAGGCGCGGATGATCTCGTCGGCACCCCTGAGGCCGAGCGCGCGCAGGAACACGGTCGCCAGAAACTTCCGCTTGCGGTCGATCCGCACGTAGAGGAGGTTCTTCGAGTCGTACTCGAATTCGACCCATGACCCGCGGTAGGGGATTATCTGGGCGATGTAGAGCGTCTTGTCCTCGGAGTGGAAGAAGGCCCCCGGCGAGCGGTGGAGCTGCGAGACGATGACGCGCTCGGTCCCGTTGATGATGAACGTCCCGTTCTCGGTCATCAGCGGGATGTCGCCGAAGTAGACCTCCTGCTCCTTGATGTCGCGTATGGTCTTGACGCCCGTGTCGGCGTCCTTGTTCCACACGACGAGGCGGATTGTGACCTTGAGCGGCACGGCGAAGGTCATGCCGCGCTCCTGGCACTCGTCCACGTCGTACTTCAGCTTGAGGCCGACCGCTTGGCCGCAGATGTCGCACTGGTCGCCGCGGGCATCGTTCGGCCGCCCGCAGCGCGGGCAGAGGACCTCGCGGTCGCCGTACGGGTCGGCCACGAGCGTCGCGCCGCAGCTGGCGCACGGCTTGCGGAGGTGGTGAAGGCCAACGAGCTTTCCGCACTTGCACTCCCAGTTGCCGATGGAGTACTCGATGAACTCGAGCGAGGAGTTCTCGCGGAAATCGCTGATCGGAAAGACCGACTTGAAGACCGACTGCAGGCCGGCGTCCTCCCGCTCGGATGGCAGCCGGTTCATCTGCAGGAACCGCTCGTAGGACTTCTTCTGTATCTCGATGAGATTCGGGATCGGAACGGTTGTCTTGATCTTCGAAAAGTCGATGCGGTCTCGGTAAACGTTCTTCGGAAGGCTGTACATCCTCTGAAGGTCCCAGCACAGCGCCCCTGGCCGGGGCGCGAGGTTGCCGAACTACGCGATCCGCCTGCGGGTGTTGCCGTCCCGGGCGGGCGGCGCGGCGGCCAGCCGGCCGCCGCTCGGGCACCGCGGCCGAACGCGCTACCTGATCTCGACCTTCGCGCCGACTTCCTCGAACTTCTTCCGGATCGCCGCCGCCTCGTCCTTCGGCACCCCCTCCTTGATCGGCTTCGGGGCCGACTCGACGAGGTCCTTGGCTTCCTTCAGGCCGAGGCTCGTCACCTCGCGCACGACCTTGATCACGTTGATCTTCTTGTCGCCGACCTCGGTCAGGATCACATCGAACTCGGTCTTCTCCTCGACCGGCGCGGCCGCGGCGCCTGCGGCCGGTCCGCCGCCCGCCATCGCAACGGGCATCGCCGCCGCCGCCGACACTCCCAGCTCCTGTTCGAGGGCCTTCACGAGCTGGGAGAGCTCGAGCACGCTGATGCCCTTGATGTAGTCGATAACCTGCTGCTGCGTAACGTCCGCCATCTTTCTTCTCCTGCCGGTTGTAAGGATTGCCTTGCGTTCGACCGTCCGTCCGAGCTCAGGCCGGCTGTCCGGCCGCCGCGTTCTCACCCTTTTTCTTCTCCACCTGCGTGAGCACGCTCAGCAGGTCGCGGGGCACAGCATTCAGCACCCCGAGCAGCTGCACCATCGGACCCTGGAGCACGTAGAGCAGCTTCGCGTAGAGCTCCGCCTTTCCGGGGAGCGAGGCCAGGTCCGCCACCTCGGCGGCCTTGACGGCCCTCCCTTGCACCACCGCACCCTTGATGGAAAGCGCCGGCTGCGCCTTCGCGAAGGTCGTCAGCGTCCTGGCGAGCGCCACCGGGTCTTCGCCCGTGTAGGCCATCGCCGTGCCGCCTTCAAGGAAGGGCTCCAGGGCCTCGAACGGCGTGCCGCGAAGCGCACGCTTTGCGAGCGTGTTCTTGATCACCCTGTAGCCGCCTCTGGCCGCCCGCACCTGGCGGCGCAGCTCCGTCACCTGGGGCACGTTGAGCCCGCGGTAGTCCACCAGGATTGCGCTCTCCGCCGTCCTGAACGTCTCCTCGAGAAGCCGCAGCTCGGCTTCCTTCTCGCTTCTGGTCAAAGCCATAACAGGTCCTTCGTCCTAACGCCGGGTGCCGGCCTCGACCGCCGACGTGTCAACCCTCACGCCCGGCCCCATCGTCGAGGAGACCGTGATGCTCCTCAGGTAGCGCCCCTTGGCCGCAGCGGGCTTCGCTTTGACGATGCTTTCAACCAGCGCCCTCGCGTTCTCGAGCAATCGCTCGCTCGGGAACGACGCCTTGCCGACCGGGGCGTGGATGATGCCCGTCTTGTCCACACGGAACTCCACCTTTCCGGCCTTGATCTCGCGGACGGCCTTGCCGATGTCGAACGTCACCGTCCCGGTCTTCGGGTTGGGCATGAGGCCACGCGGGCCCAAGATCTTGCCGAGGCGCCCGACCGACTTCATCATGTCGGGTGTGGCTACGACAGCCTCGAAGTCCATCCAGCCGCTCTGAATCTTCTCCACAATCTCGTCGCCGCCAACGACGTCGGCGCCGGCCTCCTCCGCCTCGCGCTGCTTTTCTCCGCCGGCAATGGCCAGGACCCTCTTCGTCTTGCCCAATCCGTGCGGGAGCACGACCGTGCCCCGGACCATCTGGTCGGCGTGCTTGGGATCCACGCCGAGCCTGAACGCCATCTCGACCGTCTCGTCGAAACGCGCGAACCTGACCTTCTGGACCAGCGGGAGCGCTTCCTCGAGCGAGTACTCCCGGTCCCCTACCTGCTGCTTGGCAGCTCTGAACTTCTTGCCTTGTTTTGCCATTCTTCCCCTTCGTGGTGCCAGCGGGCCGTCCAGGCCCTCCCACGTTCACGAAGGACTGAGTAACGAGGACTGGGGGCCGAGTGGCGAGCAGCGGCTCGGGGCTCGGTACTCAGTCCTCAGTCCTCAGTCCTCACTGGATGACGTCCAACCCCATCGATCTCGCTGTGCCGGCGACCGTCCGGATCGCCGCCTCGAGGCTGTCGCAGTTCAGGTCCGGCAGCTTGGTCCGCGCAATCTCCTCCACCTGCTTCGCTGTCACGGTGCCGACCTTCGCCTTGTTGGGCTCGGCGGAGCCCTTCGCGATGTTCGCGGCACGCTTGAGGAGCACGGCCGCCGGAGGGGTCTTCGTGATGAAGCTGTAGGTCCGGTCGGCGTAGACGGTTACCACGACCGGGATGATGAGGCCTTCCTGGCTTGCAGTGCGGCCGTTGAAATTCTTGCAGAAGTCCATGATGTTCACGCCGTGAGGGCCGAGCGCGGTCCCCACCGGCGGCGCCGGCGTGGCCTTGCCCGCCGGTATCTGGAGCTTCACCATCGCCTGTACTTTTTTCGCCATAACCGACTGGACCCTCTCCGTCTGGAGCTAGACTAGACCTTCTCCACCTGGAGGAAATCGAGCTCGACCGGCGTCGCCCGGCCGAAGATAGTCACCATGACCTTCAGCGTGTTCTTGTCGGGGTTCACCTCGTCGACGACGCCGTTGAAGCTGGTGAACGGCCCCTCGTTTATCCGCACCTGATCGCCGCGCTCGAACGAGTACTTCGGCTTGGGCTTCTCCGCCGCGCTCGTCACCTGCAGCAGGATCTGATCGACCTCCTCCTTGGTGAGCGGCGTCGGCCGCGCGCCGGCGCCGACGAAGCCCGTCACCTTTGGAGTGTTCTTGACGACGTGCCAGGCATGATCCGACATGTGCATCTCGACCAAGATGTAGCCGGGGAAGAAGCGCTTGGGTGTCACCACCTTGCGCCCACCGCGCATCTCGACCACGTCCTCGGTTGGGATGAGGATCTCGCCCACGTCGTCCTGCAGCCCGTAAGCCTGCACCCGCTGCTGCAGGGATTCGGCGACCTTCTTCTCGAACCCAGAGTAAGTGTGGACGATGTACCACTGCTTCGTGCGGTCGTCGGTCATACTCAAGCCAGCCAGCGGAACAGCCAGTTGACCGCCCATGAGAGCAGGACATCGAGGCCCCAGAGGTACACGCCGAAGAAGATCGAGGTCAGGATGACGACGATCGTCGTCGCGTAGACTTCCTTTCCCGACGGCCAGGTCACCCGCCGGAGCTCGTTGCGGACCTCGGAGAGGAACGTGCGGAAGTCGGTCCACCAACCGGTCACGTTGTCGCGCGCCCTGGTGGGCGCCCCCTTCACGCTCTCCATCATTCCGGTCTTCACGTTCAGTGCCCTGCTTCGGAAAATCGCCTGGAACGCCGGGCTGTCACCCGGCAAGCTTGGCAGGCCAGGAGGGAATCGAACCCCCAGCCCCCGGTTTTGGAGACCGGTGCTCTACCAATTGAGCTACTGGCCTGCAACCTCTCACCTGTCGTCCGGCGCCTACTTCGTCTCGCGGTGCGGCGTGTGCGTGCGGCACCAAGGGCAGTATTTCTTCAACTCCAGGCGCTCGGTCGTCTTCTTCTTGTTCCGCGTCGTGTTGTAGTTCCGCCGCTTGCACTCGCTGCAGGCCAGCGTGACCATGTCCCGCATGATGTCTCTTCGCCCCGCTCCTCGCAACGGGGCGCGGCCCACGCCCGAGCCGCGCCCCGCGGAGGTGAGCCGCTACTCGATTATCTCGGTTATCGTTCCCGCCCCGACCGTGTGGCCGCCCTCGCGAATCGCGAACCGCGACCCGCGCTCGATGGCCACCGGCGTGATGAGCTCGGCAGTGATCGGCGTGCTGTCGCCAGGCATCACCATCTCGACGCCTTCGGGCAGGTGCAGCGAGCCGGTGACATCCGTCGTCCTGATGTAGAACTGCGGCCGGTAGCCGTTGAAGAACGGCGTGTGGCGCCCGCCCTCTTCCTTGCTCAGGATGTAGACCTCTGCCTTGAACTTGGTGTGCGGGGTGATCGAGCCCGGCTTGGCCAGAACCTGTCCGCGCTCCACCTCGGTCTTCTCGGTGCCCCTGAGGAGGACGCCGATGTTGTCGCCGGCGACGCCTTCGTCGAGGAGCTTCTTGAACATCTCGACTCCGGTCACGACGCGCTTGAACGTCGGCCCGAAGCCCACGATCTCCGTCTCGTCTCCAACCTTGACCCTGCCGCGCTCGACGCGGCCGGTGACGACCGTGCCGCGGCCCGAGATCGAGAAGACGTCCTCTATGGGCATGAGGAACGGCTTGTCGATCTCCCGCACGGGCTGCGGAACATAGTTGTCGAGCGCATCGAGCAGTTCGAGAATGCCCTTCTCGGCCTCCGGGTCGCCCTGCAGGGCCTTGAGCGCGGACACTCGGACCACCGGGACGTCGTCGCCCGGGAAGTTGTAGCTCTTCAGGAGGTCGCGCACCTCGAGCTCGACCAGGTCGAGGAGCTCGGGATCGTCCACCGCGTCGACCTTGTTGAGAGCGACGACGAGGTACGGAACCTCGACCTGGCGCGCGAGCAGCACGTGCTCGCGCGTCTGCGGCATCGGGCCGTCCACGGCGCTCACGACCACGATCGCCCCGTCCATCTGGGCCGCGCCGGTGATCATGTTCTTGATGTAGTCGGCGTGGCCCGG
>JBHGBL010000034.1:0-7852 GCA_041947015.1 Vicinamibacterales bacterium
CCGGCGGCCCAGCGTGAGAACGCTTCACGGTGCCGCTGCCGGAGCGGCAAGAAGGCGCTCGACTCGAGGACTTCCCGCTCGAGCCGGGATCGCACGCTTGCCAGGGGGTCGGCGGCCGCCGGGTCGGGTCGGATCAGCACATAGACGCGCCGGACTTCCGCGAAATCGGCCAGCAGCATTGCCAGGAGGGCTTTCGCGAGAAAGCCGGTGACGCCCGTGAGCAGGAGGGTCTTGCCTTTCAGCGTGTCACTGATTCCGCTCATGTGATGAGAAGGATGGCGGTGGATCGCGTCCGCTTGGCAACCGACAACGCTCGCAGGGCGGGCGTCGGGGACTTGGTGCGTTTCGTTGAAGCCGACATCTTCAGGGCCGACATCCAGCCGGCCACGGTCGTCACGATGTACCTGCTGCCCGGGGTCACCCGGCGGCTTCGGCCAAAGCTTTTCGCCGAGCTACGGCCCGGCACCCGCATCGTCTCGCACAACTACGCGCTGGGCGACTGGAGCGCCGACAAGGTGGTACGCGTCGGCAGGTCCACGCTCTACTACTGGGTGGTGCCGCCCTCGCCGCGCAGGCGAGCTCGGTGATCCGCCATTGCATTCTCTCGGATGGGGAATCAGCCCCAAGAGGCATGGACGCCACAGCATCTGCTGGCGCTCGGCCCCCCTGATCCGAAAACCGGACACCGATTAGGCGCTAAGCCCTCGATGCTGCGGGGCGCCTCCGCACTTTTTGGCCGCCCCCCGTCGTCGCGCGCGGTACGGAGCGACGAAGGTCTCGCTGCCGACGGCGCGCTCCCTGGTCCAGCGCGGATCGCGCGCATCGGCTCGGGGATCCTCGCCGGGCCGCCCTGCGCTACCTCGATCGCAACCGCGTTGCGCGCCGGCCTCGTCGTCGCGGATTGGGCGCGCCCAGCGCAGCGGACCTTGTGGACGCCTTCGCCGTCTGCGGCAGAAACCAGCGGAGCGGCTGGCCGAGCTCGTCGGTTGCGGTACCCGGCTAGTCCACCGGGGCCACCCCGTCCATGAGGCTGAAGAACCCTTCCGCGAGTGTCGGGTGGATATAGATCGCCCCCTTGAGAACGGTATAGGGGGCCTGAGCCAGCATCAGCGCCTCGAGAATGTGGATGAGCTCTCCCCCTTCGGTCGCCAGGATGGCCGCGCCCAAGATCCGGTCGGTCGCGGCATCCACAACGAGCTTCATCAGGCCCGCGGTCTCATCCCGCTCGATCGCGCGAGCGACCCACGTCATGGGGATCTTGCCCACCTTGAGCTTGCGCTTGGTGGCGCGTGCCTCTTTCTCGGTCATGCCGACCCGGCCCAGCTGCGGATCCGTGAACACGGCGTACGGCACGATCCGGCCCGCAATGCTGAGGTTCTTCCCCTCCAGGAGGTTTCCGTAGACGATCTGGTAGTCGTCGTATGAGATGTGCGTGAAGGCGGGCCCGCCCTTCACATCGCCCAACGCCCAGATTCCAGGCGCATTGGTCTCGAGGCGACCATTGACTTTGATGTAACCGCGCTGATCGGTTTCGACTCCCGCCTTGTCGAGGTCGAGGTCGTCGGTGTTCGGCCGTCGCCCGGCGGCGAGCAACAAGTGTGTACCTGATACGGTCTCGGAGCCAGCCGGCGTCTCGAGGCTCAACACGAGCTGGCCATCCTCCCGTGCCACCCGGGTCGTTTGCGCGTTCAACACGAAGCCAATCCCCTCGGCTTCGAGTGTCTTCTGGAGCTCCCCAGCGACATCGTCATCCTCGCGGTTGAGGATCTGCACGGCGTTGTGCACGATGGTGACGCGGCTGCCAAACCGATGGAAGATTTGCGCGAACTCCAGGCCGATGTAGCCTCCCCCCAACACGATCAAATGCTCGGGGAGAGTCCTCAGTTCGAGGATGCTGGCGTTGGTCAAGTACTCAACCTGATCCAGGCCCTCAATGCGAGGAACGCTCGCCCGGGTGCCGGTGTTGATGAAGATGTGGTCACTCTCCAGTGATGTTCCGCCAACCATGACGCCGTGCGGGGCCACGAACCGCGCATGCCCGCGATAGAGGTCCAGGTTCTTTCGGCCCCCTGCCTGGTTCTCCTTGCCGTTCCGGGATTGCTGGACCACGGCATCCTTTCTCGCCATGACGCGCGGCAGATCGACACTCACCGCGCTGGCCCGGACGCCCCAGCGGGCCGCGCGGCGCGCGTAGTACGCGACCTGTGCCGACGCCACCATGGTCTTCGTCGGCGTGCAGCCGTAGTTGATGCACGTCCCGCCCAGGTGCGCCCTTTCGATTAACGCGACTCTCCACCCACGGTCGGTCAGGCTGTCCCAGAGCGGATTCCCGGCCTGCCCCGAGCCGATGACGATCGCATCGTACTTCATGCGCGTTCCTCCTCGCGCCCGACCTGGCAACCCGCTGCGCGCTCTTCGCGCGTTCCGCCGGTGTCAGGGGTTTGGAGATGAACCATCGCGGATGGCGTGGAGGTCTACGGCGCAGGATGCCCAGGCATCTCGGGAGTGTCAAGCCCGCGCTTCGGGGTAGACTAGAGCCTGGAAACCACAGTGGAGCGGGGCCAGCAGATCGCCCGCAAGGGGATAGGTCGTCACCCGTCTCCCCAAGAAGTTGCAACCCGCCTCAATCTAATCCGCGACTTCACCCCGAAGTTGGGTCCGGTACCGTTTACGTAGCCTGGTCTACCCTCTGGTCACCAAGGGGCAGGCGTATGTTGATCGCGGCGGCCGCCCACTACGAGCGCAAACGCCGAGAACGCGAACGCCTGGCCTTGGAGCGCCGCGCGTTGAAGCTGGTCCCCGCGGCCTAAGCGCGCTCGACTAGCCAAGGAAGTTTCCGGAGAGAGACGCAAAAGCCGCCAAGGAGAAATCGCTTCTCGGCGGCTCGGCGTGAGATCGGCCCTGATGTCCCGCGTCTTTCTTTTCGTCTCGGCGGCTTGGCGAGACTGGACTCGATGCAGCCTTGAGCGCCGGTCGATTCCTTCTCTCCACGGCCACCGCGACTGAGCTGACCGAGGTCTTGAGCAAGCCGAAATTCGATTCCTAGCGAGTTTCTGACCGAGGTCGCCCCATCGTCATGAAGCAAGGCGTCACCGGGCGGTGACGCAGGGGTCGCACAGGAAGGGACCGGGCACTGGACGAGCGGGCCGCGGCCGTTCCATCCGCCACAGATGTGTGGCATTTCTCGCGAAGCGGTTGGCCTCAGTTCCTGTAAGTTTTACATCAGCCGCCACAATGGCAGACACCGCCGATCGATTCCGCTAGTTCTGGCGACCCTCATCTCGGCAACGCCAAGGCATCTCGCGCTGGCATGTCGGTTGCCCTCCCTGGATGATCTACACGGTGGGAGAACCTCCAGGAGGCTCATGGATGAGAAAGACCGCGTGGCGGGCAATGCGGCCGCCATCTCCGCAGCTTGTCTCCTTGGTCTTGGTCCTGGCTGCCCTGTTCGCTCCACGCGCTACCGCCAGTGCCGCGCGCCTGAGCATCACCTGGGAGGCGCCGACGACCAGAGAAGACGGGACGCCGCTGGACGACCTGACGGGCTACCGCCTGTACTACGGTGCGAGCTCGACGGGCGCCAGCTCGCCGCCATGCAATGTGGCCACCCTGGATGTCGACGGTGCGGACCGTACGGGTTACGAGCTGGAGGGGCTCGACGCCGGAGCCCGATATTACCTCCAGGTCACCGCCCGGGACGCGAGCGGCGAGGAGAGCGCCTGCTCCAACGAGGCGAGCGGTGTGACCGCTGTCGCCTCTTCCGCGCCCGACCCGACGCCTTCGCCTCCCACCCCGACCCCGGTGGCCGATCCCGCCCCGGCTCCCGCAACGCCCACGGGCTCGAGCGCGGCTCCTGCGGAGGGAGGAGGCGGAGGAGGCGGCTGCTTCATCGCGACTGCGGCCTTCGCCTCCCCGGATGCCGTGGAGGTGAGCGTCCTCCGGCAGTTCCGCGACCGGTACCTGCTCGCCAGCCGGCCAGGCCGCCTCTTCGTGCGCGCCTACTATCGCGTGAGCCCCGCGCTGGCCGACTGGCTGCGGCAGCACGAGCCGTACAGGATCGTGGTCCGGGAGGGCCTTCGCCCCATCGTCTGGTGGGCCGGCCTGACCTTGGCGTGGCCTGCGATCGGGCTTGCCGTGCCGGGGGGGCTCGTCCTCCTCGGGCCGCTGTGCGTGGCCGCGCGGCTGCGCCGAGGCCGGCGATGAGCGGCACGGCGCGGGCGCGGCGCACGGCGATCTCGGTGCTACTCCTCGCGGGCCTGCTCGCGCCAGCCGCGGGCTTCGGGCCGGCCCTCGGCTCCCCGGAGCCGCCGTCCATCGAAGTCACCTTCCCTTCGGCGATCCGCTACGCCACGGTCGTCCGAGAGCCGGACGGGACGCGCCTGCTCGTGGCCGGCGGTGACATCCTCTTCGGCGACCCGCCGTCGTTTGCGCGAGTCGAGCAGGTCCAAGCCGAGCGACTGCTGATCCGGACCGCCGACGGCGGAGTACACGGCGTGCGGGTGGGTCAGAAGATCCCCGGCGTTCACGGTCTCCGTTTCGCTTCGACCGCCATGGTCCGCCGGCTCGAATACCGGTACCGTCCGGTCGAGCGCCTCGACCGTCTGGAGCCGGTGCTCGTCGCGCTGGAGGGCTCGGCCGCGGTCCTCATGGTCGAGGTTCCCGCCCGGCCGGCGCTCTCGCCTGTGCCCGCGTCCGCCGTCCCTCCGCCCGCTGCGGTCGCGCCGGCCGACGTGCGGCCCGGGCACGCCGCGTCCGCGCAGCCCGGCCCTCGACCCCCGGACTCGAGGCGCGCGTTGATGGACGGCGAGTTGCTCGCGGGGGTGCAGGTGGACGAACTGGGTGCGGACCGGTACGAGGTGAAGCGGGACGACGTGCGAGCCGTCCTGGACAACGCCGGCCGCGTCCTGTCCGACCTGCGAGTCTCCGTTCTGCCGACGCTCTCTCTCGACGCCGGGATCGGGTACAAGGTCAGCTCCGCGGCCGGCGACGGGCTGCTGGGGCCGCGCGGGTTCACGGTCTACGACCCAAAGGTGGCGAGCCGGGCAGGCATCGAGGTCGGAGATCGGATCCTGAGTGTGAACGGCACGGCAGTGAACGGCCTGTTGAGCCTGTACCGTCTCTACCGCGAGGTGAGCAAGCACCCCGGCATCGCGACGATCGAAGTGGAGCTGGAGCGAAACGGGACGACGATCACGAAATCGTATCGCATTCGATGACGCGGGACGCCAAGATTCACGAAGGCGACCAGAAATCCGTATGCGGCGCGGCTCGCCCCTCCCTTTCCTCCGTCGTGGCGCCAGTGCCGGCGCCGTCTCGTGAGTCATCAATCGGGTAGCACGAGGATCTCCACCCGCCGGTTTTGGATCCTGCCGTTTCGCGTGGCGTTCCTCGCCACCGGTTTACTTTCGCCATGGCCAACGGTCGTGATCCGCCCCCCGCCGGCGACCCCGTTCTTCACCAGGTACTCCTTCACCGCAGCGGCCCGGCGTTCGGACAGGGCCTGGTTGTAATCGGCGTCGCCAGATCGGTCGGTGTGCCCTTCGATGGAGATTCTGTTCGTCGGGTATCGCTCGAGGATGCTCACGGCCTTCTGCAGCTCCGCGATGTCGGCCGCTCGGATCGTCGCCCGGTTCAACTCGAAATTGATGCGCAGGACGAGTCGTTCCATCGGCGCCGGCACCGCGGCTCGCCGACGCCGCGACGGTGGTGCCGTCACATTGACCGCGACGGTGGCCCTCTGCATCCCACCCGCTCCCGTCGCCGTGATCATGTACGTTCTCGGACTGCTCGGGCAGACCTGCCGCGACCCGCTCGGGCTAACGCTGCCGAGGCCGGGCTCCAGCGTGGCGCCGCTGGCGTCGGTCGAAGCCCAGGTCAGGGTGCTGCACTGGCCTGCCTGGATGGTGGGCGGGGTCGCCGTGAGGCTCACCGTCGGCGCGGGCGGCGGCGGCGCCGTCACGTCGACCGAGGTCGAGGCCGCCTCCGTGCCACCGTGACCGATGGCAATGATGCGGTAGCTCGTCGGACTCGTCGGGCAGATCCGGCGGGTCCCGCTCGGGTCCACGGCGCCGATGCCCTGGTCGATGGCAGCCGCGGTCGCGTTGGTCGAAGCCCAGGCGAGAGTGCTGCACTCGCCTGCCTGGATGGTGGGCGGGGTCGCCGAGAGGCTCACCGTCGGCGCGGGCGGCGGCGCCGCGGCCTCCACCTTCCTCGGGCACAGGGCGGCGGCCCGGCTGGCGGCTTCGTTAGCCGTCGCAATGGCCTCGGTCGTCCGGCCCGCCCAGTAGACCTCGTACGCCTGGTCCTTCAGCCGCTCCGCGGCCTGAAACTCCGCGGGACACTCCCGGTCCTTGCCGGCGGCCCGCGCCGTGTTGACGGACCGCTCCGCAGCCGGCAGCTCCTGGTGATAGGCGAGGTACGGGCCCTTGGGCGCCCATTCGTACCCAATCCACGCACAGCCCGCCAGCAAGCCGAGCAGGGTCAGCGCGGCCACGGGCGCGCACCGGTACACCGATCGAGCGTGCATCGACCCCTCCGTCTCTCAATGGATGACACCAGAGAGACACTGAGAAAAGCCACGTCGTGAGGGAGGCGCCCACCCTCTCGTCGAGGGCGCGTTCGGTTCGTGGCGCTGATCGGCTAATTCTCGCGGGTCCGATACCTGTCCACGATCTCCCTTCTTCTTGCTCCTTCCTCCTGCGTGGCAAGCTCCTGTCTGCGCGCATCGCGGTGGGCCTGGCTTGGCGTTCGGGTCGCGTCGTCCGGGAGGCGCGTGGTCACCGGAGCTGCGATGGCCGACGAGGGCTTGGGGTCGATGTGTATGAGAACCGCATCATCGGGAAAGTCGATGCGGAATCCCTGCGAGTCCGGGCTCAACCCGGTGTGGACGCTCGCATCGATATTGCTGTCGCGCAGCTGGAAATAAAGGATCTCGGCGGCATCATCGAGAACCCGATCAAGGGTCTTCGGGCCTCTCGTGCGTACCTGGACGCCCTGTGCGGCGACCAGGGGAGTGTCCGGCACCATGCTCAGCACGTTCCACTCGGCGCTCAGGAGCATGGCATACACCTGCTGGGCCAGGTCCCGCGCCTCGCTGTCGTCGACATACGTGATGAAAGCCTTGGTCCCGGCGAAGAGCTTCAACTCCTTCCGCGTCCTCCCCGGGACGGCCAGGGTCCGTGGCGCAAGCGCGGCCTCCACCGTGATCCTTCTGCGCCGCTCTTCCTCCGCCTTCAGAGTGGCGTCGGCGGCCTGGGCGTTTGCCTTGGCTATTTCCTCCCTCGCCCTTTCAGCCTCGGCCGTGAGCTGGGCAATCGTATTGGCCGCCTTCTTTTCCTCGGCGTCCTTTCTGATGGCTTCCTGCAGCCGGTTCCCAGATTTCCATACCAAGAGCGTGAGGATTGCCACGACGATGATCGTGAAGATGTACACCGCGTTGAGCCACCTGTGTGCCCGGAGTGCGGCGTGAATTTCGGGGGAGATGGAGTCTGTGGACGCGGCCATGGCGAGTATCTCCATCCACGGGACAGTTATCGCGGTGACCGCAACAGCGGCGAGGCTGTGGAGGCTCAGTGACATGGGTTTTCGTGCAAGTCCCGAGAACAGTCGACCGGACCGCACAGCGAGGCACAACCATTCACGCGCGAAGCGGCGGCGCCCTACCTCATGAGCAGCTGCGCGAGCAGCCGCTTGGCCCCGCTGGGAGTCCGGTCGAACGCCACCCCGCTGCGAAACCGTACCGCACCGGTTGCGGGCGTGGCAGGGACGGCGGCGTGTGCCCACTGGATCCGCACGCTGAACGTGTAGAGGTCATCGTTCAGCGCGAAGGAGAGTGCGCACACGCTGCCTGGGC
>JBHGBL010000035.1:0-6038 GCA_041947015.1 Vicinamibacterales bacterium
GCCGGCGCAGCGACCGGGCACGGAGAACCAGTGGGCGGTCGCCGATAGCCGACAGGCGGATCACGGTGACACGGGGCCACGAGGACACGAAGGCACGAAGTGATCCGGTCATGAACCACGTTCTGCCCGCGCAACGACCACCCTGCTCGAGTCGCGCGACGGATCGGGCCACAGGAGACGCCGGGGGGTCAGCGATGCGGTGTTGAAGTAGGTGAACTCCCCGAGCCGCCGAACGCTCAGTCCCTCTTCCGCCTCCAGCCGCGCCACGTCTTCTTCCCTCATGACGACGACCATCGGGCCGGCGGCGCCGATCGTGTCCACCACCGCTCGCCACTCGTACGCCTGGGTCTGTCTGCTCTTCACGTAGAAGACAAGGTTGCGAACGAACAGGCTCTCGCCCCAGACCATCCATCCGCGTGCAGCCGGCAGCTCGGACCGGACGACGGCCGCCACTTTCTCGACCGTTTCCGGCCCCCGCATCGACAAGACTACGTACTGGCCGGACAGGAGAGCCGCCACCGCGGCGACTGTCACCGCTGACGCCACCGACCGCGCGCGGACCCAGGTGGCTGCCGCGACCGCCGCCGCCCCGACAAACACCGCGCCGGCGGCCATGGGCGGCAAGGCGGGCGGGACGCCTGCAAGGAGCGGACGAATCCTGATCAGCACCACGGCCAGCGCTGCAAACGCCAGAGCTGCCAGGCTGCCTGTCGCCAGAAGCAGCGTGTCGCGCTGCCTGGCTTGCGGGCGAACCGCCACCCGCGCTGCCAGTTCCCGAGCCAGAAGGATTGCGAGAGGCGGCAGGACGGGCAGGATGTAGCGCGGCTGCTTTCCTACCGACACGGTAAAGACGACCAGCGGCAGAACGGCCCACGTGAGCAGCCGGACCGCAGCCGTCGAGAGTTGCCTTTTTTGCACGGCTGCGACAGCGGGTGGAACCAGGAGCAGCAGGAACGGTGACCAGGGGAGGAGCCCCCCGAGGATGACAGGACCGTAGTAGGCGAAGCCCCTCGGGTCGTTGAAGCGGGTAGTGGCGAAGCGCTCCAGGTTGTCGCCGATGAAGAAGGACCGATAGTACTCGGCGCCGTGCACGCGCCACATCTCGAAATACCAGGGCGTCGCGACCAGCAGGAATGCCGCAGCAGCGGCGGCAAGGTGCATCGGCCGAAGCCTGATCCGCCGCCACTCGATAACCACGAGCGGCAGGACGACCACGGCCGGCAGGACGATGCCTATGGGGCCCTTGGTCAGGAAGGCGAGGCCGCCTGCTGCACCGGAGGCTACCAGCCACGCCAGTGATGACCTCGTCTTTGCTTCGGGCGGCGCTCCACTGCCGCCGGACATGGCTGCCTTGGCCGGCTCCCCTCCGTCGAGAAGGCCGACGATTGCCGTCCATATCGATGCCGTCACGAAAAAGGCAAGGGGGAGGTCCGGCAGCGACATCCGCGCCATCGCGAAGTAGCCGAACGACGTGGCGGCAACCAGGCCGGCGAGACGCGCCGTTTCCTCGCCGTGCCACCGCCTGGCCGTCGCCGCGGTCAGGAGCACCAGCCCGACCCCCGCAAGCGCCGACCACAGCCTCGCAGCGAATTCGCTCACGCCCGCCACCACGTAGGTCGCGGCCGTCAGCCAGTAGTAGAGGATCGGTTTCTGGAACCGGACCTGGTAGTTGTAGTGCGGGGTCAGCCAGTCGCCGGTCTCGACCATCTCGCGAGCTGCCTCGGCGTAGAACGCCTCGTCGGAATCTGTTATCGCGGGACGGCCGAGGCCTGCGAGGAACGTCAGGCCAGAGACGATGAGGAGGATGAGAGTTGTTCGACGCACGGGCGACACGGTCCAGCGAACGATTCTACCGGACAATGGGAATCGGTTCCCAACGCCGACAAGCCGCCGTGCTCAGCTCGACCCGACCGCGTCGCACCGCAGCAAAGGTTCACGCCGTCCAGGCAGCTATGCCTGGCCCAAACCCGGAGCTATACTGCGCGAGCTTCGCGGGCATCGCCGAGCAAGTATGCATGCCAACCGGTTTCCCGGCCGGTTGCGCCTGACAGGAAGGAGTGCTGCCGCATGAAGATACTGGTCATTGGTCTGAGTGCTGTTCTCGTTTTCGGGTGTGTGTCTGCTGTCGCCCAGGACGCTGCGGCGCAAGGCGCCACGGACGACGCGCGCTATGTGCTGTTGCAGCGCCAGCTGGCAGTCGAGATTGAAGGAAAGGGGGGCACGACAGCCAGCATTGAGACCCACCCGCACCTGCTCAAGTTCGATACCGCGACTGGCCGAGTCTGGCGTTTCGAGCAGCGTGACTGGGGCACCCCGAAGGCGACGGTCTGGTTCGTTCCGATCCCCTTGGAAGGGGTGCCGGAAGACGTGGTGGCGGGTGGAACGGCGCACGGGCCTTTCCAGCTTCATGCGAGATCCGGTGACGCGGCGCCGCTGTATCTTCCTGATGTATGCATATTGGATCCGGCCACGGGAAGGACGTGGGTCTACCGGGGCATCCGCCAGACGAGGAACGGCGTCACCGTCATGAAGGAGACTTTTGCTCTCGTCAAGGACACCGGCCCCCAGTAGGTGCTGGCCTGGGCGTCGCTCCCGCCCCCACGCCTCGACCGCGGTGGCCTTCATCCAGCTCCAGCCGCGGTAGCTCCGGGTATCGCCGTCGGATCCAGACGGATGTCCGCCACCGGGTGTGGCGCGACGAAGTACACATTCAGACCAGCGTAGGCTCCGCCGACACGGTCTTTACCTCGAAGATCGGCGGGTTCTCGATGTGCTTCTTGACCGCGCACTGGCTTGCCGCCCGGATGAGAGCCTCGTGATACCGCTCCGGGAATCCCGGCGGGACGACGATGTCGATCTCGATCCTGCGGATCATTCCCGTGGCCGGGTCCGGCTCCATACGCTGGACGAGCTGGATGCCCTCGGTGGGCAAGCCGCGCTTCCTGCAGAAACCCAGCACGTAAATGCCGGCGCAGGTCGCAATCGAGGCGAGGAAGAGCGCGAAGGGGGCCGGCGCCGAATCGTCTCCGCCAGCGTGGGAAGGTTGATCTGTTCTTATGATGTGCGGGCCGAACTGGGCGTCAACGCGCGCGCCGCCCGGAAAAGTAACGATCATGTCCATGGGTAGAGCCTTTCAACCGGCGGGACTGGCGGTCCGAACCCCGGGGAGCGCGACCGGCAATCGCGCCGGCGGTTCGACCGAACAACAACGGCGGGCCTGGGTCCGGCCGCCGCCCGACCTCTTCGTGAAAGATGCAGGCGGCAGCCAGAAGGTGACAGCCGGCTACTTCTTGGCAGCGGGCTTCTTCGGGGTCTTCGTTTCCTTCGTCGCTGCCTTCTTCGATCCGCAGCAAGCCATTGAAATCCTCCTGGTCTGTGATTGCGCGCCGCGGCGCGGGTGAACGCCACGGATTCTACCTCAACTGGGAGGATCTCGATCCGCCGCTTACGCCCTCAGCCTCTCGCATCGCTGCTTTCAGCGCGCCAGCGGCCGCCTGTATATTGATTCCCATGAAGCTCCTGGCCGCGCTTCCGCTCATTTCCGTGCTCGTCTTGTCCGCCCCGGTGGGCGTCGGGACACAGCCAGGGCGAGCAACCGAGACCGCGACAAAGGCCCCGCCGCGGCTCCAGGCGTTCGACCTCAGAGAGGTCCGCCTGCTCGACGGCCCGTTCCGCGACGCCATGCTGCGCGACCAGAAATTCCTGCTCGGCCTCGACCCCGCCCGCCTCCTTCACAGCTTCAGGCTCACGGCAGGCCTGGAATCGGGTGCGACGCCTTACGGCGGCTGGGAGGCGCCGGAGGTCGAACTGAGAGGCCACACGCTCGGCCACTACCTGTCTGCGCTGGCGCTGATGTACCGC
Source organism: Vicinamibacterales bacterium (assembly GCA_041947015.1). Taxonomy (GTDB): domain Bacteria; phylum Acidobacteriota; class Vicinamibacteria; order Vicinamibacterales; family Fen-181; genus JBHGBL01. Next base: position 3,862 of record JBHGBL010000035.1, read on the forward strand.
GCGAGCTCGGACGAACGGTTCAAGGCCCGCGCGGAGCAGATTGTCGCGGAACTCGCGAAAATCCAGGCAGCCGCCGTGTCCAGCGGCTTCAACGCGGGCTACCTTTCAGCGTTCCCGGAGGAGTTCTTCGATCGCGTCGAGAAACGGCAGCGCGTCTGGGCGCCCTACTACACGCTCCACAAGATCATGGCGGGCCTCCTCGATGTCCACTCGCTCTGCGAGAACCAGCAGGCCCTGGCGGTCGCATCGAGGATGGGCGACTGGGTAGGCTTCCGGATGCGCCGCCTGAACGAGGACCAGCGGCAGCTGATGCTCGAGACGGAGTTCGGTGGCATGAGCGAGGCGCTGGCGAACCTCTACGCCGCCACCGGGGATTCGAAGCACCTCGAAACCGCACGGATGTTCGACCACCGCGCCCTCTTCGACCAGCTGGCGAAGGGCGTCGACCCGCTCGACGGCCTTCACGGCAACACGCAGATCCCCAAGGCCATCGGCGCGGTGCGCGAGTACGAGTTCACCGGCGAGAAACGGTATCGCGACATCGCCGCGTTCTTCTGGGAGCGAGTGGCGCTCCATCGCTCGTACGTCATCGGCGGGAACACAGATGACGAGCGGTTCTTCCCGGTCGGGCACTTCTCGCGGCACCTGACCGAGGTGACGGCCGAGACCTGCAACACATACAACATGCTGAAGCTCACGCGCGCGCTCTTCCTGCACGAGCCATCGGTGCAGAAGATGGACTTCTACGAGCGCGGCCTCTTCAACCACATCCTCGCCTCGCAGGACCCTTCGAGCGGAATGATGTGCTACTACGTCCCGCTCCGGCCGGCATCGTTCAAGACCTACAACACGCCGGAAGACTCCTTCTGGTGCTGCACCGGCACCGGCATGGAGAACCACGCGAAGTACGGCGATACGATCTACTTCCACGATGCGAATTCCCTTTACGTCAATCTCTTCGTACCCTCGGAGGTCACCTGGAGGGAGAAAGGCGTCGTCGTCCGGCAGGAAACGAGCTTCCCGGATAACGGCTTCACCGAACTCTCGTTCAAGGCACAGAGGCCGGTGCGGTTCTCGGTGAGGGTCCGCTACCCGGCCTGGGCGTCGAAGGGCATCACCCTCTATGTCAACGGCGCGTGGGAGGACGTCGAAACGAAGCCGGGAACCTACGTGAGCGTCGACAGGGAGTGGAAGAACGGCGACCGCCTGCGGGTCGAGTTTCCCCTGTCTCTCCGCGCCGAGACGCTCCCGGGCGACCGGCAGACGGTCGCGGTCCTCTACGGCCCCATCGTCCTTGCCGGCGACCTCGGAACCGACGGCCTCGAGGCGGCGAAGCGCTTCGGCGTCTACGCGCCCGAAACTGGCAGGCTGAAGACCCCGGTCGTGCCATCCTTCATCGGCGACGCGGGAACGCTCGTGTCCGCGATCAAGCCCGTGGCTGGAGCGGCCCCGCTGACCTTCTCTGTTCCCACGCCAGGGCGGCCCGTCACCCTCGTCCCCTTCTACCGGATGTTCGAGCATCGCTACACCGTCTACTGGAAGGTGTACTCGCAGGCCGAGTGGTCAGCGAGGCGCGAGGAGAGGGAAGCAATCGCAGAGCGAAGGGCCGACATCCAGCGGCGCACGCTCGACACGGTTAGCGTCGACGATCCAGCCAACGAGGAAGAGCACGCCTACAAGGGACAGGGCACGAGGGAAGGATGGCTCGAAGGGGTGAAGTACCGCGAGGCGAGCGGAGGATGGATGTCGTGGGATCTGGCCGTGAGCTTCGAGCCCATGGCCATCGTTTGCACCTACCGTGGGGAGGCCAATGACCCGCGCGAATTCGACATCCTCGTGGACGGCGAGAACCTCGTGACCGAGTCGATCGGCCACGATCCGCACCCGACCATCGATCGCGAATACCGCCTCCCCGAGTCGATGGTCCAGGGCAAGGAGCGAATCACGGTCAGGTTCGAGGCCGCCCCCGGGAAGAAGACGGCCGGCATCTTCGACGTGCGGACGGTCCGACGGTAGTCGACGGGGCCACGAAGGTACGAAGGATGCTTCAGGGGTTGCGGTAGGGGCCGCATGTCGGGCCGGCGGCCGGCCACTGGGGCGACGGGCCGCTGTGACGCGTGCTCCCTTGGGGCACGGGGTGGGCGCTCCGCTCAGCCGACGAAGGCTTCGCTTTGCGC
>JBHGBL010000036.1:0-3984 GCA_041947015.1 Vicinamibacterales bacterium
ACGAGCGCCGTCCAGGCCTGCGTCTCCTGGTGGGCGAAGACCACGCTCATGACGCCGTCCGGGCGGCAGGCGCGGCGCGCCTCGACGAAGACGGCGGCAAGCTTGGACTGGAAGTGGCGATCCGCTGCCTCCGCGTCGCCGCCATGCCGGTGGCGGAGCGCCGTGGCTTCGTCTTCCTTGGGGACCTGGGGCGTCACGAACGCTTCGGGCATCGCGGCACCCAGGCCGCGCTTCAACCACACGTAGAAGAAGTCCGAGAGGTCGGCGTAGGCGGCCTCGTCGAAATAGGGCGGGTCGGTCACGACCGCATCGGCTTCGCCGTCCGGCAGCGGCAGGCGCGCGCCGTCGCCGCGAAACACCCCCGCCGGCGATCGCGCCTCGGTCTCGCGCCCGATGAAGTGCAGGATCCAGTCGAGCTGATTGGCGAAGCCGCCGGTCACCGTGGAAAACGGGTTCGCCTCGGGATAGTCCCACTTCATCGGGAGACGGGCGCCGTCGAACGGGGTCTCAATGTTCTCGCCGCCGTCATTCCATCGCCCGACGGAAGTCATCCGCATCGCGTTCCGGCTCACCCACAACCCGAGGTAGAGCGCCACGGCCCGGCGGTACTCCGGGTCCTCGATCTCGGGTCCCATCGCCGCGAGCGCCTCGTGTAGGCACGCAGTGAAAGTCTGCATGGCAACGAGCTGGCGCGCATTGAAGAGCGACCCCCAGGTCTTCATGCCGTAAAGGTGGACCCGTATGCCGGTCGAGTTGGCGACATCGTCGTCCGCTTCCTCCGCGTTGATCTCTGGGAGAATCAGCTCCCCCGGCCGCTCGACCTCGATCGCCGCCGCCGCCCGGAACGCCGCGATATCGCTCTCCTCCACCGGCCGGTAATCCTTGCCATCCTTCGCCTCGACGACGGCGGCAACCATCCGCCCGCCAAGACGTCCCTCGCAGCCTGCGGCGCGCACGGCGGCGACCGGCGTCACCTGCTCGCAGAACGGACAGCGGACGTTGCCCTTGGCGAGCATCGTGCCCTCGGTGCGGCGGATCGCCTTGCCGCGCGTGATGCCGAAGCGGACGGCCTTGCGCTCGTGGTCGATCTCCATCGCGAGCGCGACCTTCTTGTCCTTCTTGTTGCAGACGAGAAGGCTCTTCAAGAGCGGCACCTCCGCGCGGCAGGCGGGGTTGGCACAAGGCACCGTGCGCGCCCAGAGCCAGGCGGCCACGGGACGTCCGTCCGCGCCGGCAGGATACAGATGGCCGACCCGTTCGCGCGCCCGCTCGAGGATCCAGCGGGCCCAGCGCTCGACGTCGTGGGCGAGGACGTTCTCGACCTCGACCTCTCGCTCCACGGGCTTGCCGAACTCCTCGACGGTCACGCGGCGTTGGCCGCGTCGGCCGAAGCGCTGCGGCAGCTCGCAGGTGCCGCGCAGAATCAAACCGGCGACGGGGTTGTAGTCGTTGGCGATGGGCTCGGCGCCGATCCGGCCGGCCTCGAGTGGGATGGCGCCTCCGCCCGCAAAAGGGTCGAGCACGCGCGGCGCACGGCCGCCGTGCGCCGCGCGCACGAGCTCGCGCGCCACGCGCAGCACCTCGCGGCCCTGCGAATTGGCGGGGTCGGAGGTCTCCCACTTGACGAGCGAGCGGTCGTCCAGGAGCCGGTTGGGCGGGGGCTCCTGGCCGCTCCTGCCGTGCTCGAAGGCCAGCGCCTCCGGCGACCACTTGGCGATGAACATGAGGAGCCGGTTTCGCAACGTGTCCGGCATACCCTCGTAGGGCCGGTAAGGATCTTCGTCGCGGTGCACCTGCCCGCCGCGGCGGTAGTACTTGAGTTCTGCCGGCACCTGCGTCCTGAGGTGCCGCTCCACTGCGGCCCGGAAGTCCGTCTGGCACCGCGGATCGTCCGGGTCGGGCACGAGCGAGGCAAAGACGACGGCGCGCGATGCCGCCAGCGGCCGGCGCGCCCACCAGAGGTGGAGAGTCGAGGCGTGGCCGTGTCGCAGCGACTTGTCGCGCACGCTCTCCGCCGAGATCTCTCGGATGGGAAGCGCCACCTCGATCAGACGAGGACACGGATCCGTCATCGTGCGCCCCCCGGTCCGGCAGCCCAGCCGAGGGCTCTGTGAACCCTCTGGAAGTCGAAGCCCGCCAACCCGTCAAGCACAGTCCTCTCGGCGATCCCATGGGGCTCATTTGGGTCGCCCAACATGGCCAGGAACTCCCTGACGCTCTCGCCGACATACCCATGAGCGTAGAGCTCGCGGGTAACGCACTCCCAGAAAACCAGGTCGGCGACGATCAGATGTGTGAGCCACCCGTTCCCCTGCGGTTCGTAACGCAGCTTCTCGGGCGTGATGACGTCCCCATGGACAACGCTGTTCCTCAGGTTGTAGAAGTCCCAAGCGCACCACGCGAGCCTTGTGTGGTTGAGCGTTCGCCCGCCTGTCTGTCGCTCCTCCCGGCCTAGGCCTGACGTTGCACAGAGCTCGTCGAGGCGATCGGCGATCCAGCCCTTCTTGTTCGGCCGGTCGGGAACGTCGAGCAGGATCTCGAAGGCGGTCGCCATCATCACGACCTTGGAGAGGCGCGAAACGTGGTCCGATTCAATGTGCGCCAGGCGGAACCACTCCAGGCTTCGCAGTAGGCGCGCCCTGGAGTCCGCTGGGAAACGGGACCCGAAGACTTTCGACAAGCCATCCAATAGTTTCTTGTCCGGAGAATCACCGACGCCCCCGGTACTCCAGGGCTTGGGGAACGAGACTTGGTCGATCCTCCAGCCGCCGCTGACGACGCTCCCCGCCAGAATGGTGATGTGGTCGTCACCGGGGCAGAAGTCCTGGGTGATGAGCTCATACCGATCGGCACTAGGCGGTCCCATACTGTTTTTGTCCGCGCACACAGCTGCCTGAGTGGCGGGACTGACGATTGAGAAGATGAGAGCGTCGACGGCCGCACGTACCTCCGTCGCCTTCTCCCGGGTCAGCTGTGCGAAGTCTGCTGGTCCATGAGAACAGATCGTGACGGAATCGACGGGCCGCCCTTGGTAATCGACGTAGCAGCCGAAGTACTTCTTCAGGTGGTTGCGGATTGTCTCGTCCTTCACCCGCGCCGTCGCCTGGCCGTAGAACGGCCAAAAAGTGACAGGTCCAATTCTGATATCGCCCCCAATGCCAGCCCACGGCATGAACGACACCTGGAGATGAGAAGCGTTCATTCCGCCCATCCTTCAACCGGCGTCACCTCTTGGCCGTGGGCTCCCCAGTCCGGCTCGTCGACCAGGAACTGCACTTGCCTGTAGAGCATCGCCGGATTGAGCTTCAGGATGGGGTCCTGGATGATGCGCAGCCGAGGGTGGCCGCCCTTGCAGAACGTGACGACGTACAGCCAGGCCCGCTCCCCGAGCTGGCGGAGCTTGTCCACTTCTGGACCGGTCAGGACGATGGCGCCAGACTGTGCCCGCCCCTTGACCTCGATGAATCGCTTCTCTCCTCCAGGACCTTCGGAGCGGATGTCGTAGTGCTCTCCGTCCCGGCTCACGTCGGTAGGGGTCCAGCCGCGACTGCACTCGTAGCGCATGGTCACGCGCATCGCGATCGCCTCGACCTCTTCGTCGCGGCGCATTGGAACGCCCTTCGACGGCGCCTCCTCGTCGCTCTCCACCGTGGCTACAGGGACGGGCGCGACGACCGCTTCTGTCAGGATCTCAGGGAGGTTCGCGGTCAGCCTCATCATGAGATCCAGCTCCTTCAGCCGACCCGCCCTGCGCGCTTTCAAACCCTCGGTTCGCTGCCTGAGCCGCTCGCGTTCCTCGCCGTTGTCCTCGCCGTACAGTTGCGCCTGCTGGAGATCGTTCAGCTCCTCCTGCAGATCGAGGATGAGATCGGTGAAGGCCGTGTTCAGGTACTCGCGCCGCAGCTCGCATTCTTCGGCGCGCACGGCCTTCACCTGGTCGAGCTGCCGTTCGGTGATCTGCTCGTAGGCCCACGCCTGAATCTC
>JBHGBL010000004.1:0-453587 GCA_041947015.1 Vicinamibacterales bacterium
GGCCACAACATCGTCTGGGGTCACAACATCGTCTGGGGTCACAACATCGTCTGGGGCCATTCAGACGGCGATGAAGGCGAGGATAGTGAAGGCGGCGGCGACGATGGGGATGACGAAGAAGGGGCCAACATTGTCTGGGGGCACGTGGCGGGGGCCGAAACCGGTGGTTACTTCGTGATCGGGTGCGGAGGTGCGTGGTGATCGAGACTACGCCGGTCACTGACATTCTGACGGTCGCGGCTCGTGGTCACGTTGCAGAGGCCGAGCCCCGCTGGGCCCCGGCAGGTGGCTGGCAGGCTGGCCTGCCAGTTCTTGCAGGCGAACGGGTCGTGCTCCGGGAGGTTGCAGGCAGTGACGCTTCGGCGCTGGCGTCCATGGTGGGCGCCGGGCAGCTCCCGGCATTCATGTCGAGTTTTCCGGCAACGCGCGAGGGATTCGCGAGGTACATCGACTTGCTGATCGGCGAACGCGGGCACGGCCGGGCCGCTTGCTTCGCGGTGGTGCCAGCCGGCTGTTCCCAGGCGGTGGGCCTGATTGAGATCAGGCCGCGCCGGGAGGCGGGCCGTCCGGCGGAGTGGATCTTTGCGATCAGCCCGCAGTTCTGGGGGCTCGGCATATTTCAAGAAGCGGCGCAGATGGTGGTCGACTTCGCTTTCACCGCGATGGGCGTGAACCGGCTCGAGGCGAGGGTCGCCGTGAAGAACGGTCGTGGCAACGGAGCGCTCAGCAAGCTCGGGGCATCGCAGGAGGCGGTCCTGCGCAACTCGCTCGTCTGCGGTGGCGAACGCCTGGATGAAGTTTTGTGGACCATCGTGAACGGGGACTGGAGGTGCTATCGAAGCGATCTCACCACGCCTCACATCCACTGACGGCAGGCCTTCCGGCGGGGACCGGCCGCGTCCGGGGACGTGACCGGTCCCTTCTCAGAGCCTGAGCCTCGGTTTCCCAGCGAGCTATCGGTCCGCGCACCTCGGTCCTCGCAGGTCGAGTCCTCGCATCACCGCCCATATCCAAGCCGCTAGCCCCTGTGCTCTGTACGCTGTACCATGACCTCTGGTCCGACCGATCCGCGACGCCAATGGAAGTCTCGCTGTTCGACTACGACCTGCCGGCTGAACTGGTCGCTCAATACCCTGCCGAGAACCGGACTGCGGCACGCCTCCTGGTGCTGGACAGGCGGAAGGGAGGCATGAGGCACGGGAACGTGGGCGACCTGCCCGGATTCCTCGATGCCGGCGACCTGCTGGTCGTCAACGAGACCAAGGTCTTTCCTGCGCGTCTCCTTGGCCGCCGCGTGCCGAGCGGGGGAAGCGTGGAGTGTCTGCTCTTGGGGCGGGTGGATCGGGAGCGTTGGGAGGCGTTGATGCACCCGGGGCAGAAGCTGCGCCCGGGCACCCGGGTGGTCTTCGAAAAAGGAAGCGACAGGCTCGAGGGCGAGGTGCTCGAGCGGCGGCTTCACGGCCGCAGGATAGTCCGATTGTGGAGCGAGGCGTCGCCCGACACGGAGCCGGTCATCGACAGGGTCGGGCACATTCCGCTGCCGCCGTACATCAGACGGCCGGCCACCGACTTCGATCGCGAGCGCTACCAGACGGTCTACGCGAGGGTACGCGGATCGGTCGCCGCGCCCACCGCGGGCCTGCACTTGACGGACGGACTTTTCGATGCGCTGGAGAAGAAGGGCGTAGGTCGTACGTCGATCACGCTTCACGTCGGGTACGGAACCTTCGAGCCCGTTCGGAGCGAGCTCGTGGAAGATCACTTGGTTGAAGCCGAATGGTTCGAGGTAGGCGAAGCGGCCGCGGGCGAGATCAACGCCGCCGTCCGACGCGGCCGCCGGGTGGTGGCTGTCGGCACGACAACGACGCGCGCACTCGAGACCGCCGCGATGAGCGATGGAACCGTAGAGGCGCGGTCCGGGATGACGGACCTCTTCATCCGTCCCGGCCACGAGTTCCGGGTTGTCGGAGCGATGCTGACGAACTTCCACCTGCCGCGGTCGTCGCTGTTGATGCTCGTTGCTGCGTTTGGCGGGCACCAGCGCGTGCTGGCGGCGTACGCCGAGGCGGTCAGGCTGGGGTACCGTTTCTACAGCTACGGCGACGCGATGCTGGTGCTTTGAGCGATCCGTGTGGCGCATGTCGTGTACCGGGTCACGGGATTCGCGGTTCCCTACACGACAACGACATGCGACGTACGATCCGGATACGGCTCGGAATGGTGTTGCTCATCGGCGCGGAATGGCGGCTGCGTACTTTCGTGAGGGCAGAACTCGTCGAACGAGGCCACGAGGTGTTCGCGGTCGAAACCTGGGACGAAGCGCACATGCTGCTTGCCGCGGGCGCCGTCCGCCCGGACGTCACGGTCTTCGACCTGACAGGCGAGGACAACCCGGAGGCCGCGCTGAGGAGCCTTGCCGCCCAGGTCAGTCCGGAATCCGTTTTGGTTCTCACGGGCTCCGCGTTGCCGGACGCCGGGGCCGCCGGCGGGCTCGGTTATCGGCATGTTGTCGCGCGGCCCTTCGACGTCGGGCAGGTCGTCCGGCGTATCGAAGTCCTGCTCGAGGAGGCGGAACGGTGATCTTCTCATACGAGCAATTCGATTTGTCAGGCATCTCCACCTACCCGCTCCGGTCGCGCGAGAGCAAGGTGCGAGTCACGGATTTCGCGCGTCCGTACGAGAAGGGGAGCGGGGTCGGGGCGCTCGTGCGGGCGCTGCCGCGGATTCTCGCTGGGGCGGATTTCGTGGCGGTCGTGGAGGCGGTGAGGGAAGCCAGGAAGGGCGGGCGGGGCGTGTTGTGGGGCCTCGGCGCGCACGTCGTGAAGACGGGGTTGTCGCCAGTTGTCATCGAGCTGATGGAGCGCGGCTTCGTTTCCGGCATCGCGACGAACGGCGCCGCCGTGATTCACGACTTCGAGATAGCGCTCGCCGGCGCGACGTCGGAGAACGTAGAGGGCTCGCTCGGGCCCGGCCTTTTCGGGATGGCAGAAGAGACTGGCCGTTTACTGAATGGGGCGATCAACGATGGGGTGACAGCCGGGCTGGGGATCGGGCAGTCCGTCTGCCGCTACCTGAGCGAGCGCCACCCGCGTTTCGAGAAACAGAGTCTGCTTGCGACTGCGGGCCGCCTCGGCGTGCCCGTGACGGTGCACGTGGCCATCGGGACCGACATCATCCACATGCACCCGGCCGCCTCCGGGAGCGCGCTCGGGGAGGGCAGCCTGCGTGACTTCCGCTACTTCGCCTCGATGGTGGCGGGCCTCGAGCATGGGGTCTTCATCAACTGCGGGTCTGCCGTGATTCTCCCCGAAGTGTTCCTGAAGGCGGTTGCGCTCGCCAGGAACCGTGGGGCGACCCTGGAGGGCATGACCACGGTCAACATCGATTTCGCGCGGCTGTACAGGCCGCTGACGAACGTGGTCTCCCGGCCTACCGCCGGGACGGGCCGGGGGTACTCGCTGACGGGGCACCACGAGATACTGATACCGCTCCTCGCGGCGGCGCTCGTGGAAGGCGCCGATGCGGACGTGGTAGAATAAATAGTTCAGCCGGTGTAGCTCAGATGGTTAGAGCACGCGGCTCATATCCGCGGAGTCCGGGGTTCAAGTCCCTGCACCGGCACCAAGTTCCCGAGCCCGCCTTCGCGCCGCGAGGGCGGGCCGTCCCGCCCGGAGTGGGCGCTTCCTTCTGCTCCGCACCGGATGCAACGCGTCGCCGCGCTCGTTCAGCGCACGATCACCCGACGGAAGCTGATTCCGCCCGGCGCCCGTGTCATCGTTGCGCTTTCGGGAGGCCCCGACTCGGTGGCGATGGCTCATCTGCTGGCCGACCTTGCTCGCCCCATGGGCTTCGCCCTCGTCGGGCTCGCGCACCTGAACCACTCGATTCGCGGCGTCGATGCGGACCACGACGAAGGTTTCTGCCGGGAAGTCGCGGCGGCGCTGGGCCTGCCGATCGATGTCGAACGCGCGAACGTTCCGGCGATTGCCGCGGCGTCGCGGCGGTCCCTCGAGGACGCTGGTCGCGTCGAGCGATACGCCTTCCTCGGCCGGGCCGCCGAGCGCGCGCAGGCCGATCTGGTTGCCGTTGGCCACACGCTCGACGATCAGGCTGAAACTGTCCTGCTCCAGCTGGTTCGCGGAGCCGGCCCTCGGGGGCTGGCGGGCATTCACCCGCGCGCCGGGATCGTTGTGCGCCCCCTGATCGAAACGCGGCGAAAGGCCCTTCGCGACTACCTGGTCCGCAACGGGGTGGCGTTCGTCGAGGATGCCTCGAATCGCGACCTCTCCAACCCGCGTAACCGAGTGCGTCACGAGCTCGTTCCTTTACTCGAAAAGGATTTCAATCCCGCGATCGTGCGCGTCCTCGCACGCGAAGCGGAAATCGCCCGCGTCGACGCCGATTACATGGACGGGGAAGCCCGCTCGGCGTGGGATCGGCTGGTGACCGTCAGCGGGGACATGCTCGAGATCGACGCGGTCGGGCTTCTCGAGGCGCCGCCGGCCGTTTCGTGGAGGGTAGCGCGGGCCGCCATTCAGCGTGCTGGTTCCGGGACCTTCGTCGGCTTCGACCTTGTCCAACGGCTCCTGGTCCTCGCGGCCAATCCTGGCGCGTCGGGCATGCAGCTGCCAGGGGCGAGCGCCGGATGGCGCGGCGGACGGCTGAGCCTCGTGCCGGGTCGTTCAGAGGCCACCGTTGGGCAGGGAACGAACTTTCCGCCGATCCCGTTGTCTATAACAGGTGAGGCCGTTATCCCCGGCACAGGACGGGTGGTGACCGCCCGCCTCGTGAAGTGGCCTGAACCGGCAAACAGAACCGCTCGCGCCCTGCGGTGCGAACCTGACACGGCCGTCGTGGACGCCGAAGGGTTGTGGCCGTGGCTTTACGTTCGTACGAGGCGTTCCGGCGACAGCTTCCGCCCGCTTGGGATGACGGGCCGAAAGAAGCTCCAGGACTTCTTCGTGGACCGAAAGGTGCCTCGCCCGGAACGGGAAAGGACCCCTCTGGTGGTCGACCGCAACGACCGTATAGTATGGGTGGCGGGGCACATCATAGCTGAGGATTTTCGCGTGACGGCGCGTACCGAGGCCGTGGTAATCTTGAAGATGCAAGACCAGATGGAGCCAGCGTGAACTCCACCCTGAAGAGCCTCTTGTTCTGGATGGTCCTCGTCGTCGTCGGGGTCCTGATCTGGAACTTTTCGGTGACGCTCAACAGCCGGGACGTGACCATCCCGTTCAGCGAGTTCGTGACCAAGCTCGATTCCGGTCAGGTTGCCGAAGTTCTGGTCACCGGCAGCGAGATTTCGGGAACGACCAAGGCGAACGAGAGCTTCCGCACGCTGGCTCCGCCAAACTACGACCAGCTGGTCCAGAAGCTGCTCGACCGTGGCGTGAAGATCAACGCGCGCGAGCCCGCGAGCAGCCCCTGGGCGTCGCTGCTCTACTCGTGGGCGCCGATCCTCCTGATGATCGGCTTCTGGATCTTCCTGATGCGCCAGATGCAGAGCGGCGGGAACAAGGCCCTGTCGTTCGGCAAGAGCAAGGCTAAGTTGTCGTCCACCGCGCAGAAGAAGATCACCTTCAAGGACGTGGCCGGGGTGGATGAGGCCAAGGACGAGCTCCAGGAGATCATCGAGTTCCTGAGAGAGCCGCAGAAGTTCCAGAAGCTGGGGGGCAGGATACCGAAGGGCGTGCTATTGATGGGTCCGCCCGGCACCGGCAAGACGCTTCTGGCGCGCGCCGTTGCCGGCGAGGCCAACGTCCCGTTCTTCTCGATCAGCGGCTCCGACTTCGTAGAGATGTTCGTCGGCGTCGGCGCGTCGCGCGTGCGCGACCTCTTCGAGCAGGGCAAGAAGAACGCGCCGTGCATCATCTTCATCGACGAGATCGATGCCGTGGGCCGGCACAGGGGCGCCGGACTCGGCGGCGGGCACGACGAACGGGAGCAGACGCTCAACCAGCTGCTCGTCGAGATGGATGGCTTCGAGTCGAACGAGGGAGTGATCCTCGTGGCGGCCACCAACCGTCCTGACGTCCTGGATCCGGCGCTCTTGCGGCCCGGTCGGTTCGATCGCCGGATCGTCGTCAACAGGCCGGATATCAAGGGCAGGGAAGGGATCCTCGCCGTACACACGCGGAAGATCCCGCTGGGCGACGACGTGAACGTGACCGTTCTCGCGCGCGGCACCTCGGGCTTCTCCGGCGCCGACCTGGCGAACCTGGTCAACGAGGCCGCGCTCAACGCGGCGCGCTACAACCAGAAGGTCGTCCGAATGCTGGACTTCGAGTTCGCCAAAGACAAGGTGCTCATGGGTTCGGAGCGCCGCTCGATGATCATCAGCGACGCCGAGAAACGGGTTACCGCGATCCACGAAGCCGGCCACGCCCTCCTGGCAGTGCTCCTGCCGTTCGCGGACCCCATTCACAAGGTCACCATCATCCCGCGGGGGATGGCGCTCGGCCTGACGCAGCAGCTGCCGATCGACGAGAAGCACAATTACTCGAAGGAGTACCTCGACGACCAGATCGCGATACTGCTGGGCGGTCGGATCGCCGAGGAGATAACCAGCGGCAGCATCACGACCGGGGCGGGCAACGACCTCGAGCGGGCCACGGAACTCGCCCGGCGGATGGTGTGCGAGTGGGGCATGAGCGCGTCGATGGGCCCGCTGACCTTCGGGAAGAAGGAAGAGCAGATCTTCCTTGGCCGCGAGATCGCCCAGCACCAGGATTACAGCGAGGACACGGCGGTCCAGATCGACCAGGAAGTCAAGAAGATCGTCACCACGAACTACGAACGGGCGCGCGAGGTGCTGCTGGCCAAGAGGAAGGTACTCTCCGCCGTCGCTGAAGAACTCCTCGTCCGGGAGGTGCTGGACGCGGAGCAGATCAAGAAGATCGCGGCCGGCATCCCGCTCGACCAGCCCGCGCCCGCCGGCCAGACAGCAGTCGCGGCCGACGACGAGGTGCGCCGGCGACAGAAGGACCGCGCCCCAATCGTTCCCGCGCTGCCGGAGCCCTTGCCCCAGGAATAAGAGCAGCGTAGTGCCCGGCAGACAGCGTGCGCGGCCGCCGGCCTGACTGCACGCCTGCATTCGCCAGCGTGGATCGCCGCCAAATCATCTCCTGCGAGGTGCCCCCCGCGGCGGCGCAGCTTCCGGTACAATGTCTCGGGCCGCTGGTTGCTGGCCGTCCCGACATGATCTCTCGCGCCCATTTCGACGTTCCGCTTCCCGGCGGGCGCACGCTCTCGCTCGGCGGTCGGACGCTCGTCATGGGTGTCTTGAACGTGACGCCCGACTCCTTCGCCGACGCCGAGAGGGCCGTGACGCCTGAGCAGGCGGCCGATGCGGCCCTTCGCATGGAGGCTGACGGTGCGGACATCGTGGACGTAGGCGGCGAATCCACCCGTCCGGGGGCCGAGCCGGTCTCCAAGGAAGAGGAATTGAGACGCGTTCTGCCGGTCCTCGAAGCTCTCGACGGGCGCATCGGCGTGCCGCTGTCGATTGACACCTACAAGGCGGAGGTGGCGCAGGCGGCAATAGACCGGGGCGTGGCCATCGTGAACGACATAAGCGGGCTGCGGTATGATTCAGACCTCGGACGTGTAGTTGCATCGAGCCGCGCTGCCGTCGTGTTGATGCACAACCGCGGACGCCCGCGCGAGATGTACCGGGAGGCCGATTACGCCTCGCTCGTCGACGAGGTGGCAGGCGAGCTCGCCGGAACGCTTGCGGCGGCAGCGGCAGCGGGCATAGCCCGGGAGCAGGTCATCCTCGACCCGGGCCTCGGGTTCGCCAAGCTGCCCGGGCACAATTTCACGATTCTCGCGCGGCTCGGGGCCCTCGCATCGCTGGGGAGGCCGCTTCTTGTCGGGCCATCGCGAAAGTCTTTCCTGCGGCTGGCCGCCGGAGAGATACCGGCTGCCGCCCGGGACTGGGCTACGGCTGCGGCGGTTGCCGCGGCCGTACTGAACGGCGCCCACATCGTCCGGGTGCACGCAGTTGGTCCCATGGTACAGGTGGTGCGCGTCGCGGACGCGCTTCGAGCCGAATCCGGTCTTTAGACGACGTCGCGATCATGGAAGCGCTCAGCGCCTTTCTCGGCAGGTTCAGCTGGAGGGACGCCCTCGACATCCTGATCGTGTCTGTCACAATCTACGAGCTCTTCAAGCTGATGCGCGGGACGCGCGCCATCCAGATGGCCGCAGGCGTCGGCGTGATCGTCGGCCTCTTCTACCTCTCGCGCTGGCTGCACCTGCAGACGGTCAACTGGCTCATACGCAACATAGTGGGCTACGTTGTCTTCGCGGCAATCGTCCTCTTCCAGACCGACATACGGCGTGCGCTCGTGCACTTCGGGCGAACGCCGTTCTTCGGCGGTATGCAGAAGACGCAGGGCATCGACGACGTCATCGAAGACCTGGGCGTCGCAGCGTCGGTCCTCGCGAGCCACCGGACGGGAGCGATCATCGCCATCGAGCGCGAGGTCGGCCTCCGGAATTACATCGAGGGCGGCATCCCTCTCGATGCCACGCTGACCTACGACCTGATCGTGAGCGTCTTCCAACCGCGATCGCCGCTGCACGACGGAGCGGTCATCGTGCAGGGCGACAGGATCGCGGCCGCAGCCTGCTTCCTGCCGCTAACCGTCAACCCGAGGGTGAGCAAGGACTTCGGCACCAGGCACAGGGCAGCGATAGGGCTGACGGAGGAAACCGACGCGGTGGCGATAGTCGTCTCCGAAGAAACCGGGATCATCTCGATAGCGGTCGAGGGCGCAGTCCAGAGACCTGTCACGCCGGAGCAGCTTCGGGCGCGGTTGAGAACGCTGCTCGTTGCGTCGCGCTCGACTGCGCACGCGCGTGCCGAGAGGGAGACCTACGAATAGATGGTCTACCATCCATTCCGCCATTTCGGGCTGAAGATCGTGTCGGTCGCGATCGCGTTCCTGCTCTGGCTCACGGTGGCCGGCGAACAGGTCGTCGAGCGCAGCATCCGCATCCCACTCGAGCTCCAGAACATTCCGGAGAACCTCGAGGTGGTCAACACCCCGCTCAGCACGGTAGACGTTCGAGTGCGGGGGAGCAGCGGGCTGCTCAGCCAGATCGACCAGGCGGATCTCGTGGCGGTGATCGACCTGTCTACCGTGCGGGCTGGACGCAAGATCTTCAACTTGTCGCCGGAAGAGATACGCGCGCCGTTCGGCATCGAAGTCGCGCAGGTGAGCCCTTCGACGGTCGAGCTCGAGTTCGAGATGTCGGGGCGGCGTTCGGTTGCCATACAGCCAATCGTCGAAGGCCAGCCGGCACACGGCTTCGAAGTGGCCTCGGTAACCGTCGAGCCGCCGGCGGTGGAGGTTGTGGGGCCGAGAACCGCCTTGTCGAACCTCGACCACGTGATAACGGAGCCGGTTTCAGTTTCGGGTGCCTCGCGCGAGGTCCGGGAAAAGGTGACCATCGGCACGCAGGCACCCAATCTGCGGCTGGAGTCCGTGCGAAATGCCCTCGTCACCGTGCAGATCCGGCCGATACCGATGGAACGCACGCTGAAGGACGTGAAGGTCGAACCGCGCAACGTGGCTGTCGGGCTGGCGGCGCGGGTCGTTCCCGCAACGGTGACGGTCACCGTCAAGGGGCGCAGTGAACTGCTCGAGGCCCTGGAACGCCAACCGCTGGCTGCTTTCGTGGACCTTGATGGCCGCGTCGCTGGCCGGTACAATCTCGAAGTCGGCGTCGCACCCGTCACCGACGTCGAAATCTTGAAGATCGAACCCCCGACGGTTCGCGTCACGCTCCGCTGAACCGCACTGGCAGTCCATCCCTGAAACCCGTTCTCATGCCTGAAAGACTGTTCGGAACCGACGGCGTCAGAGGCAAGGCCGGGCTGCCCCCCCTCGACCGCGAGACCATCCGACGCCTTGGCGCAGCGCTGGTGCGGTCGCTTTCAGGCAACGGTGGTAGCCCGCCGCACCTCCTGATTGGCCGCGACACCCGGGAATCCGGGAGCTGGATTGAACGCGAGCTGGCCTTCGGCGCCGCGTCTGCCGGCGCGCGGGTGACGAGCGCCGGTGTCGTGCCGACGCCAGCCGTCGCCTTCCTCACACGAAGGCTCGACGTGGACGCGGGCATCGTCATCTCGGCCTCGCACAATCCGTTCGAAGACAACGGAATCAAGGTGTTCTCACATCGCGGGGAGAAGTTCACCGAAGAGCTGGAGACGGGGGTAGAGCGGATTCTGGCGGACAGGTCGTGGGAGGTGCCGCCTGGCGAGGCGGAGGCGGTCCGTGCGGTGGATCTTTCTGCTCCGTATCTCGCCCACGTTCGATCCGTGCTCACTGACGGAGCGAGGCTGGGCCGCCTGGCCGTCGGCGTCGATTGCGCCAACGGTGCGACGAGCCGGCTCGCCCCACGACTGATGCACGAACTGGGGTTCGAGGTTACCTCTATCGGGTGCGAGCCGGACGGCCGCAACATCAACCTCGACTGCGGCTCCACGCACCCAGAGAAGCTGTCCGCACTGGTCGTGGCGAAGGGATTGAGGCTGGGCGTGGCATTCGACGGTGATGGCGATCGGGCGATTTTCGTGGACGAGCGGGGCGCCATCGTCAACGGAGACCACGTGATGCTGACGGCTGCGCGGTACCTGCAGTCGGTCGGCCGCCTCAGGGGCAACGCCGTCGTCGCAACGGTGATGAGCAACATAGGGTTGGAGATCGCCCTTCGCGAGAGCGGAATAGGACTGGTCAGAGCTCCGGTCGGCGACAAGTACGTCATGGAGGAGATGATCAGGCGGAACCTCGCCCTCGGTGGAGAGCAGTCCGGGCACGTCATCTTCGCGGACCTCCTGTTTACCGGGGACGGGCTGATCACGGCCATGCAGGTTCTACAGGTCATGGCGGCAACCGGACGGAACCTGTCGGACCTCGCGTCCGAGCTGCGCACGTACCCACAGGTTCTCGTCAACGTCCGCGTGGCGAGGAAGCAAGCGCTGGAGTCCCTGCCTGGCGTGACCGCGGCAATCGGCCGCGTCGAAGGCCGGCTGGCGGGGGAGGGCAGGCTGCTCGTCCGCTATTCGGGCACGGAGCCGCTTCTCAGGATCATGATCGAGGGGCGCGATCAGCAGCAGATTTCGTCGTGGGCCGAAGAGATAGCAGATGAAGTGAGGGCGGAAATCGGGGCCGGATACGGTCCGGGCGCCGAATGATGATGGCTGACGCAACTGAAGGTCGGAAAGGACTCAATGGCAGACACTGACAACCTCAAGGAAACCAGCCAGTTCTACGTCGACGTGCCGGTGAAGCACGAGCCATTCTTCCTGCGAGGGTCGAACGCACTCGACTGGGGCATGCAGAACAGGCTGGCGCGGGTCTTCGACCCGGCGTCCGGCCGTACGGTCATGCTGGCGGTCGATCACGGCTACTTCCAGGGGCCTACCTCCGGCCTGGAACGGATCGACCTGAACATCGTCCCGCTACTCCGGCACGCGGACGCGCTCATGCTGACGCGGGGTATCCTGCGTACGACCATCCCGCCGACTTTCACGGGCGGCGTCGTGCTGCGTGCGAGCGGCGGCCCGAGCATCCTGCGGGAACTCTCCAACGAGCACCTTGCAGTGGACGTCGAGGATGCGGCCCGCCTGAACGTGGCTGCGATGGCAGTGCAGGTCTACATAGGCGGCGAGTTCGAGACTCAGACGGTCAACAACCTGACGAAGCTCGTGGACATGGGAAACCGCTACGGGATCCCTACCTTGGGGGTGACCGCTGTCGGAAAGAACATGACCCGCGATGCGCGGTATTTCAGGCTGGCCTGCCGGATCTGCGCCGAGCTGGGAGCTCACTTCGTCAAGACCTATTACGTGGAGGATGGCTTCGAAACCGTGACGGCCTCGTGCCCGGTGCCGATAGTCATGGCGGGGGGCAAGAAACTCCCCGAGCTCGACGCCCTGCGCATGGCCTACAGGGCCGTGTCGGAAGGCGCCGCAGGCGTCGACATGGGCAGGAACATCTTCCAATCGAAGGCGCCGGCGGCGATGATCCAGGCCGTCCGGAAGGTGGTTCACGAGCTCGTGAAGCCGGAGGATGCCTACGACCTATACCGGACGCTTGCCGGCGAGGCGTCGGAGGCAGCCATAGCCGGGCAGTAGGCTCTACGGACGATGATCAACCGCTGGTCCGACGACGAGGCCGCCGGTTTCGTCGCCAAGTACGGCGACGAGTGGGGCGAGGCACTGGCGCTGCGCACGTACACTGCGCGCCTCCTGGGCCAGGAGCCCTCGCTGGTCCTCCACGGAGGCGGCAACACCTCGGTCAAGGCGATGAGGCCGAACGTCCTCGGCGACCTGGTGCCAGCCATCTATGTGAAGGCATCGGGACGCGACCTCGCGACGATCGAACCCTGCGATCAGCCCGCACTCGACTTGGAGCGCTTGCTGGCACTCGAGACCCTCGGCGCGCTGGGTGACGAGGAGATGATCAACCAGCTCAGGATCAATCTCTTCCGCCACGACAGCGGCACGCCATCGATCGAGAGCCTGGTTCACGCCTTCCTGAAGCCCCGGTTCATCGACCACACGCACGCGGACGCGGTCCTCGCTTTGACGAACCAGGCGGGCGGGCTTGAACGGGTCATCGAGGCGCTCGGCGAGAAGGTGATCGTCCTCGACTACGTGCGGCCGGGCTTCGCGCTCGCAAAGGCAGCATCTGCTGCCTTCGGGTCGACTCCTGGCAGCACCGGCATGGTCTGGATGCACCATGGGATCACGACCTGGGGTGAAACGGCCCGCGAATCCTACTCTTCGATGATCGACCTCGTGACGAAGGCCGAAGAGTACCTGGCCCGGCGTTCTTCACGCCCGCTACGCGTGTTTCTTTCCATCCCGAGGCCGCCGTCGTGCGAGCGGGTGCAGGCTGTAGCGCCGATCCTGAGGGGGCTGCTGTCGAAGCCGCGAGCAGCGAGCGAGGGCCTGCCGCCGCGCGTCATCGTGCAGGCGCACGCGAGCGAAGATGTCGTTTCTCTGCTGGACGCTCCGGGCGCGCGCGACCTGTTCGTCACGCCTGCCTTGACATCGGACCACCTTATCAGGACGAAGGCAACGCCTGCCTGGGTGGAGGCGCCGGACTTCGCGGATCCCGCGAGGCTCCGCGAGCAGATCTCGCGGGCCGTTGACCGGTATGCCTCCGAGTACAACGCATACCTGGCGCGCCATGCGGCGTCGAGGCCCGGCTCTCTCGCTCCTTTCGACCCTCGCCCCAGAGTGATTCTCGTACCAGGCGCCGGCGCATTCTGCGCGGGACCCGACGCGCATGCGGCGGCCATAGCCAGGGATATCACCGCGCACACCCTGGCGGTGAAGTGGGCGGTTGCCGGAATGGGGAAGTACCAGGGCCTGGCCGAGGAGCACCTTGCCGCGATGGAGTATCACGTCCAGCAGCATGCGAAGCTCGCCCGCACCGAAGGAACGATGGCGGGGCGCGTCGCGCTGGTGACGGGCGCTGCAGGGGCGATCGGATATGGCATCGCGGAGCGTCTCCTCGAGGAAGGCTGTCACGTTGCCGTCACCGACCTTCCTGGGGAGGCACTGGAGGAGCTCGGCAAGGAGTTCGCGGCGCGCTTCGCCACGCGTGCGATCGCGGTCTCGATGGACGTGACCGACCGGTGGTCGGTGGCCTCCGGGTTCGCCGCAGTCGTCTCGGCATGGGGAGGTGTCGACCTGGTCGTCGCCAATGCGGGCCTGGCCCACGTCTCGCCGCTCGAGGAGATGGACGTCGAGAAGTTCAGGCTGCTCGAGCGGGTCAACGTCGAAGGGACGCTGTTGGTGCTCGCCGAGGCGGCCCGCCACTTCCGCCATCAGGCAGCGGGCGGCGACGTGGTCCTCGTCTCCACCAAGAACGTCTTCGCGCCTGGAGCGCGGTTCGGCGCCTACAGTGCCACCAAGGCCGCCGCCCACCAGCTTGGAAGGATCGCGAGCCTGGAGCTGGCTGAACTCGACGTGCGTGTGAACATGGTGTCGCCCGACGCCGTGTTCGGCCACGGCATGAGGCGGTCCGGGCTCTGGAAGGAAGTGGGGCCGGAGCGAATGAGGGCGAGGGGCCTGGATGAAGCCGGGCTCGAGGACTACTACCGTAACCGCAATCTTCTGAAGGCGCGCGTCACCGCGAGGCACGTCGCAAACGCGGTCCTCTACTTCGCTACCCGGCAGTCGCCAACCACGGGAGCCACGATCCCCGTGGATGGCGGGCTCCCCGACTCGACTCCACGATGAGGTGCGACACATGCGGCTCGCAGTGAACATCGATCATGTTGCCACCATCCGGCAGGCCCGCAGGGCTCGCGAGCCGGAGCCGGTGGCGGCGGCGGTGCTGGCCGAGCTGGCCGGTGCCGAGGGCATAACGGTACACCTGAGGAGCGACAGGCGGCACATCCAGGACCGGGACGTGGAGCTCCTCCGCAAGGTGGTCCAGACCAAGCTGAACATAGAGATGGCGGCCACGGCCGACATGATTGAAATCGCGCGAACGGTGCGGCCCGACCAGGTGACGCTCGTGCCGGAGAGGCCCGAGGAGGTCACAACAACGGGAGGGCTGGACGTTCTCGGGAACAGGAGAGCCGTGGCTGATGCGGTAGCCGGCCTGCGCGAAGCCGGCGTCAGGGTGAGCATCTTCATCGACCCTGTTTCAGGCCAGGTCGACGCTTCGAAAGCCCTAGGCGCCGACGCGATCGAGATCAACACCGGCGGGTACGCGGACGCGGCGGCCAAGGATCGAGCCGATTGGCTGGGCAGGATCGCGGGGGCGGCCAGGAGCGCTGCCGGTCTGGGCCTGGAGGTCTTGGCGGGCCACGGGCTCAACTACTTCAATGTGAGACCGATCGCCGAGATGCCGGAGATCGGGGAGCTGAACATCGGCCACAGCATTGTTTCGCGCGCGGTCCTCGTCGGGCTGGAGCGGGCCGTTCGCGAGATGGTGGCGCTTCTCGAATGAGGAAGCCGGTCGTTGCGGGCGCTGTGATGCTGTCGGTATTGGCAGCGGTGCGCGCACCGGCGCAGCCTTCCTTCACCGCCACGCTTCAGACCTCGGACGGTGTCAGGCTGGCAGCGACGGTGTACCCCCCGGCACGCCGGCCAGCCCCGGCGGTGATTCTCGTCCACATGTTGACCCGCAACCGGGGTGACTGGCAGGTGCTGGCCAGCCGCCTGTCGGCGGCCGGGATTGGAGCCATCGCAATCGACCTCCGCGGGCACGGGGGCTCGGGCAGCACCCCGGATGGAAGCGCCAAAACATCGGAGGACCTTTCGCGGAGCGTGCGCGACGTAACGGCGGCACGGGAGTTCCTGAGGTCCCGGCCCGATCTGTTCACGGATCGGATAGGCATAGCAGGAGCGTCAGTCGGCGCCAACCTCGCCGTGCTCGCCGCTCAGAACGACGAGTCCGTTCGTTCGCTCGTGCTTCTGTCGCCAGGACTGGATTACCGCGGCCTCAGAATCGAGCAGGCGCTCGTGAAGTACGGTCCGCGCCCGGCGCTCATCGTCGTCAGCCAGGAGGACCCCTATTCGTTCAGGTCGGCCCGCCGGCTGGCGGCGAGCGGTTCGGGGATCAGGGAGATGCGGGTAGTCCTCGAAGAATGCCACGGCACGGTGATGCTCGAGCGCGAACGCGGGTTGACGGAAGCGCTGGTGGACTGGTTTCGCCGCACGTTGATATGATCGCAGTAAGTTTCACGCCCACACACAGCCGGTCGGCGACATGAGAGCTGAATCGATAATCCTCGCCATAGCAGGGGCCTTCTTCGGCCTCATCGTCGGCTGGGTGCTCGGGACCCAGCAGGCGAGGCCCGCACCCGCGGCGGCAGCCGCGGTCAGCCGGGCGCAGCCCGCTCCTGCCAGTCAGGCGCCCCAGCCGAAGCCGGTCGACGAAGCGCGGGTGGAGACGCTTCGAGCGGCGGCTGAGCGCGACTCGCGCAACGCCAGGGTGCGCGTCGAGCTCGGGAACATGTACTTCGACGCCGAGCGGTACGAGGACGCGATCACGTGGTACAAGCAGGCGCTCGCAATCGAGCCCAAGGACGCCGACGTCAGCACCGACCTCGGCGTGAGCTATTACTACCTCGACCGCCCGGACGAGGCGCTCGCCCAGTTCGATCGCTCGCTCGAGATCGATCCCGGGCACGCCAAGACGATCCTGAACCAGGGCATTGTGCGCGCCTTCGGGAAACAGGACCTCAACGGCGCAGTGGAGTCGTGGCAGCGTCTCATTGCGATGTCTCCTGACAGCCCGGAGGGCCAGGCGGCCAAGCGGGCTTTGGACAGCCTTGCGTCGGCGCATCCGAATCTGGGCGGCCAGCCGCAGAAGGAAACGGTCAGGCCGGGTGCCCAGAAAGGTAAGTGAGTGAGGTGCTCACGAGGGTCCTGCTGATCGCGCTGCTCGTGCTTCTGGCCATCCGCGCGCTCGGGCGGCTGCTCGGAGGGGTGGTACGCGGTCTGACGCCGCCCGCCCCGCCCGACAAAGGCGTGCAGATGGTCCGCGACCCAGTCTGCGGGACTTTCGTGGTGCCCTCTCGGGCGCTCATGCTGAGCGACGGCCACGAAGCGCGGTTCTTCTGCTCGGAGAAGTGCCGCGCGGCCTACAGCCATAGGAAGCCCTGCAGATAGGTCCGATGAGCACCGCCACTGACAGGCCGAGGGTCCTCGTCACTCGCCGAATCCCATCTTCCGTCGTTTCCCTGCTCGATGAACACTGCACGGTCGATCTCTATAAGGGCCCGCAGGCCATCCCGAGGGCAGAGCTGATCGAGCGCGTGCAAGGGAAACAGGCGTTGATGTGCCTTCTGACCGACAGGATCGACGGGGCTGTTCTCGAGGCGGGTTCGGATCTCCGCATCGTCGCGAACATCGCGGTTGGCTTCGACAACATCGATCTCGCTGCTGCGCGCGCACGAGGTGTGGTCGTCACGAACACGCCGGACGTGCTGAGCGAGGCAACCGCAGAGCTTACATGGGGGATCATCCTCGCCGTAACGCGGCGAATCACGGAAGGCGACAGGCTGTTGCGGAAGGGCGGCTGGAAAGGGTGGGCCCTCGACTTCATGCTCGGCACCGAGCTCCGCGGGAAGCAGCTGGGCATCGTCGGTATGGGACGGATTGGCAAGGCCGTGGCCGCCCGGGCGCCTGCCTTCGGACTGAGGGTGGCCTATGCCGCTGAGGACCCCGTGGATCTGACGTGCAAGGGAGCGGTGCCGCTTCCCCCGATGACCCGCATGTCGCTCGATCACCTTCTTCAGACGTCTGACGTCGTGTCACTGCACGTCCCGTTGACCGAGTCCACGCGCCACCTGATCAACCAGACGACGCTGGCGCGCATGCGCCGCTCTGCGTTCCTGATCAACACGTCGCGCGGACCCGTGGTTGACGAGGCGGCGCTTGTATGGGCCCTGCGCGAGAGGGTCATTACAGGAGCGGGCCTCGATGTCTTCGAGCGCGAGCCCGAAGTCCACGCGGGCCTCTTGGAACTCGAGAACGTCGTCCTGGTGCCTCATCTCGGAAGCGCAACGACGGAAACGAGAACAGCGATGGCCGACCTTGCCGCCAGGAACGTGCTGGCGGTAGTTTCGGGACAGCCTCCGCTGACCCCGGTTCAGGGGCAGTGACATCCCTGAAAGCGCGGTCCAACAGCGCGGAGTGTGCGGCGGGACAGGCATGAACCGGGCTGATTCCAGTCCTCCAGCAGGCCCGCCGCGGAGGCGTCCGCTCCGGGCCGCGGCCACACTCATGGCGGTCCGGCCGGAGATTGTCGAGACAGTGATGAACCGGCTCGCCGCCGCCACCGTGCCCCTTGGCGTCCCGGCGGTGGAGCGGATTGCCGAAACGACCGAGAGCGACCCGTTCCAGGTTCTCATCGGCACTCTCCTGTCCGCACGGACGCAGGACCGCACGACCGATGCCGCGTGCCGGCGTTTGTTCAGCGTTGCGCCGGATGTGCACTCGATGGCGCGGCTCCGGGTGGACCGGATCCAAAGGCTCATCTACCCGGTCAGCTTCTACCGGCAGAAGGCGCGCCACCTGAAGGCGACTTGCAGAATACTGATCGAGTGTTTCGGCGGCCGTGTGCCCGCTTCGATGGAGGAGCTGCTGCTCCTGCCCGGTGTTGGCAGGAAGACGGCGAACCTCGTGCTCATCCTCGGCTTCGCCAGCAAGGCCAACATCTGCGTCGACACCCACGTCCACCGGATCTCGAACCGGCTCGGATGGGTCGAGACGAAGACGCCCGAGGACACCGAGCAGGCGCTCTACATGGTGATCGAACCTCGATGGTGGCCCAGGCTGAACCTGTTTTTCGTCACCTGGGGCCAGAAGGTGTGCCGCCCGATCGGCCCACGGTGCGGTGAGTGCGTGCTCGCCACTCTCTGTCCCAAGGTCGGTGTCCGCTCGAGTGCGGTCGTTCGCCGCCCCCCGCAGCCATCACCGGCCAAGGCTCCCAGGGGCGAGTAGCCCGACTCGATTCCCTGACGTTTCGAGTGTCTCGAGGACCTACGGGAGATCGGTCTCCTTCCGTCGAGCGGGAGCGTCGAGTGGAAGTCGAGTGGAAGTAGAATTGCCGTCGCGAGGTGATTCATGAAGCTACTGCGCGTCCTGGTAGCGGCCTTCGTTCTGGTTTTCGGCACCTGGCTCACGGCTGCGCCCGCCGGCGAGCAGCCGCGTGCCGCGGGCACCGATGCGGCAAAGGAGTACTCGGGAAGTCAACCCGCCAAGGCTCCGCTCGAAGCTCTACTCGATGGGCTGGCGTTTCGCAACATCGGTGTCTTCCGCACCGGTGCCTGGGTGACGGACATAGCCGTCCCCGAGTTCCCAGCGCGCGACCATCTCTACACCATCTACGCCGCGACCCGCAGCGGCGGCCTCTGGAAGACGACCAATGCCGGCACGACGTGGACTCCCATCTCCGATAGTGCGGGCGTGGCGGCTGTCGGCGCCGTAGCCCTGGCGCCATCGCAGCCCTCCACGGTGTGGATGGGAACGGGTGACCAGGCCAACACGCGCAGCTCCTACTCCGGCAAGGGTGTCTTCAAGTCTACCGACGCCGGCGCTACCTGGCAGCTCATGGGGCTAACCGATTCGCATCACATCGCGCGCATTGTCATTCACCCGAAGAAGCCGGACGTCGTGTACGTGGCTGCAATGGGGCACCTGTTCTCCAGGAACGATGAGCGGGGTGTCTTCAGGACGCTCGACGGCGGCAAGACCTGGAAGAAGGTGCTCTTCGTCAACGACGGCGTCGGCGCGATCGACCTGGTCATCAACCGGAGCATGCCGTCCACGCTCTACGCGGCGATGTACGACAAGGAGCGACGTCCGTGGCAGATCGTCGAGAGCGGGCCCGAGAGCGGCATCTACCGCACCGACGATGGCGGCGAAACGTGGCGGCGCCTGTCGGGCGGCCTGCCCACAGGCAAGATTGGCCGCATCGGGATCGATATCTACCAGAAAAAACCGTCGATCCTGTATGCGCTCATCGAGAACCAGAACACCCCTCCGACAGCTGCCGGCGGCCTGACGAAAACGCCGGCGCCCGGCGCCGGCGGCCAGCGCGGCCAGGGTCCGCTCGCGACGAACATCATCGGCAACGAGCTGTACCGCACCGACGATGGCGGGAAGACGTGGCGGAAGGCAACCGATGTGAACGTCGCTGGCGGCAAGGCGCCGTACTCCTTCAACCAGATCCGGATCGACCCCAACGATGACCGCACCGTCATCGTCAACAGCGATTCCATGTTCGTTTCGCGCGACTCGGGGAAGACCTGGGACAGCAACTTCTTCCGCGGCATGTTCGGGGACTTCCGCGCCATGTGGTGGGATCCCGAGGACTCGATGCGGCTGATCCTCGGCAGCGACGGCGGGGTCAGCGTTTCCGTAGACGGCGGCCGGACGTCGGACTACTTCCCGAACATGCGCATCGGTGAGGTCTACGCGGTCGGAGTTGACATGGAGGACCCGTACAACGTCTACGGCGGCCTCCAGGACCACGATTCCTGGAAAGGCCCGAGCAACGGCCCAACGGGGCGAATCACTCTCGAGAACTGGGTGACCGTCGGCCCTGGTGACGGCATGTACAACGTGGTGGATCCGACCGACAGCCGGTGGGTCTACAACACGCGCGAGATGAACCAGATGGGGCGAATGGACCAGCGAACGGGAATCCGCACCCCCATTGCGCCGACCCGGCCGCCCGGGCAACCCCGGCTTCGTTTCAACTGGATTGCCCCCATCGCGCTCTCACCGCACAACCCGCAGATCCTCTACGCGGGCGCACAGGTGCTGTTCCGGTCGCTCGATCGCGGCGACCACTGGCAGGAGATCAGCCCGGATCTGACCACGAACGATCCCGCGAAGATCGGCTTGAACGTGCCGTACTGCACGATCACCTCCATCTCGGAATCGCCGTTGGTCGCTGGCGTCATCTGGGTGGGGACAGACGATGGCAAGACGTGGCTCACGAAGGACCATGGCGGTAGATGGATCGACCGGACGAATGCGGTGGCGGCCGCCGGTGGCCCGCCCGAGCGCTGGGTGAGCCGCGTCTTCGCTTCGCCGCACGAACCGGGCACCGCCTACGTTGCCAAGAACGGGTTTCGCAACGACGATTTCGAGCCGTACCTGTATCGAACGAGCGACTTCGGGGAAACGTGGACCTCCATCGGTGCAGGTCTTCCCCGGTCACCGATCAACGTCGTCGTGCAGGATCGGAAGAACCCGAACCTGCTCGTCATCGGCAACGACGTTGGCGTGTTCATGTCCGTAGACGCGGGCACTCACTGGACGCGGCTGGCCGCCCTCCCGCCAGTCGCTGTGCACGATCTCACGATCCACCCGCGCGAGAACGACCTCGTGGTGGGTACCTACGGCCGCGGTTTCTGGGTAGGGGACATCTCGCCGTTGCAGGACCTGCCGGCGGACGTATTCTCGAAACCTATCCATCTATTCGACATCGAGCCGCGCACCCGCTACGGCTTCAGCACCCAGGGAATGAACTACCACCTTTTCGGGAGCAAGTACATCCAGGTGCCGAACGAGCCGGATGCGATGGCCATCAACTACTGGCTCAGGGACGAAGCGAGGGAGCCTGTGCGCATCACGATCACCGACGTGGAGGGCCGGACTATCGCCCGGTTGAGCGGTCCAGGCCAGCGCGGATTCAACCGGGCCCTGTGGAACATGCAGGCCACGCTGCCGCAGGAAACCGACTCCTCGGCACGGCAGGGCGGCGAGCGCGGGCGGGGCGGCCCCCCGGTGCCGGTCGGTACCTATCTGGTCAAGCTCGAAGCCGGGGGGGTTACGACCTCGAAGGTCGGGCGTGTCCGGGAGCGCATCCGCTGAGCCGTGCGTGCAGCTCGGCGCACCTCCGCCGTGCGTCGAGCGGTCCGCTCTTTCGACTGCAGGTCGAGTGCGGCAGAAACTCCCCCACGTGCGCCTTCACCCGAGGCCACAACTACCCGGGCCTGCCGCCCTTGTCCTTGCTTCCAGCCGAGTGGGCAAGCTTGCCTGCGCCTTGTCGGAGTTAGGTATCGACGGCACAAATCAGTCGGGCTCGTTCACCTGACGCCACAGGCCGCCGAAATCGAACCATTCCGGCGGCCGAAGGTCGAACCGACGATCCCAATCCACGATCAGTGGCGAGACGGAGGCCGTGTGCAAGGTCAGGAATCAGGCAGCTGGCTAGTCGTCCAGCAGCGGCCGGCTTTCCTGTTCCTCCCGCACGACGCCGGCCAGTTCGGGGTAGCGGGCCAGAAACTCGGCGCTGTAGGTGCCCGGAAGTTGTTCGCCGAGCATGTGCCTGAGTGCTGCGGCGTTGGCGACCGCCTTGGCGGAGAAGTGGTTGTTCATGTAGGCGTAGGCTTTCGTCACCGCCGGGCCGACAGTCTTCAGCGTGTCGGCAAACGGCGCGAGCTCGGCGCCTGAGTAGAGGTAGTCATACCTTTCGTCTGGCGAATCGTGCTTCCACCACTTCCTCCAGTTGCGGCCGTGGAGGCGCATGTAGTAGAGCCGGCCGGTCACCGGCACACGGTCCTGCCTCATAGAGAAGCGGAACTTCGGCTCGTCGATTTCGACGAGCGCGGCACCGTGTTCGCCAAGGAGCGCAGCGGTGTCCTCGCGACTGTCGCTCCAGCTCCGATGGCGCAGCTCGACGGCAAGCGGCCAGCCGCGGAACAGCGACAGCAGCCGGGCTAGGTAATCGCGGGTTTCTTGCGTCCTCCTGAAGCCCGGCGGGAACTGCGCGAGGAGTGCACCCAGCTTTCCGGCCGAAGCTATGGGATCGATGCCGCGCCGGAAGGCATCCGCCTCCACCGCGGTGAACTCGGGTACTGCGACCCCGCCCATCGAGGGGTAAGGTTTCTCTTTGTCGCCGCCTCGTGCGGGAGAACCCGTCGGCGGAACCTCGGGCGGCGGAGACGCCAACGCCCTGCCGACCCGTCTGGCGTGCGTGAATGCCTGGTGGAGCTTTACCGAGAACTCGAAGCGTGGTGGTGTCTGCCGCGCCCAGCGCGCCGCCGTCGCAGGCGCAGGAGGTCGGTAGAAGGTGACGTTCACCTCGACCGTGTCGAAGTGCTCGGCGTAGTAGGCGAGCTCGCTGAAGCCCCGTGGGCGCCTGCCGAGCGGCGGGTAGAAAACCCCGACCCAGGTCCCGTCACCCGACGGGTAGCTCCAGCCGGAAGTCCCGATTCGAACCTCGCCCATTGCTCGTCCGCTCTCGCCACTCACCTGCGGGCAGCCGCGAGCCGCGAGTAGGCGTCCTTGTCGAACCCGAAGAGCACGTTGTCGCCAATTACGAGGACCGGCCGCTTGATCAGGTTCGGAAGCCTCAGCATCAGGTCAACGGCTTCCTTCTTCGACCGAGGCAGTTTCTCGGTCTTGAACAAGGGACTCCGGGTGCTGACGAAATCCAGGAAGCGCGCTTCGTCCACGTGCGCTTCCAGGAATTCTCGGGGGGGCGGCGTCCGGTTGATGTTGCGTTCCTCCACCTCTATCCCGATTTCCGCCAGGTAACTCCTGGCGCTGCGGCACGTCGTTCACGTGGGCTTGCAGTAGAAGATCGGCCTGGCCATACAAGGAATACGATATACGAAATGGACGCCATCGTTCTTCTGAGCGGCGGGCTGGATTCTTACACCGCCGCGGCGATCGCGGCTGCGGAGGGGTTCCGGTTGAACGCGCTCACGATCAGGTACGGCCAGCGCCACGCCCGCGAGGTGGAAGCGGCCGTGGCGGTCGCACGTGCATTGAAGGTTCACCGGCACCTTCAGCTGGACGTGGACCTCTCCGCCTTCGGGGGGTCTTCACTGACCGGCGAGGGGGAGGTTCCGAAGGAAGGAGTGGTCGGCCCCGGACTGATACCTTCCACGTACGTTCCGGCCCGCAACACAGTCTTTCTGGCCCTTGCACTCGCCTGGGCCGAGGCGCTGCGCATCGATGACATCGTCATCGGCGCCAACGCTGTGGACTACTCAGGTTACCCGGACTGCCGGCCCGAATACCTCGCGGCCTTCGAGCACCTGGCCAGCCTTGCCACGAGGGCAGGTGTCGAAGGGACGAGATACAGAATCCACGCGCCCCTTCTCCGCCTGTCCAAGGCCGAGATCGTGAGGCGCGGCATCTCGCTCGGGCTCGATTACGGCCTCACGCACAGCTGCTACGATCCGGGGCGGGACGGCCGGCCCTGTGGCGGCTGCGACAGTTGCCGTCTGCGCGCCCGCGGTTTCGAACAGGCCGGCGTCGAGGACCCGTTGACGGCGCGCTGGAGGGACGCGCCGACGGGTCAGTCCGGACGCCGGCCCTGAGGTCGGCGTGCGCCGATACACGACAACGATCTACGATCATTGCTTCGACATCGGGACACAAATGACGGAACGCATCTACTACACCGACCCGTACTGCCGGCGGTTCCAGGCGCAAGTCGTCCGCGTCGATCGCTTCGAGGGCAAGGCCGCCTTGGTCCTCGACCGCACTGCCTTCTATCCAACCTCCGGCGGCCAGCCGTTCGACACCGGGACCATCGGCGGCGTCAGGGTTGCCGATGTCGTCGAACAGGAGGACGGAACCATCCTTCACGTGCTGGGGGGCGAGCCGCCCGCCATGGCCGAGGTGGAGGGCTCGATCGACTGGGACAGGCGCTTCGATCACATGCAGCAGCACACAGGCCAGCATGTGCTGTCGGCAGCTTTCGGTCGGCTCCACGAGGCGCGAACGGTTGGTTTCCACCTCGGCGCTACCGTTTCGACGATCGACCTCGACCGCAGCCTGCCGCCCGAGGCGATCGCAGCCGCCGAGACCGAATCGAACCGCGTAGTCTGGGAGAATCGTCCGGTTTCCATCCGCTTCGTCGATGACCGCGAGTCGGCCGGCGTCACGTTCCGAAAGGAGCCAGGTCACGTCGGCAGACTGAGGATCATCGAGGTGGAGGGGTTCGACGTCTGCGCCTGCGGCGGGACGCACGTAGCACGGACGGGCGAGATCGGCGTGATCGCGGTGCTCTCATCGGAGCGGTTTCGAGGCGGCATACGTCTCGAATTCGCGTGTGGCAGCCGCGCGCTTTCCGCCTTCCGGACCTTCCGCGACGCGGTCTCGGGTAGCCTGGGGCACCTTTCCGTTCTGCCGTCGGAGCTCCCGGCGGCTATCGAGCGGATGCAGTCGGAGAGCAAGGATCTTCGCAAGGCGATGAGGCGCGTTCAGGGGCGGCTGGCGACGTTCGAAGCCGAGTCGGTGGCGAAGGAGGCCGAAATGGTGGGCGGACGACGCCACGTCGTCAGGGCGCTCGAAGGCTGGGACGCAGATGCCCTGAAAGCGATGGCCTCAGCCATCACGGCGAAGGACGGCTTCGAGGTGGCGCTGTTCTCGAGAGCGGCGCCTCTTGTGGGCGTCGTCGCCTGTTCGCGTGACAGTCAGATTGACGCGAACGCGGTCATGCGCTCGTTGACGGCGCGATTCGGCGGCAAGGGCGGAGGCAGGCGCGACCTGGCGCAGGGTGGAGGGTTCGTCGGAAACGTCGATGAGGTGCTCGGCGCCGCGAGGGCTGCACTGAAAGAAGTCACCTGAGAGGGCCTGAGCCGAACATCGTTCGGCGTCGCGGCTTTCGACGGACACTTTCAGCCACAGCCCGTGCGCCGCCCTCCGCCCGTTCGGCATGCCGTCTGGTCGGCGCGCCGGGCCCTATTTCTTGTCAGGCTGCGTTGATTCTGCCTTCTTCGTTTCCGCGGGCTTGACCTCGTCGAGCGCCTTCAACGCCTCCTCGAAAGCTGCGGTGTCTATCTTCATGAAGCCTGGCTCGTCTGGCCTGGACGCGTACACGTCCGAACCGACCCTCCCGAAAGTCACCGTTTCGGACTTCTTTCCCTCGTCGAAGCGGACGGTGAAGGCGGCAACAGGCGTTTCCATCCCCGCCTTAGTGCCAGCGGGTGCGAAGGCGGCGGCGCGCAGGTTGGCAAGTTTGCTGAGGAACGACTCGAGGCTCGGCTGGTCGATTTCCTTCGCAGCCGGCTTCACCTGGCGCCACTTCTCCACGGCGTCCGGCTCGGAGCCCTTGGCCTTCTCGTAAGCGCGCGTCTCGGGCCCTCGCGCGACTTCGATCGCCGACGCGTTGTAGGTTCGGAACTCGAAGACGTCCTTGCGCCGGAAGTCGTCCACGCCCTTCCGCAGCTCGTCGCCAAGCCCCGATTCCACTGTGAATACCATCGGCCTCGATGTATCGCGCGCGTAGAGCGTGCCGTCGTCGGCCTTGCCGCCGAGCTCGATCGTCGCGCGGGCGCTTCCGAGCCCGATCGTCGCCGAAAGCGACGGCTTGTCGAGTCCGTACGGCTTGAGATCAGCCGCTTCCTGGGTGACAATCGACTTCATCTGAGCGGACTGAAGGCGGCCGACGATCCCCTCCACGGAGCCATAGTCGGCGCGGGCCTGGATGGGCTGAACGACGCGCCACTCCTCGCCTTCCTTCTTCATCTCGATTCGCTTCTGACCGTCGGTCAGTTCCAGCGACGCGGCCTTGCTGCGGTCGAAGACGAGGATGCTCTTGTCGCGGAGGTCGAACGCCGACTTGTCGAACGTCGATTCCAGGTAGCCCGGAACCAGGAAGACGCGCTTCTGGTTCGGAAGCCGCGCGTACATGTCGCCGCCGGTCGGTGTCTTGTTGCCGAGGTGCAGCTGCTTCTCGCCTTCCTGCCCGGCGACCTTGAAAGAAATCTCGATCTTCGGCTGCTGCAGACCGTACTGCGCCAGGTCCTTCGGTTCCTCGTCCACCACCCGCTGGATCTCGAGGTTCGCGATCCCGCTGGTGATGCTGCTCACCTCGGCTTCGTCTGCGTCGGCCTGGACCGGGCTGCTGAGCTTCCAGTCGGATCCCTCTTTCTGGAGGACGCTGCGCTCGCCCGACCCCCGCGCGATCGTGAGCGAGGCGATCTTGTCCGACTCGACCTGGAAAACCTTGTCGCGCGCGGGCTCGCTGCCAGGTGCCGGCTTCTTCGTCTCGAAAAAGTAGATGTAGGAGCCGAGGCCGACGAGGATCAGGAACAGGACGAGAGTCGATCGCAGGCCGCGCATCACCGCCTCCGCCACCACGTCAAGACTCCCGTGCCGATGATGAGCACGGGGATGATCACCAGGGAAAGCCACGTCAGCCGGCTCTGCTGATCGGCGGTCATCGTGATCCGGCGGTCCTGCGGATCCTTGGGCCGTATCGAGATGAGGTTCTCCTGCTGCGCGAGCCAGTTGATCACGTTCATGAAGAAGTCGCGATTGCCCTGGATACCGACGGCGTAGTTGGCTGCGAAGTCGGAATCGCCGATGACGGCCACGCGGGTCTCCGGCTTGGGTCCCTCTTCCTTCTTCTCGCCGTCGGGCGGAGTTGCCGGAGCTTCTGACTGGTCGACGGGGGCAGTGACCGCCGCGGCAATGCTGATCGGTCCCGGCTTGTCGCCCTTGTCCTCGTCAAGGGTGACCTCCGCCTTGCCTCCCTTGAGCAGCGCGGCTATATCGGTTTCGGCCCAGCTCCGCCGGCCGGTTTCTGCAAACGACCGTGCCTCCCGGCCCGCGGCGCCGCCCGTTGCCGGCTTGACTGACCGCGCGAACGGGTAGGCCGTGAGCAGGCCGAAGTTGTCGGTGATTGGATGCGTGGGGTACGGCGGGGCTACGACAGGTACGGAAGCGTCGGCCCCGAAGAGCTGCCCGAGGCCGCTTGCGTCCACGACAACGTCGTTGCCGAGCTCGATCCCCCACTCGCCGATGAGGGCATTCAGCCTGGTGAGCGGCGCGGTGTCGACGGCGGAGGGGGGGTCCACGAGGAAGAGCGCCTTGCCTCCCTTCCCCAGGAAGCGGCGCAGCTTTTCGATCTCCGGTTCGAGCAGGTCCACCGCGGGCCCCGCAATCACGACGAGCGTCGCGTCGGCCGGGACCTCTGTCTCCTGCGCAAGCACCAGCTTTTCGACGCCGAAGTTGTCGCGGCCCAGCGCGGTCGCGACGGTGTTGTAGCCGGTCCGGTCCGAGCCGGTCGGGTCCTTCTCGCCGTGCCCCTGGACGAAATAGACCTTCTTCTGCGCGCCCGTTACCACCTTGATGATGCCGTTGGTGATCTCCTGCTCGGTGTCGCTCACGACGCGCTCGGTACGCCCCTTGTACTGCAGCACGATGGTGCCGTAGGACTGGATTTCGGCCTGCTGCGCCCGGGCCGGGTTCTTGTCTGGGTCCACGTACTCGATGTTGAGGTGGCGGGACAGGTAGCCGTACTCGTTCAGCCGGTCCTGATACCTGAGGAAGTCCGTCTCCTTGGCGAACACGGTAACCTGGAGCGGGGCATCGAGGCTGCCCAGGACTTTGGCCGTCTGGTCCGACAGCGTGTACTGCCCGCCGGCGGTCAGGTCCCAGCGCCTGTTCTGCCTGGACGCGATGTAGTTGATGGCGACCAGGATCCCGAGAACGATCAGAGTGCTCACCAGCGCGAGTGTGCCGTATCGCGCCTGCCGGCGCATGAACACCCGCGCTATCTCGCGCCACTGCGCTATGGCGTAGAGGAGGATTGCCACGAGCCCGCCGAGCGCCATCCAGTACGCGTAGTCCTGCCAGGCGGGCCGGAGGAACCGCACGGCTACTGCCGCGAACACTAGGACGCTTCCCGCGGTACCCAGGAATCCGACGATTCGCTTCAGCATAGGCACAGCTCGATGGTTTTCGTCACCCGCGCCACCGCTCACTGTCCACCGCCTTGGCGGTGAGGAACAGGCCGAAGGTGATGAAGCTCAGGTAGTAGACGATGTGTTTCGTGTCGATGACGCCCTTGAGGAAGTCATCGAGGTGCTGGACCACCGAAACGTAGCTCAGTATCGGCTCCCAGGTCGGCCCGACGAAACTGGACATCCAGTCCACGATCCAGAGGAGCATGAACACGACGAAGGCGACCATGGCGGCCACGATCTGATTCCTCGTCAGGCTCGACACCAGGAGGCCCAGCGCAATGAAGCAGCCGCCGAAGAGCAGCAGCCCCAGGTAGAGAGCCAAGAGCGGCTTCCACTCGGGATTCCCGTACACGAAGAGCAGACCCACGTGAACGAGGGTGACGGCGAGCATCGCCGCGTAGAGCGTCATCGCCCCGAGGTACTTGCCGAGGATTATCTGCAGGTCTGTTATCGGCGACGTCAGCAGGAGCTCCACGGTGCCGGAGCGCTTCTCCTCCGCGTAGGTCCGCATCGTGATCATCGGGAGCACGAAGAGAAACACCACGGTGACGTTCTGGAAGACGAACCGTATGACCTGCTGGTTCACGTTCAGCGACTGCGGCCCGCCGAAGCCGGACATCTGCATGCTCTCGCGGACGAAGAAGCTGACCATCACTATGTAGAAGTAGCCGAACAGGAGCGCGAACAGGCCGATGACCACGTAGGCGATCGGCGACGCGAAATACGCGCGGATCTCCTTCTGCGCGATCGCCAGGATGTTACTCATTGGCGCCCTCCGCTTCTTCCGTCGTCAGGTGGAGGAAGATCTCCTCGAGGCTCATCCGCACCGGCCTGAGCTCGAGGAGCCCGCACCCGGCGCCGATGACGGCCGCCGCGAGCTCACGGCGGACATCTCGCCCTTTCTCGCTGTCCACCTCATAGCCGGCGATGCCGTTCTGCCGGTGGACCTGGCGGACCGCCGTGACCCCCGCTACCGCATCGAGCGCCTTCTTCGCGTCGGCGGCACCCACTTCGGCCTCCACGTACATCGTTTCCGAGCCGCGGAGCCTCGCCGTGAGGTTCTCGGGAGTGTCAACCGCGACCACCTTGCCCTTGTTGATGATGATTACCCGCTGGCAGGTCTGCGAGACCTCGGGGAGGATGTGGGTGCTCAGGATGATCGTATGGTCGCCGGCGAGGCTCTTTATGAGCTGCCTCGTTTCGATGATCTGCTTGGGGTCGAGCCCCGCCGTGGGCTCGTCGAGGATGAGCACGTCCGGGTTGTGAATCAGGGCCTGCGCGAGGCCCACCCTCTGGCGGAACCCCTTCGAAAGCTTGCCGCAGTGGCGGCCCGCAACTTCCGTCACCCGCGTTCGTTCCATCACACCGTCCACGCGCCGTTTCCGTTCGGCAGCCGCCACGCCCTTCACCTTGGCGACGAAGGTGAGGTACTCGCGGACGGTCATGTCGATGTAGAGAGGCGGCGTTTCCGGCAGATACCCGGTACGGCGCTTCGCTTCGATCGGCTGATCGAAGACGTCGAAGCCTGCGACGATCGCTTTGCCCTCGCTCGGCGGCATGTAGCCGGTGAGGACCCTCATCGTCGTCGTCTTGCCCGCGCCGTTCGGCCCGAGGAAGCCGAGGATCTCGCCCCGTTCGACGCGGAAGCTCACGTCGTCTACGGCAGTGATGCGGCCATACCGCTTTGTCAGGTTCTGAACCTCGATCACGGTCTTCTCCGCAGCTTGTCGAACGCGCAGAAGTCTTCCCCTGTTCCGGCCGAGCTGGGCCGCCCGCCGTTCCGGCGGGGCGGGGTCGACGTGCGTTACAGTAGGTACGTAGTCGGTTGGCTGTTCACGCCAACCACAAATCTTAGGGCAAGAGCATCGGACGGGGCAAGACGGGCAGTATGGAAACGATGGGGACCAGCGGCACCGGTCCGTTTCTCGCCGAAACCGTGTTCCGGATAGAGGGCATGGACTGCCGGGACGAGGTCGCCATCCTCGAGCGCCGTTTGAGGCGGATGCCGGGGTTCGAGAGCCTCTCGGCGGATCTGGTCGGACAGCGCTTGAAGGTGCGCTACGACCGGACGCACCTCACGGCCACGGAGATCCGGGACGCTGTCGGGCAGACGGGCATGCGGGCCTGGATGGAGCACGAGGCGCCCGTCGGGGGACTGGCCGGTACAGCTGCGTTCAGGCAGCTGCTCGTCGTTGTGTCGGGTCTGGCCCTGGCAGCCGGGGCGGCGCTCGACGCGCTGGGCGCGGCTGCGGCTGTGGTGGTGCCGCTCCTGTTCGTTTCCATCGCCGCGGGCAGCCTTTATACCGCGCGGCGGGCCGTCGCTGCGGCGCGCGCGCTGTCGCTGGACATCAACGTCCTCATGTTCGTCGCGGTGATCGGCGCCCTTGCGATAGGCGAGTGGACAGAGGCGGCTACGGTCATCTTCCTCTTCGCGCTGGCGCAGGTCCTCGAGATGCGGAGCATGACGCGGGCTCGATCCGCCATCCGATCCCTGATGGATCTCGCTCCAAGGGAGGCGCTTCTGAGGGAAGGAGCGGGCGAGCGGAGGGTTCCGGTCGAGGCCGTCGCCGTCGGCAGCCTGGCCCTGGTCAGACCAGGCGAAAAGATACCGCTCGACGGCCGCATCGTCTCGGGCCGGAGCGCGGTCAACCAGGCCTCGATAACGGGCGAATCGATGCCCGTCGAGAAGGGACCGGGCGACGAGGTGTTCGGCGGGTCGGTCAACGGCGAAGGTGCGCTGGAGGTCGAGGTGACTCGGACCGGCCGCGACTCGACGATGGCCAGAATCATCAACCTCGTCGAGACCGCGCAGGCAGAGCGTGCGCCGGCGCAGGCCTTCGTCGACCGCTTCGCACGGGTCTACACGCCGGCGGTCATCGCGCTCGCCGGGCTCGTTGCGGCTGTGCCGCCCATCGCATTGAGCCAGCCCTTCACCCCATGGTTCTACAGGGCCCTGGTGCTCCTGGTGATCTCGTGTCCGTGCGCGCTCGTGATCTCCACGCCGGTATCGATCGTCTCGGCCCTCTCCGCCGCGGCTCGGCGAGGCGTCCTCGTCAAGGGCGGCATCCACCTCGAGCACCTGGCGCGGGTCCGCGCAGTGGCCCTCGACAAGACCGGGACCCTGACATCGGGGCGACTCGACGTAGTAGATGTGGCAGCCCTCGACGACAGGTCCCCGGACGACGTCCTCGCCCTGGCGGCAGCCCTCGAGTCGCGCTCCGAGCATCCCATCGGCCACGCGATCGTACGGCACGCGGCGAGGCGAGGCCTGCCGGGCGGGCAGGCGGAGGGCTTCCGCGCGCTCCCCGGCCTGGGAGCGGAAGCGCGGGTCAACGGAAGGCGTGTGGTCATCGGAAACCACCGGCTGTTCGAAGAGCGCGGGCTCTCGAACGGTGAGACCGCGGCAAAGCTGCGTTCGTCGGCGGGCGGAGGCCGCACGGTCGTCCTCGTGGCGGAAGAGGGGAAGCTGGTCGGGATGATCTGCGTGTCCGACCTCGTGCGCCGCTCCGCGCCCGATATGGTGAGCCTGATGCGGCAGCAAGGGGTCGAGCGGGTCGTGGTGGTCACCGGCGACAATCGCGAGACCGCGGAAGCAATAGGCAAATCGGTCGGGGCCGACGAGGTATCGGCCGAACTCCTGCCCGCGGACAAGGTGGAGGCGGTCAAGCGCCTCAAGGCTGTTCACGGGACCACAGCAATGGTGGGCGACGGAGTGAACGACGCCCCGGCGCTCGCAGCCGCCGACGTCGGGATCGCCATCGGCGCGGCGGGCAACGATGCCGCGCTGGAGACCGCCGATATAGCGCTCATGTCGGGGGACGTCGTCGAGATACCCCACGCCATCCGGCTCGGCAGGCGCACGGTCGCCAACATCAAGGCGAACATCGCGCTTTCTCTCGGCATCAAGGCGGCGTTCCTGGCTCTCGCGGTGGCCGGCCTGGCGACACTGTGGATGGCCGTCGCAGCCGACATGGGAGCCTCGCTCCTGGTCATCGCCAACGGCCTGAGACTCCTGCGCGACAGGAAGCCGCCCGTCAGTGCCCTCTTGCCCAATCCTCGTCCCTCTCGCGTTCAGGTTCCTGGCGCGGAGGGCTGAGCCTGACGCTCGCCACGCGCAGGCCGTCCAGCGACTCCACCTGCAGCAGCCGCCCTTCGACATCGAAGGAGTCGCCGGTTCGCGCCCTCCGGCCCAGCCTCCCGAGGACGTACCCGCCAATCGTGTTGTACGTGCGCTCATCGATATGGAGGCCGAACTGCTCGTTCAGGTCGCTGACGAGAGCGAGCCCGTCGATGATGGCGGTGCCGTCGGGCAGGATCGAGATGCGCTGCCCGGGGGCCGGGCCGGGTTCGCCCACGATTCGCTCCATCAGGCCTTCGAAGGTAACGACCCCAGCCGTTCCCCCGTACTCGTCGATCACCACCGCGTGCCTGCTCCGCCGCCGGCGGAGTTCGGCGAGAAGCACGTCCGCCTTCATCGTTTCGGGGACTATGACGGCTTCGCGAACGTGATTCCGCAGGTCGAAGCTGCCTTGGGGACTCGCGAGAGCCGCGCAGAGGTCGGCCACGTGCAGGACGCCCACTATGTCGTCGAGGTGCTCGTTGTAGACGGGCACCCAGGTGTGGCCTCCGCCGGCAATCCGCTCCAGGACTTCCGGCAGGGTGGCGTCCACGGGCAGGGCCGTCATCTCCGTCCTCGGCACCATCACCTGTCCGGCGGTGAAGTCTGCGAAATCGAACACTCTGTGCAGCATCTGCTCCTCGTTCTCCTCGAGGACGCCGGCCTCCTGGCTGGCGGTCACGAGCATCTTCAGCTCCTCCTCGGAGTGCACGAGCGAGTGGCCGCTGGGCGGCCTGAATCCAGCCATCCGAACGACGACCCGGCCGGTGTTGTTCAGCAGCGCGATGAAAGGCCAGAACGCGCGGCGGAAGAGCTCGGTGGGCAGGGCGACCAGAAGCGAAACCCGTTCGGGGTACTGGAGAGCAATCGTCTTGGGCGCAAGCTCGCCGAAGATGATCACCAGCGCCGTCATGAAGACGAAGGCGATGCCCGTCGCCACCGTGTAGAGCGAAGTCGAATCCGGGGCCAGCGGTAGGAATCCAAGGAGGGGTGCGATGGCTTCGGCGATTGCAGGCTCGCCGATCCACCCCAGTGCCAGCCCTGTCATCGTGATCGCCAGCTGGGTCGTGGCTATGTAGGATTCCGGGGCGGAGACGGCGC
The DNA here is from genome assembly GCA_041947015.1 of Vicinamibacterales bacterium. Lineage (GTDB taxonomy): Bacteria > Acidobacteriota > Vicinamibacteria > Vicinamibacterales > Fen-181 > JBHGBL01. The sequence goes on from JBHGBL010000004.1 coordinate 33,428, forward strand.
GGCGGACGAAACGCGCGAGGCGGTTGCCCTCTGCGATCAGCTGGTCGATGCGCGTCTTGCGTACCGTTACGATCGCGTACTCCGCCGCCACGAAGAACGCGTTGACGAACACGAGGCCCAAGACCGCAGCCAGGCCGAGCAGCACCCGTTGAGCCGCATCATCCATGACCTTTCCTCTGCGGGCGATTATAAGGGCTCTCCATGTGGCCTCCGTCCGTACGTTGCAGGGCGCATGTTCGGGGCGGAGTCGCAGCTCCACGGTTGGGCCGAGGCGGCCCGGCGAACGCCCAGGAAATCGTCGCCTGTCCGTGCCGCCGGGGCGTCGAGAGGTCGGGGGGGCCGGCGTGCGAGTTGCGGGCTAGAACGACGCGCCGGCGGGTGAACCGTCGAAGAAGCGAGTGTCCACGTAGCGATCGATTGCCGCCTGGTCGACGGGATCGATGCGCTCGAACTGGAGACCCATTCCGGTTTTGCCGTCGCTCCACACGACACGGGCCTCTGCCTCCACCTCGCGGCCGGTGCCGTGGAGGCGGAAGCGGACCCGCGCTCTGGATGAAGCTCCGAGCGGGCTCACCGTGCCGATGGCGACGCCGCCCTTTCCCAGGTTCAACAGCGTGGCGGCCGCGGAGGTTTCGCCGAAGCGGAAGGTGACCGGTATCGCGATGACAACCCGAGGGCTGCTCCTGCAATTGAAATCGTCGGGGAAGAGGTGGGGAGCGAGGGCGGGGAGTATGTTGGCAACGTCGCTGTGCTCGTTGACGTACCCGTTAACGCCGAGCGAGGCGAGTTCACGGACTTCATCGGCGCTGACGATCGTGCCGCTGAAGACGAGGATCGGAAGTCGGCCGCCATCCAGCCGACGGACGCGGCGAACCAGTTCGACTCCATGGGCCGGGGGCAGCCGCAGGCCGAGGACGACCAGGTCGATGTGCGAGAGGTCGGCCCTCACCCTCGCCAGCAGCTCGGCAGCGCTGCGCACGCCGACCGCGCGGTGCCCTGCCGCTTCTATCGCCGTACGAAACCTGTCCCGGATGTGCGCGCCGGCGTCGGCGACCACGACGGTCTTCGCAACGCTGGTGTTCGCCATTTCTTTCGTTTATCGGATTCCGCGCCTGCGGCCGTTAGAGCCCGGCTCACGGGACGTCGTACGTCTTGCCGCTCAGGCGCTCAAAGGATCGTGGACGACGCCTGTCAGCGCGCGTGTCTGCCGCGAATTGCATTTTCCACGCGTCTCGCTATAATCGCCGCCTCGCGTGGCTTTCCCGCACAGGCTCTTGCAGCGGGAGCCGTGTTGTGGGATCGTCAGGGGAAGTCGTGGGGCGTTGGCGGCCCCACCAGGAGGCGGTATGGCAACGTGCCCCGAGTGTGACGCTGAAATCGAAGTCGACGAGTACGATGTCGACAAGGGCGACCTCATCAGCTGTCCCGAGTGCGGGATCAACCTCGAGGTGACGCACGTCTCGCCGGTGGAGCTCGAAGTAGCGCCCGACGAAGACGAAGACGACGAAGAGGACGAGGACCTCGAAGACGAGGACGAAGAGGAAGAAGACGACGACGAAGAAGAGGACTGGGAGGCGTGAAGAACCCGGCCCCGCCGGCTCCGGCTGAGGGCAGCGCCGAAGCGACGGCTGCCAAGAAGCGGCGATTGCGAGAGATTCTCGCCAGTCTGGAATCGGCAGTCGTCGCTTTCAGTGGGGGTGTCGACAGCGCGTACCTCGCTTACGAGGCCAACGCCGTCCTCGGCGATCGCGCCGTTGCGGTGACGGCCGAGAGCTCGAGCTACCCTGCCCATCACAGGGAGATGGCAATCGGCCTGGCGCGGCGCATAGGGCTTCGGCACGAGTTCGTCCGCACGGGCGAGATGGAGAGGCCGGAATACCGGGCGAACCCAGCCAACCGCTGCTTCTACTGCAAGCAGGAACTCTTCCGGACGCTCACCGCGCTGGCCAGGGAACGGGGCATCCGCGCAGTCCTCGATGGCAGCAACGCCGACGACCGCGGCGACTACCGCCCGGGCCGCGAGGCCGCGCGCCAGTACGGCGTCCGGAGCCCGCTCGACGAGGCGGAGCTGCACAAGGAGGAGATCCGCGCACTCTCCCGCGAGGCGGGCCTGCCGGGGTGGGACGAGCCATCATCTGCCTGCCTCTCTTCCCGGATCCCGTACGACAGCGAGGTCACGGAGGAGAAGCTGCGGGCAATCGAGGCTGCTGAAGACCTGCTGCGCTCGCTGGGTTTCCGCCACTGCCGCGTCCGGCACCACGGCGAGATCGCGCGGATCGAAGTCTCGCGCACCGAGATGGCTTCTTTCGTCGAGAAGGGGATTTCCGACCGTGTCTGCCACGAGTTGAAGGGGCTCGGCTTCAGGTACGTGACGCTGGACCTTCAGGGCTACCGGACCGGCAGCCTCAACGAAGGACTCATCCTGCGGCCCGTCTGATCGACGATGCCTTCGCAAGCAAGATCCGCCGGCGGCAGCCACGGGTGGCGGCCGATCCTGGTTCTCGCTGCCCTGTTCTTTGCCGCTCATCTGCCCTTCCTGGCGCCGTCCCTCGAGGACATCGACTCGGTCAACTTCGCCCTCGGCGTCCGCGACTTCGATCCGGCGCGCCATCGTCCTCATCCTCCCGGCTACCCGGTCTTCATCGGCCTTGCCAAGACCGCGCGCCTCGTCCTCGATGAGCCGCAGGCCCTGGCGATATGGGGAGCGCTTTTGGGCGGGCTTGCCGCCTTGCCGCTCTTCGCGCTCTTCCGGGCATTGGACGAGTCGCGGCGCGGACGCCAGGAGCCTGGAGCGGGGTCGTGGCTCTTCGAGAACTCGGCCGTCTGGGCAACGGTGATGGTCCTCGCGAACCCGTTGTACTGGATCAACTCTTCGCGGCCAATGAGCGACGTGCCCGGCCTCGCCGCGAGCCTCACCGCCCAGGCCCTGCTCATGACCGCCTTCGCGCGGCAGTCCGAGGCACGCCGTGCATCGCAGCCAGCAGACATTGCCGCGGCAACCTTCCGGTCAGGGCGCCTGATCCTCGGAGGCGCCCTGGCCAGCGCGATTGCGCTCGGCTTCCGCTCGCAGGCAGGGGTGTTGACGCTGCCACTCCTCGTGCTCGTGATCGTGGACCGAGCCGGCCGTGGCGGCGCGGCGGCCCTGGTCGGCAGCGCTGTCTGGTTTGCGGTGGGCATCGCAGCCTGGATGCTCCCGCTCTTTGCGGCCAGCGGCGGACCGGGAGCCTACCTGGCGGCACTCGCCGGGCAGGGGCAGGAGGACTGGACCGCGGCAGACATAATCGCCACGCACATGAGCGCCAGCCGATTGGTCTGGGCGCTCGTGGACACGTTCATCCGGCCGTGGGGCTCGCTCGTTCTAGGTGTCGGCGTGACGGCGGCGGCCGCCTGCGGCGGTTTCGTGCTGGCCGCTCGCAACCGCCGCGCTCTCGCCGCGGTGGCCGCCCTCGCGATCCCGTACGCCCTTTTCCACGTGCTGTTCCAGGAGACGTCTCACACGCGCTACGCGCTGCCACTCGTCCCCGTGGTGGCCTACCTCGCCGTCACAGGCCTCGCAGCCTTGCCGCGCGTACGACTTGCCGCGACAGCCGGGCCGATATCGTTGGTGATGCTCGCCCTCGGCATTCCCACTCTGGCCTCGTACGCGCGCGATCCGAGCCCGTCCGCCAGGGCGCTGGCGGACATGGCTGCCGCCGCGAAGCGCGAGCGCCTCTCACCGGAGCCGGTTCTGCGTCTGCCGCAAGCACTCGCCATCGCATGGCGGGACGAGCCAGTGTCGTTGAGGACGATGCCGACCCTTCGCAGCCGCCAGTGGCTGGGACTCGTGCAGCATTGGCGCGACGGAAATGCCGCACCCGTGTGGTACGTGGCGGAACCCGAGAGAAGCGGTCTCGACAACCGTCACGATCTGGCGCTCATCGATCCCGCCTCCCGCCGGCTGGTCCGGAGCTACCGGTGGCCGTTCGACCCGCTCGGCCCGCTCGGCGGCGTGCGCCCTTCGGAACTCGACTGGTATGTGATGTCCCCGCCAGGCTGGATGGCTTTGGAGGGCTGGGCGCTGACGCCCAGGCTCGCAGGTCTCGCTCGCGCCGACGGCAAGGGACCATCCCTGGGCGGCGTGACCGCGCTCGTCCGGCGACGGCCGGCGCCCGTGGTCTTGTTGATCGGCGGGCGCCATCTCGGAGCGCGGGAGGACCCAGACGTTCGTTTCACCTTGAGCATGGACGGGAAGGAACTGACGTCATGGACGGCCTCGGCCGCCAATCGCTTCTTCCTGCGTGACTGGCAGGTGGATACGAGCAGTTCTGGCGGCGGGCCTTTTGCCGTGCTCCGAATCGCTGCCGAGGCCTCCGATGGAAGCGGGCGGGTGGTCAACGCGGCCATAGAGCAGTTCGACGCTCAGGCCGCCGGCTCCGTGATGGCCGGTTTCGACGAGGGGTGGCACGAACAGGAGTACGACCCCGGCCGAGGGATCATGTGGCGGTGGACGAGCGGTTCGTCGACGTTGCGCATCCTGGCCTCCGAGCACGACGTTGTCATCCGCCTGAGAGGGGAGTCGCCGCTTCGCTACTACGACACTGCGCCTTCGGTGCGCGTTCGCGCCGCAGGTCGCACCCTCGACGAGTTCCGCCCGGCGTCCGACTTCACGCGTGAAATCATCGTGCCCGCTTCCGCTCTCGTCGCGTCGGGAGGGAAGGTCGTTCTCGAGACGGATCAGACGCACGTGCCGGACGAACGAAACGGCAACGGCGACCTGCGCCGACTGGGCCTTCGGGTCTACGACCTCCAGGTCCTCGGCGCCGCTCATGGCCAGTGAGGGACGGCCACCGCGCTTCCCTGCGTTCCCGCGCGCTTCGGGTTCAGTAGACGGCCGGCGAAGTTGCGACACGAAGGCGGAGAACTCTACCGAGGCGGTCCAACCCTGACGGCCCTGCAGAGCAGCGAGCTCCCGACCGGAGGCCTGGCCCAGCGGGGGAGCATCGCCTCGGCTGCGAGTAGGGCGGTCAGCACCGCGTTGATGGGCGCAGGCGGGACGGTGATCTCGCGGGTCGCCTGGCCTTCTTCCTTGAGGCCTGCTGCGCGCTGTGCGAGACGCACCGCGAGGAGAAGGGGAAAGAGCGTCGCGTTCGTGTACCGGATCTCGGCGACGCGGAACGACGCCTCCGCGAGGCGCTCCCGGAGGCTCGCCGCGGTATAGCGCCGCACTTCGCGCGACAGGACCGAATGGTTGCCGCGAAGCACAGGCATGGCTGCCACGTTGATTACCAGCCCGCCGCCAGGGCGTAGCACGCGGGCCATCTCGGCAATCGCGGCCCGCTCGGCTTCGTCCTCGAGGCAGTAGAGCACGTCGAACGACGTGACGACGTCGAAGCTCGCGTCGGCGAAGGGAAGGCGGGTGACGTCGGCGCGAGCGACCCTACCGCCTTCGGCGCGCGCGAACGTGACTCCCACCTCGTTCAGATCGATCCCGAAAGCGCAGCCGAACCGTCCGAGCATTCTGAGGTTCGCGCCCGTCCCGCAGCCGCAGTCGAGCAAGCGGGCCGATGGGCCGGCCGCAACGGCCGCGGCCAACACCGGTTCGACGAACCGGCGAAAACCGCGGAACCAGAAATGGCGCGACTCGGCCGCTCGGGTAGCTGTGAGCAGTAGATCCACGGCCGCAATTCTATTCCACGACGCTGTCGGGCTGCAGGCACTCTCCATGTCGGCGTCCGCTCGTTCCGCTGCTTCCATCGAAGACCTGGCCTCGTCCTCGGGCTCGCAGAGACCTGCCGCGCGTGGCGTTTTTCGAGTCGCTTTTCGTTGACACACCCGTCACCGCGAGATAATCTCGTCAACAGGCTGGCTCTGCGTGTCGAGGAAGCGCCACCGGATCTGGCTGCGCGTTTGCACACCCCGCGCCCAGAACGGCAAGAGAGACGAGAGGTCGCTGATGAAACGATGGACCCGCTTGTTCCTGCTTCTGATCCTGGGCACGGTCATTGGTTTCGGCTTGGCCTGTTCCAAGAAAGCGCCGGAGGTCGCGCCTCCGCCTCCCCCGCCGCCTGCAGCCACACCGGCTCCTCCGCCTCCTCCTCCGCCTCCTCCTCCGCCTCCGCCGCCCCCGCCGCCGGCGCCGCTGACGGAAGAGGAGATCTTCGCCAGGAAGACGCTCGAGCAGATCAACGCCGAAAAGCCGCTGAACGACGTGCTCTTCGACTATGACAAGTCGAACATTCGCGAAGATCAGCGCGACGGCCTGCAGCGCAACGCCGAATGGTTGAAGAAGTGGTCCTCGACCCGGGTGACGGTCGAGGGGCACGCGGACTCGCGCGGAACCAACGAGTACAACCTCGCGCTCGGCGAGCGCCGGGCAACCGCGGTGAAGGACTACCTCGTGAGCCTAGGCATCGCTGCCGACCGGATCGCCGTGGTGAGCAAGGGCGAGGAGGAGCCCTTCTGCCGTGAAGAGAACGAGTCCTGCTGGGCGCAGAACCGGCGGGGCCACTTCATAGTGACGGCCAAGTAGGCCGCGTCAGCGAACCGGCCCGGATAGTTCTGAGGCTATCCTGGCGGCAGCAGCCGCCGGGTCCGGGTCGGCGACTATCGGCCGCCCTATCACCAGATAGCTCGCTCCAGCTTCCAGCGCTTGGCGCGCGCCGAGTGTCCGTGCTTGGTCGTCTGCCCGCGGCGTGCCTGAGGGCACCGCAGCGGCACCGCCGCGGATGCCCGGCGTCACGATCAGGAACCCGCCCCCGCAGCGTTCCCTGATCCGGCCGACCTCTCTGGGGGAGGCCACGACGCCGTCGAGACCAGCCTCACGCGCCATCATTGCCAGCGCCTCCACGTGGTCCATCAGCGGGCGTGCCACCCCGAGCGAGGCGAGCCCTGCTTCATCGAGGCTTGTCAGCACAGTGACAGCGGTCACCAGCGGAACGCGGCCGCGCTTCCGGCCCTCCTCGTATGCGCCTTCACGAGCGGCCCGCATCATCTCGGCGCCGCCGCTCGCGTGCACGTTGAACATCCACACGCCCAGCCTGGCGGCGGCGGACGCCGCGCGCGCAACCGTATTCGGGATGTCGTGGAACTTGAGATCGAGGAACACGCGGTCGCCAGCTTCGACGAGCTGTCTCACGAAGGCAGGCCCTTCAGCCGTGAAGAGCTGACTGCCCACCTTGAACCCGGCGACGAGCCCGCGCAGCTGACCGGCGATTGCCAGCGCTTGCCGCGGGCTTTCAACGTCCAACGCTACGATGATCCTCTGCATGCCGGCTCCCGGCCTCTGGTGATCAGGCTGCCTGTGAGATCCGCGGCGTGCGCGATGCCGTGGCGATCCAGGTACTCGACGATGCCATCGAGGAGTTTCGCCCAGATGAAAGGGTCCACGAAGTTGGCCGTGCCCACCTGGACGGCCGCCGCGCCGGCGATCATGAATTCGAGCACGTCGCGCGCCGACATGATCCCGCCCATCCCGATTACCGGAATGCCGACGGACCTGTGACACTCGTAGACCATCCTGACCGCGATGGGACGTATGGCGGGCCCGCTAAGGCCCCCCATGACGTTGGACAGCTTCGGGCGTCTCGTCTCCACGTCGATGACCATGGCGAGGAACGTGTTGACGAGCGAGACGGCGTCCGCTCCCGCCTCCTCGGCAGCGCGTGCGAAGGCCGCGATGTCTGTAACGTTCGGGGTGAGCTTGGGGACGATCGGCAGGGAAGTGACCCGACGCACCGCGGACACCACCCTGCCGGTGCTCGCCAGGCTGCAGCCGAAATTGATGCCGCCTTCCTTGATGTTCGGACAGGAGATGTTGAGCTCGAGGGCGGCCACGCCCTCGACATCCGACAGGATTCGCGCGAGCTCGACGTATTCTTCGAGTGTCGAGCCGCATATGTTGACGAATACGACCGCATTCAGCCGGCGCAGCTCCGGCATCTTCTCGGCGATGAACCTGCGCACCCCGATTCCCTGGAGGCCGATTGCGTTCACCATCCCCGACGGCGTCTCGACAATTCGAGGCGGCGGGTGCCCCTCGCGCTCGTCGAGGAACAACCCCTTGACCACGATCGCGCCCAAGCTTGCGAGGTCCACTACGCCGGCATACTCCACGCCGTACCCGAAACAGCCGCTCGCCGCAATGAGCGGGTTCTTCAGGCGAAGCGAGCCGATAGAGACGGACAGATCCATGTGCCCTCGCCGCCCTTCAGTCCCAGACGATGTCCTCGCCCCTGAAAACGGGGCCCTCACGGCACGAGCGCACGAAATGCACACGTCCGTCGCTGTCGCGCACGCGGACGACGCAGCTGTAGCATCCGCCCAGCCCGCACCCCATGATTCGTTCCATGGCCAGCTCGGAAGGCCGCCCATGCTGGGAGGCGAGGCGGCCGACCGCCCGAAGCATCGCCTCCGGCCCGCACGCGTAGATCATGACCTTCGTTTCGAGCGGCGCTGCGGCGAGGTCGCGCGCCAGCGGCGCGGTGACCTTGCCGCAAAAGCCGAGGCTGCCGTCCTCGGTCGCCAGTACCACGCGCGTCGCCAGGCGTTCGAACGTCTCCAGGCAGAAGATGTCCTGCTGGCGGCGGCCGCCGAAGAAGAGCGTTGTCCGCACGCCTGCCCCGGCGAGGGTTTCGGCCAGCATCGCGAACGGCGCCAGGCCGACGCCACCGGCCACCATCCAGGCTTCGACCGGCGGCTCCACGAGTGTGAACGGGCGTCCGAGCGGGCCCAGACACGACACCCGGTCGCCCTTTTCGAGCGCGTAGAGCAGGCTGGTGGCGGGACCCACGCGCTTGCCGAGTAGCGTGAAGCCGGCCGGTCGGCCCGCATCGTCCCTTATCAGGGCGAACACGGAGAAAGGCCGACGGAGCAGCGGTTCGGTGCCCTCTCGCGCCTTGACCATCACGAACTGGCCAGGCCGCGCCCGGGCGGCAATCTCCGCCGCGGCCAGCGAGACGATGTGATAGTCCTGGGATATCCGCGTGTTGTCGAGGACGACCGCCTGGACGTCTACGGGCAGCATCGCGGGCAGTATATCCGATGATAGGATTGCGCGGTCGCCGATGCGTTACCTGCGGATGCTCCTCAACTCGCTGCTCGGAGGCGCACTGACGGCAGCCTACATGGCCACGCTCGTGCTCCAGCTCAACCCCTCGGTCCCTCTGATGCCCGCAGACCTTTCGGCCCTCTATCTGGTGATGGCGGCCTCTTACGGAGTGCACGTGGCCGCCGTCTTCTATGCCCTGATAGTCGTGCGGCAGCTGTTCGCGTCCTACCTGCTCTCGCCCGGATGGCTGAGCTTCGCGGTGCTCTCATGGTTTGCGACTGCCGCGGCTGGAGGAGCGTCATGGCTGATGTGGATGAACCTGCGGACGCTGAGCCCGGTGCTCGACGGGAGGACGACACGAGGGATGGCTATCGGCGCGGCCATCATGACGGTATCGGCCGTCTGCTTTCTGGTGCTCGCGCTGGCGCGCTACTCGTTTGGCAGGGTGGGGAGAAGGGTGGGCGGTGCGCTGTTCATAGCAGCAATCATCCTGTCGCTGGCGCTCCCTGTATGGGCTCGCGGCCCGGGCCGCCCGGCACAACCGCGAAGCACCAAGGGGGGCGAGATGGTGGGCACCATCCCAGCGGCACGCCCGGTCCGCGTGACGATGTTGCTCCTCGACGGGGGTTCGCTGGACTTCATCTCGCAGCTCGCCACCGAGGGACGCCTTCCGAACTTCGGCAAGATGCTCGACAGCGGGGTGGCGATGCACCTCGCCACCCTCAGGCCCACGCAGCCCGGCCCTGTGTGGTCGGCCGCCTTCACCGGCAAGCTGCCGGCGAAGAACGGAATCCGCTCCGCCGCGCTCTACCGGACGAGGCCCGGGCTTGAACCGATTGCCATGCTCCCGGACTTCTGCTTTTCGCACGCTCTCGTGCGATGGGGCTTCCTCCGCGAAGAGAACCTGACTTCGAGCGACTTGAGAGCGCGATTCCTGTGGGACCTCCTTGGCTCGGCAGGCGTCGGCGTGGGAGTTTTGGGCTGCCCTCTGACCCATCCAGCGGCGGCGGTCAACGGCTTTCTCGTCAGCGACAGGTTCCACCGCTATGCCTCCGCGGCTTCGGTCGAAGACGCCTCCGTCATCTATCCGCCGTCGCTCCTTTCGCGCGCCGTGGCCTGGGCTGGCGGCGTCGCGGAGGATCCGCCTCTTCTTCCTGCGCGAGGCGCGCCCCGGGGAGAGCCGTCAGACAAGCGGGCGGCGGGTAGTGCCCACGCGGATGAGGCAGAGGCGACCCTGCGGCGCCTGTACGAACGGGCATCCGAGGCAATCGCCGTGGACGCGATGTACGAGCGGGTGGCGGAGGGTCTCGGCACCGGAAGCGCCCCGTCTTTCGTTGCGCTGAGGTTTCGTGCGGTGGACACGGTCGGCCACGACTTCCTGCGCTACGCGATGCCGCGCGAGTTCGGCGACGTCTCTGAGGAAGAGCGCCGGCGTCACGGGGCGGTCCTGATATCCGCCTACGCCGCAGTGGACAACCTGGTCGGGCGGCTCGTGTCAGGGCTGAGTGCCGACGATCTCCTGCTCGTTGTTTCAGGCTTCGGGATGGAACCGCTGGTGCCCGGCAAGCGCCTCGTCGAACGCGTGCTTGGCGACGCCGATCTCACGGGGACGCACGAGCGGGCGCCGGACGGCTTCCTCATGGCCTACGGCAAGTCGGTGGGGCAGGGGCGGCGGGCTCGCGCCTCCATTCTGGATGTCGTTCCCACGGTGCTCTATTTCTTCGGGCTGCCTGTTGCCCGCGACCTGGACGGGTACGCCAGGACCGACGTCTTCGCCCCGGCCTTTACGGCCGGAAGGCCGATAACCTTCATCCCGACCTACGAGAGGTGATATATACGAGAGGTGATGTGCTGGGCGCGCTTCAAGGCGGTCCCACGAGGCCGACAAGAGCCCGCCGTGCCTCTTCCGGCTGTTGATCTTCCCATCGGGCCGTGGCGCGCCCGTCGCAGTCCTGCCTGCCGAGACGGTTGCCTCCTTCCGCGAGCCCGGGACATTCGCACGAAAGGACGCGAGAATGCCTGTGGTGATGGATGCCGAGCGCGTCGGCCGCGCGCTGGCGCGGATCGCGCACGAAATCGTCGAGCGGAACCGCGGTGTGGAGCGACTGGCAGCGGTTGGCATACGCACACGCGGCGTGCCGCTCGCGCGGCGAATCGCGGCGAAGCTCGGCGAGATAGCGGGCGAACGGGTACGGACCGGGACGCTCGACATCACGCTCTACAGGGACGACCTGATGCGGCACACCGTCGGGCCCCAGCCGGTCGTGCGAAGCACCGAGATCCCGTTCTCGATCGACGGTGCCGACATCGTCCTCGTGGACGACGTCCTCTACACGGGGAGGACCGTGCGCGCCGCCCTCGATGCCCTCATCGACTTCGGCCGGCCCCGCACGATACAGCTCGTGGTACTCGTCGATCGTGGACACCGCGAGCTGCCGATCAAGGCTGACTACGTTGGGAAGAACCTTCCGACGTCCAGGCTGGAGACCGTCAACGTGAGGCTGGCCGAGATCGACGGTTTCGACGAGGTCGTGATAGAGAAGGATCAATCTGCGGCCCGCTCCGAGTGAAGCGCGTCCGGGCCTCCGGTCTGCGCGCGGGAGACAGTCGAATGCACCGTGATGGGGAGGCAACGCAGGAAAGAGCGACCCTGGCGCCGGGTGTCGAGGGCGCCGCGCGCGGCGACACCACGCGCCTGCGCAGCAAGGACCTGCTCGGCATCGCGGAACTGACGCCTGCCGAGATCGTCCTCATCCTCGACACCGCCCAGGCGATGAAGGAAGTCGGGTCGCGGCCGATCAAGAAGGTGCCGGCGCTGCGAGGGAAGACGGTCGTCAACCTGTTCATGGAGCCGAGCACGAGGACGCGCACCTCGTTCGAGGTGGCCGAGAAACGGCTCAGCGCCGACTCGCTGAACATCGCCGCGAGCACCTCGTCGCTGATCAAGGGCGAGACGCTCGCCGACACGGCCCGCACGCTCGAGGCGATGGCGCCGGACCTCATCGTCGTGCGCCATGCCTTCTCTGGAGCGTGCCACTTCCTGTCGCGGATCTGCAAGGCCGGGATAATCAACGCAGGCGACGGGATGCACGAGCACCCGACCCAGGCGCTCCTCGATGCCTTCACGATCCGCGAGCGGAAGGGCAGGTTGAACGGCCTCAAGGTCGCAATCGTCGGTGACCTGCTGCACAGCCGCGTGCTGCGCTCGAACGTGCTATTGCTCACGCGCCTCGGCGCAGATGTGTGGGTGTGCGGGCCGCCTACCCTGATTCCGCACGGGATCGAGCGGCTCGGCGTCAGGGCCACTTCCTCCGTCGATGCGGCGGTCGAGGGTGCGGACGTCGTCATGCTGCTGCGCATCCAGCTGGAACGGATGCAGGGCGGATTCTTCCCGTCTCTCCGCGAGTACTTCGTCGTCTTCGGCATGACGGCCGAACGCCTCAGGCTTGCCCGACCCGACTGCATTGTCATGCACCCGGGCCCGCTCAACCGTGGCGTCGAGATCGCATCCGACGTGGCAGACGGGCCGTTCTCGGTCATCCTCGACCAGGTGGCGAACGGCGTGGCGGTGCGAATGGCGGTGCTCTATCTCCTCTCCGGCGGAGCGGAACATGAAGCGGTTGCTTAAAGGAGGGACCGTCGTGGACCCGTCACGGGGCATTCACGGGTCCTGCGACGTGCTGATCGACGGCGACCGGATTGGCAGGGTGGGCCCGGACATCCCGGTTGAGGCCGGCACGGAGGTGGTCGAGCTGCCGCGCGGCGCCGTGGTGTGCCCGGGGTTCATCGACATGCACGTGCACCTGCGGGAGCCGGGGCATGAGCACAAGGAGACGATTGAAACGGGTGCGGCCGCGGCCGCGGCCGGCGGTTTCACGGCGGTGGCCGCGATGCCTAACACCGTGCCGGTCAACGACAGCTCGAGCGTGACGCGCTTCATACTCGACCGGGCCAGGAAGGCTGCCGTCCGCGTGTACCCGATAGGTGCTGTCACGGTCGGTTCGGCCGGGGAACGGCTTTCGGAGATGGCGGACTTGAAGTCCGCCGGGTGCGTCGCCTTCTCGGACGATGGCAACCCGGTGGCGAGCAGCCTGGTCATGCGACGCGCGCTGGAGTACGCCGCGATGCTGGGTCTTGCGGTGATCGATCACTGCGAGGATCGGCAGCTCAAGGGGGAAGGAGTGGCGCACGAAGGGTACACCGGCGCGCAGCTCGGTCTTCGCGGCATACCTTCAGCGGCCGAGGAGGTCGCCGTGGCGCGCGACGTGATCCTCTCCTCGATGACCGGGGGCCGCGTCCACATCGCTCACGCGAGCACCGCGGGCACCGTGCGCATGGTGGCCGAAGCGCGTTCGCGCGGCGTAGCAGTCACTTGCGAGGTGACGCCGCACCACTTCACCCTGACCGACGAGCGGCTCGCTGCGCCGGTCGGCTACGACACCAACCTGAAGATGAACCCGCCGCTGCGGGACCATGCCGACAGGAAGGCCCTCCTCGCGGCGCTTGCCGACGGGACTGTGGATGCGATAGCAACGGACCACGCACCGCACCACGCCGACGAGAAATTCGTCGAGTTCGACCTGGCGCCGTTCGGGATAGTGGGGTTGGAGACCGCCGTTTCTCTCGCGCTCGACCGGCTCGTGCACGCGGGCGTCATCGGGATCGCCCGGCTCGTCGAGCTGATGTCGGTCAACCCCGCCCGCATCCTCGGCGTCGAGGGAGGGAACCTTGCGCCGGGTGCATCCGCGGACGTGACGGTACTGGCGCCTGAGGCGGCCGTGACCGTGGACGTTTCGACCTTCAAGTCGCTCGCTCGCAATTCGCCCTTCGATGGCTGGACTCTCAAGGGAGGGGTCCTCGGGACGATTCGCGGCGGGCGGACTGTCTACGTGAACCCAGCGATAGCCGGTTCCGAAGTCCTGGCCGGCGAGATGCGGCTGCAGGCGCGGTGAGCGAGGCGGGAGTCCGTGCCGCGTCGCTCAAGGTCGTGCTCGACCGGCTGTACATGGAGTACGACCGTCCGGCCTCGGCGCGCGATCCCGTCCAGATCGTGCGGCGCTTCACCGATTCTCGGGACCAGGAGATAGCGGCGTTTGTTTCAGCGAGCCTCGCCTTCGGGCGGGTCGAGGGAATACTGGGCACGCTGGAGCGCCTGATGGCCTGCATCGGGTCTTCCCCCGCGGCTTTCGTCCGCCGGTTCGACCCGGCGCGCCACGGAGCCGCGATACGCAGGCTCGGCCACCGCTGGATACGCGGTTCGGACATAGTCGCGCTGCTTTGGATCCTCCGCTGCATGCTGGACGAGGCTGGCTCGATCGAGGCCTGGTTCGTTGCAGGCGACGACCCGGCGGCCACTGACGTCGGACCCGCCCTCGAGTCGTTCTCGTCGCGCGCGCGGGTCATAGACGTCGGCGCGGTCTATGGCAGCGGTGCTTCGAGCCGCGGCGTGGACTACTTCTTCCCAAAGCCTTCGGCTGGCAGCGCCTGCAAGCGTCTCAACCTGTTCCTCAGGTGGATGGTGCGGCGGGACGGGATCGATCTCGGCGTGTGGTCGCGCGTTTCAGCCTCACGCCTCGTTGTCCCGCTGGACACGCACCTGATCCGGCTCGGGCGCTCGCTGGGTTTGACTCGCTATGCGTCGCCAGGGTGGCGGATGGCGGCGGAAATCACGGCCTCACTGCGCGAGATGGACCCCGATGACCCGGTTCGCTACGACTTCGCGCTCTGCCACCTCGGGATGAGCGCCTGCGTCAGTTGCCAGAGCCCTGCGCCGGGCTGCCCGCTCGCCCTTTTCTGCGCGCCGCAAGGGAGTAGGCCTCGAGGGTCGCGTCGACCATCCGATCGACGTTGAACCGCTCGCGCACGCGGCGTTCGCCCTCGCGCGCGAGGCGCGAGCGCAAATCCTCGTCCGACAGCAGCTTCAATATCGAGGCGGCCAGAGCCGCGCTGTCGGCCGGCGGGACGAGCAATCCCGTCAAGCCGTCTTCGACAACTTCGGGTATGCCGCCAGCGTGCGTCGCGACGATGGCGCGCCGGGCTGCCATCGCGTCGAGCAGCGACGTGCCGAGCCCCTCGGTCACCGAGCTCATCACGAAAACGTCGAACGATTTCAGCAGGGCCAGCACGTCGTTCCTGAACCCGGGAAGGACGACGTGTTCGCGAAGGCCGAGCTCTGCAATCCGGCGCTCCAGCGCGGGCCGCAGCTCGCCTTCGCCGAGGACGATGAAGCGCGCATCCGGGGCGTGCTGCAGCACGCGCGGCGCGGCCTCGATCAGGTACCTGTGCCCCTTGTGCGGCACGAGCGCTCCGATACAGCCGACCACCTTGCCCGGCAGCAGGTTGAATGCGGAGTGAACGCTGGCAGGCTCCACCGCCTGGACGCGCGCAACGTCGATGCCCTCGTGGACCGTGACGACGCCCGCCTCGGGGATGCCGTCATCGATGAGCATGCGCCTGATGGCGTCCGACGCGGCGACGAACAAGTCCACTTCGCGGTACTTGAGTCTCGAGAAGGCGTTTCCGCGAACGTGGAAGTCGACCCGACGCGAGGCGACCAGGACCGGTCGAGCGCCGCTGCCGGCCAGCCGGCCGGCGAGGGCCGCCACCGCGACCGCGTGCGGATCGTGGGCGTGGACGACCTCGGGCCGTTCCTCCCTGATGAGTCGGGCGAGTTGCCAACCCGCAGCCAGGTCCAGCTCGCCGCGAAAAGCCAGCGGAAGCGTCTCGACGGTGCCCTGGGCCCGCCTGATCAGCTCGCCGCCCGCCATCGCCGCCAGTCTTACTCGGTGGCCGCGGCGCTCGATACCCTGCGCTGTCAGCAGCGCTTGGTTCTGGCCGCCTCGCCAGGTGCTGGCGGTATCGAGGTGAATCACGAACACTACCGTCTTCCCGCGCGCCCGAGTTCCCAGAGCTTTGCGAACTTGAGGAGGACGTAGGCCGAGTTGAGCAGCGACACCACCAGGCCGGGTCCGCCGTCGGTGAAACCGAGCTTGAGGACGTAGTTGCGCACGAAGGCGAGCGGCGGCCTGAAGGCGACGCCTGCAATCGAAGCGTGGCGCCCTGCCTCGTGCATCTCGAGGGCCGCCAGCGTGGTGTAGCGATTGATGGTTTCCCAGTGGTGCGCGATATCGCGGTAAGGGTAGTGGAGCAGGTCGCTCCTCAACCGGCCCACCGGGCCTTCTGTGCGGACCGATTCGTGGACCCGCCCGCCGGCCCAGCGCGCTGCACGGCGATCGTACAGGCGGAGCTGGGTATCGGGGTACCAGTCCGTGGAGCGTATCCACCGACCGAGGTAGAAGCTGACGCGCGGCACGTAGAAGCCCGCATATGGCGGTGTGGCGCAAAGCACGCGCCGTATCTCTTCAGCGAGCTCCGGGCTCACTCGTTCGTCCGCGTCGAGAGAGAGGATCCAGTCGTGGCGGGCGGCATCGGCGGCGAAGTTCTTCTGGGAGACGAATCCTTCCCACTTCCTGATATGGACCGAGCTGGCGCGCTCACGCGCGAGCGCGACGGTCGCATCCGTGCTCTCGGCGTCAACGACCACGATCTCGTCCGCCCACGCCACGCTCTCGAGCGCAGCTGCGATGTTGGCGGCCTCGTTGCGGGTGATGACGGTGACCGAAAGGGCGGGCACGGCGGGAGTTTAGCACGCCGTGCCCGCGCAACGGTGTCGCGTGGCTACATGCCGCCGCCCACCGGGGCTGTCTGGCTCGTTTCGAAGTCGACGAGCGACCGGTTGTAGTCCAGTGTGGCGCGCAGCTCGGCATTTCGCGCGATCGCCAGTTCGCGCTGGGCCTGGAACACGAAGTAGCTCGTCGACATGCCTGCGGCGAACTTCTTCTGCTCGGCCTCGAGCCGGCGCTCCGCCAGTTCCCTCGACGCGCGCGTCGCCTCGACGCGCTTCCGGTTCGTGTTCACCTGGCGGCCCAGGTCGCGCACCTGCGTCGCGATCTGCATCTCGAGGTTGCGGATCTCCGTCTCGGTCCGGCGCCGCTGCACGGTGGCCCGCGCCAGGTTCGCCTCGGCCCCGCTCCTGCCAATCGGGTAGCCTATCTGGACGCCGATCGACCACGTCGGGAAGTCCTGCCCGAAAAGCGACCTCATCACCTGGCCATAGCTGCGCTTGGTTTCCTGCTCTACGACCGGGTTCTCTAGCCCGCCCGAGATCTTCCGCTCTATTCCGCCCTGCGCGGCGACGCTGTAGCGCGCCTGCAGGTTGACGTCGGGCCGTGTCTGGTTGCGGTAGAACTTGATGTTGATGTCCGCGGTTTCGAGGTCCCTGCGCGCCTGGAGCAAGTCGGTGCGCTCGCTGATGGCCCTCGTGACAGCCGCCTCTATGTCGATATCTCGCGCCTCGAACGCCGGCTGGTCGGTGAGCTCGAGGCGCATCGTCCAGAAGTTCGGGTCCTTGGGATCGAACACGAGGGTCCTCAACCGGTCTTCTGCCTGCGCCACGGCGGCCTCCGCCACGATGACCGCTTCCTCACGTGCGGCTACCTCGGCCTGCGCCTCGATGATGTCGATTGGCGCCATGGTGCCGATCTCCACGCGCGCGCGGTTGTTGCGGAGCGACTCCCGGGCGAGCTCGAGCGATTGCCTCTGCACCGCCAGCGAAGCGATCTGGTAGGACATTTCCCAGTAAGCGTTTCGTACGTTCCTCGTCGTGGCGACTATCGTCTGACGCAACGCGAGGTCGGCCACCTGCCGGGCGTTGAGGCTCACCTGCAGCTGCTGCCTTGCGCTGTCGATCGAGAAGTTCCGCCACAGCGGCTGCGTGTAGGAAAGGTCGAGGCCGGCGCCAAGCGTCGGGTTCCTGGTCGCGAAGATGTTGTTGCTCTCCTGCCGGCTCGTGTCCCAGGCGACGCTGTAGGTTCCTCCTCCCCACGGCAACACCTGATCGACGCCGATGTTCGCCGCGAAACGATCCGTCGTGAGTTTCTCCTGCGCTCCGGCGAAGATGTTGCCGACAGGCGAATTGCTGCTGCTCGTCTGGACAGCGGTCGTGAAGGTCGGAAGCCAGGCGGCGCGAGCCTGGACAACCGAAAGATCCTGAATCTGGGGGTTGAGGCGCTCGGACTGGATGTTGAGATTGTTTTCCAGTGCGAGGGCGACGGCCTCCTCGACCGACAGGGCGCGCACCGGGCCGGCCGGCTGGCTGGCCCCTGGCGCCGCCTGGCCCGCCTGCCCGGCCTGCGCGCTGGCTCGAGAGCAAACGGCAAGAAGGGCCACCAGCACGGCGGAAGCCCAGCGGCCACCGGTAAACGCTTGACTCATTTCGATGTTCTCCATCGCATCGGCAGCGCCCTGCCGCGCAATCGGCCGGAGCGCGCGGGCCGCACCGAGCCCCAGCGGGACATGTCCCTCAGGAGTAGACGAACCATCTGCCGCTACGGTTCGATGCGACTTGCCGAATTGTATACTACGGTCCGGTCGGTCGCCCGGACGGCTGGAGCGACTGGGCCGGGTGCTCTTCGTCCGGAACGGGCCGGCCCGCTGCGCGGCGATCATGAAGGCGCACGTTCGACTTTCGATTCTGCCTTTCCGAGGTGCTCATGACTAGCAGGTTCGCGCGATTGACTCTCCTGTCGGTGTCGTTGCTCGCGGTGCCCTTCGGCCTCGAAACGCCGGCAGCCGGCCAGGCCGCGAAGAAGGCATTTCAGCTGACCGTCGACAGCATCATGCGTGGGACTGACCTGGTCGGCTACGCGCCGACCGGTCTCCGCTGGTCTGGCGACTCTCGCGAGCTCTACTTCGAGTGGCGCAAGCCTGGCGAGGATGAGGCTGCAACCTACGCCGTGCCCAGGCAGGGCGGAGAGCCAAGGCGCCTGAGCGACGAGGAACGCAAGAGCGTACCGCCGGCGCGCGGCGAATGGGACGAGGAGCATCGCCGGGTCCTCTTCGTGGACCAGGGCGACATCGTGGTTGTCGATTCGGTGTCCCGTTCGCGGCAGACGCTGGTGCGAACGGCCGCAAGCGAGTCGAACCCGAGGTGGGCACGCAAGGAGACCGCGGTGACCTTCATGCGGGACAACGTTCTCTACCTCATGCCTCTCGCGGGAGGAACGCTCGAGCAGGTGCTCGACGTCCAGCCGCCGAGGCGGGAACCGCGCGAGACCGACAGCCAGAAATTCCTGAGAGCCGAGGAGCAGAAGCTCATAGAGTTCACGAAGAAGGCCGCGGAACGGCGCAAGAAAGAGGAGGAGAAGCGGGAGAAGGAGCGCCTGCCGGTTTTCGAGATCCGCGAGAGGCAGGCGGTCTCAGACCTTCAGCTCTCGCCCGATGGCCGGTACGTGTTCGTACTGGTGACCGAGAGACCTGACGGCGCCAAGACGGCAGAGGTGCCCAACTACGTGACTGAGAGCGCCTACACGGAGAACATCCAGGCGAGGACGAAGGTCGGAGATGCCCAGGGCAGGCGCCGCCTCGCTGTCTTCGACCTCGAGGGCCGCAAGACCGTATGGGCCGATTCGTCGTTCGCCGGCAAGCGCACGATTACCGACCCCTCCGCGCCGGACAAGAAGCGCGAGATGGAGCGCGAAGTCCGCTGGGGGATGCCGATGCTCTCCGAGGACGGCTCGCTCGCCGTGGTGGCCGTACGCTCCGAAGACAACGAGGACCGCTGGATCGTAGCCGTCGAGCCGGCGACCGGGAAGACCAGGGTCATCGATCACCTTCACGACGATGCGTGGGTCCTCGAGGATCGAGGCATGGGCTGGATGCCCGACGGACGCAGCGTGTACTTCGTTGCCGAGCACGACGGGTGGCTTCACCTCTACGTGGTGGACGCCTCCAAGGCGGGCGCGGCGAGGCAGCAGCTCACCTCCGGCCGGTTCGAAGTGGGCTCGGTGACGCTTTCCGCAGACAAGACGCGCTTCTACTTCACCTCGTCGGAGCGGCATCCGGGCGAGCGGCATCTCTACTCGATGCCGATCACGGGCGGCCCGCGAACACAAATCACCACCAGAACAGGCTCGAACATTGCGGAAGTGTCTCCCGACGACACGACAATCGCCGTTGTCCACTCGTACAGCAACAAACCGCCTGAGCTGTACCTCGGGCCCAACCGCCCGGGTTCCCAGCTGACCCAGGTAACGACGACGCCGACCGAGGAATGGCGCAGCTTCAAGTGGGCGGACCCGGAGGTGCTGACCTTCAAGGCGCGCGACGGCGTCGACGTCTACGCGAGGCTCTATACGCCCGAGATGATGGGCGCACGCCGCGACCCACTCCGGCCGGGGGTCGTCTTCGTGCACGGAGCAGGCTACGCGCAGAATGCCCACAAGTACTGGGCGAGCTACTTCAGGGAGTACATGTTCCACAACCTGCTAGCTGCGCGGGGCTATGTTGTTTTGGACGTGGACTACCGCGCGAGCTCGGGCTACGGCCGCGACTGGAGGACGGCGATCTATCGGCACATGGGCGGGAAGGACCTCGACGACATCGTAGACGGTGCGCGCTACCTGGTCGAACACCAGAAGGTGGATCCGAAGCGCATCGGCGTCTACGGCGGAAGCTACGGAGGATTCATAACGCTCATGGCGATGTTCACCTCGCCGGAAACGTTTGCTGCAGGTGCTGCGCTCAGGCCTGTCACCGACTGGGCGCACTACAACCACGGCTACACGGCCAACATTCTCAACGAGCCGCAGGAGGACGCGGAAGCGTACCGGCGAAGTTCGCCGATCTACTTCGCAGAGGGACTGAAGGGTGCCCTCCTCATCTGCCACGGCCTCGTCGACACGAACGTCCACATCCAGGACTCCATCCGCCTCGTTCAGCGGTTGATCGAGCTGCGAAAGGACAACTGGGAGCTTGCGGTGTACCCGGTCGAGAATCACGGCTTCGAGCAGGAGACGAGCTGGGCTGACGAGTACAAGCGGATACTCCGGCTCTTCGAGACGAACCTCCGGTCGAAGCCGGCCAGAACGGTTTCATGAAACGTGGAGACCGAAGGTCCGTTCACCTACCGTCTGACGCTGGCCTACGACGGCAGCGGCTTCGTTGGCTGGCAGCGGCAGCCCGAAGGGACCTCGGTGCAGGGGCTGTTGGAGGGCGCGTTGCGCAGGCTCCAGGGGGAGCCGGTGCCCGTAGTGGGCGCAGGCCGAACGGATGCCGGCGTGCATGCGCTGGGGCAAGTTGCCAGCTTCGTGCTGATGAAGCCCATCGATCCGGTCACGCTGCGGCGGGCGCTCAACGCGCTGCTCCCGCGATCGGTCCGCGTGCTTTCGGCGACGGTGGCGGAGCCCGGCTTCAACGCGCGGTTCGACACCTTGTTCAAGACCTATCAGTACGCGCTCGCCACGGGGCCGCTTGTCGGCCCCTTCGAGAGCGAATACCTCTGGCACCTCCGTCGGAGGTTGGACACGGCAGCCATGGCAGAGGCTGCTGTTAGCCTCGAGGGGCGGCACGATTTCGCGGCGTTCTGTTCGACTGGAAGCGGAGCAGTGACGACGACCAGGACGGTTTTGCGGTCACGTTTCCGGCCCGCTCGCACAGGTGAGCCCGGCTGGGTGGCTCCGCCCGCAACTGCAGGCGCTGCGGACTGTGAACGCTGGCTCTACGAGATCACAGGGGACGGTTTCCTGCGCCACATGGTCCGGGCAATCGTGGGATTCCTGGTCGAGGTGGGGCGCGGCCGGCTCGAGCCGTCCGACCTGCCCTCGCTCCTGGCCTCGCGCGACCGCAGCCGGGCCGGCGCGACAGCGCCAGCGAGAGGACTCTGCCTGGTAACGGTGGTGACCGGGAAGAAAGCTTGAGCAGTTAGCCGCCCCGGTGGCCGAGGCGGCGAGGCCCGGGTCCCGTTCGCCGACGCTCCTCGGCGCCTGCTCTTCGAGCAGAGCCGGTCCTGTATGCGGTATCATCAGCTTTTGCTCTGCTACGCATCACAGCATGTCGCTTGAAGATTTCCTGGCTTGGGTTCCCCCAGACGCGCCAGAAGCGCGTCTGGTCCGCCAGGTCGATTTCGCACGCCTGCCGGTCCATGTGGCGATCATCATGGACGGCAACGGCCGCTGGGCAGCCAGGCGGAACCTGCCGCGCGTGCAGGGGCACCAGGCGGGCATCGAAACGGTCAGGGAGATTTACGAGGCGTCGGCGCGGCTCGGAATCGGAGTATTGACCCTCTACGCGTTCTCTGTCGAAAACTGGAAGAGGCCCGAAACCGAGGTGGCGACGCTCATGTCGCTCCTGAAGGACTACCTTCGCCTCGAGCTCGAGACGCTCGTCGGCAACAATACGCGCTTCCGCGTGATCGGGCGCGTGGACGATCTCCAGCCCGACATCCGCGACGAGCTCCGCGATGCCGAGAAGCGGACCGAAGGTGCCACCGGGATGCGGTTCAACATCGCGCTCAACTATGGGGGCCGGACCGAGATCGTGGACGCCGTGCGGCGCCTGATACGAGACGGTGTCAGGCCCGAGGACGTGGACGAGCGTCGCATCAGCGATTACCTGTACACGGCGGGGCAGCCGGATCCCGACCTGCTGATCCGGACGAGCGGGGAACTGCGAGTGAGCAACTTCCTCTTGTGGCAGATCGCGTACGCAGAGATCTGGGTTACCGACACGCTCTGGCCCGACTTCCGCCGGAACGACTTGCTCGAGGGCATCCTTGCCTACCAGAAGCGCGACAGGCGCTACGGCGGCATCCGGCCCGATAGCGTTGCAGTTGGGTGAATGGTCCGCGTCCTGAGCGCGATCGTCCTGCTTCCGGCCGTGTTCGCCGCCGTGTGGTTCCTCGACACGGCCGGCCTTCTCATTGTCGTCGAGGCGATCCTGATTCTCGCGATGCTCGAATACGCCCGGCTCTCGGCCGGGCTTGGCGCCGATCTGCCGGTCGTGCCTGCCACGGTTGCCGCCGGCCTCACCTGCGCGGCAGTGGCATGGCCTGGCGGTCCGGTCGAGGTCGCCTGGATGGCGGGGACGCTCGCTCTCGCCTCTATTTCGGTGGGGTGGGGCAGGGTTGCCTCCACGACGCTCACCTCGGTCTTCTCCGCGGCGTTCGCAATGGCCTACGTGGGCCTGCCACTGGGCTGCCTCGTCAGGATCCACCGACTCGACGGTCCCGGTGCTGTGCTCGCTTTGCTGTTGACGGTGGCGGCGAGCGACACGGCACAGTACTACACGGGGCGGCTCCTGGGGCGGCACAAACTTTCGCCGGCGATCAGCCCTAACAAGACCGTCGAGGGAGCCATCGGAGGCCTCACTTTCGGCACGCTCGCCATGGTCCTGCTCGGAGCCTGGTGGCGGCCCGAGGCCGGAGCGCTGGGGATGGCCGGGCTAGGGCTCGTCGCGGTTTCCCTCGGGATCCTGGGCGACTTGTTCGAGTCGCTGCTGAAGCGCAGCGCCGGCGTGAAGGACAGCTCGAACCTGATACCGGGCCACGGCGGGGTCCTTGACAGAATAGATGCCCTGCTGTTCGCCGCGCCGTGCTACTACCTGGCCCTGACGTACGGGGTTTTCTGAAGAGATGCCCAGCTCTGCGCCTTGCCGGCGAGTGGCCATACTCGGGTCCACTGGATCCATCGGCCGCAGCGCCCTCTCGGTCGTGGCCGCCCACGCCGATAAACTGGAAGTCGTAGGCCTTGCCGCTGGCTTGAACGCTGACCTGTTCGTGGAGCAAGTCAGGCGCTACCGTCCTCGGGCGGTGTCGATGGCGACGCCGGAAGGCGTGGAGGCGTTGCGGGCCGGGGGGTTCGAGCGCCTTGCTGCTTCCGCTGGGGTCGGCCGGGAGGGTCTGGTTGCGATTGCGACTCATCCTGACGTGGACGTCGTGCTCTTTGCCACAGCGGGCACGGATGGCCTCGAGGCGGTTCTGGCGGCAGTAGAGGCCGGCAAGACCATCGCGCTCGCCAACAAGGAGGTTCTCGTGATGGCGGGCAGTCTCGTGATGGAGGCTGCCCGGAAGCGCGGCGTGCTGATCCTGCCGGTGGACAGCGAGCACAACGCGATTCACCAGTGCCTTCACGGACGGTCGCCTGAAGAGGTGGGCCGGCTGGTGCTGACGGCTTCGGGTGGGCCGTTCCGCGGATTGAGCTCTGCTGAACTCGCGGATGTGGCGCCTGAGGAGGCGCTCAGGCACCCGACGTGGCAGATGGGGCCGAAGATCACCATCGACTCGGCAACGCTGATGAACAAGGGTCTGGAGGTCATCGAGGCGCACTGGCTGTTCGGGGTGCCGCCGGACCGGATCGAGGTGGTGATCCACCCCCAGTCGGTGGTCCATTCGATGGTGGAGATGACCGATGGCTCGATAATTGCTCAGCTCGGTGTTACCGACATGCGGCTTCCGATTCAGTACGCATTCTCGTATCCTGAGCGATGGGGGTCGCCTCTCGCCCGGCTCGACCTGACAAGCTGCGGCCCCCTGGATTTCCACTTGCCGGACCACGACGCTTTCCCCTGCTTGCGCCTGGCCTACCAGGCGCTCGAGGGCGGCGGCGGGCTGCCGGCAGTGCTGAATGCCGCCAACGAGGTGGCAGTCGCGCGGTTCCTCGACGGGCGGCTGCCGTTCGTCCGGATCCCGCTCGTGATCGAGCGAACGATGGCGGAGTACAGAACGGCGCCAGTTCGAACGCTGGATGAGGTGCGGGCCGTTGACTCGTGGGCCCGCCTTTCGGCCGAGCGCGTCGCTTCGGCCCCGGAATTGAAGGTTTGAGGTTCCCGTGACTACCTTGCTCGCATTCATCTTCGTGCTGGGCGTGCTGATCTTCGTGCACGAGCTAGGGCATTTCCTGATGGCCCGGCGCCTCGGCGTCAGGGTGATCACTTTTTCGCTCGGGTTCGGGCCGAGGATTGTCTCCGTCCGCCGCGGCCAAACGGAGTACCGCCTGAGCGCCGTCCCGCTCGGCGGGTACGTGAAGATGGCGGGCGAGAACCCCGACGACCAGCTGTCGGGCACCGATGACGAGTTCCTGTCGAAGAGCAAGTGGCAGCGATTCCAGATCCTCGTCATGGGCCCGGTCATGAACATCCTCCTCGCCATCGTGCTCATGTCGGTGGTGCTCATGAACGGCGCCCAGGTGCCGGCGTTCCACGAGGAGCCAGTGGTCGTGGGGGCCGTGATTGAAGGATCGCCGGCGGAAGCAGCCGGAATAATGCCGGGCGATCGCATCATCGAGGTTGCCGGCCGGGAGGTTCCCACGTGGGAAGACTTCTCGATTGCGATTGGAACGCGGGCGAACCGCCCCGTCCCTGTGGTCCTTCTCCGAGAAGGCCGGCGAACGACGGTCGAAGTGGTTCCTGACGCCCGCACCGAGTACGAGATCGGCGAGATAGGCGTCTTGCCGGACGTCTACCCGCACGTGCAGGCCGTGAACCCCGGGGAGCCGGCCGACAGGGCCGGGATCAGGCCGGGGGACGTCATCAGGGCGATCAACGGCCAGAGGATGGTCTTCAGTGAGCACGTCGCGCAGGCGATCTCGAGGCACCCCGAGCGTCCTGTTACGCTGGAGCTGCTGCGCGACGGCAAGCCGTTGACCGTCGAGGTGGTTCCTCTGAAACGGGGCGCGATTGGCGTCATAGGGATTGGCATCGGCAACCAGCTGAAGACGATAGATCCGGGGCCATTCGAGGCGGTCTTGATGAGCATAGAGAAGAACTACGAGTTCTCGGGGCTCATCTTCCGTACGGTGTGGGGCCTGTTCACCCGCGAGACTTCACCCAAGCAGCTGATGGGGCCGGTGGCCATCGCGCAGCTCTCCGGGGAGTACGCACAGGCGGGGTGGATGGCGCTCTTCACGCTGATGGCGTCGATCAGCCTGAACCTGGGGTTGCTGAACCTACTCCCGATACCGGTGCTGGACGGCGGCCACATCCTCATCATGATCATGGAGGGACTGGCGCGGCGGGACTTCTCGATGAAGGTCAAAGAGAAGATGCTGCTCGCCGGTTTCGTACTGCTGATGGTCCTGATGGTGACGGTTATCTACAACGACCTGACCCGGATTCAGTGGATCGAGAGGCTGATGTTCTGGCGCTGAGTCCGTATCTCGTCCGGACGTAGTCTTCCACCAGCGCTCGGAAGGCATTCGACAGCTCGGCGTGAGTGCCGCGCAAGGTTGCGAAGTGCTTCCCGTCCACGTAGACGGGGCAATGCGGCGCCTCGCCGGTTCCAGGCAGGCTGATGCCTATGCTTGCCGCCTTCGATTCTCCTGGCCCGTTCACGACGCAGCCCATCACGGCGAGGGTCATCTTCTCGACGCCCGGGTATTCGGCCTTCCACTGGGGCATCCTGTCGCGCACATAGTCCTGGATTCGTTCCGCGAGTTGCTGGAACGCAGCGCTGGTGGTGCGGCCGCAGCCGGGACAAGCCGTGACGCTCGGCGCAAAAGACCTGAGTCCGAGACTCTGCAGCAGCTCGCAGGCTGCGTACACTTCTTCCCTCCTGTCGCCCCCAGCCTTCGGGGTGAGCGACACGCGAATCGTGTCGCCGATGCCCTCGTTCAGGAGCACTCCCATGGCAGCAGCGGACCACACGAGGCCCTTGATGCCCATGCCGGCCTCGGTCAGCCCGAGGTGGAGCGGCTGCCGGGTCCGCGCGGCGAGGTTCCTGTAGACCTCGATGAGATCGGCTGGCCGGGACAGCTTGCACGAGATGATGATCTGCTCGGGCTGCAGGCCCGCCTGGAGCGCCAGTTCCGTCGACTCCAGCGCCGAAGTCACCATGCACTCGTTGACGATAGCCTGAGATGAGAGGCCCTCGTCGCGCTCCGTGTTCTCGCGCATCCGCCGCATCACCAAGTCCTGATTCAGCGAGCCCGAGTTCACGCCGATCCTCACGGGCTTGCCTTCGTCCCGCGCGACGCGGCATATGGTTGCGAACTGCTCGTCCCGATGGCGCCCCTGCCCCACGTTGCCAGGATTGATGCGGTACTTGTCGAGCGCACGGGCACAATCCGGGAACCGGGTGAGAAGGAGGTGCCCGTTGTAGTGGAAGTCGCCGATGAGGGGCGCGTCGCACCCCTGGTCGAGCATGCGGCGCTTGATTTCGGGAACCGCTCGCGCGGCCTCCGGCAGGTTTACCGTGACACGGACGAGCTCGGAGCCGGCGGCTGCCAGCTGGACGCACTGGCGAACCGTCGATTCCACGTCAGAGGTATCGGTGTTCGCCATCGATTGCACGACGATCGGCTGGCCGCCACCGACGACGTGTTTGCCTACGCGGACCGGGACTGTCTTGTCGCGATGCATGAGAATCACACCGATGATAACACCGCGAAGACCTCGAGCACTCGAGCGCGGCCAGGGGCGACGGTGACGCGGCACGTTGGCGGAGTTTTCTTCCGAAACCTATGAGGTATAGGATCGAACAGCCGTTGCGGCTCGGCCGCGGCTTTCTTCTTGCACGCGACGGGAATGGCGGGCCCGGGCGAGAAACCGGCGGCCGCTCCACGCAATTCTCCAGGAGGGTACCCCAATGCGCCTCACGACAAACTCTCTCATCGCCGTTTCGGCGGCGCTCGTGCTCTCGTTCGCGGCGACCTCTGCCGCGCAGGGCCAGATTACGGCAACCGACATCGGGAGGCTGCAGGAAAGCGTCTTCGCGGCGAGCGGCGAGGTCTCCCGTCTAAGAGCGCGAGACAGGCAGCTATCCGAGCAGTTGCAGTACGAGCTCGATGATCTTCGCGACGAAGTCGTCTACCTGAGAGTCAAGCTCCGCAGGGAGGGAAGGGTCTCCGCCGAGGAGTACAATGACCTTCGCGACCGCATCCAAGCCCTTCGGTCGCGCGCCACTGGGGGGGACTCGCAGCCGGCCCGGGCCTCACAGGCGGCTCCGACGAGTGGGCGCTCCGGCGCCAGCGCGACTAGGGTTCCCGTCGGGCAGGAGATCGATGTCCGGCTGCAGGAGCCATTGAGCTCGAAGACGGCGCAGGTCGAGGACCGCTTCACAGCGACGACGATGGTGGATCTCGTCCAGGATGGAGACGTTTTGATCCCCGCCGGCTCCGTCGTGCGCGGTTTCGTGAGCGGCGTTGACAAGGCGACCCGTCTCGAGCGGAAGGGCAGGCTGAGCCTAGCGCTCGATCAGATAACGATAGGTGGCCGCTCATACGACCTCAGGGCCTCGGTCACAGAGGCGCTCGAAAGCGAGGGCGTGCGCGGAGAGGCCGGCAAGATCGGCGCTGGCGGCGCAGTCGGCGGGATCATCGGCGGCATCCTCGGCGGCTTCAAGGGCGCGCTCGCCGGCATCCTCATCGGAGCCGGGGGCGTCGTGGCCGCGACGCCGGGCGAGGACGTCGAGCTTCCGGCCGGAACGGTCCTCAGGCTGAGGCTCGATTCACCGCTGGACCTCGGAGCAAGGTCCAGGTAGCGGCTATCGTCGCAGCGCTACCGAGGTTCGCCGGGGTAACCGGCGGCCAGCTGGCGCGCGGCTTCGCGCGCCCAGTACGTGACGATTATGTCTGCCCCCGCCCGGCGGATGGATGTGAGCGACTCGAACATGGCGCGCCTCTCGTCGATCCACCCGTTCCGGGCCGCGGCCCTGAGCATCGCGTACTCGCCGCTGACGTTGTATGCTGCCGTGGGTACGCCGAACTCCGCCTTCACCCGCGCTATCACGTCGAGGTAAGGGAGAGCAGGCTTCACCATCACGATGTCCGCCCCTTCCTCGAGGTCGGTTGCAACCTCCCGGATCGCTTCCTCTACATTGGCTGGGTCCATCTGGTGAGAGCGTCTGTCGCCGAACCGTGGCGCCGACTCGGCGGCGTCGCGGAAGGGCCCGTAGAAGGCGGAGCAGTACTTCGCGGCGTAGGACAGTATCGCCACGTGCGGGAATCCGCGCTCGTCGAGCTCCCGGCGGATTGCGCCGACGCGTCCGTCCATCATGTCGGATGGAGCCACGATGTCCGCGCCAGCCGCAGCGTGAGAAAGCGCGGCCTTCACCAGCAGTTCCACCGTCGCGTCGTTCTCGACGTCGCCGTCCACCAACAGGCCACAGTGCCCGTGGGAGGTGTACTCGCAAAGGCAGACGTCGGTGATGACGAGCACCTGCGGGTGGGCGGACTTGATTGCCCGGACGGCCTCTTGGACCGGTGCCTCCGAGTCCCACGCAGCGGAGCCGGTGTCGTCCTTGTAGGGCGGTATGCCGAAGAGCAGTACACCTCCGACCCCTTCGGCGGCGGCCGCCCCGGCCTCGGCCACCGCCTCGTCCACCGACAGCTGCGATACGCCCGGCATCGACTCGACCGGTTGACGGATGTGCCGGCCGTCACGAACGAAAAGCGGGTAGATGAACTGGGCGGCCGAAAGGTGTGTTTCCCTCACCAGCGCCCGGATGGCTGGTGAGCGGCGCAGCCGGCGCATCCGGCGCGTAAGCGTGAGCGAAGCGATTGATTGTGTCATGCGGGTTCCTGATTCCGTGCACTCTCGCGATGCGGGCCGAAGTACCGGACCAGCGCCTCCACCAAGGCTGGAATCGTGTACTCCTCGGGCATTATCGCGGTCTTGATGCCGTACTGCTCGGCGGTCTCTGCCGTGACGGGCCCGATCGACGCCACGGCGGTGGACCGCAGCAGGTCCGCCGCCTGGTCGCTGCCGTACATCCGTACGAAGTTCCTGACAGTGGACGCGCTCGTGAAAGTGACCGCGTCCACCTGCTTGTCGAGCAGCAGGCGATACACGTCGGGCTCGCCCTCGCGTTCGTTGTCCACCGGCACGGTCCTGTAGGCAACGACGTCCGTCACGGCGGCGCCGCTCCGGCGGAGCTCGTCCGCCAGGATTTCGCGCGCTATGTCGGCCCGCGGCAGCAGCACACGGCGTCCCTTCAGCCCGCCGGCTTTCTTCAACAGGTCGAGCACCGCTTCCGCCCGATATTCGCCTGGCGTCACGTCGGCCTTGATGCCGTGGCTCGCAAGCCGTTCGCGTGTTCCCGGGCCCACCGCGCACACGCGGGTCCCATTGAGTGCCCTGACGTCCGCGGGGCCTGCCAGCAGGCGCTCGAAGAAAGCGTCCACACCGTTCACGCTCGTGAAGACAATCCAGTCATAGGTGCCCGCGGCGGCCACCGCCTCGTCGAGTGGGCCGAAGTCATCGGGTGGGGTTATGCGGATCGTCGGCGCTTCGATGACGCCGGCGCCCAGGTTCTCGAGCATGTCTACGAGCTCGCCCGCCTGCTCCCGCGGTCGTGTCACGACGATGCGCCTGCCAAAGAGCGGACGCGCGTCGAACCACCGCAAGTGTTCGCGCAGGCGCGACACCCTGCCGACGATCAATATGGATGGGCGGCGGTTGGCCGGCCGCTCGACGAGCCTTGCCAGCTCGTCGAGCGTACCCTGGTGCGTCTCCTGTTCGGGCAGGCAGCCATCGTAGACGATACACCCGGCTTCTTCGCCGGGCCAGCCTGCCGCCCGCATGGCGCCGAGGATCCCGGACACCTGGCGGGCGCCCGCGTAGCACACGACCGTCCCGCCGATGCGCGCGAGGCTGGCCCAGTCGACGCGCGGCGGGCGCGCGCTCTCCCCCTCGTAACCCCGCACGAAGGTGACCGTGTCACCGGCCTCCGGGTATGTCAGCGGCACTCCCGCGTACGCCGGAACCCCGATTGCAGCGGGCACTCCGGGCACGACCTCGAAAGGTACCTGATGCTCGTGGAGGAAGAGCGCTTCCTCGCCTCCGCGATCGAAAAGGAAAGGATCCCCCCATTTGAGGCGCGCCACGACCTTGTCTTCCTTCGCCTTCTCGACGAGCAGGTAGCAGATCGCCTCCTGCTCGGCCTGGCTCGGGGCGGCGCGTCCCACGTCGATCCGCTCGGCGCCCCGCCGCGCGTGCCTGAGCACCCGCGGGGGGACGATGTGGTCGTAGAGCACGACGTCCGCCTCCTGGAGGTGCCGAAGGCCGGCGAGCGTGATCAGCCACGGGTCTCCTGGACCCGCCCCGATCAGATAGACCGCCGGATTCTTCATGGCTTCACCCTTCCTCTCGCTTCTCGCTCGGGTGCGCGGCGGGAATCGCCACAAAGTCGAGATTCTACCGCACTGCCGCAGGCTTCAGCGGCCTGGAGCGTAGTAACCCTGCTTCGTGCGGGCTGTCAGCCCGGGCCTGGCCACGCGCACGACGACCCGGCGCCAGGTGCCGTCGCGGCGGGTGTTGGTCGAGGTGTATCCGAGCAGGTACTGACTCGACAGTTCGTCAGAGATCTGTTCGTAGATGCCGGAGAGGTTCTCCACCTTCGGGGTGAAGAAGACGCGCCCACCGGTCTGTGCCGTCAGCTCGCGCAGGGCGAAATCCGCCTCCTTGAACCCCGGCGACTCGGCCTCGTCCGGCAGCCGCAAGCCTATCGCGTAGACGGCCGTCTCCGAACGCTTCGCGACGTCCAGGACCTGCTCGAATGTCACCAGGCTCGAAGTGTCCTCCCCGTCCGAGAGGAGCACGATGGCCTGGCGCCTGACGCGCTCCGGGTCGTAGGCGGGCGCCTTCCGCATCTCCTTGAGGGCGACGTAGACGGCGTTGTAGAGCGAGGTCGAGCCGCCGTAGGTCGTGCTTCGAATCGCGCGTTCGAGGGCGTTCGCGTCGTTCGTGAACGGCTGGATGACCTGGACTCGGCTGTCGAAATCAACGAGCTGCGCCGCATCCTCTTCGCGGAGGCGTCGGGCGAATCCCACTGCGGCCTCCTGCGCGATCTCCAGCTTGCCCTCCATGCTGGCGCTCGTATCGAGCAGCAGCGACAGGGCGAGGGGGAGGTTCGACCGATCGAAGAAGCGCAGCTCCTGGTTGACGCCGTCTTCGAATACTTGGAAGTCGCGCGCGGTCAGATCCGTGACGTATCGGCCCTCGCGATCCGTCACCGTGACACTCAGCGACACGAGCTCGACGCCGGCGCGGAAAATCTGTCCCTTTCCGCTTGGCGCGGGCGGCGGCTGCTTCTGTTGGGCGGACAGCGGTCCCTCCGCCAGAGCGAGGAAGCTGGCGACGGCTGCGAGCGACGCCAGCGTGGCTGCCGCCCTGTTCATCGGGTCGCCTTCTCGCGCACGGGCGTCGACCGAACCGTACGTCCAGGCATTCGCGCCTCGACCGTGATCTTCGCGGGCGGGATGAGCGTCTCCGGGCGGGCGTAGGTGACGACGTACTGCTCGTTCAGCTCAGTGGCGATGGATGTCATCTCGTCCGGCAACGCCATGCTCGTGAGCAGCAGCGTCCGCCGTCCGCCAGTCTCCCGGGTGCCGAGGTCGAGGGCGATGCCACGCTGCACACCCTCCTCGTCGGTCGTCTCGTCGCCGGCCTCTTCGAGAATCACCGCGTGCATGGCCGCATGGCTCGACTCGAGCGCCTCCACCACCTGCTGGTGGTGCGCGCTGCTGAACTCCTTTCCCTCGCCGGTGACGACGACGATCGCCGCGCGGGCCGATCCGCGCTTCTCGATGCCGCGCGACGCCTCGATGATGGCGTCGAGGAGGTAGGTTCCGCTTCCTGGCTGCGCGAAGATCCTCTCGACCGCCTCGAGCACCTGCCCTCGGTCGAGAGTGTAGTTCTGCGCGATCGTGGGACGGTCCGCAACGGTCACGAGCGCGAGCGGGTTCCTGGGGTCGATGGCCTTTACGAAAGCCTCCAGGCCGCGCCTCAGGTCCGTTATCGCTTCCCTCATCGCCACGCTGTTGTCGATCAGAAGCGCCACGTCTGCCGGATCCGTCACCCGGCGTACGCGCAGGATCTCTCTTGCCACACCGTCCTCGCGCACGGTGAGGTCGCTGGGCTGCACTCCGGCGACATGCTTGCCATCCGCGAGCACGCTCACATAAACTTCGCGTTCCCTCGGGGACTGAACGGGAGCAGTGGTCTCCGGCCGGACTGCTGCGGAAGCAACAGCCAATGTGACGAGCAGGAGGGTTGCCGGGGCGCGCATCGTACCTCGTCTTTCTTTCTGGAAGGCGGGCTGGCACCACCTAACCTGCAGTATAGGCGGGCGGTCGAGGTCGGTCAAGTAGGCGCGGCCGGAAACGCTTGTGTTTCTTGAACTTGCGGCGCAGGCGCACGATGTCGTGGTCCGCACCCGGAGATCGTCCGATTCTTGACACCCTCGTGGTCGCGTGCTATAGACTATGGGTTCCGTCGGCCCATAGTCCGATCTTCAACCTGCGGCCCGCGGCGGCTCGGTAGAGTGGCAGGGCTGTCGCGTTGCGACCGCACCTGCCGTATCCCGGTCCAGCGAGATGTTGCAAGGCTACGTACCAATCTTCTTGTTCGTGCTTGTAGCAATAGGGTTTGCCCTCTCCGCGCTGATCCTCGCGTGGCTGGTCCGCCCCGAGCGCTACAACAAGGTCAAGCTCGAGCCGTACGAGTGCGGGATCGAAGTGACGACGGACGCCCGCGACCGCTACAGCATCCGCTACTACCTGGTGGCGATGCTCTTCGTCATCTTCGACGTCGAGACGGTCTTCATGTTCCCGTGGGCGGTGATCATGGACCAGCTCGCTCTCTTCGGGCTGATAGAGATGATGGTCTTCCTGATCATCCTCGTCGTTGGTTACTTCTACGCCTGGAGGCAGGGCGCGCTGGAGTGGGTCTAGGGGGTATCTGGGAACGTGGCGCGAACTCGGGGCCTCCGGCTGCAGGTGGTGAGCGGGAGCGGTATCGATGGCTGACAGGGAAGAGACGACGAGGCCGGCCGCCGCGAAGCCGGCGCCAGGGGAGCCGAATCCGGCCGCGGCCGGCGGCGCGGCGAAGCCTGTTCCGAAACCAGCGCCCGCGCCGCCAGGTCCGCCCGATCCTCCGCCCCCGCCCGGCATGACGCCGCCAGAGTTTCTCGAGCCGGTGCTCGCCGCGCTCGGGGCTTCGGCGCAGGTCAGCTGGTGGGTCGGCGACTGGTCGGTCATCGTGCCCCTGGAGCGGCTGCTCGAGGCGGCGGCGATCGCCCGCGACGACCCTGCGATGTCGTTCGACTTCTGCTCCGACGTGACGGCGACCGACTGGCCGGCGCGGCCTGAGCGCTTCGACGTGGTCTACTCGCTCTACTCGACGCGCCACAGGCATCGCCTGCGCTTGAAGGTGCGCGTCGCCGACGGCCAGGCGGTGCCCTCGGTCTCCGGCGTGTGGCCCGCAGCGAACTGGCTCGAGCGCGAGGTGTTCGACATGTTCGGCATCCGGTTCGCCGGGCACCCGGACCTGCGGCGCATACTCATGCCGGAAGAATGGCAGGGCCACCCGCAGCGCAAGGACTACCCGCTCGAGGGACCGGGCGAGCTCCTCATGGAGGACCCTCAGGAATGGCTGGAGTTGCGGCGGTCGGCCGACGAAGCCGACCTTTCTTAGCCGGGAGACGTCGATTCGGTTGGAACCTATGGCTAACGAAGCTCCCCGGCCGATGTTCGACACGGACGAACTCGTCATCAACATGGGGCCACAGCACCCGGCGACGCACGGGGTACTGCGCGTGGTTCTCAAGCTCGATGGCGAGAAGGTCGTGGACGCGGATGTCGTCATCGGCTACTTGCACCGCGGCATCGAGAAGCTGAGCGAGAGCCGCGACTGGACGCAGATCATCCTGCTGACGGACCGGATGGACTACGTCGCCGCCGCGACGAACAACCTCGCCTACTGCGAGACGGTCGAGAAGCTGCTGTCGCTCGAAGTGCCGCGGCGCGCTCGCTACATTCGGACCATCCTCGCCGAGCTCCAGCGGATCGCGAGCCACCTCGTGTGGCTCGGCAGCCACGCAATGGACATCGGCGCTGTTACTGTCTTCCTCTACTGCCTGAGGGAGCGGGAGCTCGTCCTGGATCTCTTCGAGGAGTACTGCGGGGCGCGGCTGACCTACAACTCGATGCGGGTCGGCGGGCTTCCTCTCGACATCCCTCCGGGGTGGGACCGCAAGGTCCTTCAGTTCTGCGATGTCATGATGGAGAAGATAGAGGACTACGAGACGCTTCTCACGCAGAACCGGATCTGGCTGGAGAGGACGAGGAACGTGGGCGTGATAAGCGGGCCCGACGCCGTAGCCGTAGGGCTCAGCGGGCCGCCGCTCCGCGCGTCGGGCATCCCGCGCGACGTACGGAAGGACGAACCCTATGCTGCGTACTCGGAGTTCGAATTCGACATCCCGGTCGGGACCCGAGGCGACACCTACGACAGGTACCTGGTGCGCCTCCAGGAGTTCCGACAGTCAGTGAGAATAATCCGCCAGGCCGTCGAGGGTCTTCCCGAAGGCCCCTTCATGGGGAAGGTGCCGCGGTTGATCAAGCCCCCGGCGGGCGAGACGTACCATGCGAACGAGGCGCCCAAGGGGGAGCTGGGGTTCTTCATCGTGAGTGACGGCAAGTCCACGAGCCCGTACCGGTTCCGCGTGAGGCCGCCGTCTTTCTGCAACCTGCAGGCACTGCCGCGGCTGGTGCGGGGTCACCTTGTTGCCGACGTGATCGCGCTCATCGGGACGATCGACATCGTCCTTGGCGAGGTGGATCGCTGAGAGCCTGCCGAGTCGAAGCGCTGAGCCATGATTGATCTGGTCGTGGTACCCCTTCTGAAGATCGTGTTCGTCCTCACGGGCGTGCTCGTGATCGTGATGTACATGGTGCTCCTCGAAAGGAAGGTCCAGGCGTGGGTGCAGGTCCGCCTGGGCCCGATGCGTGTCGGCCCGCACGGACTCCTGCAGCCGGTCGCCGACGTGGTGAAGCTGTTCGTCAAGGAGGACATAACGCCGGCGCGAGCGGACAAGTACGTGTTCACCGCCGCGCCGATTATCGTCCTGGTACCGGCACTGATTGCCTTCGCGGTGATCCCGTTCGGGACCGACGTGCGGCTGTTCGGGGCGCGAATCCCGCTCTACATCAGCGACATCAACGTCGGCCTGCTCTACATAGTCGCGGTAGCCTCGCTCGGCGTATACGGCATCATCCTCGGCGGCTGGTCCTCGAACAGCAAGTACCCACTGCTTGGAAGCCTGCGTGCCTCGGCCCAGCTGATCAGCTACGAAGTCGCCGTGGTGATGACGCTCGTCGTCGTCGTGCTGATGGCGGGGAGCCTCAGCATGGTGGGCATCGTCAATGCCCAGTACAACGCAGGCGTCTGGTTCGGATTCGCTCAGCCGCTCGCTCTGGCGATCTACTTCATAGGAGGGCTTGCCGAGACCAACCGCGCGCCATTCGACATGCCGGAGGCGGAGCAGGAACTGGTGGCCGGCTTCCACACGGAATACAGCGGCATGCGGTTCGCGCTGTTCTTCCTGGCCGAGTACACCAACATGATCGTCGTCTCGGCGGTGGCCGTGACAATGTTCTTCG
Source organism: Vicinamibacterales bacterium (assembly GCA_041947015.1). Taxonomy (GTDB): domain Bacteria; phylum Acidobacteriota; class Vicinamibacteria; order Vicinamibacterales; family Fen-181; genus JBHGBL01. Next base: position 69,662 of record JBHGBL010000004.1, read on the forward strand.
GCGGCTGGCTGCGGCCTTTCCCTAACGTCGATGCGCTCGGGTTCCTCGATCTGGTGCCCAGCTGGGTCTGGTTCGTTGGAAAGACGTTCATTCTTCTCTACCTGTTCCTCTGGGTCCGCGCGACGCTGCCGCGCTACCGCTACGACCAGCTCATGCGGCTCGGATGGAAGGTGCTGATACCGCTCGCCATACTGAACATCGTGATTACCGGGACGGTGAAGGTGCTGCTGTAGGGGGCCTATGGGAGAAGCCGTCGCGTTCTACACGCTGTCCGCGCTCATCCTGACGTTCGCGATCCTCGTGATCAGCGCCCGGAACACGGTGCACAGCGTGCTGTTCCTGGTAGCGAACTTCCTGTTCGTCGCCGCGCTCTACGTGCTCCTCGGCGCGCAGTTCCTGGCGGTCATCCAGGTGCTCGTCTACGCTGGCGGGATAGTCGTCCTCTACCTGTTCGTCGTGATGCTGGTGAAGCTGAAGCAGCCCGAGACGCACAGTGACCCGCGCAGGCGGAGCAGGCTCGGCCTGGCTCTCTCGGTGGCCGTGCTCGCCGAGTTCGCGATGATTGCCGTCTACGGCTACCTCACGCCGGCGGCAGCCGAAGGGGCGCGGCCTTCTGACGTCTCGCTCGCGATTCACAATGTGGAGAAGGTCGGCTGGGCACTGTACACCGACTACCTGATCCCCTTCGAGGTGGCCTCGATTCTCCTGCTCGTGGCGATGGTGGGTGCCATCGTCCTCGCGCGACGGGAGGTCTGATGCGCAACGGAACGGTGCGAGTGTCGCGATGATCACCCCGGCACATTACATGATTCTCTCGGCGGCGCTCTTCGGCATAGGGATGGTCGGCGTCCTGGTCAGGCGCAACATCATCGTCATCTTCATGTCGATCGAGCTGATGCTGAACGCGGTCAACATCAACCTCGTGGCGTTCTCAAGCCAGCTGCAGGATGCCGTGGGCCAGGTGTTCGCGATATTCATCATCTGCGTGGCGGCGGCCGAGGCTGCGATAGGCCTCGGAATAATCCTGGCTTTCTACCGGAACAAGGAAACCGTCAACATCGACGAGATGAACCTGATGCGGTGGTGACGATGGATCTCATCTGGCTCATCCCGCTGCTGCCGGCCTTGGGTGCGCTCGTGAACGGCGTCGCCGGCATCCGCTTCTTCAGCAAGGCTGCGTCCGGCCTGCTCGCCTGCGCCACAATGGCCGGAGCGCTGCTCCTGTCGGTGGCGGCCTTCGCGGGGCTTCTTGGCCTCCCGCCGGAAGCCCGCATCCACGACGTGACGGTCGCGACGTGGCTGCCCGGCATGCCGCTGGACCTCGGAGACAGGGGTGCCCGGTTCGCGGTGGACTGGACGTTCAGGCTCGATCCGCTGTCCGCGATGATGATCCTGGTCGTCACTGGCGTGGGCTTCCTCATCCATGTCTACTCGACGGCCTACATGGCCGATGAGCCGCGCGGCGCCTACGCGCGGTACTTCTCCTATCTGAACCTCTTCTGCTTCTTCATGCTCACGCTGGTCCTCGGCGGGAACTTTCTCGTCATGTTCGTCGGCTGGGAGGGCGTGGGCCTGTGCTCGTACCTGCTGATCGGATATTGGTACGAGAAGAAGAGCGCTTCGGACGCCGGCAAGAAGGCATTCATCGTCAACAGGATCGGTGACTGGGGCTTCCTCGTCGGGATGTTCCTGGTCTTCGTCACCTTCGGCTCGCTCGACTTCCGGCAGGTCGCGGCGGCGGCCTCCGCCATGCCGGTCGAATCGGCCTCCTTCGGTGTGTTGTCGCTCATCACGCTTCTCCTGTTCATCGGGGCAACCGGCAAGAGCGCTCAGATACCTCTCTACGTATGGCTTCCCGACGCAATGGAGGGCCCGACGCCGGTCTCGGCGCTCATTCACGCCGCGACGATGGTGACGGCCGGCGTCTACATGGTGGGCAGGAACGCGGTCCTTTTCTCGCATGCCCCGACGACGATGCTCATCGTCGCAGTTGTCGGCGTTCTCACCGCGCTGGTCGCGGCATCGATCGGGCTGGTCCAGAACGACATCAAGCGGGTACTGGCCTATTCGACGGTCTCGCAGCTCGGCTACATGTTTCTCGCGATGGGCGTCGGGGCTTTCGCCGCGGGCGCATTTCACCTGATGACGCACGCCTTCTTCAAGGCCCTGCTGTTCCTCGGGAGCGGAGCTGTCATACATGCCATGGCCGGCCAGCAGGACATGCGCCAGATGGGCGGTCTGAAGAGATTCCTGCCGGTCACCTACGTGACGATGGTGATCGGGACGCTGGCGATCGCGGGCATCCCGCCATTCTCGGGTTTCTTCAGCAAGGACGAGATTCTCTTCAGGACGTTTCTCGACAACCGCATACTGTGGGCCGCGGCCGTGGCCGCGGCGTTGATGACGGCCTTCTACATGTTCCGGTTGGTGTCGATGACGTTCCTCGGCCCGTACAGAGGGCCGTCGTGGGCGCACGCGGATTCAGGCGCGCCGGCAGCCACTGCCGCTCTGCACGGGTCGCCCCACCCGGCGGACCCGTTCGTGCACGGGCAGGCGCACCGGGACGACCATGAAATCAGCCACGGGCCAGCGGATCACGCCATGACGCAGCTGGCCGCCGTCGTTCACCACGGGGACGATGCCCACGGCGGTCACGGGCACGGTGCCTGGCACGGACCCCACGAGGCGCCGAGAGCGATGTCGTGGGTGCTGGTGCTCCTCGCCGTCGGTGCGACGCTCGCGGGATTCGTGGGCGTTCCCGCTGCGCTCGGCGGCAGCAATGTCATCGAACACTTCCTCGCCCCGAGCTTCCAGGCCGGCGCCTCTCCGACGAGCTCCGAGCAACTCGTCCCGAACTTCCCCGCAGCCGCTTCTGGCGGAATCGCCCCCCAGGGCGCCGAGGAGGCCGGGCACTCCGTGCAGCAGGGTCCGGGCGAGCACGCTGTCGGCGGGCACGAGGCGGGTGGACATGAGATGTCCCGGGCCGGAGAGTTGGCGCTCATGGTGCTCTCGATAGGCATCGGGCTGCTCGGCATCCTCGTCGCTTACCGCTTCTACGTCCGCAGGCCCGAAACCTCCGAGCGCCTGGCCCGCCGTTTCTCGACCGCCCACCGCGTGTTGACGAACAAGTACTACGTGGACGAGTTGTACGGTGCAACAGTCGTTCGCGGAACTCTTGGGAGCGCAGCGGGTCTGTGGACCTTCGACAGGAACGTCGTGGACGGGGCGGTGAACGGTTCCGGTTGGTTCACCATCCTGGCGTCGTGGATATCCCACTTGGTGGACAAGTACCTGGTGGACGGCCTCGTGAACCTGGTCGGCGGCCTGCTGGAGCGTTCCAGCTTCATGTTCCGGCGCGTGCAGACCGGGCTGGTTCAGAACTACGCGCTGGTCATGCTCGTTGGTGTCTTCATGTTCGTGAGCGTCTACCTGATGCTCCGGTGAACGGGTACAGCTTCACATGAGCCACTCCGATTTTCCGTTGCTGTCGCTGATCCTCTTCACGCCGCTCGCCGGCGCGCTCGTCCTGCTGTTCGTCAACAAGCGCAACGAGCAGGCGATTCGCTGGATAGCGAACATCTTCGCGGCAGCAGGGTTCCTGGTGTCGCTGCCGCTGTGGTTCTGGTATCGGCCGTCCGTCGCCGAATACCAGTTCGTCGAGCAGCACCAGTGGATCCCGTCGATCGGCGCACAGTACCTCTTGGGGGTGGACGGCTTCAGCGTCCTGCTCATCCTGCTCACGACGTTGATGGGTGTGATCGCCGTCCTCTCGTCGTGGACGGCGATTACCGAGCGGGTCAAGGAGTACTACGTATTCCTGCTGGTGCTGCAGACCGGGATGATCGGCGCCTTCGTGGCGCTCGACTTCCTGCTCTTCTTCCTTTTCTGGGAGGTCATGCTTGTCCCGATGTACTTCCTCATCGGGATCTGGGGCAGCGACCGGCGCCTCTACTCGGCGATCAAGTTCTTTCTCTACACGCTCGTGGGAAGCGTCGTGATGCTGCTCGGCATCCTGGCGCTCTATTTCTACCACCACAGCGCGACCGGGGTGTACTCGTTCGACGTGACGCGCTTCCAGCAGCTCGGGATCCCGTACGACCTCCAGTGGTGGATATTCCTGGCCTTCTTCCTCGGCTTCTCGATCAAGGTGCCGATGTTCCCGTTCCACACCTGGCTGCCCGACGCGCACACCGACGCGCCGACGGCGGGCTCGGTCATCCTGGCGGCCATTCTGCTGAAGATGGGGACGTACGGGTTCATCCGCTTCAGCCTGCCGATCCTGCCCGACGCTTCGCGCGCTTTCGTGCCGATGATGGTGGCGCTCTCGCTGGTGGGGATAGTCTACGGCGCGCTCGTGGCGATGGCGCAGCGCGACTGGAAGCGGCTCGTTGCCTACTCGAGCGTGTCGCACATGGGGATGGTCGTACTGGGCATGTTCGCGCTCAACCCGGTGGGAATAACGGGCAGCATCGTCCAGCAGCTCAATCACGGCATCTCGACGGGCGCTCTCTTCCTGATCGTTGGCGTAGTGTACGAGCGTAGGCACACGCGCATGATCTCGGAATACGGAGGGCTGTCGAAGGTGATGCCGGCCTATGCTGCCGTCTTCATGATCATGATGATGTCGTCGATCGGCCTGCCGGCGCTGAACGGTTTCATCGGCGAGCTGTTGATCCTCCAGGGCGTGTTCGTGGCGAACAAGCTGTGGGCGGTCGTGGCTGCGAGCGGCATCGTGCTGGGGGCGGCCTACATGCTCTGGCTCTACCAGCGGACGATGTTCGGCAAGGTGGAGAACCCGAAGAACGAGAAGCTGCGGGACCTGAGCCTGCGCGAGTTCGCTACCTTCGCGCCGCTCATCGTGCTGGCCGTATGGATTGGCATCTACCCGAAGCCGTTCCTCGACAGGCTGGACACTTCGGTCAACAGGGTCGTCGCTCGAGTCGCGCCCCAGCACCTGGCTGCGGCGGCCGACTGCGAGGACAACCAGCCAGCATCGAAGTTCACCCTCGCGCCGTGCGGCCCCGCTGATCAGGCGCCGGAGAGCGGGGCGGCTGGCCCCCATGGCGAGGCTCAGCAGCCGGCCGTACCGGCACCCCCGCCCACGGTCGAGGCAGGAGGGCAGCCTGCCGGGCCGCCGCCCGTGGAGAAGCCGCCCGCGAAGGCCGGCGCGCCGTCCGGTGGAGGGCTCCACTGATGCCTGCCGGCTTCTCGGCCCAGGACTTCACGCACCTTGCGCCTGAGATCGTGCTGGCCGCTTCAGCGATGGTCGTCCTCGTCGCGGACGTGTTCGTCCCGCGCGGGCGCCAGGCCGTGCTCACGTGGCTGGCGGGCGCCGGGATCGTTGCGACCGGGGCCGCGCTCGTCCCGTTCGCGGGCACCGACATCACCGTGGCCCGCGGCCTCGTCGCCATCGACGGGTTCGCGCTCTTCTTCAAGGCCGTGTTCCTCCTCGCCGCGCTGCTCGTCATCGTGATGTCGGCGCGGTACATGGAAGTCGAGGGGGCGAAGACCGGCTCGTACCACTTCCTGGTGCTCGCCGCCACGCTCGGCATGATGTTCATGGCGAGCGGCATGGACCTCATCACCATCTTCATCGGCCTCGAGACGATGGCCGTGTCCTTCTACGTCCTGGCCGGATTCCTGAAGCCGAACCGCAGGTCCAACGAGGCGGCGGTCAAATACTTCCTGCTCGGCACCTTCTCGCTGGGCCTCCTGCTCTACGGGATGTCGCTCCTCTACGGGCTCTCCGGCTCCACCAACCTCTCAGTGATGTCCGGTGTCCTGGCCGGCAGGAGCGAGGATCCGCGGCTCGTCCTGGCAGTGATCCTGGTGGTGGCGGGGATAGGCTTCAAGATCGCCGCCGTGCCGTTCCACATGTGGGCGCCCGACGTGTACGAGGGGGCACCTACGCCGATAACGGCATTCTTGTCGGTCGGTTCGAAGGCCGCCTCGTTCGCTATGCTGCTGCGGATCTTCTTCGAGGGCCTGCCCTCTGCCTACGCCGACTGGCGGGTGCTCTTCTACACTCTCTCGCTCGTCACGATGACGGCGGGCAACATCGCTGCACTCACACAGAGCAACATCAAGCGCCTGCTGGCGTACTCGTCGATAGCCCACGCGGGCTACGTATTGATCGGGGTCACGACAGGCACCGCGCGCGGCGTGGCCGCCACGCTGATATACCTTGGCATCTACGCCTTCATGCAGCTGGGGGCGTTTGCCGTGGTCACCATGCTGCGAAGGCGCGACGTGATCGGGGACGAGCTGAAGGACCTGGCGGGGCTCTACCTGCGCAGCCCATTCGCAGCCGTCGCCATGCTGCTCTTCATGCTCTCGCTCGGCGGAATCCCTCCGACAGCCGGGTTCATGGGAAAATTCTGGCTGTTCGGGGCCGCGATCGAAACCGGGCAGGCGGCCATGGTGTGGCTTGCCGTCATTGGTGTCCTCAACAGCGCCGTTTCGCTCTACTACTACGTCCGCGTCGTCGTCTTCATGTGGATCAAGCAGGAGCAGATGGGGTCGCCGGTTGTCCTGACCCCGGGGATGGCGGCCGTCCTCGGTGTGGCGGTCTCCGGGACGGTGGTGCTGGGCATCTACCCGTGGCCGCTGTTCGATTTGGCGACCTACTCCGCGCACTCGATTGGCGCGTTGGGAGGCGTGGCCCTCCTGCCCTGACAGCATGGTGCCGAGAAGGTCTGGCCGGCCGAAGGCCGAGACGATCGGGACGATGGGCGCGCTCAGCGCGGTCGGAATCGGCTTCGTCCTGGCCGTCGTCATGGGTTTCGGAATCGGCTATCTGCTGGACAGCTGGACCGACACATCTCCCCTCTTCACGATCGTCTTCTTCTTCTTCGGGCTGGCGGCGGGGATAGTGAACGTCGTCCGAACAGCCGCGAGGGTTGGCCGCGACGAGAGCGTCGGCCCCAACCGATGACCGAGGGACCGGACCGGGCTCTGCGGAGGCTCGAGCGGACGGCGGTCCTCTCGTCGGCGGTCATGGCCGCGGCTGCCTTGCCCACGTTCGGCGCGCCGGGAGTGGGCGGCGTCGCGGCGGGCGCCATGCTGGCGGCGCTGAACTACCTTGCGGTCAAGGGTGTCGTCGGCGTGGTGGTGGCACGTTCAACGGGGCGGGCGGCTGGCGCAGACGAGAAGGCGGCGGAGCAGACCGCAGCGTGGCCGAGGCGCCGCGGCGTTGCGGCGGGCCTCGTTTTCATACTCCGGTACGCTTTACTGGCAATCGGGGCGTACGTTATGCTGGCTCGCTTGCACCTGCATCCGATTGGCGTGATAGCGGGTGCCTCGGCACCGGTTGCGGCGGTGGCGATAGAAGCGATCCGAATGCTCCCCGCAGTCTTCAGCACCGGATGTGGGTCCATACGGAGCACCGGGGCAGTGGAGCTCCGGGGCCGCGGGCCCGGCGACGGCGGTGCGGAGTCGGAGCGAACCCTTTAGCGCGCGATGGAAAAGCTGCACCACGAACTCCTGATCGTTCAGTGGGTGAACGCGATCTTCGGCCCGGCGGTTGCCGCCCTCCTCCGGCCGCTCGGTATCACCTTCCAGCCGGGTCAGAACGTGATACCGGACTTCGTCGTGATGTCAGTGCTCATCTTCGTCGCGGTTTCGTCTCTCGCGATCTTCCTGCGATCGAGGTTGAGCGTCGAGCAGCCGGGCGCGCTCCAAATCCTGCTCGAGGACCTCGTCGACGGGCTCCGCGGGATGATGACGGACTACATCGGACCGAAGGGTCCGCGTTACCTGTCGCTCGTCGGGACACTCGGCGTTTTCATCCTGCTGGGCAACCTGATGGGGCTCGTGCCCGGACTCATGGCGCCGACGAGCAACATCAACGTGACGCTCGGCTGCGCGATCACCTCGTTCGTCTACTACCAGATCCAGGGCTTCCGCGACCAGGGAGTGAAGCACTACCTTCTGCACTTCGCGAGGCCGTCAGGCGCCCCGATCTGGATCGCCCCCATATACCTCCCCATCGAGATCATCAGCCATTTCTCGCGGATCCTGTCGCTGTCGGTACGGCTGTTCGGCAACATCTTCGGTGAGGAGCTGGTCATCCTGATCCTTTTCAGCATTGTGCCCTTCCTGGTTCCGCTCCCGATGATGTTCCTCGGAATCATCACGGGGACGCTCCAGGCGTTCATCTTCGTCATGCTGACCATCATCTACCTGTCAGGTGCGGTTGCGGTCGAGGACGAACACGAGGGCGGACATCACGGCGCGGAGCCGGCCGCGAAAGCGGCGGCGCATGCGGCGTAAGAAACCGGATCTCGCCGGGCGGCACGACGCTGTCGCCCGTGACCCGGATGTAGTAGCGATTCATCTCACGGAGGAGGCAACAACGTGCAAAGACGGTCCGCTCTGATTCTCACGCTCGTGCTGCTGGTCTTCGGCCTCGTCGCGCCGCTCTCGGCACAGGAAGCGGCCGCGGCGACCGGTGGCTCGGAACTTGTCAAGTGGTCCATCATCACCGGCGGGTTCGCGCTGGCCATCGCTGCCGCGTTCGGCGCATTCGCCCAGTCGCGGGGCCTGGTTGCCGCCTCCGAGGGCATCGCACGGAACCCGAGCGCCGCGGGCGACATCCGGTTCGCGCTCATCCTGGGCCTCGTCCTCATCGAGTCGCTCGTTATCTATGTCCTCCTCATCTCGCTGATTCTCTTCTTCGTCCAGCCGTTCACCCCGGCCGGGTGACGTCGGACCGCGCGGGCGGGGCATCGTGACCCGCGGAGGGCAATCGGGGGACCGGAGGCCGGCCGGCTCCGGCCCCTTGCATTCGCGCGAGCCGGCCGATGCGCCGGCCGCGCTCGCCGCGCTTGTGGCCGCGAGCGCCCCGCCGCTCCGGCGTGGCTGGAGCGAGCCATGCCGTCCTCCGCTCGTGCCCGGCAAGCCGTGATATCGCACCGGTTCCACCTCTCTTCGACCGACGTCCTGCTCCTCGTGATGACGCTCATCTGGGGGGCGAACTACACAATCGTCAAGGCTGTGCTCGAAGAGATCCCTCCGCTCGCCTTCAACTCCCTGAGGCTTGCCCTCGCGTCCACGCTCTTCGTCGCCGCCATCAGGGCAGCCGGCGGGGCCGAACGTGCGTTCCCTCGCATCAGTCCGAAAGACTGGTTGCTCCTTTCGGCCCTCGGGGCCGTCGGCCACACCCTCTATCAACTCTGTTTCATGGGAGGCCTCTACCGGACGACAGCCTCGAATGCCTCGCTCATCTACGGCTGCTCGCCTGTTGCCGTGGGCCTGCTGTCGGCTGCAGTGGGCCAGGAGAAGCTGGGCGCAGCGCACTGGACGGGTGCCGGCCTGTCCGTTCTGGGTATCTACCTGTTGGTGGGCCATGGGCCTGACTTTTCGCGGACCACGCTGACCGGGGACCTGCTCCTGGTGGGCGGCCTGGCCTTCTGGGCCGTCTACACCGTGGGTTCGCGTCCGCTCCTCGAGCGGTACGGGGCACTGGTTGTCACGGGCTGCTCGACCATCATCGGCACTGTCTTCTACGTGCCTCTCGGGGTTCCGGGCCTGCTGCGACTTAGGTGGAGCGAGGTGAGCGCGCCGGCGTGGCTCGGGCTGGTTTTCTCCGCCGCCTTCGCCCTTTTCGTCGCCTATCTCATCTGGTACACGGCCGTGGCGAGAATCGGCAGCCTGCGCACGTCGATGTATTCGAACATCACCCCGCTCGTGGCGCTCGTGATTGCGGTGATGTGGCTCGATGAGAAGATGACGCCGGTGAAGGCAGTAGGCGGTGCGGCGATCCTGACCGGGGCGGCAGTCACCCGCATGGTGTCTTCGAAAGCAGCTCCGGCGCCGGTCGAGGAGTAGCCTCACGAAGCGCCGGAGGGTTACAGTGGTCGGAAGAAACTTGAGACAGCCCACTCCTCACCGTTTCGACCGGACGATCGTCGACGGCCCGCTGCTGCCCGCCGTCTGGAAGCTGGCTTGGCCCACGATGCTCCAGAACGCCATAGCTGGACTCCAGGGCATCGTGGACCACACTCTCGTCGGCCACTTCGTCGGATACCAGGCGAACGCCGCAATCGGTGTGAGCTGGCAGATCCTCCTGGTTCTCATCACGTTCATGAGCGCGCTGTTCACCGGGACCGCGGTCCTCGTAGCCCGCTTCGCTGGCGCCGGCGACGCGGAGCGTGTCAACCGGGTGGTCTACCAGGCGTTCCTCACTTCGCTGTTGCTGTGGGCCCTGGTGATGGCGCCGGCAGGCTACCTTCTCTCGCCGCGCCTTCTCGCGATCGTCCATGCAGAGCCCGCGGTCGTCCGCGAGGCGCTGCCGTTCCTGCGGACGATGTTCCTCGGCAACCTCGGATTGCTGCTCTTCTTCATGCTAGGCGCAGCGTTCCGCGCCGCCGGCGACGCCAGGACCCCGCTCCGGCTCGGCATCCTGCTCACGATCCTCAACATCGCTGCAAACGTTGTCCTCATACGCGGCCTCGGCCCGATACCGGCGTTCGGAACGCAGGGTGCCGCGCTGGGGACGACCATGGCGAGCATGCTCGTTGCAGCCTACGGTCTGAGCCTCTTCGTGAGGGGGACGAACGTCATACGGTGGTCGCCGTCGATGCCGCGCCGTTTCGACTGGCCCACGGTGAAGACGCTCTTCTCCTTCGGCTTGCCTGCCGGCTTCCAGGGCATCGCGATGAACGTGGCCGGCGTGATGCTGCTCCGGTTCATCGGCTCTCTTCAGCACAGCGCGGAGGCGCAGGCGGCCTACGCGGTGGGCTACGGCGAGCTCTTCGCGCTCATCACGTGGACCTCGGTCGGACTGATGGGAGCGACGGCGACGGTCGTCGGCCAGAACCTGGGTGCCGGCAGACCTGACAGGAGCCTGCTGGGGCCGCGCCTGGCCTCGCGGATCGGTCTGATACTCGCGCTGGCAGTGGGGCTCATGTTCCTCGTCATGCCGCGCATCCTCTTCGCCTTCTTCGGCCTCACCGATGCCACGGTTGTCGGTATCGGCAGCCAACTGCTTCGCTACCTGACCGTGTCAGGCCTCTTCGTCACCGTGGCGCTGACCTACACCGGCGCGCTGCAGGGCAGCGGCGATACCCGCAGCCCGCTCGTCATCTCTGTCATCTCGCAGATTGTGGTGCCGCTCGGACTGTGCGCGCTCATCCAGGCGTTGCGGCCACTCGAACCGGCCGACATCTGGCGGGCCATCGTGCTCGGGCACGTGACGCGCGCGACGCTCAGCGTCCTGAGGTTCAACCAGGGACGGTGGAGGTCGATAGCCATTCCGCTCGAAGCCAAGCCGGAAGGCCGCGACTGAGTCCTCGCAAGGTCCGGCGGCTTGGTTCGATTCCGGCGCCGAGTCTTGCCACGCAGACGCCGCGCTCGCTGGGAACCTCCCGGCGAGCTCAGCCGTCAAAACCATTACGGAACAGCGGTCGAAGATCGCTGCACCGATGCTTGACAGGGCGGGCAGCCGGGCAGACAGTGATGGAAGCGCCAACAGGGACATGGATCCCGGCCCCTCGGCAGATGAGGTTCTGCCGAATGCGGGCGTGCCTGACGTTCTGCAAGCAGGGTCTCGCGGCAAAGAGCGTAGAGAAGGAGGTCAGTATGCGGTGCCTGTCGTTCCTTTCGGCGCTGGTGATTGCGGTCGTGCTCTTCCAGGTTCCTGGCATGGCCACGCCACAGGAGACAACAACGGTAACGGGAACTGTCGTCACGTTGGCGGGCAGCACGCTCACCGTGAAAGTGGGCGATCAGAACATGCTGTTCACCGTGGATCAGGCTACTCGAGTCATCGGCACCGGCGGCTCGACCGCGCAGCGGGCCGCAGAGGCTGAAGGCAAGGCCGGTCCGGCCCTGGGGTCGCTCATCAAGCCGGGGGACGGCGTCCAGGTGCATTACGCGCAGAAGGGCGGCGCCAACTACGCCAGTGTGATCCGGCGCGGCATCACGGTTCCGAAACAGGCGCAGGCACCCAAGCTCGCAGAAGCGGGGCGCAGCGTGTCAGGCCAGGTGGAGACGGTAACGGGCAACGGCCTGACGGTGATCGCTGAAGGCAAGACCTACGCCTTCACTATCGACCCAAAGACGCGGGTTCTCGGGCATGGCTTCGGCACGATGACCCGCGAGAAGCAGGCAGCTGGCGAGGTCACGAAGCTGGCGGACTTCATCGCCAAAAGGGATCTGGTGCTCGTGGACTTCGTGCAGAAGGGCACCGAGATGCAGGCCGTCGAGATTCACATGCTCCAGAAGGCGATAAAGTAATCCCCAACGCCTGCAGGCAGGGCCGCAGAAGTAAAGCTTGGCGCGCGAGCCGGCGTCAGCGCGATGCCGGCCCGAGCGCCGCGATTGCCTTCCGAGCCCACTCGGGATCGTCCAGCATGGCCCGGCCGACGCCGACCATGTCTGCGCGGCCCTCCCGGACGATCTCATCCGCGTGGCTCGGTTCGGTGATTCCGCCCGCGACGGTCACAGGGATACCGGCGGCAGCCCTTATCGAGGCCGCGTAGTCAACGAAGTAGCCAGGCGGCTTGCCGGCTCCTCGAGACCCCTGGAGCCCTCCCGAGACGTCTATCAGGCAAACGCCAGCCCTGGCGAGGGCCGATGCCGTTCGGCACGCTTCGTCGAGTTCGAGCCCGCCCTCGGTCTCGTCGTGGGCGCCGAGGCGTACGAAGATGGGGAACATCTCGCCGACAGCCTCGCGAACGGCTGCCAAAACTTCGAGGTGAAGGCGCCTTCGACCCTCCTCCGTTCCGCCGTACAGATCCTCGCGACGATTCGTCAACGGCGACAGGAATTGTGACAACAAGAACCCGTGTGCGGCGTGGATCTCGACAGCATCGAAACCGGCATCGCGGACTCGCTTGGCGGCCGCAGCGAATGCCGCGATGACCCGTGCGATGCCCGCCGTGTCGAGGGACTCAGGCACCTCGCCGTCCTGCTGGTAGGGGTGACGCACGGCGGACGGAGCGACCGGCCTGTACCCTGTGACCGCCGTCGATGTCCGCGAGCCAGCGTGCGAAACCTGTTGACAGGCGACGGCGCCTTCGCTGCGGATTGCCTTTGCCAGACGGGCGAGCCCTGGCACGAGTTCATCCCGGTGGACCCCGAGCTGCGTCGAGCTTGCGCGACCGCAAGGCTCCACGAAGGCGTGCTCGACAATGACCAGTCCGCACCCGGCCGCGGCTCGCACCCGGTGGTAGTCGATTATCGCGTCGGTCACCGCCCCCTCGGCGTCCGCTCGCCCGGACCACATCGGCGGCATGACTATTCGATTCCTGAGGGTGAGCCCGGCGAAAGAGATCGGAGACAACAGGTTGGGCACAGCGTCCTCCGGGTGCTTCTAGGCTTTCGGGCGATAGCGTGCGGGCTCGCCGAAGACGTCGATCACGCGTACGCGGGTGAGGAAAGTCGCGGCGTGCTCGACACCCGCAGGGATGTAATAGGACTCCCCGGGCCCGAATCGCCTCGTTTCGCCGCCGATCGTGAGCTCCATCTCGCCCTCGACCACGACGCCCCACTGCTCGGCGTGCCTGTGTGGCGCCACCAGCCCGATCGGCTCGATATCTAGGAACACCACCTGGTGCTCAGCCGCCTGCGATATCCAGCCGCGCACGCCCTTGAAAGGAATGTCTGCCTCGGGCAACGCGGTGATCATCTCGGGATAAGCGACACTCTTCACTGTCTCCTCCTGACGCCGGCGCGGGCCGGCGTCCCATGGACCTGCCGAACCACAGCGAGTAGACGACCATCGGCCGCGACAGCACTACAGGATAACCCCCGTTGCGCTTCCGTTGTACACTTCCGAGGCCCCCGTTTCAACGCAGCTCCAATTCGGGGCGGCTCCAGGACGCGGAGGCTGACATGTTCTACGAAGTCGAGATCCCGAGAAGACAGCCAGGCAAGAAGTGGACGGCCGCACTGGTGGTGCTGAACCCGTCGGAGTCGCGGCGCCTCCTCGCGAAAGCCACGGCTGCATTGCCCGAGGTCCGGCGAGCCTTCGCGGAGGGCACCATCATCATCGCCCGGGGCATTACCAACGCGTACGTCACGGAGGAGCTCCTAGGGATCAAGGTCGAGCCAAAGGCTGGCCTGACGGTCGGCATGGTGTGCGGAGGACTCACGACCGGCAACTCCGGCCCCCCGGCAACCACGAGCCACGTGATCCGGAAAGGGAAGGTCGTCGAGGGCGCCGATTCGAAGGTGGAGATCCTTTCGTTCGGTCCTGACGATGTCTTCATCAAGGGCGCGAATGCCATCGACCCGGAAGGCAATGCCGGCATCTTCGCCTCGTCTCTCGTCGGTGGGACGATCGGCATGGCATGGCCCGTGGTGATCCCGCGCGGGGCGCACTTGATCATGCCTGTGGGCCTCGAGAAGCTCGTGCCGTCGGTCTTGGACGCGGCGCGCGCGACCGGGATTCACCACTTCAAGAAAAGCATGGGGCTGCCGGCCCGGCTCATGCCGGTCGTCCTCGGTGAGGTCGTGACCGAGATCCAGGCGCTGGCCCTGCTGGCCGGAGTTCGCGCGACGCACGTCGGCTCGGGCGGGGTGGGCGGGTCCGAGGGTGCGGTGGTACTCTCGCTCGAGGGCGAAGAGGCAGCGGTAGACAAGGCCTTCGCCATCGTCGAGTCCGTGAAAGGGGAGCCCCCGGTTGGCGTTCCCGAGACGCTGTTCGTCCGGTCCCCGTTGGAGCACGACTACGACCCGGCCTCGCAGCTCGCGACGCTCGGGGGTCGTTGAATCGCGGCGCTTCTTGGGCAGAAGGACGGTTCATGGGCCAGCGCCTGCCGCGGGAAGGTGTGCGGCTCGAGCACAGGCGCGACGGCGTCGAGGCCGCGAGCGCATATCTCCTCGTCGAGAGCGCCTGCGCGGGGCAAGGCTGGCGCCGGCCAGGGAAGGGAGAGCGGTGATGAGGAAGGCGCGAATACAACCGGACGGCCTGATCGAGTTCATTGCGAAACGCGGAGGCGTCGTTACGGTCCGGACCTCCACCATCTTGATTGGTTGATGAAGGGCCGAGCGCGGCCCGGTCGGGTCGCTTGCCAGCCCGGAGGATTCCGGCGAGTACGAGATGTTCGAAGTCGGCCCCGGGGCGGTCGCCTGCGTGCACAAGGAGCTCCTCGAGGCTGTGCTCGGAGAAGGTCTGCGCTTCCACTTCGGGATGTGGGGCCGGGCGATCATGGCGATCGAGCCGAGTCGGGAGTGAGATGACGTGAAGGAGTCAAGGCATCCGGCCGCTGATGCCTGACAGCCGGTCGCCGGGGCCAAGGGCTCGAAGCAACGGTGCCAGGACACGCCATGGACGCTGAACCGAAGGTTGCCACCGGCAGGGAGATCATCCTCGAGATCGTACGAGCGATGCGTGCGAACCTCGAGCCGCTCCTGTATTCCACCATTGCCCCAAGCCGCTTCTTCGTCTACCTGCATCCCGACGACTACCGCCGCCTGGAGGGCATCCTGAGCGTCGTAGCCAGCGAGGCTCGGCGCGCGCTCGATGCAGACGTCGATGCCTGGAACGCGGAGAACCAGCCTGCCCGCGTGCGCCTGCCATGGCGTTCGCGGGAGAAGAAGGCCAGGCTGGATCCGCCGGCCGACGGCTGGGCGATCCGGTTCGAGCCCGACGGCGACGAGGAGATGCAGCCGGGTGACATAGCGGTTGTCTCGGAGCTGTCGCTGCCGCCTCCGGCCGAGTTCGCAGGTTCCCGCACCCGTCGTGTCACCGTGAAGAGCGGCGAGGCGGCACCGCGAACGGCCGAGGTCGTCGATATTCCAGCCCAGATATCGTCCGCCGGCGGAACAGTCTACGCCACGATCACGTATGAAGATCAGGCAGGCACGCACACCTTCGCCGTCACCCGCGATCAGGTTGTGATTGGCAGAGGAGGCCTGGGGTACTGGGTGGACCTGAAGCTCCAGACTGCTCCGGACGTTTCCAGGGAGCACGTGCGGCTCCGCCGGGATGCTGAAACCGGGCAGTTCTTCCTGAAGGATCTGAGCTCGCTCGGCACGACGCTGGACGGCCGCGCGGTTTCGCCTGGGTTCGAGGTGGTCGACGGGGCTAAGCGGGACAACGGCGTCGAGGTTCTGCTTCCGGACCGTGCCCGGATCGGCCTCGCCGAGACCGTGTTCCTGGACTTCGAGATCCGGAGAGCGCCTTGACCTGGCTCTACTGGCTCCGATTCCTCTTCCTGCTGCTGCTCGCCGCAGCGGTGGCGGGTCTGGCCTACGCGGCGCTGACCAGTGATGGCTAGCCACACGCTTCAGAAAGCGCGGCTGGCGTCGTTCGCACGCAGCCACCCCGGCTTGCAGCGCGACACCAACGAGGACCGCTTCTATCACGACGCGGAGCGCGGCATCTTCCTGGTCATCGACGGCGTTGGAGGCCACGCGGCAGGCGAGCGCGCGGCTGAGACCGCGCTCACAGTTCTCAGGGCGAGGCTCGAGCGCGCCACCGGCACCGCTGCAGACCGCGTGCGGGAAGCCATCACGCTGGCGAACAACGAGATCCTGCGCCTGGCCCGGACGAGGCCCGAATGGGCGGGCATGGCGTGCGTGCTCACGGTCGTGGTCGTCGAGGACTCGACTGCGACGATCGGTCACGTTGGCGACACGCGTCTCTACCGTTTCCAGCGCGGCGTCGCTTCGAAGCTGACGAGCGACCATTCGCCAGTGGGCGAGCGCGAGGACCGCGGCGAGCTGTCCGAGACGGACGCGATGCACCACCCGCGCCGGAACGAGATCTACCGAGATGTCGGAACCGAAGAGCATACGCCTGCCGACGAGGGCTTCGTCGAGGTCAGCGAAACGCCGTTCGAGCAGGACATGGCCCTGCTTCTCTGCACCGACGGTCTGACGGACCTGCTGCCGCTCTCGCGCATCCGACAGATAGTCCACCAGCATGCCGGCGACGGCAGCGCGGTGGTCGAACGGCTGATTGCGGCCGCCAACGAGGCGGGCGGCAAGGACAACGTGACGGCGGTCTATGTAGAGGGTCCGGCCTTCGCTGATACGGCGCGGCGATACGCGCGAGGCTTCGGCCTCGGGTCTTTGCGGCTGGGTGCCGTGACGCGTGCCGTGGCGGGTTTGCGCCGTGCCGGGGCCGCGCTCGACGCCGCAGCTCTGGCGGTCGTTCGGGCGCGCTGGTTCCTGTTCGTTGCGGGGCTGGCATCGGGAGTAGCGATTTCGCTCGTCGCGCTCGATCGCGCCCGCGCGATACCCGCCTTCTGGGATCTCTCCGATCGAGCGGCTGTGTCGTGGTCGCGCACCTGGGTTGTCGGGTCGGGAAGCGCCGGGTTCACGTCGATTGGCGAGGCCATGCTGCACGCCGCCCCGGGTGACACAGTCATTGTCGAACCTGGCTTGTACAGGGAGTCCATCAGCCTTGCGGCCGGCGTTTCGCTCGTGAGCCGCAGGCCGCGAGAGGCCGTGATTCGGCCACCACTCGGCGGGCCTCCTGGCTGGACGGCGGTCACGGTGGAGGCCGGGACCGGCGGGCGCCTTGCGGGGTTCAGCATTGCAGGCGACGACATGTCCCCGCTTGCCGTCGGATTGCGCGTCGAAGGGTCAGCCGACGTCGAAGACGTGGCGGTGACGGGAGCCTCGCAGGCCGCCGTCGAGATTGCGGCAGGAGCCGGGGGGGCAATCCGGGCGTGTGAAATCCGCGACAACCCGGGCGTGGGGATCGTGGTGCGGTCGGGCAGCATCGAGTTGCGTCACAACGTGATCACCGGCAACGGCAGGCTGCCCGGGCACCCGAAGGCCGGACTCGAGCTGGCCGCGGGCACGAAACCGGTTCTCTTCGGGAACATCGTCCTGCACAACGGCATCGAAGGCATCGTGGGGCTCGGTGCCGAGGAGAGGGACCAGGTGCTGCGCGAGAACGTTCTCGATGCGCAGCCTGCGGCGCCCCCGCGCACACCCGCCCGGCCGAAGACTTAGGTCCGGCATCGCCATGCACGACGCCGTCTTTGGAAAGTACCGGTTGCTCAAACGCCTCGGAAGAGGCGGGATGGCAGACGTATACCTTGCCCGCGACACGGCCACCGGCCGCGACGTCGCGCTGAAGCTCGTGGAGGTGCGCGAAGACAGGGAGTCGCGTGAGGTGTGCGACGCCGAGCGGCGTGGTGCGATTCTCCAGGAGCAGTTCTGTCGCGTCGATTCCCACGTGCCGACGGTCCACGCCTACGGCACGGAGTGCGAACACTTCTATCTGGACATGGAATACGTGGACGGCGAGGACGTGGCAGCGATCGTTGCGCGCGGTCCGCTCCCTGCCGCCGATGCCGCCGCAATCGCGCTCGAGATCGCCAGGTTCCTCGAGAAGGCGCACCAGTTCGACGCGGTGGTGGACGGCCAGCAGGTTCACTGCATCATCCACGGGGACATCAAGCCGAAGAACGTGCGCCTGAACCGCAACGGCCAGGTGAAAGTGCTCGACTTCGGGATCGCGAAAGGACTCTCACTCGTCCGGGAACTCACGCGCAACGACTTTCGCAGCTCGACCTACTCGTCGCCGGAACGGTTGGACAGCGGAGATGTGGACGTCCAGGCGGATCTCTGGTCGGTCGGAGTGGTCCTTTACGAGATGCTGGCCGGCCGCCCGCCTTTCCAGGCGGAGACGGTGGAGAAACTGGAGCGTCGCATCCAGGCGCGGGAGCCCGCTCCGCCGCTTCCTGACACCGTCCCCCCCGGCCTGCAGCGGGTGGTCTTCAAGGCGCTGGCTCCAAGCCGTGGCAGGCGATACGAAACGGCAGGCGACTTCGCTGCGGACATCGCGAGCTGGATGGCCGGCCACGAGACTCGCGCGGACCTCGAGTGGATGCACTCGGTTTCAGTTGCCGAGGAGACGAGGCGGACCGCGCCGGTCCGGGATGTGGCCGAGGCGGGTGGCAACGGTGATCCGGACGCCACACGCAGGACGGTAGGCGAGAGAACACGCCCGACGGTCGGCCCGGAGCAGACCCGAGCTGGTGCGGGTGCGGCTGCGGGACTCGCCGCAGCGACCACCGCACCGGCGACCGCGCCAGCCCTTCCAGGCCGGCGGCAGCCGTTCCTGACACGCCGCGAGCGCCGGTTGGCCATTGCGGGGTTGGCGGCCCTTCTCTTCATCGTCTTCGCCAACGAGGTGAGCGTGTGGAGCGCCGCGCGCGAGCTGCGATCCGGGCTTCCCGCGCTCCAGCCGTCGCAGCTCGACGCGGCCTGGAGGCGCTACGAGGCCCTGGACGAACGAAGCCTCCTTCGCTTTGGCCTCGTAGGTCTTCGCAGGCCTCTCCGCGAGCGTCTGGTCGCGCACGCCGACCGCGTGATCTCGGACTACCGCCACGACGCCCCTGCGGTCCGCGAGGCGCAGTGGCAGGAAGCATCGGCCTGGCTGGCGAAGGCATCGCGGCTCGACCCTGGCAACAGCAGCCTCACGGCGCGGCTGCGTTACTGCGAGGGCCACCTGTACCGGATCGAGGGCGAAGCGAAGAAACGGCGCAAACAGGCGTCCGCCGACACGCTGCACCAGGCTGTGATGCGGTTCGAGGAGGCTGGGCGGCTCGACCGCCAGTGGCCCGACCCGTACCTTGGTCTGGGACGAACCTACATCTACGGCCTCGAAGACCTGGATCGGGCTATCGCAGCCTTCGAGGAAGCGGGTAAGAGGGGTTTCAGGCCCGGCTTGCGTGAGATAGCTCAGCTGGCCGACGGTTACCGGAACCGCGGCGAGCGCATGCGGCGCGAGGCGGCCAACCTGCGGGGCTTGCCCCAGGAGGTGGACCTCCTCCTGAAGGCGGCGAACGATTACCGCCGCTCGCTCGTTCTCTATCAACAGGCAGCGGGTTTCGGCGAGGCAAGCGCAAACGTCCGCCAGGTCCAGCGTCGGTTGGACGAGGTGTCGGGTCGACTGGAGAAGCTGCAGGACGGCTGAAGAACTGAACGAGCGGGTCGATGTCCATCACTTACAGCACCGCGGCGAGCCGGGCGGAATCGGCAAGGATGCGCGAGCAGAGCGGTCGCCCCCTCGAGCTCATGGCGCTCGTGGCTGTCGCAACGGTGCTCCTCGTCGGCCTGGCGCTTCTGTACCAGGCCAGGCGCCTTGGCTGGGCCGATGCGCGGGAAGGTCTTGCCGACGGAAGGGTGTTGAACCTGAATGCCGCTCCGGCCGTCGACAGCCTGTTGCCCTTGCTGTCCGATGTCGGTGCCAACGAAACCGAGCGCCGTTTCATAGCGGACCGGATCTACCGCTACCTCCACCAGGACACGGGCGCGCGCGCCGCTGGCAGCCTCGAAGGCGTTGGCGGGCTCGGTAGGATCCGCGTCAGCGTGGCCGAGGTGATCGGCCAACGGCGGCTCGAGAACCTGCGGGCGCGAGCCGGTAGCCTGTCCACCGCGGCGGGTTCCAAGGGGGGAGGCGAGGGGACGATTGCCCTCTTGAGTGCAGAGGAGGTTGCCACGATACGCTCACGCGCGGTCGTCCGCGAGCCGCGAACCTTCACCGGTCTGCTCTGCGCCGCCGCGGCGTTGCTCCTGTCGGGCTTCTTTGTCGCACACTTGTTCCTGCGGCTTCGAGGTTCGCGGACGGACCAGTTGCTTCTGCCCTCGGTGGCGCTCCTCTGTTCCATAGGGTTCCTGTCGATGGTCTCGCTGCGCGACCCGCTGCGTGACGCGCCCCTTTTCTTCAGGTTCGCGGAAGGCGTGGCCGCCGGCGCCTTGCTGCTGGCCCTGTGCGCGCGCCTCGACGTCCAGCGCCTGCCACTGCGCAAGCTCACCTGGGTTCCTCTCGGCGGTGCGATGCTGCTCTCGGCGCTGCTCATCGTCTTCGGCAGCGGACCGGGCGGAAGCGACGCGCGCGTGAACCTCTTGGGCATACAGCCGGTGGAGGCCATCAGGCTGCTGGTCGTTCTCTTTCTCGCCGGCTACTTCGCCAACCGATGGGAATTCCTCCGGTCGCTGCGCGAACCGGCGACGCCGTCGTTCCGCGCTGCCGCGTGGTTCGACCTCCCGCGGTTCGACTACGTGGTACCTGTTGTCGCCGGCATGGCTCTCGTCCTCATCTTCTTCTTCCTTCAGCGCGATCTCGGCCCCGCGCTCGTGCTGGCGTGCGCGTTCCTCACGCTCTACGGTGTCGCGCGTGCGCGGGTGCCGATGGTGTTCGTCGGGTTGACGCTCCTGGCCGGCGGATTCTGGATCGGATATATGCTCGGCATCCCGGCGACTGTCGTGCAGCGTGTTGGCATGTGGCGGGAGCCTTGGGAGAACGGCCTTCGGGGAGGGGACCAGGTGGCGCACGCTCTCTGGGCGATCGCCAGCGGAGGTTTTGCAGGGACCGGCCTCGGCTTGGGCGAGCCCGGCCAGATACCCGCCGGGCACACTGATCTGGTGCTCGCAGCAACCGGCGAGCAGATCGGCTTCGTCGGGCTACTGGCAGTCTTCGCTTTGTACGGCCTGATTGCCTACCGCTCAGCTGGCATCGTCCGGCGTGCTCGCGGCGACTACAGCTTCTTCCTTTCTCTCGGCGTCGTCGTCACCCTGGCACTCCAGTTCCTGCTCATCGCCGGGGGGCAGTTCGGGCTGCTTCCCCTGACCGGGGTGGTGACGCCCTTTCTCAGCTACGGCCGGTCCTCGATGCTCGCCAATTTCGCGTCGATAGGGATCCTCATGGCAATAGGGGAGCGGCTGAATCCCAGGGCGAGGAACCGCGAATTCGACGAACCACTGAAGTGGGTGTCGCTGGTCTTTACGGTGATGGCCATCGCCGTCCTCGGGCGAGTCGGCTACGCTCAGGTGCTCCAGCCGGACGCTACGGCCGGCGCCCCCGTCCTCGCGATGCAGGCCGACGGCATGCAGCGCTACCAGTACAACCCCCGGCTCATCGAAGCCGCCCGGGCGATCCCCCGAGGCGCGATCCTGGATCGCAACGGTCTGCCGATGGCCCTGACCGACCGCTCGATCCTCGATGCGCGCCGCGCTGACCTAGGACTTCTCGGCCTCGAACCAGACAGCGCGTGCAGGGCGGATGGCGATCGTTGCTATCCTTTTGGCGGCCGCACGTTCCATCTCCTGGGCGATGCTAGGACGCGCGTCAACTACGCCGCCACTAACACCTCGTTCCAAGAGCGCGACAGCGACCGGACGCTGCGCGGCTACGACGACTACGCCCACGTCGTGACGGTCACTGATCGAAACAATGGCCGAGTCCAGGTCGTCCGGCGCAACTACCGCGACCTGCTTCCGCTCTGGCGGTACCGTCATCGGCCCGGGCATCCTGCAGTCCGCGAGATCATGGAACGGCCACGGGACGTCCGGATGACGATCGACGCGAGGCTCCAGCTCCGGGTCGCCGGGTTGCTCGAAGAGCGCATTCGGCGCTCCGGCAGCAGCCGTGGAGCCGCCGTGGTGATGACCGACAGCGGGGAGTTGCTTGCGGCGGTCAGCTATCCATGGCCGGATCTGGACGCGCTGGCTCAGGGACGACCCGCCGGAGAGGGGCAGGTGGCAGGAGACGAGGCGTTGCTGGACCGGGCGCGTTACGGGGTGTACCCGCCCGGCTCTTCCTTCAAGATGGTGACGGCGGCAGCTGCGCTGCGGGCCGACCCGAGGTTCGCCACCCAGACGTTCATGTGCGAGCGGTTGCCCGACGGCAGGGTCGGGCAGCGCATCCCGGGCTGGACGCGGCCCGTTCGAGACGACCGGGCAGACAAGGTGCCGCATGGAATTCTCTCGCTGAGCCGCGCTCTCGTCGTCTCGTGCAACGCGTACTTCGCGCAACTCGGCCAGCGTATTGGCCCTGCGGCCCTCCTCGAGACAGCGCGGCTGTTCGAGATTCCGCTCGCGCAGCCCGAGTCGGCCGAGAACCTGCGCGATACGCTGCCTTTCGCTGCTTACGGCCAGGGGCAGGTCCTCGCGACGCCGTTCAAGATGGCGCGGGTGGCAGCGACGATGGCGGCCGGCGGGATGATGCCGTACGGGCGGTGGGTGATCGGGAAGGAGGGAGGCCGGAGCGAGCCGCCAAGAGCCGTGCTTCCGGCTTCCCACGCGCAGATGATCGCCGCTTCGATGCGTTCTGCGGTGACCGAAGGTACGGCCCGCGTTCTGCGGAGCGTCACACCTTCGATCGCCGGCAAGACCGGCACGGCGGAGGTGCGGGACCAGGCCTCGCACTCGTGGTTTGCCGGGTTCGCTCCGTACGACGCTCCGCCGGGGCGCCGCATAGCGTTTGCGGTCATCGTCGAAAACGGCGGCTACGGGGCGAACACGGCGGCACCGATCGCTGGCGCGATCGTCGAGGCTGCCCGCGACCTGGATATCATCCGCTAGAAGCCAGTTCCGCGAACTCGAGGACAGGCTCCTGACGGCGGGTGTTCGGCGCTCAAGACGTGCGTGTCGGGGAGGCCGTCGATCCGGTTGTCAAATGGCCTCCCGGGATCATCAGTGATGGCAAGACTCATCGAGACGATAGCCAAGCTCGAAAAGACGATCGACGGCTTCGCGTCGCGCCGCGGCGTGATGCGCGAGCCCGTCGAAATACAGCGCGAGATCCTCGACGCGGTGGAAAGCCACGTCCAGGTCGTCGGCAGGTCGCGGCGAGCTCTTGCGTTCAACAGGATCACCGTGCACCTTCTCGCTGGCGATCCTGAACGGCGGGCGGCCCTCCAGGCGGTGTTCGGTGCGGAGCAGCTCGCGCAGTCGATCCAGGATCGACTGCGCGAGATCGGTGCAGAAGCGGCCCCGGGCCTCGAGGTGGCGGTGAAATTCGTCAAGTCGCGGCCGTCCGGCGGAAACGAGGGCAGGTTCTACTGGGTCCGTTTCGAGCGCGTCCATTCGCGCCGAGAGCCAGACGGCGCAGGGGCGGCGCCTTCGCCGGCTGCGGCGCGCCTCGTCGTGGTCAAGGGACGCGCCGCTAGGAAGTCATTCGACATCGGGGCCGGGCTGACGAACATCGGCCGGCTGGCCGAGGTCACTGATACAGCCGCGCGCGTTGTGCGACGCAACCAGGTGGTCTTTCTCGACGGAGACGATGACCTCACGAGAACTGTTTCCCGCGCGCACGCACACATCGTTTTCACGCCGCCGTCGGACTACCGCCTCCACGACGACCGGAGTTCTCATGGCACACGCGTGTTCCGGCAGGGCAGAACGCTCGAGATCGCGAGCGGGAGCCCGAGGGGGCTGAAGCTTAGGCCGGGAGACGAGATCTATTTCGGCCACGCGTGTGTGAGGTTCGAGGCTGCCCAGCCGGGGAGCTCGAAGACCGAAGCAAGGAAGGTGGATACGGCGCCGACTCGCCCGGCCCGAGACAGGATCGAACCCGGCCGGCGGGCCGGCCTTCGCCACAAGGACAAACGATGAGACGAGGGATCACGCTGCTTGCCGCAACGCTTTTCGCCATGGCCAGCCTGAGTGTTCCAGCTTCTGCCCAGGCGCCGCCGGACTTTGACGAGGCAGCGGCCGCTCGTTTCGCGACGCTCGCGCTCGACTGCGTCCACAAGGAGTACCCGAACAAGATCGCGCATGTGCTGAGCAGCGATGCGGACGTAAAGCCGCCGCGCCAGCTCACCCCGGCCTTCTTCGGGTGCTACGACTGGCACTCGTCGGTGCATGGGCACTGGCTTCTCGCGCGGCTCGCACGGACGTTCCCCAGCGCTGCGTTCGTCCCTCGCATACGCTCGGCACTGGCAAGAAGCCTGACGCCGGCGAACATCGAGGCGGAGGTCGCCTACATCGACGGTCCCGGCCGGACGTCGTTCGAGCGGCCGTACGGCCTTGCCTGGCTGCTCCAGCTCGCGGCGGAGCTACGCGAGTGGGACGACGCTCAGGCGAGGACGATGCAGGCGGCTCTCGCGCCGCTGGAGGCGGCCGCAGTCGCGAGGCTGACGGATTGGCTGCCCAAGCTGACGCGGCCGATAAGGATCGGCGAGCACGACCAGACTGCGTTCGCGTTCGGCCTGATCCTGGACTGGGCGAGAACGGCGCGGAATGCTTCTGTGGAGGCCCTCCTGGAGAAGAGGATTGCCGCGTTCTATCTCGACGATCGGGACTGCCCGTTCTCCTACGAACCGTCCGGGCAGGATTTTCTCTCTCCGTGCCTGGCAGAAGCCGATCTCGTGCGCCGCGTCACGCCGCCTGACCGCTTCGCGTCGTGGCTCGGCACGTTCCTGCCTCGCATTCCACGTGACGGTTCCGCCGGATGGATCGAGCCCGCCGTGGTGACGGACCCCTCTGATCCGAAGCTGGCGCATCTCGACGGGTTGAACCTGAGCCGCGCCTGGATGCTCGAGGGCATCGTGTCGGGGCTTCCGGCCAGCGACAGTCGTCTGGCTTCGCTTCGTGCCGCGGCTTCGCGCCACCGCGCGGCGGGTCTCGACGCGGTGACCGGGGAGCACTATGAAGGCGGGCACTGGCTCGGCAGTTTTGCCGTATACCTCGCCACGCGCCGGGGAATCCGGGTCCCGTAAGTCAGCTGCTCCCCGCGATGCGGTCGGACAGCAGCGCCACGCTCAGGGCGTACGAGTGCGCGCAGTTGTACGCGATCAGGGCCTCGTAGTTCGCATACACGAGGAAGCTTCGGGAGCCGGCCCTCACGAGCGATGCCTGCATGTCGGCCTTCGGCAGCCGACCTCCGCCGAGCGCCCTGACGCCCAGCTCGCTCCACCGAGTCAGCGGCAATGGTTCTGAGGTTTCCCTCAGCGCGAGGCAGCCCTCGGTTCGGAGCGGAGCCTCTCTGAAAAGGCTGCCGGGATCGCGCGGCAGCTTCACCTCGCGGCCCCAGCGTTCGCCCTTCACCCAGCCGTGTTCCCTCAGGTAGCGCGCAATCGACGCGAACACGTCGGGGAGCGAAGCCCAGATGTCACGCCGGCCGTCGCCGTCGAAGTCCTCCGCGAACTTGACGTACGTGGACGGCATGAACTGCGGCTGGCCGAGGGCCCCTGCCCAGGAGCCCTTGAGACGTTCTGGGGGAACGTCGCCTCTGTCGAGGATTTCGAGCGCTGTCAGCAACTCGCCCCTGAAGAACTCGCCCCGTCGGCCATCGTAGGCGAGCGTCGCCAGCACCGCTACCGTCGGCCTCACGCCGCTGAAGCGCCCATAGTTGGACTCGAGGCCCCAAACAGCCACCAGAACGTGCGGAGGGACACCGTACGCCTTCGAGACCTTTGCCAGGAGGGCGCGGTGTTCGGCGGCTTGCCTGCGGCCATCCCTGACGG
Organism: Vicinamibacterales bacterium; assembly: GCA_041947015.1. Taxonomy (GTDB): domain Bacteria; phylum Acidobacteriota; class Vicinamibacteria; order Vicinamibacterales; family Fen-181; genus JBHGBL01. The sequence goes on from JBHGBL010000004.1 coordinate 95,821, forward strand.
TCCGGGCGGTCAGGCGGCGCTGCAGGTACTGATCCAGAGTGAGAGTGAATTCTGCCTGCGTGGAGTCGCGCTCGGTGACGATCTGGAGCGGCTCCAGGTCCTTCAAAGCAGCATCCAAGATCTCGGCCCGGATGCCCCGGCTCGCGGCTTCGACGCGAACCGCCTCCAGCCAACGCTCGAAGTCGCGTTTCGGCGCGATCGGCTCCTGCGCAGCCTGAGCGGCTCGAAGTGAGAGGCCAGATCCGGTGCGCTCACGAAAGGGGCCGCTGGCGCTGAGGATGCAGCACAGAACAACGACCGCCAGACGCGGACCCATGGGCACATGCTACCCCAACTTGCCTTCCTCGAATGGCCGCCTCTGTCAGAGCCGATGCTCGGTGCGCGAAAGGATCTCCTCCTGGATGTCGCGGCTCAGCAGCACGAAGTAGTCGGAGTAGCCAGCGACGCGGACGATCAGGTCGCGGTGGTTCTCGGGGTGCGCCATCGCGTCTTCCAGCACCGCTCGATCGACGATGTTGAACTGCACGTGGTGGCCACCCTGGTCGAAGTACGAACGGATGAGCGCTGCCAGCTTCTGCAGGTCTTCCTCTGTCCTGAGCGCCTCGGGATCGATCTTCATGTTGAGCAGCGTGCCGTTGGTCCGCGCGTGATCGAGTTTGGCAACGGAGTTGGCCGCCGCGGTCGGTCCCAGGATGTCGCGTCCCTGCACCGGCGAAACCCCCTCCGAAAGAGGCGCACGCGCCCGGCGCCCGTCCGGCGTTGCCCCTGTCAGCTCGCCGAGCGCGATGTGCGAGGTCGTCGGCAGCAGATCCACGAAGTAGCGGGCGCCTTGGACGTCAGTGTGCTTCTCCGCCTCCTCGCAGAGAATGCGCTGAGCGAGAACGGCCAGCGAGTCCGCCCGGTCGTCATCGTTTCCGTAGTGAGGCGTCTTGTTGACAAGGGTCTCGCGCAGGAGCTCGAAGCCCTTCCAGTCGCGGTCCAGCGCCTCGACGAGACCTGCCATTGTGACCGTGCCTGTCTCGAAGACGTGCGTGCGGATAGCCGAGAGCGCGTCGGCAACCGTCCCGATTCCGACGCCCGACATTGTCGCTATCTTGTACCGGGATCCGCCTGCGTGCCAGTCGAGCGCGCGCTCCACGCAGTCGTCGATGAGCGCCGAGGTGAACGGCACCGGACAGTGAGTTGCGTAGACGGTCCTGACGATGTTGTCGTAGCGGACCTTCTCGGCGACGAAGTGCGAGACCTGCGCCCGAAAGGCCTGCAGCAGCTCGTCGAAGGACCTGAATTGCGCCGGGTTTCCCGTGGCGGGACCCAGCCGCTCGCCAGTAAGCCTGTCCACACCGTCAGAAAGCGCGAGCTCCAGGCACTTCGCCAGGTTGAAGTACCCCGATGATGCCATGCGATCCTTGCCGTCGCAGAAGCAGGCCACGCAGCCGTTCAAGCTGCTCGCCCGGGCGTCTTCCAGCGTCTTACCGCGGCTCGCCATGCCGAGAGTGAGGACGTCGCTGTTGAACATCGCGGGCATCCCCATACCCTGCCTGAGAAGCTCCGCGCAGCGAATTAGGAACTTGGGCGGCGTCTTAGAGCTCACCTGCGCCGAGAGTCCCGGCTGGGGGAGCCGCGTATGCTCCAGAGCCGTCAGGCACATGTAGGACAACTCGTTCGTGACGTCGCGGCCGTCGCGGCCCAGCCCGCCGATGTTCAAGTTCTGGAAGTCCGGATAGGAACTGCTCGTCTGCGACTCGCCCGAGTCCTTCGCCAGCGTTATCTCGTCGAACTTCACCCACATCAGATCCAGGAGCTCCTGGGCCTGCTCCTGCGTCAGTTCGCCCGAGTCGATGTTCCGGCGATAGTACGGGTAGAGGTACTGGTCCCAGCGGCCCGGCCCGAAGGCGTGTCCGTCAGTCTCCAGGTTCAGCGCCAGGTGGGCGAACCAGAAGGACTGGAGCGCTTCGTGGAAGTTGCGGGCAGGCTGCGCCGGTACCCGCGTGCAGACCTCTGCTATGGAGAGCAGCTCCCGGCGCCGCACGGGGTCCGGCTCCAGAGCCGCCAGGCGCCTGGCCTCGGCCGCATAGCCTTCAGCCAGCAGAACGACGGCCTGGCAGGCAATCCGGACCGACTCCAGGAAGTCACAGCGCGCTTCGAAACCCTCTTCTTCCCGCCTCAGGCGCGATAGCCGGTTGTCCACGTCCTCCACGATTCCGTTCATTCCCCGCGACAGGACCTTGTCGTAGCCGGCGTTGATGTGCGCTATCGTCCGTGACCGAAAGTAGTGATAGACGACGCCGCGTTCGTCGGCCAGCCAGAGCGATGGCGGCACGGCTTCCATGAGGCGGTCGTAGACCTGACGGCCGCGCCAGTACGGAAAGACCTCCTCGCGGAGCAGGCGCTTCGTGGTATCGCTGACGTAGAAAGGGGTGTTCGGCCGCGCCGCGAGGCGATCGAGGTCGCGTTCGACCCATGAGCAGTTGATCTCGGGGTAGACAGGGGAACCGCGAGGCTTGCGGGCCTTCATGCCGACGATGAGCTCCCCGTCCTGTATCGCGATCGGGTGCTCCTCGACGATTCGCCGCATCATCAGGGCCCGGCGAATGGCGAGCGGTTTCCCTTCGGTCGCCCTGAAACTCCGTGTTGCCGCGAGGGCTCTGTCGGCGAACAGCTCGGGTGTGACCGTCCGGTTCCTCTCTACCCCGGCGATGACGCGGCGCGTCGGGCCCACGGTTGGATGGACAACGGAGTCCGGAATGAATCCCGGGACAGCCGGGGCCTGCGCGAGTCGCGCCGTCGGACCTGGCAGGACAGTAATGTCGGGCATCGCAACTTCCTCCGCCTATCCTGACCCTCGACGCCGCCTATCCTAACCCGGATCGAACTCGAAGCAGCCCGGGGTGACAAGCAGGCGGCGCGGGCTCGCGAAGATGCTCGTCGTATCGGTCTGCCTCCGCCATAAGAGGCTCGTCGGCGCGATCGTGCCGGCGGCGCGGAACTGGATCGTCCTGACCTTGTCTCCGTTCGAGTCGTACACGTAAGTGTAGGGCACGGTCAGCGAGAGCCACAGGTTTCCGCCGGGATCCACGGCGGCCGCTCTGATGACCGGCGGCACTATCGGGATCTCTTCGCCCGACTTCCCTCTGCGCTTCGGCCACGTCGTTGGGAGCTTCGAGACCACGGCGTTCATCTCGCGGCCCTCGACATGGCGTTCGAAGACGATCTGCCCTCCGGCGTCGTACTTCCGGAACTGAGGGACCCCCGTCTGGAAGACGAAATAGTAGCCGCCCGTCGGGTCCGCGAGCGGAATGCCTGTGTTGAGCGCGCGGTGCACAACGGGGTCGTGCTCCTGTCCGGTCCTGCGAAGGTCGCCGAAGTGCCGGGCGGTCGCGCCCGCCAGCGTGAACTCCGTGAACAGGGTTCCGTCAGTCACCCGGCTGGCGAGGATCTTCCTGCCGTCGAAGTGGAGGAAGCCGATGGCATTGAGCACGAGGCCGTCGACGACCATGGCCTGCGTTTCGCGCGACCCCAGGTCGAAGCCGCCGAGCGGCGCTCCGCCGGCCGCGAAGACCTGCAGGCGCTGACCGCCGCCCGGCTGGTCCAGAACAACGAAGTTGCCTCCCGGTTCGGAGGCGAATGCGAGGGGCTGATAGATGCGGCCGCGCTCCTGGCCGATAGAGACGATCTTCCACGTCCCGGTCAGGGTGCGATCGATTCCCCAAATGCTTTGCGCGCGCCGGTCGAAAACGAAGTACTGGCCTGAGCGGACCTGCTCGAAGGCGGCAGGAGCCTCGTAAGCGCCAACGATTTCGACCGGGACGCCGCGGATGGAGCGGAGAACCTCGACCCGCCCCGGAGAAGGGTGCGCCGGGAACTGTTCGTCGGCCTTCTCGCCAGCGGTCGGAGGTCTGCCGGAGGGTGCTCGCGAGGCGACGAGTGGCAGTGCTGCAACGATATTCCACGTGACTGTGAAGACGGCGCCGAAAACGGCAAGCCGCCGCGCGTCAAGGCCCTGCAGCGGGGCCGCTCTGCTTCCCCGGAGTGCCCTCCGGACTTGCCTGGAGAGCGGGGACGAAGCCATGTCAGTAAAGGGCGACTTCCTGTATCGCGCGCAGCACATCGGACGATTGCGGCAGGATTGCTTCCTCGAGATCGGGACAGTAGGCGACCGGGCAGTCGAGCGCTGCGACGCGCTTGACCGGGGCGTCGAGACAGTCGAACAGATCCGACGCAATGCGCGCCGCAATCTCGGCGCCGAATCCGCAGGTCAGCTGATCCTCGTGAGCGACGATCGCGCGGCTCGTCCTGCGAACCATGCGGGCGATCCCGTCCCAGTCGAATGGGACGATGGTGCGGAGGTCGAGGACTGCCGCCTCGATTCCGTCCTTCGCGGCCTGCTGGGCGGCGAGGATCGAGCGCTGCACCAGCGCCCCCCACGTGATGATGACCATGTCTTCGCCATCGCGCCTGAGCGCCGAACGGCCGAACGGCAGCATGAAGTCCGGGCCCGGGTATTCGCCCTTGCTGTAGGTCTGTCGGTACAGATGTTTGTGCTCCAGGAAGATCACCGGATCGTCGCATCTTATGGCGGTGCGCAACAGGCCGGCCGCGTCGACCGCATTCGACGGAAAGGCGATCCGTATGCCCGGGCTGTGGGCGAAGATGCTGACACCCGATTGGCTGTGGTACGGCGCGCCGCCTCTCAGGTATCCGCCTGTCGGTACGCGCACGACCATCGGGCAGGAGAAGTTGTTGCCCGAACGGTACCGCATCATCGCCATTTCGTTGCGGAGCTGCATCATCGCCGGCCAGATGTAGTCGAAGAACTGGATCTCGACGACCGGCTTGATGCCCCTCACGGCCATGCCTACGGCGCGGCCGATTATGTTGGCCTCCGCGAGCGGCGAGTTGAACACGCGGTCCGATCCGAAGGCCTTTTGCAGTCCGTGGGTGACCTTGAAAACGCCTCCCTTCCCCGGAACCTCGTGAAGGGTCGACTCGCGGCTCGAGTCCGCGACGTCCTCGCCGAACACCACGATGCGCGCGTCTCTCGCCATCTCGTCCCGAAGCGTACGGTTGATGGCGGCAACCATCGTGTCGGCCTTGCCCGAGGGTGCAGGCGCTGTCTCGAAGACGCTGGAGGTCGGGTCGACGTCTGGCGAGAAGACCCAGCGGCTGGCGGTGTCGCGCGGCGGCTTCGTGGCTTTCAGAGCCCGATCCGCTGCATCTGCGACCTCGCGTTCCACATCGGCCGCCAAACGGGTCAGATCTTCCTCGCTCACGATGCCCTCGCCAACAAGCAGCGAAGCGAACCGCCGGATTGGGTCTCTCCTCGCCTCGGCCTCGCGCTCTGCCGCTGTCTTGTACAACCGCTCATCGTCCGACAGCGAATGCGAGTACGGGCGTATGACCCGCGCGTGCACCAGGGCCGGCCCAAGTCGCTCGCGCGCGTGGCGGACCGCCCTCTGTGCGGCCTCGTAGCTCGCCGGGAAGTCCGTCCCGTCCACCTCCAGCACGAGCAGGGATGGGAATTGCGAAACGAGGCGCGCGATACTGCCGCCGGCAGTCTGGACCTCGACCGGTACCGAAATCGCGTACTCGTTGTCCTCGATGAAGTACACGACGGGCAGTGCCCGGACGCAGGCTGTGTTCAGCGACTCCCAGAACTCGCCCTCGCTGGTCGCGCCCTCCCCCGATGAAACGTAGACCACTTCGTCGGCATGGTGGCGGTCGTCGCGACCTGCTATTGCGTGGACTCGCGCGTACATAACGCCAGCTTCGGCCGAGCCGACCGCCTGAAGGAACTGGGTGCCCGTGGGACTGCCCTGTGAGACGATGTTCAGCTTCTTGTGGCCCCAATGGGAAGGCATCTGCCGGCCTCCCGAGTTGGGGTCGTCCTTCGCACCGACGGCCTCGAGCAGCATCTCGTAAGGCGTCATACCGAGCGTGAGACACAGCGCCCGGTCCCTGTAGTAGGGGTAGAACCAATCGTAGGAAGGCCTCAGTGACATGCCCGCCGCCACGTTGATCGCTTCATGGCCGGCTCCGCTAATCTGGAAGAAAATCTGGCTCTGGTTCTTGAGCTGGATCTCCTTGTCGTCCAGCATGCGCGACAGGAGCATGAGCCGGTAGACCTCGAGCATTTCCGCCCGCGTCGATCCCGTTCGGACGCGGCTCGCGTCCTTGCTGCCGGCGCCACTCTCGCGTTCCCGCACCGCCTGCGAGTCCATCGACGTCCCTTCCGCGCGGCACCGCGGGACCGCCGCGCCTTGAAGCCCTTGGATCGTATGATGAGCCTCTAATTATATGGCAACGTATCCGGTATAATCGTCGCCGCGTTCTTCTGCTTCTCGCCCTGTCGAGGCAACGGCCGGCCCGAAGGATAGCGAGCGCCACATGAGCACGCCGCCAGTCCGACTGTACCGTTGGGATGAAATCGCCCTCGACAAGGTCACTGAGATGGTTTCGAGAAAGACCATCGCGGGGGAGCGGCAGATGATCACCCAGAGCTATCTCAAGCGCGGCGCGCTGGTTCCGCTGCACTCGCACGACAGCGAGCAGATGACCTATGTTCTCCAGGGCGCGCTCCTCTTCGTGGTTGCCGGTGAAGAGATAAGCGTTCGGGAAGGCGAAGTGCTTCACCTGCCGGCTGGAGTGCAGCACCAGGCGGAAGCCCTGGACGACACTTTCGAGCTCGACGTCTTCAGCCCGGTCCGCTCGAGCTGGGTCGCCGATTGAGCGAAGCCGCGCCGCCGGCGGGAGAAGAGCCGAGGCATCGACGGTTCGCGACTGCAGTGGTCGGCCTGGCCTCGCGTCTCAGTGGATTCGCCGGTCCCAGTCGTCCGCTCGGCCGCCTGAGTACACGTCGAACCGGCGCCTGTGCCGGTTCATCTTCCACTTGAAGTAGCGATACTTCAGTTCGCTCAACGGCCGTGCCCCGCCCAGCCTGAGGTACGCAAACCCGAAGACCATACCGCCGAGATGAGCCACGTGCGCAACGCCCCCGCCGCTGTCGTTGACCGAGAGCAGGAAAGTGATGGCGCCCAGGATGAGGACGAAGTACTTCGCAGGGACCGGGAAGAAGAAATAGAGGTAAATCGGGCGGTTGGGGAAGTACAACCCGTAGGCGAGCAGCAGCCCGTAAATCGCCCCGGACGCACCGATGGTCACCGAGTAGTAGAGCCGGTCCGCGAAGTCGAACGGGAGTAACGCGAGGACCATCGTGGATATTGCCGCTCCGGCTCCCGTGACGAAGTAGAACCTCGTGAAGAAGGCGGTGCCCCAAAGGCGTTCCAGCTCTACACCGAACATCCACAGCGCCAGCATGTTGAAGAGGATGTGGAATACGCCGGCGTGGAGGAACATGTAGGTCAGTGGCTGCCAGAGCCTGAACTCGTGCACGACCGCCTGGGGCATGAGGCCGAGGTAGTACGTCACGTCCGGCAGGAACACCGATGCTACGAAGAACGCGGCGTTGGCGTAGATGAGCAGCCTGACCGCACGCGACATCGGCCCGGGGCCGAAGGAGTGCACGACGGTGCGGGGTGTGTAGGACCGCGGCATCACATCACATTCCCGAAGACCCGATAGTGTTCATCGTACTACCCGCGGCTCGAGCGAGCAACAAGCGTACCCGGCTTCGCCCACGCCCTGACATTTCATGTGAACTCCGGCGCGCAGCCCGCCTTCGCCCATGCCTGCACCTCACACCCCGATCTTCGATCGAACCAGCGTCATAGCCTCGCGGAACTCGCTCACCCGCAGCACCTGTGCCGCCAGGCCCAGCGAAACGAAGCCGACAGCTATGTCGGCTGCCACCACGGCCGCTCGCGCCGCTACCGGCCTCGTTTCGCCGACCCAGTTTCCGAACAAGCTGTCAGCCGCCGCAACAGAAGCGGCCATCAAGATCGAGGCGGCGGCTATCTTCCCCGCCGCGATCGAAACCCGTCTGCCATCCAGCCCCGAAGTGGCGTGCCTGAGCAGAGCCAGCAGGATCGCCGCGTGGACCAGCGATGCGACAGCCGTTCCCAGCGCAAGCCCTCGATAGCCGATGATGCGGACCAGGCTCACGTTGAGTGCCGCGTTCAGCGCAATCGAAACAGTCGCCGCGACAACCGGTGTGCGGCTGTTGCCGAGAGCGTAGAAGGTCGGAACCGCCAGGCGGACGGTCGAATAGCCGACGAGCCCTGGCGCGTAGCACGTGACGGCAGCCGCCGTGGCGGCAGCATCGGCCTGGGTGAAGCTCCCGTGCCGGAAGAGGACGTCGACGATTGGCGCCGCCAGCACCATCAGGCCCGCCGAAGCCGGGACGCTCAGCATCAGCATGGTGCGCATTGCCGAGGAGAACGTCCGGCGCAGGGCGTCCGGGTTCTTGTCGACCGCGTGGAGGGAGATTGCCGGCAGGGCAGCAGTAGCGATCGACACCCCGACTAGGCCAATGGGGAGGTAGAGCACCCTGAAGGCGTAATTGAGCCAGGAAACGGCACCCGTGCCTTCGCCGGTCGCCAGCAGCGTGTTGGTGAGAAGGTTCACCTGTACGGCGGCCAGACCGAACACTCCCGGCACCATCATGGCCAGCACCTCCTTCAAACCGGGATCGGACAGGTCGAGCACCGGCCTGTAGTGAAAGCCTTCTCCTCGGAGCGCCACCCACTGCAGCGCAACCTGGCCGACGCCCCCGGCCAACGCAGCCAGCGCGATCCCCATGATTGGAGGCAGTCCAAGGGCCGGCATGAAAGGCACGACGAGGAAGGCGCCGGCTATCGTCGCGACGTTGAACATTGCAGGCGAAAGCGCGGGCACGAAGAAGCGGCCCAAGGCATTGAGCATGCCCATCAGGGCTGCGGCGACCGAGATCAGCGCCAGAAACGGCCAAAGGACGCGAGTCAGTAGCGTGGTCAGCGCAATCTTGCCGGGGACTGCCTGGAAATCGCCCGCGAACAGCTGAACAAGCGGTTCCGCGGCGACGATGCCCGCGACTACCACCGCGGCCGCAAAGAGGACGAGAGCGTTCATGACCTCGTTACCGAGTCTCCAGGCCTCCTGCCTTCCTTCCTTGACCAGCCTGTGCGTGAAGGCCGGCACGAACGCCGCGCTCATGGCGCCCTCGGCAAACAGGTCTCTGAGCAGGCTCGGGATGCGGAACGCCACGTTGAAGGCGTCCATCTGGTTGCCGGCCCCGAAGAGGAAGGCCAGAACCTGGTCGCGAACGAGGCCCAGGACGCGACTCGCCATTGTGGCCGAGCCGACGACACCCGCCGACCTGACCAGCGAAGGTTCCTTCTGGATCACGGCTCGCCAGAGTAACACACTGGACCGGTGAGGCCTCGGCAGCCGCGTCCCTCTTCGACTGCGGTTTCAACGGTCTTATCGCGACCCGGTGGCGCAGAAAAAAGGGCCCTCGTCGCGAGGGCCCCAAGGAGGATGGATTGAGGTTCGCCTGTATTCAAATTAGACGGGCAAACCCGAGGAAAGTTCTGTGGCAGTTCGGAAAAACTTCTCAGCGTGCCAGCCTGGCCCTGACTCGCGCGTTTATCTCCTTGCCCTCCACGCCCTTGCCTGCGAGGCGGGGCATCACCAATTTCATGACCCGGCCCAGGTCGGCCGCCGAAGCGGCCCCGGTTTCCACGATCGCCTCTTCTATCACCTGGTCCACTTCAGCAGCATCCGCCGGAGGCGGAAGATACTCTTCCAGGACGGCGATTTCAGCGGCTTCCTTGTCGGCGAGTTCCTGCCTGCCACCCCTGATGAACTGCTCGATGGAGTCTCGCCTCTGTTTGACCAGGCTGGCCACGACCTTCAGCGCCTCGGGCTCGTCCAGACGCCTGCCAGCCTCGATCTCGCGGTTCAGCAGTGCAGTCTTGAGCATACGCAGCGCGTCGAGCCGAACGCGCTCCCGTCCCTTCATCGCCTCTCCGATCGCCTTGTCGAGGTTCTCCAGCCGCTTCATAGCCATCCCCTCCAATTCACGGTCGCAACGCCAACGGTTCCCGCAAGCAGAATGATCACCACCATCCGCCGCACCGGCCCTCCGCGCCACATCCAACGCGCGCCGACCGCCGCCAAGACGGATAGCGGAGGGGCAAGCGCGAGCACAGCTGGAAGCGACAGCCCGGCCAGAGCTGCGGCGACCCAACATCCGGTCGCGCCCAGCACCCATGCGGCGAGGGTCAGGGAGAGACGGTCCGTAAGCGGCGTCCGCATGGCCCGCCAGGCACCGACGGTGGCAAGGAGCAGCAGCGGAAAGCCGAACGGGTCGCCGCCATGCACCGGTCCCGCAGGCCCGGAGCCGCCCTCGGGGGGGTTCGAGCCGAGGAGGTAGAAGACAACAGCAACCGCAGCCGCCGCCCCCACCGAGGCGGCAAGGCGTGGCGCGATGTCCTGGAGCCCGGGTCCGCCGCGAATCCGATAAAGTATCGCGGCCGCCATGCTCGCCGATGCCAGGACCACCAGCGTCCCGAAGTTGGCCAGAAAGGCCGCGAGGAGGAGTGCCGTGAGGCCGGCGAACGGTCCCGCTGGCGAGAGACGGACGCTCGTGCGGGCGACGAGCGCCATGGCCACCGCAGCCAGCGACTGGCCGAAGGCCACGCTCAGCCGGCCGGAGGCGAGCGTGTCGAAGGCCAGCGGGACCAGGTTGTAGATGGCGACCGTCGCCGAAGCGAGCAGCCGGTCGCCCCATGCACGCGTCACCATCCCGTACAGCCAGAGTGCGGCCGCCGCGTCGGCAGCGACGGCGAACGCTAACAAGACGGTCGCCGGGTGTGCCAACAAAGCGAACGGGCTGGCGACGAACACCAGGGTCAAACCATCGGTGAGCGTTTCCGGGGCCGTGACGAGGGCGGGAAACTCTTCCGCCAGCAGCGCCTCGACCTTGCGCGCGCAGCCCGCAACTCCACCGGCCGCCACGTCCGGGTGCATGAGGCCGAGCAGCCTGAAGTATGCGACTGCTGCGGTGAAGATTGCCGCGAAACGCGCGGTGTTGCGAAGCGGCCTCGGCGACGAACGGTTCGCGATTCCGATCCCGGCGACGAGCGCGATCCCTACCGCCAGTGCCAGCCAGGCGGAATTCCCCGGATAATCGGAGTAGGGCGCTGTCCCGGTCGACAGCGGAAGCGATTGCACTGCGGCAATCGCCACGGCAGCGCCTATCGCGCTTCCCGGCGTGACACCTGCGAGCGCGACCGCCCCGCCCAGGACGGCTGCGGTGGTTGCGGCGTGCCTCGAAGAATAAGGAGGCGGAAGCACGGGCGAGCCTGGTGCCGGGCGGCACTCGATCACGTCGACCATGACGCCAAGCTCGCGCGTGTCCGCGGTTACCGGGACGAACGATGGCGTTACGACGAGCTCCAGGGCCAAACCGCGTCCCCCCGGTTGGGGCGGAACCTCGAAGGCGATGGTCTCCCAGGAATTGCCGACTTGCCGCCTTGCGGCTGTCGTCCCGTCGGCGACCACTGTCAGGAGCGGCAGCGGAACATCCTCGGGACGGCCGGCCTGCACGCGCGCGTTGCACGTCCATCGCGCGCGACGGTCCAAGCCTGTCAGGGTCAACTTCGCCCTGTCGGTGGTCCACGTGAACTCGCCGCTAGGACCTGCTTCCCTGGCGTAGAAGCCCGTCACCAGGCGGGCTCGTTGTCCGTCCGGACGCAGGTGAATCGCCGGGTTGTATGAGTAGGCGACGATGAGCCAGATGGCTCCTGCGAGCGCGCCAAGCAGGGCAGCCGCGATCGCGGCGGGCAACAGCCTCATGGGCCGATCACGCTTTCGTACACCGCGCGGAACCGCGCGGCTACTGCCCGCAACCTGAACTCGCGCTCTATTCGTTCGATGGTCGCACCGTCTGCCCTTCGCCGTTCCTGCAGCGCCGCCGTTATCGCGCGGGCCAGGGCAACCGGGTCTTCCCGCGCCACGACGGCGACATCGCGCCCGAATAGCCGGGCGAGCTCTATGCCTCCGGGGTTGTCCGTGGACACGACCGGCGTGCCGCAGGCCAGCGCTTCGAGCGCGACCGTCGGACAGGCTTCGAGCAGCGACGGCAGGACGAAGACATCGGCCGCCTGGTCGTGCAGGGCTACGGCGCTGTTGTCGACGAGCCCGGTGAACCGCACCGCTTCCTCGACTTTCGCTTTGCGGGCGACGGCTTCGAGCTCCTCTCGCAAGGGACCGGTGCCGCAGATTACCAGCTGAGTGCCGGGCACGCACGCGCGTACGGCCGGGAGGGCCTCGATGAGGTGTCGCTGGCCGCCAAGTGGATGCAGACGTTTGACGTTGACGAGCAGAGGCGTGCCGTCATCGAAGCCCAGCGCCCTTCGCGCGAGCCGGCGCCGCGCCTGGTCCGCTTCGCGGAATTCTGCCGCAACCGGCGGGTAGATGACGCTAGTGCCGTCGCGGCCGAGCCCTGCCGACGCCGCATGGCTGCGCAAACCCTCGCTGTAGAAGGTCACGTGGGCGGCTCGTCTGTAAGCCCGCGTGAAGAGGTCGGGTGCGCGACGCGGCCTGTAATGCCAGATCTCCGTCCCGTACATCGTCAGAACAACAGGCTTCCGGCGCCGCGCGGCCAGAAACGCAGCAACCTCTGGCAGGAGACCGTTGCTGTGGACGTGAACGACGTCCGCACCGGCTATGAACGGGCCAGCGAGGCGAGCGACGCGAAACGACGCTGCCACGGATCCGAAGCGAGCCATGACCGGCGGAAGGGAACGGCGGCTGCGCGGCAGGGGCACCCAGGCAACCGGCCCCGCGAGATCGACTCTCGCGCCAAGGTGGCTGGATTCCCGTGATTGCCGCGAGGGGTGTGCCACGAAACTGCACTTGTCACCCGATTCGCGCGACCAGGCGCCGAGATGGTAGGGCAGCAGCGCGTTGGCTGCCTGGTCCGGCGGGAGGTGAGGCGTCACGTGGCAGATGTGCACGTCAGGCTCCGCCAGTCACACCTGCTCCCATGCCAAGAAAGCGTGCTCGGAACTCCTGGAACGTAGCAGGGACTGCTCCCAGTCCTGCGACGGCATAATCGAAGAATCGGCCCAGCCGGGCGAGGAAGGCATCGACATCCGCCTGCGTGCGATTGTACGGGCTCGCACCAGCCATGGCCTCGCTGGAATGGAAGATGACGTTCAACAGGGGGACACCATCGGCGGCCAGCCGCCGGGCGAGTGCAATCATGTCCTCGAGTGAGCAATAGGAGGGACGGAGCCAGAGCATTCGAACGATGCCGAGCTTCCGGAGGACGCGCTTGGTGAGGTAAGGCGACGGGGCGCGGGCATAGGCGCGTTCGGCAAAGCGGGGCAGCCGTCGATTGAGCGCCGCCGACACGGGCAGTTCGAGGACGTCGCTCGACCCGGGCACCGTCGCATCGTCGTAGGCGAGGAAGTAAGGCTGGAGCGGCGCCCTTGCGAAATCCGGGCCGCCCTTGTGCGTTTCCGAGAAGAGAGGGGCGACGCTGGAATCCACCCGGTAGCCCCGGCGCTCGAGAGCAGAGACGTGGCTGGCCGAGAAGCCAAAGCGCCCCGAACGGTACGAGACGGGACGTTGCCCGAGGCGGCGTTCGATGCTCCCGGTTAGCTCGTCGAGCTGGTCTTCGAACCGTTCCACCGGCAGAGTCAAGGCATAGATGTGTCTCCTCGCGTCTTCCGGCGTGCAGGGCGGCGTCTCCCAAGCGTGGTGGTGTGCTCCGATCTCGCATTCGCCCTTTTCGAGGAACCCGCGAAGCACCTCCGCAGACCGCGTGTCGGAAGCGACAGGGTGCGTCACGAGGTAGGTCGGCCTGACGCCATGGGATCTGAACACGCCGTGCAGGGCGTGAAGCGACCGGACGTTCTCGAAGGTGGGCCGGAGCCTCGCCGAGAGGTCCCACTGGTTGTCGCTCTCCGTGTCGATTCCGACTAGCAGGTACGGCTTGTCCAAGTGCGCCTCACCGGTCCTGGTCCGAGTCGCCGATGGTCACGTGCCACGTTCCCGTGCGCTGGTAGAAGGCGGGCGGCAGCGCGCCGTCGTTCACCTTCGCGACGAACTGAACCGTCGATTTCACCCGGAAGTATCCCGATTGCCTCATCACCTTCGAGTAGCCGGCGTGCATCACGAAGGAGCGCACCTTGTCGGCGTCGGCGCCGCGCGCTTCGCGGTCCACCCAGCGCAGGAGGGTAAGGAGGCCGGGCCGGTCGTCGGGGTGCGTGAGGAAGTCCACGAGGAGCGTGACTCGCCCTCGCGGCTCCTGCAGGTGCCGGTAGACGGCGTACCCCGCCAGCTCGTCGCCCCGCTCGATCGCGACGACGTGGTAGCGGACGTGTGGCGGCTCGATGAACTTCCAATTGAGGTAGTCGGCATCCCGCCGAACGGCGAAACCGAAGTGAGGCGCCACGCGCCGCCAGAGGTCGTCGAAGCGCTTGTCGAACCGCCGGATCGGCCGCACGGTGGCTAGGAGCGGCCTCTGACGCCCTATCCACTTGACCACCGGGAAGGTCACCGCGGAGACCAGGCGGTTGACTGGCATTGGCCACGAGGGCTGCCTGACCGCACGCCGCGTCAATGGCTTCACGAGGCAGGGAAGCGGGCCGAGGTCGGGCCAGTGCATCTTCTGGAACAGCCTGTATGAAGACACCGACAGGCCGAGGCCGAGCGACGCGCCGACGTGCCGGTCCCACGTCTTGAAGAGGATCTCGCCCAGGCCCTGGCGCTGCCGCTCGGGGGCCACCATGACGTCCATCCCCCACGAACCTTCTACCTCGCGGCCATTGAGGGTCACGACGACCGGCATCGTCGCGTACTGGCCGACGAGCGTCGTCCCTTCGCGTGCCACCCAGATGCGCGGCTGCGAGCCTCGGTTGTGGGGGTTCGCCTCGTACTGCCAGCTCCAGCGCAAACGGTTCGCCTCGGCTGCCTCGATGCCGAACACGCGTCGATAGAGCGCGCTCACGGCACGCTGGTCATCCGGCCTGTAAAGGTCTATTTCAGCCATCGCTCGTTCGGCAGACTACCGCCTCGCCCTGCCAGTTTCCGTCCGCCGGTGATCCGGGGCGGCCTCTTCGTGCGAGAGGACGTACTCCAAGTTGCCAACGACTATGTCCCGCGTCAAGGACGAATCGCGGAGGCGCTCCCCGATGCGGAACGGGAGCTTCCGAAAAGTTCCAGTGACGCCGAGCTCCTCCCTTTCGACCCGAAGGCCCGCAGCGGCGATCTGGGCCCTGAGCCGCCCGATACGTACCGGTTCCAGGAGGTCGTCCTCCTTCGTGGCATTCTGGCGAGCGTCCCGGATGAACGAGTTCTCATAGGCGGGCTCACGCAGCGTCCACGCGGCGTGGCGGGCGAGGAAACGGAACGCCCGGAAGGCAAGCTTGCGCCCTGCAATAAGGTGCAGGGGGACAGGGACCTTCAGCCTCGGAAGGTGCGCACCTGCGAACGAGAGGTAGGGCGCCGTTGACAGGTACATCCGGCCGCCCGGCTTCAAGACGCGCGCGCACTCGCAGAGGTACTGCCTCGCGTCAGCGACGTGCTCGATCACCGCGTGAGACAGGACGAGGTCGAACGCGCCGTCCACGAACGGCAGCGTGAGGCCGTCGGCGACCAGGAATGCGAGGCGGCGTGCTCCGCGCTCGCGCGCGAGGTTGACGCCGGCCTCCCGGAACCTGTCCCGCAGGTCGATGCCGACGACAAAGGACGCCTCCTCCGCGAACGACAGCGGCATGCCGCCGCCTCCGCAGCCCGCATCGAGCACGCGGCCCGCCACGGTTACGCCGGCGCGTTCTAGGAAGGCGAGCACCTTCGCGCTGCGGTAGTACTCGAACAGCGCGTAATCGTACTCGGACCGGAACCTGACGTCCGAGCAACTCTTGATGGCCGCTTCGTCTATCTGCCGCATGACCGCACGCACTCGCACTCGTGGACGGAGACAAAGCGACCGCCGGTGGTCTCTCGTCGATGAACAGAGCGGCTCCTCTCCGAGCAGGGAGCCAGGCGCATCAGCCGGGGGTGGCGGCGTGATGCGGCGCAGCCCGGTATTCTACCGTTTCGAGGCATAACGGCGCAGCTTCCGAGGAGAGGCTTCATGGTACACTGCCCGTTCACCGGGCTGAAGATCGCCCGGAATCCCTGTTCACTGCTGCCGGCCGGCCCGCGTTGCACGGGTTGGAACGGGGCCCCGCAGGCGCAGTGCCGTCAATCGCGTGAGACTTTCCAGGCTTCTTCTCTTTTGCGGCATCGCGGTCGGGCAGTTCGCGCTGTTCGAGGCCGGTCTCCGCCTCAAGGGCGGCACTGAAGCCGCGCCGGCGTTTCAGGCCCTCTTCATGCCCGACGACCGCATCGGCTACCGGCTCAGGCCCGGGGCCGCCGCCCGGTTCGCTACACCCGAATTCGAAACCGACATCGCCATCAACTCTGCCGGCGTCCGCGACGCTGAAATCGGGCCGAAGGAGGCCGGCGAACGCCGCATCGTCGTTCTCGGCGATTCGCTGGTGCTCGCCGTGCAGGTGCCTCGGGAGCAGACCTTCTGCGAGCAGCTCGAGGCGCGTCTCAACCGGAACCCGGCCGCCGCCGGCCACAGATATCGCGTGATCAACGCCGGCGTGCAGGGTTACGGACCGGTCGAGGAGTGGCTTTTCTACACGACGGTCGCGGCCTCGTTCGACGCAGATCTGGTTCTGGTGGGACTCTACCCTGCGAACGATGCCATCGAGGCCGCTGATTCGGCTTTCAAGATGGGAGGGACGGTGACCGAACCGCCACCGATGCCGGCGCGCGAGCGTATCATGCGCGTCGTGCGCCGGATCGTGCGACGCAGCATGGTCCTTCAAATCGCTCGCCTTCGGGCCACGACGTTCCTCGAGAGACTCGGCAGACGGGCCCCGATCGAACGTCCTCTCACGAGCTACCTCGCGACGCCGCCGCGGGATTTCGTGCATGGGCTCGATGTCACGCGCGAGGCCATGGAGCGGCTGATCGCGGAGGCAGCCGGGCACGGTGGACGGACGGCGCTCGTACTCCTGCCGGCGCGCTTCCAGGTCAAGGACGAGGACTACGAGTACCTTCGCGAAGCCGTGGAGGCCCACGGAGACGTGCTCGTGCGCAACGCGGCCACGGAACGGTTCAAGACGGCACTCGCCGGGCTCGGCGCCCCGGTAATAGACTTGCTGCCACCCTTCGAGCGGCACGCGGATCCCGCCTCTCTCTACTTCGAGTCCACGGCCCACTTCACAGCGGCCGGCCACGCCTACGTGGCCCAGGTGATCGAGAGCTCCCTTCTCGAGCTTGGGCTCGTTCCGCCCGCACCGCCTGCAAGCCTGCCGGCCGAACGCTGATGGTCTTCAACTCCGTACACTTCGTCGTCTTCTTCGCCGTCGTGTACGGGTTGTACAGGGTCCTGCCGCACCGCGCGCAGAACTGGCTCCTCCTCGCCGCGAGCTACTACTTCTACGCCGCCTTCGACTGGCGGTTCCTCGGCCTGCTCGCCGGCTCGACTCTCGTGGACTTCGTCGCCGCTCGAGTGATCGCGAGAAGCGACAAGCCCGGGAAAAGGCGCATCGCCCTCGGGGCAAGCCTTGCGTGGAACCTGTCCGTGCTGGGTTTCTTCAAGTACTTCAACTTCTTCGCCGAGAACGTGCGCGCACTGTTCGCCTGGGCCGGCTGGCGCGCCGACTTCGTGACGATCGAAGTGCTGCTGCCGGTCGGCATCTCGTTCTACACCTTCATCACGCTCGGCTACGTGATCGACGTCTACCGCAGGCAGGTCGAGCCCGCGACCAGCCTGCTGCACTACGCTTTGTTCCTCGCCTACTTTCCGCACCTCGTTGCCGGTCCGATCCTGCGCGCCTCCCTGCTGCTCCCGCAGATAGGCGCGATGCGGACGGTGACTGCCGCGCAGGTCCGCGAAGGCCTCTGGCTGATCCTCTGGGGTTACTTCAAGAAGATGGTCGTCGCGGACAACCTTGCGAGGATGGCTGACGAGGTATTCCGTGCGCAGGCCGACCCGGGCGGCCTCCATGTTCTGCTGGGCGTCTACGCATTCGCCTTCCAGGTGTACGGCGACTTCTCGGGCTACACGGACATCGCGCGCGGAACCTCGAAGCTCATGGGAATCGAGCTGGGCGTCAATTTCCGGTTCCCTTACTTCGTCAGGACGCCTGCGCAGTTCTGGCAGCACTGGCACATCAGCCTCTCGGCCTGGCTGCGCGATTACGTCTTTCTCCCCGTGAGCTACGCGCTGTCCCGGCGCGCCGATGGCATCCGCTGGCTGGGGCTGAAGGACGAGTTCTGGATCTACGCCGGCGCGTCGATGGCGACTATGCTCGTGGCCGGGTTGTGGCACGGGGCGGCGTGGACGTTCGTGCTCTGGGGGGCGTTCCAGGGTCTCTTGCTCGTGGGCTACCGGCTGCCAGCGGGCTACAGGCGACCCGCTGCGGGCTACGGGCTCCAGGCTGCGGGACACGGGCTGCGGGCTGAAGGCGCCGGACTCAGGGCTCCGGCCGAGGGGCCGGCGACAGCGAACGAGACAGGCGATAGCCGCCGGAACGGGCAGCGGCGCAGGAGTGCAGGGCCCGGAAGGCGGAGCACGTCGAGTTGGAGGATTGCCTTCGAGGTTGTGACGATGTTCCACCTGACCTGCCTGGGTTGGCTGATATTCCGTGCTGATTCCCTTGCGCAGGCCGGCGACCTCATTTCGAGGCTGATCGTCGGCTTCAGCCCTTCGTGGAGTGTCCTGCTTTCGTTCGGCTCGCGCCTCGCCTTCTACACCGCGCCGCTGATTGCGCTGCACGCCCTGGAAGCGAGGCGAGACGACCTGACGGCGGTCTTCAGTCTGCCGCGCGCTGTCCGCTACTCTATCTACGCCGCGCTCGTCTATTTCATCGTCCTGTTCGGAGACTTCGCGGGCGCCCAGTTCATCTACTTCCAGTTCTGAAGGAACCTGCCCCCGGTGCCATGATTCCCGGTTTCCCCGTCGTAATCTCGATGACGCCCCGGAGTCGATCGAGAGGGGCCCGCCGTCGAACGAAGACTCAGGGCAGCCTGCCGAAGCCGTGGCGAGTCCTCTTGTTGCTGTTCGGGCTGCTCCGGGCAGGTTGCCTCGAAATGCGGAAGAGCGACGGCTGGCAGGAGATGCCGCCGGAGGGGCTTCCTCGGCCTAGGCCGGGGTTTCTGCGACCCAGGCCGAAACCCCTGTCGCATCAGCCGCGTCAGGGTGGCCTTCCCTGAGCGGCACGCCCACCCCGCACTGCAAAGGAGCAGGCGTACCGCGAAGTTCCTGTCTCATCAATGGCGCCGCCGAGAAGCGGCGCGGCACGCTCACAACTCGAGACTGCAAGGCTCCGCCTTCCGTTACGCCCCGGGAAGCGCCGGGACAATCAAGGGCGGAGCCGTTGGCTAATTGGTCCCCCTCGGGGTGGAGGAACTGATGAAGGTTGAAACGTCCTTCTTCGCCTTGGCCAGATCGGCGTTTCGCAAGTACATCATGTGGCCGCTCTCGTAAAAGGCAAACTGGATGCGCTTCGAGACCGCGCCCGAAGGGTCGATGTGCGACATCGTGTACTGGGCGCTGAAGTAGTCGGTGCCCCCGTCGTAGTACGCTGCAAGGACGAGAACCTTCAGGTAAGGGTTCTGGGTCATCGCGCGCCGGAGCATCTCTCCGACCCTCGTGTTCGGATCGCTTCGCCACGGCCTGACGTTGCCCCAGACGTAGTACTTGTCCTCGCTCTTCCAATCGAGTTCGTCGCGGAGGTAGTCCGCCAGTGCGTTGGCGAAGGGGCCGTCCCAGTGCGCCATTGCCGGGTCGAACTCGTTCGCCTCGCCCGCGGCGTCGCGATCGACGCCCGTATAGCGGCTGTCGAGGCGGCCCACGGTGAGGCCGCGGCCGCGCAGCAGCTCCTTCCTGAACCTGCCGATGTCCACGCGAAGGTTGCTCTGAAGCACGTAGGTTTCGCTCAGCCCGGTCAGCCGGGCCATCTGCCTGGCTATCGAGGTTCGTTCCGGCGCGGGGAGCAGTCCTCCTTTCGCGAGGGCCACCAGGTAGTCACCGAGCGCGAAACGCTCGGCCTCCGCCAGCACTTCAGCGAGCGGCTTCGCCTGCAGATCCCCTGACAGGGCCTTGTGGTACCAGGCCGTCGCCGTCATGTGCGGCAGGCGTGTGGCGAAACCGGTATCGTCTCCTGA
This sequence comes from Vicinamibacterales bacterium, assembly GCA_041947015.1. GTDB lineage: Bacteria > Acidobacteriota > Vicinamibacteria > Vicinamibacterales > Fen-181 > JBHGBL01. The sequence goes on from JBHGBL010000004.1 coordinate 115,939, forward strand.
AGTCATCCCGAGGTTGGTCATCGAGACCAGGATCACGCCGTTCAGATACATCTGGTGCGTGGTCTGGAGGTAGCTCGCGAGGCCCGAGGCGCGCGTCGTCCCGTAGCTCTCGCCGATGAGGAACTTCGGGGACTTCCATCGCCCGTAGCGAATCGTGAACACCCGGATGAAGTCGCCGACGGACTGGATATCCTCCATGAGCCCGTGGAACTTGTGCGGGTCCTCGCCGGGAGCCATCCTGCTGTAACCGGTCCCGACCGGGTCGACGTAGACGATGTCGGCCACGTCGATTATCGAGTGCTCGTTGTCGGCGAAGCGGAACGGCGGCTGGACCATGAAGCCGTTTTCGTCGTAGACGACGCGGCGCGGCCCGGTGAATCCCATATGCATCCAAACGGAGGCGGTTCCGGGCCCGCCGTTGAACGAATAGAGCATCGGGCGCCGCCCCAGGTCCGTCACGTTGTCCCTCGCGTAGTAGACGTAGAAGAAGCTCGCCATCGGCTTCCCGCTGTCGTCGCGGAGGATCAGTGTTCCGGCCGTCGCGGTGTAAGGCACCGCCTGGCCGCCGATCCTGACGGTGTGCTTCGTCACGGAGGTCTTCTCTTCAAGCTCACGCGGCTCGGCGGGGTTCTTCTGATCCGCCTCGAGCGAGGGTTGGCGGGATGTGGCCTGCGTGGCGGTGGTGGCTCCCGGAGCCTGGGCCGAGACCGGCAGGGTGAAGACGAAGCCCACGGCGAGGGCCATGGCAGCGAGCAGGACGAGGACGGCCGTATCCTTGTGTCTGATCACGTCACGTCTCCTTCTCTTTAGGGCAGGGCAACGATACCATACGAATCCCGCTTCACTTTCCCATCGAATCCGCCTATTGTCAGAAATTGGGCCACGCCTGCGGGACGGACGAGCGGCGGAGCCGTCCGGGCGTATCGGTCGCCCGGGTTCGGGCACGGTGCCGGCAGGTGCCGGGGCCGGCCGGCTCCTGTTCCGCGACAACGGGGGCGAGAAGCGCAAGCTCTCGAGGAGGAGGCACATGGATCACAAGGAGATGTTTCTGAAGTACTGGGAAAGAGAGGCGCCCACTACCAGGAAGGTGCTGTCTCGAATTCCCGAGGGATCCGATTACCGACCGGACCCGAAGTCGCGTACGGCCAGGGAGATCGCCTGGCTGATCGTCCACGAGGAGATGGTGCTCGCGGAGGGCATGGAGAAGGGCGTGTTCGAGTGGAGGGACGTGCCGGCGCCCGCGACGATGAAGGAAGTCCTTGAAACTTACGATCGCAATCACGACGCGCTCACCGAAAGGCTGAAGGCGTCTGACGAGTCGCACTGGGAGCGTGACATCCCCTTCATGCACGGCGGGAAGGAAGTAATGAGAGCGCCGGGCTACGACAATGCCTGGGGCTTCCTCCTCGACGCCATCCATCACCGCGGGCAGCTTACGACCTACTTGCGACCCATGGGCGCGAAGGTGCCGCAGATCTACGGGCCGAGCGCCGACGAACCGATGTAGGCAAGACGTCACCTCTCGCCAGCAGGCATCTTGTCCACGAGGGCGGCCACGTCTAGGCCGCCCGCCGACTCGCAGACCTCGAAGGTGGCGAGGACCTTCCAGTGAGGGTAGGCTTCGAGCACGTCTCGTATCACTCGCCCCTCGTAGCCGAGCGCCGGGCTCGTGTAGGTGAGCAGGTAGCGGATGTCGTCGCGCACGAGGCGGTCCTCGTAGTTGCCGAAGTTCTGCCCTACGAAGATGGGCCGGATCCGACTCTCGAGCGAGAGCCCGTTGGCCAGCTTCCCGTGAACGAGCGTCCCGGGCGGCAGCAGTTCAGCGATGCGCTTCATCGCCGCATGGTTCTTGTAGCTCCGCCCGGCGGCCCACTGCCCGTACTGGGCCAGATCGCCCGCGGCGACGATCAACGCGAGCGCCACGGCTGCGCCCGGGCTCCATCGATCGCGCGAGAGGAACAGCGCCAGGCGCGGCCACGTCGCATAGATGAGGATTCCGGCCGACACGGCGACAGCGGCCCCCAGCCGTACACCCGGTCTGACCTGGTAGATGAAAGCCAGACGCACCAGGGCGCCGGCGAGCACGTACAGCGCGAAGAACACGAGCGGAGCGGCAACTAGCGCACGGCCGAGAGGCTTGTCCGCCAGATCGGACGGCAGCATCCTCCGGTCGCGGCAAAGGAGGAGCGAAGCCAGTGCGAGGATGGCCGGCACAAGACAAAGGAAGTAGCGTTCGTTTCCAACGTCTCGTGCGAGCAGTTCGGCCACCCCAAGGCCGAGCCACAATGCCAGCAGACGCTCGCCAGGTTGGCGCCGGCCGAAGCCCGGCAATGCCCCGAGCACGGAAGAGACGGCCAGCAGCGTGGCCATCCACATACGCGTGAAGAAATCGTGGACAATCGGAAACCATGATGCCCTGTCCACGAGAGCGCGAAGCGTGTACGACGGCCGCCGTGTGACCGACATCCGCCAGTTGTAAAAACGGTACTCGTGCCAGTTCGGCAGGACGAAGAACAAAAAGCCCAGCGTGCCTGCAGCCGCAAGCCCCACGAGAGTCCACATGGCCGCGCGGCTGGCGAGCGGCCGATGGCGTGGCGAGGCCGTTCTGGCAGTCCCCTCTGGCAAGGAGCGATTGTCGGTTGTGATCTGCAGCAGCGAGTCCAGGGCGAGTGCGGCCAGGAAGAAGACGGCAGAAGCCTTGGTGAAGAAGGCGATAACCGCGCACGTTGCAGCAACGATGCCCCATCGCGGTGATTCCCCCGCCCGCACGTAGCTGTACCAGGCCGCCACGAGAAACGCCACCATGGCAGCTTCTATGAGCGCCGCGCGGTCGTACATCACGTAGACGTAGTTCGTAGCGGCAAGGAGCGCGGCCACGAACCCCGCCCTCCTTCCACCCAGCCTCGCAACGCCGAGACCGAGCAGGGCGACCGATATCACTCCCGCGACTTGCGAAACGAGCCTGGCCTGCCACAGGCCGACGCCGAACAGACGAAAGCTCGCGTATTCGAGTCCGGTCAGCACCGGCGTGAGGTACATCGGGTTCCACTCGTCCATCCGCCAGGATCCGAAAAGCACGCGGTTCCTCGCGTTGTGGACCCAGGCACCTTCGTCGTGCCAGACGATTCCCACGGTGGGCTGGGAAGGCGGGTCGGCCGTGGGAAAAGCCCCGCGGAGCAGCCCCGCGAGAACGATGACCGCGAGCAGGGCCAGCGCGAACCGGACCCGCGCACTGGCGCGAGGCGCGTGGAGGGCGGTCGACGGCGGCATCATTGGCGGCAGGTTCCGAAGGAGAATGCTCTCTTCCCCATGAGAATTTGCTGGAGCAGCAGCCTTGTCTGCGACACAATCTTGATCTCTCCGGCCGGACGCCGCGGGGTGTCCGGTCCGGCTCTGCAGACCCGGACCGACTGGATCTTAGCCGAACCGGAGTGAGTGTGCGCCCGGACCGTTTCCCTGAGCCTTCTCGCGTGCCCGCGCTCTCGGTCGTCGTGCCGACCTACAACGAACGCGAGCGCCTTCCAGAGCTGGTCGAGAGCCTCGTCGGCGCGTTCCACGGTGCAGGGCTCGACGGCGAGGTCGTCATCGTGGACGACAACTCGCCGGACGGCACCGGCGCCATAGCCGACGCGCTGTCGGAGGGTCGCCCGGTGAAGGTCCTCCACAGGAGCGGGAAGCTGGGTTTGGGCACGGCGGTAGTGGATGGGTTTTCGATAGCGTCGGCGCCGATCCTCGGCGTGATCGACGCCGACCTCAGCCATCCACCTGCCATGCTTCCCGTGATGTACCGAGTTCTCGGCGCCACCGGGAGCGACATGGTTATCGCCAGCCGCTATGTCGAGGGAGGCGGGGCGGTCGGATGGCCTCTCTCCCGCCTGCTCATGTCGCGGTTCGCTTGCGCGCTCGCCCGCGGATTGACCCCGGTCCGCGATGCGACGTCCGGCTTCTTCCTGGTTCGACGAGAAGCCATAAGCGGCGTCCGCATCGAGGCCGGTGGTTTCAAGATCTGCCTCGAGCTCCTCGTCCGCGGCCGCGTCGGTTCGGTTGTCGAAGTTCCGTACGAGTTCGCCGACCGAGCCGCCGGTCAGAGCAAGATGAGCCTCAAGGAGGCTGTGGGCTACTTCTGGCAGCTTCGCGACCTGTACCTGGTTCATCTCGCGAGGCGGGGTCGGCGCCCCGCCTACCGGCGAATCACCGCGTCGGAAGCCTGGCAGGGCGCACCCGCTACCGATGGTCCCCCATGGGGACCCGCGCAGGAGGGGCTGAGGACCTCGACGCGAAGACGCCGGTAAGCAGCTCTCGAAGCAGCCGGGGGCTTCCCGTAACGAGCCGGGCGATATCCCCGGCGTGCCTCGCGACGTAGGCAGGCCGGAGGAAGAACCGCCGCCGAGCGCGACGTATCGCGCGCATCACCACTTCTTCGTCGAGCCCCCCGCCCTTCAGAACGTAGTACGTGTACTCCATCCGGGACCAGTCGTCGGTTGCAAGCAGCCCCTGCCGCTTGCACTTCTCGTACAACTCCGTGCCAGGGTAGGGAACGGCTGGGTAGAAGTTCGCGTAATCGGCGCCGATGCTCATGGCGTAGTCGGTCGTCGCTTCCATCGATGCCGGGGTATCTCCAGGATAGCCGTAGATGAGGAAGGCAAACGACCGGATGCCCGCCCGGCGCAGGTTGTCGAAGGCGAGTCGGATCTTCTCTCGCTCGAGCTTCTTGAGCATGTCCCGGCGCGTGTCGTCCGACGCAGACTCGACTCCCATGGAGAGCATCCAGCAGCCGGACCGCCTGAGCATGTCCACGAACTGCGGGTCCACGAGGTTGTCGGCGCGCGCATTGGCGAACCACCTGACCGGCAGCCTGCGCGAAATGAGCTCCTCGCAGAAGCGTGTGAAGCTCCTGACATTGAGCGTGACGGTATCGCCCCACAGGTAGAAATAGCGCACGCCGAACTCGCGGTTGCACCGTTCGATCTCGTCAACGAGGACCTTCGCGCTGCGCTCCCTGAAACGATGCCCCTGGAAGATCGGTGCAACGCAGAAGTCGCACGAGTAGGGGCATCCACGGCTCGTCTCGATGAGGACGTACGGTTCGTTGACGAGCGGCAATCGGTACTTCCGCAACGGAATCAAGTCCCAGGCGGGGAAGGGCATGTCCAGGAAGCCGGCAAAACCGCTGCGTCCCTCGGCCGGCAGCACCTTTCCGCCAATCCGCACGGTGACGCCGGTGACACGTGCCCCGTGCTCGAGGGCGGGCAAATCGGCGAGCGCCATTACCGCGTCTTCCGGTTCGCCCACAATCATCGCGTCGACGTCGGCCGCGCGCTCCATCGACTCTTGCGGCGCGGCCGAAGAGTGCGGTCCGAAGCTCACGATCGGCGCACCGTAGTGCCGCTTCAGCTTCGACATTTCCGCAGCGTCGGCTGAAAGCGTTGGGACCGTACTGCAGAAGACAATCAGGCTCGGGCTGAAGCCCTCGCTGTCGAGCTGTTCGATCAGGGCCTCGGTTGTCAGTCCTTCGGCCGTCAGATCCACCAGCCTGAAATCGAGACCGCGCGCGCGCAGGAGTGCCGCGACGACGGCGAGCGAGTACGGAGGCTTGGTAGTTCCCAGCACTTCGGCCCGCTCCTGGCAACGACCCTGCCTGGTGAAGGCCACACCGTTGACGAGCGGCGGGTTGGCGAGCAGAATCGCCCGGCCGAGAGAGTTGGCGGGCACGTTCACGGGACCCTGCCTTCCGGCCGCGGTGGGTCGGTGTGCACCGTGAGCTGAATGACGCGTCGCCCGGCGAGGTTCGCGGGCGCGGGAAGGTGCAGTGGTTCCGGTTCGAGTTCGACCTTGCAGCAGCGCCGGCAGACGGGGAACAGGCCCCGATCCAGCAGGCGGCGGCGAAGGTCAACGTACCGGGGAGAATTCCACACCTCCTCGAGCGTCGACACCGTCAGGTCGCCGACCTCGACGCGAATGAAAGGGCAGAAAAAGGCCTTGCCGCTGAAGCCGATCCTCGCGTGCATGAACGGGTAGAAGCACCTTCCCTCGAGCGGCGTGCCCGGCGTGTAGTAGGCATCGATCAACGCTGGCTTCACCTTCGGGCGCGCGTCGAACCTGACGCCCCTTTCCCGGCACCGCGCCTCCAATTCGCCGAGCTTGGCGCTCACGAAGGCGGGGGCGACACCCGGGTCCGAAGTCACGAAGGTGGAAACGGCGGCGACGTCGCCGTCGCACGCGAGGCGGGCGGTCTTCTCGACCTCGTCGGGAGTCGCGTACATGAGGTGGTTCACACCTATCGCATCGACGCCCAGGTCTTCGGCCACCTCGACCATCCGACCGAGGGCTTCCAGGGTCTCTCGCGTGATGGTGGTGTTGATGCTCACTTTGAGGGCGGTCCCTCTGGCGCGCGCTGCCTGCTGCAGCCTTCGCAGCCCGGACGCCGCCCGATCAAACGCGCCTGGAACGCCGCGCGCGCGATCGTGCAGGCCCCTGGGGCCGTCTATCGACACGGTGACGTGGCGGAGAAACCCCGCTCTGGCCAGCTGCGCGAGAGCATCGGCCCGATGCTCGTCGATGAGGGTGCCGTTCGTCGTCAGGTACCCGCAGATGTAGCCCTTGCGGCGGAAGAGCTCGAGGACGTCGAGGATGTCCTTCCGGACGAAGACCTCGCCCCCCGTCAGGCTGACTTGGAGGCTGCCGGCCGGGAACGCCTTTTCCATTGCATCGAGCGTCAGCTCGCTTCGCCACTGGCCCTCGATGTTGAGCAGCTCCCCGACGTAACAGAACTCGCACCGGAGGTTGCATCGCATGGTCGTCTCGTAGACGATGCCAAGCGGCAGGCGCCCGGCGCGGCCGTCGCGGGCTCGAAGGAATCCGTCCACGCGCTGCTCATGGCGGTGCCTGCCAAGGCGGGCCTTCAGGCGTTCTACAAGAGCGAGGCGGCCAATCCTGGGTACGACTGCGGTCCGGAAGCTGGGCATTGAATCGCGCCGGTCAGCGCGCACCGGCCGCGCATCCTCCGACCGATGGCATCGAAGGTGGCCGGATGCGAGGGTGTCGAACGAGCATTGTACCCCAGCGCTCGCTGTGCCTGGAGCTTGGATTCGTGCATCGATTCGCGGAGACCACCGGCCGGTCGGACAATCGAAGACGCTCTGCATCAGCAGTTTTCAACGCCTGAGCTGCCAGACCTCGACCACCGGGCCCGGGCGCTCCAGGTTTCGGCTGATGCGGGCATCGGTGTTGTGCAGGAACGGCTCCACATGCTCCGCGGCCGGGCCGTACGGACTGAACGTGGCCAGCAGTGCGCCTTCTCTTTCGAGGGCTTCGATGAATGGCTGCGTGGCTGGCGGATGAGCCTTCAGCCGCTTCAGCACGACGTACTCGACTCCCCGCCGGCGGAGCGCTTCGAGGCCGCTGCTGCCGCCCAGCTCGGAGTAGCTCACGTAGTACTTGTCCGCGTCGAGGCCCCCGTCGCCGATGTACGTCAACCGGTACGATGGCGAAGGCCAGGGTTCGGCGGCGAGCTGCATTTCGAACTTCGCAGGGAGCGCTTCGAGCGAGCCGAGCTTCGCCGCGAGTGTCTCGGCGAGCGACTCGCGTGTCGGGGCGAGAGGAACCGAGTACGGCTGGAGAGCGATCCCAGCGCCTTCCGGCACTCGTTCTTCGATGAAACGCTTGGCCAGCGTGCGAGTGTCATCCTGGCGGAAGAGGGCGTCGGCGCGAACGCACTGCACGACGGCCGGCGTGGCCGCAACGAGCGATAACCCGATGGCTACCGGAGCCCTTGCCGGAGACAACGCGCTCAGCCACGAGACAGCGTACCCGGCGAAGAGAGCGGCGAAAGGCACGACCGGATTGAGATACCGGCTCGCAGCGACTGTATTGACGATGAAGAGCAGGAAAGCGATAGGGAACGCCGACAGCAGCAGAGCCCGGCGTGGTGCCACGAGCGAGAGCCTCGCCGAGCCGGCGAGGGCTAGGATCATCGCCGGCCAGCCAAGCGTGTCGAGCCAGAGGAGTTCCGCGTACCGGCGTGCGTTCGCGAACGGCCCGGCGGCGATCAGCGCGCGATCGACGACGATCTGACGGTTTGCCACGATGTCGCGCCACGCCGTGGCGGGCTCGACGAGGATGAAAGGAGACAGGGCGAAGAAGCCAGCCGCTGCCGCGACTGCCGCGAGCGCCAGGGCGCCGGCGGCGCCTCGCCAGTTCTCCGGCCAGTTGGCCAGCCAGATCGCGATGGCGAGCGGGACGGTGGCAAAGACCGCGTAGTAGTGGGTGGAAAGCGCCAGCCCACAGGCCAGCCCGGCAACCGCCGCGCGCCGAAGCCGACCTTCTCGACCGCGCCCGAAAGGCCACACGCGCAGCGTCAGGATGAACGCCGCCGCAATTGCCAGAGTGGTTGCGACATCGTGCTTCACGTAGTGGGAATCCACGACGTGTATTGGCGAGGCTGCCAGGAAGAAGGCAGCGGCCAGGCCCGCGGCAGCTCCGAACAGCCGGTTCGCGACGGCGAAGATGAGAACGACCGTCGCGGTTCCTGCCACGACGCCCATCAGCCGTCCGGCCAGGTAGACACTGCTCGGGTCCGTGAAGAACGCGGCCTGGAACGCCGAGAGGGACTCGACCGAACCAGTTATCCATGAGGCGGCGAAGTACGCTCCCGTCCAGCCGAAGAGTGCATAGAAGTACGCGGTCGGGTAGAGGAAATTGTGTGGATTGAGGTCGCCCTTCGCGAACGAGAGCGCCCGCGTCATGATCGCGACTTCGTCGGGGTTGTACACGGCCGGTAGCCCATAGCTCAACCCGGCGGTTCTGAGCGTGGCGCCGAGGATGAGGATCGCTCCAAGGGCAGCATGTACGCGCCATGACGACGCCGCGATCGCCGTCCGGCCATTCGACAGTTTCGGAACGTCAGCTGCGGTTCTCTGCATCTGTCAGGACAGCCGGTCTTGCGGCTTCTGGGCCTCGCCGCTGACCATCTTGCCTGGCGTGCCGGCCGCGTCCTCCTTCACGAAAAGGAGGAGGTTCAGGAAGCACCAACCCGGGACGGGAACGAGCGCCGTGAGCAGGTCGTGCAGGCGTCGAAGCCTTGCTGGGTGACGCCGGATCACGCGAGCGACCAGCGGGACCGTCGGGAAGATTCCCTCGCGGCGGCGAAGCTCGAAACCGGCGTTCCGGGCCAGCCAGAGGTACTCCGCCACGGGCCGGTCGCCCGGGTGCTTCCGCTCGCTCGCGGTGCGAATCAGCGCCCCCTTGAGCAAGAAGTGGACGCGTGACTGCAAGTGGGCGAGGTTCGGCACCGAGAGGAGCAGCTCGCCCCCCGGCCTGATGACGCGATGAAGCTCCACGAGGGCGAGCTGCTGCTCGGCGTAGGAGAGGTGCTCCAGCACGTCCAGGCAAAGCGCACAATCGAAGGACGCGTCGGCAAACGGCAGGGCAGTCAGAGATGCCGTCCGGACTAGCTCCGAAGAGTACGCCGAGTCGACGCCCACGATGGCGAGCCGTGGCCAGTACCGATCCACGAGCACGCCCTCGCCGCACCCCGCATCGAGGACCCTCGTTCCGTCAGGAAAGGCATCGAGGTAGCGCCGAACGCGGTCGAGTTTGGCAAGGTAGGTGGGATAGTAGTCCCAGTCAGGCGCCGGCGCGCGGTGATAGTCACCGCGCGCCGCGTACTCCCCTTGCCGATCGACCGGCCCAGGTCCCTGCATCGGCAGATTCTACCGCGTCACCGAAGCATGGGTCACGGCGCTCAAGGCCTGTCACGGCTACCTTCATCGCTCCATCGTCACCGACCAGCCGGCACCCCACTGACCCGATGTCCAGGTGAAGCCGCCAGCGCCGTTGTTCCCACCCCTCATCCACGCGCCAGTGACCGGATTGTAGAGGAAGAGATCGCTCAATCGGTCCCCACTCAGCTCGGCCAGATGGACCTCCCAACCGGGGTTGTCCCACTTGCCGCCGAGGTAGTTGAAGCCGCCTGCTCCGTTGGACAGGCACTGGAAGTACAGGCCGGTTGCCGGTTTGTACACCAGGATGTCATCGATCAGGTCGCCGTTGAGGGCGCCCACAGAGAGCTGCCAGCCGGGATCCCACCTGCCGCCCCGGTAGGTGAAACCACCACTCGTGCGGATGCACACGAACCAGATGCCGCTGTACTGGTTGTAAACGAAGACATCGTCGATGCCATCACCACTGAGCTCGCCTATCTTCACGGTCCAGCCGGGGTCCCAGCTCTGCGCCCCAGACCAGTAGAACCCACCGGCGCCGTCGTTGACGCCCACGTGCCACACGCCGTTCGCTGGGTTGTAGAGAAAGAGATCCGTCAGCGCGTCCGCATTGAAGTTGGCCGGATAGATGCTCCAGCCACTCGCGTAGAAACTGTTGAAGAAGCCGTAGTAGAAGGAGCCCCGGCCGTCGCCGTAGGCCTGGAACCACTGCCGTGTTGTCGGGTGGTACGCGAGCACGTCGTCGACTGTGTCCCCATTGAAACGGCCGATTGTGATTTCCCATCCCGGGCCCCAATTGCCCGCGGTATACGCGAACGCGCCGGTCCGGTTGTCGAGGGCCTGGAACCACATACCCGTCGCCGGGTTGTAGAGAAAGAGATCGGCGGCTGGAATTCCCTGCAAGTTAGCCGGGTAGATGTTCCAGCCAGTGCTCCAAGCACCGCCGAGCGAGTAGTTGAAGCCGCCCTTGCCGTCGTTGTACACGGTGTACCAAGACCCGTTTTGCTTGCTGTAGAGGAATATGTCGCCGAGGCCGTCCCCGGCAAAGTCCAGCGATCCCGCAAGCGCGGTGCCTGCCGGCGGCGCCGTGTTCGCCTGCACGAAGTTCGCGGTGCAGGTCTTGTTGGCATCCACAGTCACAGCGCCGTCAGCGCAGTCTCCGTCGCCGCTCCAGCCGACGAACGAGTAGTTGGCCGCCGCCACGCCTCTGAAGAAGAAGCGTGTGCCAGCGTCCACGACGAAACTGCATTGGTTCGCGCATGAGAAACCTGGTCCCTGCACCACACCGCTTCCTGCGACCGTGAACGTCATGGTCAGCTTGGTGTCTGGCGGCGGCGGTGGCGGCTCGCTTGTCGGCAGTTCAACGAGCTGTCCCATGATCTGGCCGTAGTTCTCGGATGCGACGGCGAGCCATCGGCTGCTCCTCGAACTTCCCGCCGCGCTCGGTTGGGTGGCGAGCCTCGTTCCCGAGAACGTCACCTGGAACTGGTTACCGGGCACGCCCTTGTCGTCCACGACGACGCCCCAGATCTCGTCGTTCGTCTGACTCAGGTATACACAGAAATAGCTGTTGCTGATGGAATTGTAGGCCACTCCAATCCCGTCCCCTCCGCCTCGGAACGCCAGGGAGAGGACGCCGCCCACGGGCTGCATGTTGGCGTCTGCGAGCTGCCCATGCAGCATCCAGTCAGAGCCCGAGAAACCCCACGTGATTGCCAGGTACTGGTTCTGCCGCGAATTGTACGCGATTTCCGGATACTGGTCGAAGAGGCTTCCGTAGAGCGTGTTGCGGCCGCCGACGAGCGCACCCGTGCCAGGCTGGATGCGCTGAGTCGCTACGTTGCTGCTGCTTCCGGTCTCGAAGTAGTAGCTGACTATGTACTCGTTCTGGGCCGTATTGTAGGCTAGCGATGGGAATCCCTCATAGTACCCCGTCACCGCAACCATGATCTCGGGACCCGCAAGGGAGCCTGCCGCGCTGACACGCTGCGCTCTGACGTCGACCCCGGTTCCAGGCCCGAACTCCGTCCAGCTCACCAAGAACTCGTTCGCAATCGAGGAATAAGCGACGCCCGGGGCAGCCGAGGTGAGTTTGTCCAGGCCGTTCGCGTTGATCACGAACTGGTCGGCCACGAATTGCGCCTGGCCGTTGTTGTAGCGGACCAGCCGTCCTGCCACGCTTGCGGGTTCTTCGATCCAGGCCACCAGGCACGCGTCGGGCCCGCACGCAACCCCAGGGCCGTCTACTTGCGGCGACAGGCCGGTAGTATTGACCGCCACCGGGCTCCCAAGCGGCGTCCCATTGGCGGAAACGAAGCGGGCTCCGATCGGTACCGCGGCCGGCGCGGCAGGAGTCCCGATCCCCCAGACCACGAGGTAGACGTCGTGGGTGGGGTGATGGGCGACCCCCGGAAACCGGCGCGTGGCACCGTCCCTGGGTTGGGGATAGAACGTGTCGCCTACTCGCACCTGCGCGAGCGCATTGCCGCCGGTTGCCAGCAGCACAGAGGCCGCGAATGCGGCCCAAGTGGAGCGAAACCGCCGCCGCGCGAACGTCACGGCTACGCTTCGCCGGGCCGGCCTGCCGTCGAGTCGCGCCGGTTCGCCGCGTCCGTTGTCTCTGGTGCTCGTCGTACTCGCCGGCGTAGAGTTTGAGAACAGGCTCCTGGACACGACTCGCTCCTCCTCGGCTTCCCCGATTGTGTGCGGCGATTGGTTCTTTGCCCGCGGCTGGGATTCGCGGGTTCCGGCCCCCAGGCCCGCCCGGAACGATGAGAAGGGAAGAGCTTAATTCAGTCCATCCCGGCCGGTCAACTGCGCGCCGGACAATGACCGACACCCGTCCAACGCTGCGCTTCAAGCGTGTGAGTGGGACTTCAGAAGGACGGAGCGTGAGAACAGACCGGCGACGGGCTCTCCGCGTGCTATTCGGGTGGAGCGAACCACGGCACGTCGATGTGTCAGAGCCAAGAGGTGGACGGTTCGAAGCCGTCGACTAGAACCGCGATGGTATCATGGTGCCGATTCAAAAGGCAGGGCTGCCGGAAGGTTAGGGGCCAGCATGCGTCAGTTCTACCGGTTCTTCGTCGCTTCAGCGCTCGTATTCGTGGTTTCGGCCTCCGCTTCAGGGCAGAAGCGAGCTGCGGCGGTCTCGGGCACGATGAGCGTCGAGGAAGCGACGGCGTTGGCAGAAGGCTGGACATTCCTTGCGCAGCGCCGAATCGATCAGGCCGCCGCTCGCGCTGCGGCGCTGCTGCGCAGCAACCCGAGGAGCGGGGCCGCGTTGATGTTCGCGGTCGAAGTAGAAATCGCTCGGGGCGGGCCGCTCGCTGGCCTCGTCCAGTACGAGCACTGGCTCGGTCGCCGCACGATGGAAGAGCCGGCGGTCTTGCGGCGTCTCGCCAGGGCGACGCTCGGCGAGATTGGGGCGCAGCGGCAGGACCCGGCGGCACGGGTAGAGGCTCTTCGCGCGCTGGCCGCCGAAGGTGAAACTCGAGCCGCCGAAGAACTGGCGGAGGCGGCCTCGCAGGGCGGAAGCGCGGAGAAGCGCGCGCTCGCAGCGCTCGGCGACCAAAGCGCCGTGGAGGCGTTGATCGCCGAGGTGGAATCGGCGCCAGCGGCCTTGGTGGCGGCCATCGATGCACTCGGCGCCAGCAGGAGCCCCCTCGCTGCTGCTCCGCTCGTCGAGCGGCTGGAGGATCCGCGACCGGAGGTGCGGGGCGCGGCCGTCGCCGCGCTGGGGAAGCTCGGGGACGTGAGGCTCTTGCCGAGAATCACCGCAATGCTGTCGGACGGCAACATGTACGTGCGCGTCAAGGCGGCGGGTGCGCTGCTTCGCCTGGGCGACAAGAGCGGTTTGCCGATCCTGCAGGAGCTGATGGCCGACCCGTCTCCGGCATCGATGCTCGCCGCGGCCGAGGCGATGGCTGGAGCGCCCGACGAGTCGTGGACGGCGCTCGTTCGAGAGCTGACTCGGGCGCCGCAAGCGGAGATCCGGGCGGCCGCCGCCCGCCTGATCGCACCGCACGATCCGGAACTCAGCCTCGAGGTGCTCCAGTCGCTTGCGGCCCATGAGAACCCCGTCATTCGCGAAATGGCTTCCCGGGGTTTGGGCGAGGTCGTCACGAGCGATCTGACGACGCTGCGCGGCCTGATGAAGAACAGTGACCGGCTGACCAGGGTCAGAGCGGCCGTGCGCATAATCGCGCTCACCGGTTAGCGGCGTTCGACGGCAGGCGTTCGATCGCGAAGTCGTGCGGTTCCGGAACGACAAGATCTTCCCGGACGACCCGTCGAGGAGCCGAGGCTCCCGGGCGGTCGGCAGCGAGTCGAAAGCGACTCTCCCGTGCTGGCATACCTGAAGAACCTGTCCCGCAACTTGGCCATCTACGGCGTCGGCGACGTGGCAACTTCCCTCGTCAGCCTTCTGCTGCTCCCCGTCTATACCGTCTACCTCACGCCGTCCGACTACGGCGTGATCGCGATGCTGCTGACCGTCGAGGCTGTCGCCAAGATCACCTTTCGATGGGGCGTCGATACGGCCTTCATGAGGCTGTACTACGACTGCGCAGACCAGCGCGCGAGGCAGCGCCTCGCCAGCACGCTCTTCTTCTTTCTCCTCGCCGTCAACGGTTCTCTCCTGATGGCTGCCGTCATGTCGGCCGACTGGCTGAGCGAACTGCTATTCGACACGACCGCGCACGCCGTGCTCGTCGCCCTGGTGATCGCGAACACGTTCGCGGCAGGCTTCTTCTTCATTCCGTTGCAGGTGCTGCGGATCCAGGAGCGTTCCGCGGAGTTCATCGCGCTGTCTTTCGCGCGGTCGTCGGGCACGCTGGTGATGCGGCTCGTGCTCGTCGTCTGGGCCGGAATGGGCGTCGCGGGCGTCGTCGCGGCGGATGTTGTCGTGACGGCCATCTTCGCGGCGGGTCTGACGCGGTGGTTCGCCCCGCTGATCCGCCCGGTGTTCTCGCGACCCGTCATGGCCGAAGCTCTCGGATTCGGCTTGCCGCGCATCCCGCACGGCATCGCCCACCAGGTGATCGGGCTGGCTGATCGGTACTTTCTGAACGCCTACGGCACGCTGCGCGATGTCGGCCTCTACTCGATCGGCGCGAGCTTCGGGCTCGCCCTGAAGCTGTTCCTGAGCGCGTTCGAGTACGCCTGGACGCCTTTCTTTCTCGATGTGATGCACCAAAGCGACGCCAGGCGCATCTACAGTACCGTGTCGACGTACGCCTTGACGCTGCTCGTCCTTCTCGTGGTAGTGCTGAGCGCGGCCGCGCCTGACCTCGTCCGCCTCTTCACCAGCGAGCAGTTCCACGGGGCAGCCGCCGTGACGCCGTGGATCGCCCTGGGCGTGATGTTCCAGGGCGTGTACATCCTCGGGTCGATTGGGCTGATCATCACGAAGCGCACCACTGTCTACCCGCTCGCTACGGGCTTCGCCGCCGTGGCGAGCCTGTCGGCCAACGCGGCGCTGATCCCACGTTACGGCATGATGGGAGCTGCCTGGGCGAACACCATCGCGTACGGCACTCTGGCCGCAGTGACAGTGGTGGCCTCGTGGCGCCTGTATCCGATCCGCTACGAATGGAGCCGTTTGCTGCGGGTAATCCTGACCGGAGTCTCAGCCTACCTGTTGGCGCGCTGGGCCGTTCCTGTGTTCCAGTCGCCGCTCGCCGGCCTCGTCCTGAACACGCTCGTGACTGCGGCAGCGTACGCGAGCGTTCTCTTCCTGTCCGGCTTCTTTCAGGCGGGCGAGCTTCGCGTCCTGCGCGACATATGCGGGCGTGCGCGGCATCCGAAGAGCATTCGAACGCGGGACCTCAGCCCTGACCAGGTAGAGATGGCGGGCGAGATCATCGCTGCCGCCCCTGCGGCGGACGTGCCTGACGCCGGGCCCCGCCGCGAGCCCGCCCCAAGAGTCACTCCTGATTCCCGAGTGTTGCGCGGCTGACCGACCACGCGTCGTCGGGCTGCAATGCCAGCTTCCACAGGCGGTGAAGCGCGGCAGCGAGGTGGCGCCTGCCGGGGAAACGCAGCCCCCGCCGTCGGGAGCTTTCGCGCAGCCGTCGTTCGACGACCGCGCGATCGTCCGGGGCGAGAGCATCACCGGCCTCTCGAACGATCTCCAGAGCGTAGTCGCAGTAGCCGTAGAGCAGGCAGATCGTGAGCGCCCTGAGCAGCTTGGCCCGGCGCAGAGCCGGGTCGAGTCCGGCGATCGCTTTCCGCAACGCCGGCAAGCTTCTCAGGTAGAGGGCGTCGGCCCAGACGATCTGTCCACGGGGGCCTCCCATGCCGAGACCCGCTGAGCGCTTCCAGTAGCAAGGGCGGAGATCGAACAGAAGGTACCCCAGTCCCTGCAGGAAACGGTCGACGTCGGCGAAGAGGGGCTGGCCCCTGTAGATAGGCGCGAACTCGACCTCGACCTCCAGACCGACCACGAAGGACGCCAGCGCCCGCGCGGCTCCTTGGAGAACGAACAGCTCGCTGCCTTGCGTGTCGGCCTTGATGAAGTCGACGTCGTCCACCCCGTGCGCGCGCAGCTGGTTGTCCAGGGCGTCGGCCTCGACCAGCTGGTTCTCGATGACGTCGAATCGAGCCGAGTCCGGAAACGAGTCGAGAAAATCGCGGTTCGGCTCGAAGATGGAGCTCAGGCCCCGATCTCGAGCGATGTTGAACTGAATGCGCCCCGCCCGGTCGTGCAGTGCGACGTCGAAGAATGTTGTCGGGGGTTCATTGCAGTCGCTCCGGGCGACCAGTCGACCGAACTCCTTTTTGTCCGGCTCGAACCCGACGAGGTGCAGGTGCCGCCGCGCGGGCTCCCAGTTGCTCTTCAGGCCGCCGCGGGCTCCGACGTCGATGAGCACCAGCGGGTGCCGCCGGTACACCTCATCGAAGCGTGGATCGATGAACACATCCATTGAGTGCCGTCTCTCTTTCGCACAGCGGAAGCTGAGATCATGTGATTACCCCGGCTTTCCTGTCAATTCCTGTGTCGTGGAGCGCCGAGCGCGTTCCGGAACGTCTCCGCCGCTGCGTATTCCGGCTGGAACACGTCAAAAGGCCGCTCATCTTCTTGGAGCAGCGACGGGAACGCTCCAAGCTGTCGAAGCGAGTCTCGTGGTAGCGTCACGCCGGGCCCCTTTGCGTGGCCTCCCGCAGACGCGAGACGGCTTGTGCCCCAGTTAGCGAACGGCAACTCGACGATACGCAGGAGGCGGTGTGGGCTCGGCTACTGCCCGTCTGGAGGGCCCGGCGGCTTCACGGGGGGCTTCGGCTGAACTATGACACCGGGCACAGGTGAGGCTCCCGCAGGCAGGCCACCGGGCATCGCTCCGCCCGGTGCGCCTGGCGTCGACGGCACAGGAGCGCCGCCAGCGGGTCCGGGCATCGTCGCTCCCTGCCCGGCGCCCGGGTCGGCCGGCACGGGCATGCCCGGATTGGCTCCAGGGGTCATGTTCGGGCTTGACCCGGGGAAGCCCGGGTTGGGCGCCATCATTTCTTCCTGTTCGTCCGGGCGGACAGATCTGCCGGGACGGAACCGCTGCGAAGCGTCGACCGGCGCGGGGCCGGCCAAGCCGGGAGCGGGCGCCTGCCGCACGGTCGCGAGTATGACGATACGGTCGTAAACCGATGCTCCGGGAACGGTGGCCGGCCGCGGCGCGGCCATGTACCCAGACACGGAACGGAGCACCGTGTCGAGAGCCTTGGATTCCGGGACGTCCGTCAGGATCAGGGTCATCGGGCCGCCCGGAACGCGCTCCGCGTTGAGGATACGGGTGCCGCCGACACGAGCCCATTCAGCGAGGATCTCGCGCGCCGTGGCGTTGTGCGCTTCGAGCGTGACCCGGCCGTTCTTCATCTGCAGCTTCACCTCGCCAGCTGAGGCCGGCGAGTCAGCGGCCAGAGCGCAAACTCCCAACGCGACGGTGAGCGAGAGCAACTTCATCACTGCGTCACCTCGGGACGAGTATAGACCCGGAAGGCCGGTCAGCCAAGCAGGGCCGTAGAGGTCGGATGGCGCGTCAGTATGCGGCGGATCCAGAGCGGCGAGTCCTTGAGCGGCAGGTCGCACGAGCGGCAGATCTCCGGGCCGCCGCTCTCGAGGTGGGCGCGCCTTGCCCGCCGGTAGGGCTCGCTGTTCCAGACCTCCCGAATCGACTGCCTGCGCATGTCGCCCAGTATGACCCTGCCGTCGAAATCGGCGCAACAAAGGGCCACCCTTCCGTCCCAGAGCACCGTGAAGGTCAGCCACTGGCGGTAGCATGGGAAGGTAACGTCGGCCCTCCCGTGCAGCGTGCCTGCCCAGTTGTGCAGGGCCGTTACGTGGACCTTGTCCACCCTGTCTCGCCACGCATCGATGAACTGCTGCTCCTCCACGGAGTCGCTCCGGCGGACGAACGACAGTATGAGCTTCGGGCGCGTCTTCCCGAGTTCTCGGCGCACGCGCAGCAGGTTCTCTATGTTGCCGATCACCTTGTCGTAGCTCAGGCCAACGCGGGTCCGCTCGAAGGTTTCCTTCCCGGCGGCATCCACGCTTATGTTCATGGCGTCGAGGCCGGCCTCGACGATCCCCCTCGCCACGCCGTCGTTGATGAGCGACCCGTTGCTTATCAACCCCACCTCGGCGATGCCGCGCTGCTTCGCGTAGCGCACCTTCTCCACGAGCTGCCGATCGATGAACGATTCGCCGTAGTTGTGCAGGCGAACGTGCCGGACGCCGAGGGACGCGGACTCGTCGACGATGCGGGCGAACAGCGCCATGTCCATCACGCCCTGCTTGCGGCTCATGGCGTCGCGCGGGCAGAAGACGCACTTCGCGTTGCAGATGTTGGTGCTCTCGATCTGGACTATCTCGGGAAACCCGGGCGAGGCGTCGCGGCCGAGGGCGAGCAGGGTCCGCCGAACGAACGTGGCCCTTGCCAGTAGCGCCGACTCCAGGCGCCGCCTCGCCGCACTCCGAATCCCGATCCGCAAGCTAACGCTCCCGGAAGTACGCAATGACCCTTTCGAGGATCTCGTCGAGCTGGACTTGGGGTTCGTAGCCGATCAGCGCTCTCAGCTTCGAGATGTCGGGCAGGCGCCGTGGCATGTCTTCGAAGCCGGCCTCGTACGCCTGGTCGTATGGTATCCGCACGATCGGAGAGGAGCTCGAGGTCATAGCCTTTATGCGCACCGCCAGTTCGCCGATCGTGATCTCATGGGTGTTGCCGATGTTGAACACCTGCCCTACGGCTCGCTGCTCGCAGGCGAGCGCGGCCAGGGCCCCGACGACGTCGCCGACGTAGGTGAAGCTGCGCGACTGAGTTCCGTCGCCGTAGACGGTGATGGGCTGTCCGGCCAGCGCCTGCCTTACGAAGGTCGGGATCACCATCCCGTACCTGCCCGTCTGGCGGGGTCCCACAGTGTTGAACAGCCGAGCGATTACGACCGGCAGCTTCCGCTCCTTCCAATAGGCGAGCGCGAGGAACTCGTCTATCGCCTTGCTGCAGGCGTACGCCCACCGGTGTTTCGAAGTCGCTCCCAGTACGAGGTCGCCGTCCTCGCGGAAGGGGACGGAATTGCTCTTGCCGTACACCTCAGAAGTGGAAGCGATCAGGACGAGCTTCTTCTTCTTGTTGGCGTGCTTCAGCACCACCTCCGTGCCGTGCACGTTCGTCTCGATCGTATGAACCGGCGCCTCGACGATGAGCTTCACGCCGACGGCGGCCGCGAGGTGGAAGACGACGTCGGCGTGGTCCACCATTTCGGCGACGACCGGCTCGTTGGCGACCGAGTCGATCGTGTACTGGAAACGTGGGCGCCCCTTCAGGTGCGAGATGTTGTCGATGGATCCGGTCGAAAGGTCATCGAGTACTGCCACCTCGTGGCCTGCCTCGACAAGGTACTCCGCGAGATGCGACCCGATGAAGCCGCAACCGCCCGTTATGAGGGTCCGCATGAAGTGCGCTCCTGTTTCTGCGCGATCGAGGCCGGTGGCGCTTCGCCGAGCTGCAGGATTGCCTTGGCAGTCCTGGCCGCGGCCCTCCCGTCCGCGACGATGCCGTAGCGTTCTGCGAAAGCCCTCCGCGCAGCCTCGAGGCGCTCTCGACGGTCTCCATCATACAGGATGGCCTCGAGAGCCGGGCGCAGCGGCTGCCCGAGCACCAACCCGGCCATTGCGCCTGCTTCCACGAACGGGCTCAGGTTGTTGGGTAGCGCGACGACCAGCGCCGGCACGTCGAGCGCCATGGCTTCGATCGCAGCGGTCGAATTGACCGTCACCAGCACGCTGGCCGCGGCGATAAGCCTGGCGAGGTCCGTGTCCGCCGGCGCCACCACGACGTTCTTCACGCCTGCCGCGACGCGTTCGTAGGGTTCGGGTGTCTCTGCGGGATGGCACTTCACGACGAGGCGTACGCCGGGCATCCCGGCCACGGCCTGCACCAGCTCGGCGAAAACGGGTCCCATCTGGCTGAACTTCGCGGCGACCACCACCAGAAGTTCTTCCGGGCCCGCGCCAAGACCCGTGCGAACCGTTCGCCGGTCTGCTTCCGTCATCGTCCTGCCTGCAGCCGCGAAGGCATCGAGCTTCGGGTTGCCGGTGACCTTGAGCGAACACTCGGGAAAGCGGCCGCGCTCGACGAGATGTTTTCGAGCGAACCGGTCGTAGAGGAGCGTCACGTGCGGGCAGGGGAACCCGCGATCTGCCGGGTTCAGCTCGGACGGGAGCATCTCGTCTGGTTCGTGCAGGTAGTTCAGCCAGTGGCGGTAGATGAACCCGTGCTGGATGCCGGCGATTCGAATCCCCCTGCGCCTCGCCTCGAGCACGAGGGCACGACCCCACCCTCCCGCCTCTGCGTAGGTGAGCGCGACTCGGGGCGAGAGACAGTCGAGGGCAGCCGCCGCCTGGTCCATCGCAGCGACCGACCAGGGGAACTGAAGGTACGCGATGCCGGCGAGCTCGGCGCGGACGAGCGGCCACGCGTCGAGCCCACGAATCACCGAAAGCGCGCGGAGATCGCGGCTCGACCACAGCGCGCGGCATGTCGCCTTGCGGTCCCGCCACGTGCGATCGGCCTCGGCGAACGAACGGCGTGTCGCGAAGACGCCAATCGGGGTCCAGGGCATGTGGGCGGCCTGCGGATCCCGGAACTCTGCCCACCGCTGCCGCCAGCTGCGCGCACGGTAGTTGGTCCGAGGGCCCACACCGATCAGTTCGACCTTCCGAGGCGCGATGGCGCGCTCGACCTCGCGAAGAACGGGGCCGAGGTAGCTTTCTTCCCCGGAGCCGGTTCGCCAGAAGGCCGAATGCACGAATGCGGCGACTTCTACCGGCCGGCTGCCTCGCCAGCTGCGGCCCGAAAGCCGGAGCCGGTTTGCGAGAGAGACGGCCGCGTGGAAGTATGCGTTCCGCAGCAGACGTTGCATCCGGCCGCGGCCAGCCTGCGCTGCCTTACCGGGGCCGTACCATTCGAAGCCGCGCCTCTCCGCCATCTGCCGGCCCAGGACCTCGAGCACGGGGTCGACCCCGCTCGACGACCCGGGCGCCATCCTGCGCGGCTGCTCGTGCTCCACGAGCGATTCCAGAGCGAGGGTCGTCCGGAAGATGGAATTGACCACCCGCTCCTTGTGCAGGTAGAGCTCCATGAACCACCAGAGCGAATCGCCGCGACAAGTAAAGCGGTCTCTCAGCGGCAACCCGTCCACGCGTGCGTGGCGCAGGGACTTCACCCAGCGATTCGCTTCGTCCTCGGCAGCCTCCAACGCATCGGGACCGAGGTAGCGCGCCAGCGATACCGTACGCTCGCCGGCTTCCGTCGTGATCCGGAGAGCGTCACCCGCCGCGTTCACGGGCGGGTCCCTTCGACACGATCCGCTTCAGCAGGCGCGAGAACCGTGCCGCCAACGCCTTCAGTAGAGATTCGGCCGATTTCGAGCAGGGAAGCGGCAGCCTCGTAGACGGTTGCTTCCTGGATCGACAGCATGCAGTCGGGCACGCCGGGCGAGCAGCGTTGCGGCGGACGGCGTATGCGGTTGCAGGGGCTGCATGGCAGCGAGGCCTGGACAGCGCGCGACAAGGGCCCTGACGGGCCCCACCGCTTCGGATCGGAGGGCCCGAAGACTGCCACGAGCGGGGTACCGACAGCATCGGCGAGGTGCATCGGGCCGCTGTCGACGGCCAGCAGCAGCGAGAGCCGCTCGAGTATCGCGGCGAGGGTGACTATGTCGGCCTTGCTGGTGAGGTCGACTACGGGCACACCCGGGGAGAGCGTACCCCGCAAACTCTCGTTGATACCGGCATCCTCGTCGTCGCCGACCAGCACGGTTGTCGCGCGCCAGACCCGAGCGATGCGCGCCGCGACGGCGGCAAAGCGATCGGGTGGCCATCGCTTGATTCCCCGCGCTCCGCCGGCGTGCAGGCCGACCAGCGGACCCGCGGCGGCGGGCTGGATGCGTGCGAGCGCGAACTCCGCGTCGATCAGGGCGCGCGCGCGTCGCCGGGCGTGTTCGGGCGGAACGAGCCGGTCGCCTGTCGCGCCATTGTCCTGAGAAGCCGCCCGCTCCTTCTGGAATGCTCCGGCGCAACCAGTCGTTGCCTGCCGCACCAGACGGATGCTGTTCGTCGAGACGTGCGATGTCCTGTCGTAAGGGACCACGTCCGTCAACAGGGGGCCGCCACCGGCCGTCCCGAAACCTGCAAGTCTTCGAGCACCGGACATCGCCATGAGGAAGTTCGACCTGATGTCCGGCTCGAAGTTGATCGCGAGGTCGTAGCGGCGCTTCCGCCAAGTGATGACCTGTCGAGCCAGCCGCGCTGCTGCCCGACGGCCGTTCTGGCGCCTTGCGGCGCCTCGCGCCAGCCATGACATGTCGAGCGTTTCTACGCGGTCGAGCCCCGGGAGAAGGCGGGCAAGGCCGGCGTTCCACGAACCGACGACCAGGTCGATGGCTGCCCCGGGAACTATTCGGCGCAGCTCCGCGATGGCAGATCTCGTCATCAGCAGATCCCCCATTCGTTCGAGGCGCAGCAGCAGGATCCGAGCCGGCCGACTGTGCCTTCGTGGAAAGATCCGCCTCGGAGCCATCCCGGCCGCGAGCAGTGCGTCGGCGCACCCCACCAGCCAACGGTCCCGCGGGCTGTCGATCTGAAGATGACGGAACAAGCCGGACGCCTTTTTCCTGAATCGCCGCCTATTTTACTTCGACGCGGTCCAGCATCACGCCGAGCTGGCGGTCGTCCTGGCTGCCGAGAAGCTGCTTCGGGCTCCACGTGCTGACCGACAGCTTGAGGAGGGCCGGCTCCTCGCGCCGGCTTGCGGCGTTCGCGACGGAGGGCGGGACTGCGAATTCGTAGGCACGGAAGCCGTGGCTCACCATCGTCTGCCCCAGCGGTTCGTCGTCCAGCCACATGCGCAGGACGGCTGGCTGAGCTCCGAACGGCCGACCGCCGTCGCTGGCCCAGATGGTGAGCTTCGTCGCGCCCTCCGCCATTCCAGGAAGCGAGATGTAGGACACGTCGCGCGTCCACCGGAACGACACCTGCCCGTTCTCGCCCGTCCGTTCCTTCGCGTGGAACCTGACGACGTGCAAGTCGTCCCCGGAGCCGACGTCGATCTCCAGACGCGAGGATTCGTCCGGGACGGCTCTCCCGTCTGTCGGCTCGAACCGGTAGATCCCGAAGTCGAACTCTTTGAAGCGGACGCCGGACGGGTAGCTGTTGACTGGAGAATCGTACTCCGGGACCTGGAACCGTTCGCTTGCTGTCGCGCTCGCCCGTATCGAACGCGACAGGAGATCGGTCCCGCCTCCGCCCAGGAAGTAGACGGCGTTGTAACGTCGCTGCGCCTGTCTGAGAAACTCCACGAACATGAGCTTGTCAGGCTTCGGCGTGTTGAGGACCAGGACGTTGCGATCGAAGACGTAGGCGAGCGGCAGCGCCAGGACGTGCATGTCCGATGCGTTCCGCGACTCGACGACCAGGAGGTCGTCGGGTCGGAACCGGGCAGCGAGGGTTTCAAGCCGAGGCACCACGCCGCGGTACTCCACGTGCTGGAGGACCGCCCGGCTCGCGCGTGCGAGTGCGCCGCCGACGAGCCCCAGGAACAGGACCGGTACCGCGATTCCGGTCAGCCACCGCCGTCCCGCCCCGGGCGCATAAACCTGCGGCGCGCGCCGAGTGACGGAGATGAATGCAAGGCCGCAAAGGAGCAGGAGCGCGGCTGGCAGGATCAAGGGCAGAAAGCGCCGCGTCATCCAGAAATGCTCTGGAACCACCCGGATCTTGTAAAAGACCACGAGACTGGAGACCAAGATGCAGGTGAGCCAAGCGGTGTTCGACCAGAAGCGGCGCCATGTCAGCAGCACGTAACCGGCTACGGCCGCGGCGATGCCGGCAGGTGGAAGGTACCAGGCAAAGGTTCGGAGCGAGGCCGCATCGTGCCAGGCAAGTCGCCCGACCGGCTGGCGGAAGAAGTAAGCGTAGATGGCGCTTCCCGAAAGGACGGCGGCCATGAGCCACGGCACCGCGTCTTTCAATGCGTCCCTGAGAGCGGGCCGGCGGGCAGCCAGAACGGCAAGCGCTGCGGCAGCCAGAACCAGGGCAGCTACAACCGGCGTCCGGGAGGCCGCGAAGTTGTTCAGGAAGATCGCAGGGAGCTCGACGTAGGCTGTCATCACTTGCGCGAGGTAGACCGCGCCAAGGCCGCCTACCAGCGTCAGCGGAACGAGGAACGACAGCATGGGCCGGCGGCGATCGAGCATCAGGAGCACGAGCGCGAGCGCGATACCGGCCAGCGCGATGACGGCATCGAAGAGACGCAGGAAAAGGAGCAGGCCGAAGAGGACGCCCGAGAGTGCTGCGAAGAAGCGGTCGTGGCGCTCGTCGGCGAACGTGAATGCGGCGATCGCCGCCAGGATCAGTGGCTGAGCCACAACTTCGGAGTTCGGTTCCCTGGCGAACCAGATCTGGACGACCGAGATGCCGAGCAGACCGGCAGCTGCCCCCGACGCCGCCGCGCCGGCGACGCGCTTCCCCGCGACATACAGCGCGATCAGCCCGAGAGTTGCCCACAGCCCGGTTACCTGGAGCGCGCCAGTCAGCCCACCGATTCCGTATCCGACCGCTATCCAGATTGGGTAGAGGTGTGGGAACTGCCCGACGACGGTTCCCTCGGCCGGATCGAGGATGCGGAAACCCATGAAACGGATTCCGTAGTAGGTGGGGTTGTCGTGAGAAGGGAAGAAGAGATCTCTTAGTCGTGCAGGGACGTCGGCAACCGTCTGGTCGCGGATGACGAGGCCGCCGAGCTTTGCAATCTGGATCCCCTCGTTGACGTAGACGCCTGGGTCCTTTCCTCCAATCACGTGCTCCGCGGGAGGGAAGAAGAGCAGCGCGCCCACCACGGCGAGAGCCAATGGGATGGCTAGCGTCCAGCGTGCGCGCCCGGCGGACGCTCCGAGGCGAAGGCGCGATCGCCACGCGAGAACAACGGCCAGCGAGAGAGCGGCATTGACGGCCAGCAGCGCCTCGAGGCTGTATCGCCCGCAGAAGGCAAGAGCGACCGCCATTACCGATGACAGCGACAACGCGATCATCACTTCCCAGAAGAGCCGTTCGTCGAGATCGAGCCCCGCCCTGCGAGACCGCTCTGCAACAGGCAGCCGGAAGACCAAGGCGCCGGGCAGCCACGCCACGAGCAGGACGGCGAGTGCTGTGACCAGGTAGCTCACGGTTGGCTGAAACTGTTGACAGCGGCCTGGATCGCGTCGAGCTCCGACGGCGTGATGGCCGGGTGCAGCGGCAGCGACAAGACCTGGTTGCAGATCCGGTCTGCAACCGGGCATACGGCAGGCCGCATCGCCGACAGCGCCGGCTGCCGGGGGACCGGGACCGGGTAGTGAATGAGCGTCTCGATGCCGGCCGCTGCCAGGTGACCGCGCAGCTCTTCGCGCCGGGTTGTCAGAACTGCGAACAGGTGATACACGTGACCGGGGTCGGCTTCTGGCGGGACGGTGACGTGGGGTGTCCGGATTGTCGCCCGGAGCTTCGAGGCAGCCGCGCGCCGAGCTGCCGTCCATCCTCGCAGATAGGGCAGCCGCGCTCTGAGCACAGCTGCCTGGATTTCATCCAGCCGACTGTTCACCCCGAACTCGGCGTGATGGTACCGATCCGACTGCCCTCCGTTTCGCAGCCGTTTCAGGCGCTCCGCCAGCATGCGATCGGAGGTCACTATGGCGCCGCCGTCGCCGAGCGCTCCCAGGTTCTTGGTGGGGTAGAAGCTGAAGGCGGCCGCCGCGCTCCAAGAACCGACCGGCTGGCCCTCGCACGTCGCGAGGTGCGCCTGGCAGCAGTCCTCGACCAGCGCGAGGCCGTGTCTCTCAGCAACAGCCGCAAGCGCTGGCATGTCGGCCGGCTGGCCGTAAAGGTGGACCGGAAGCAGGGCACGGGTCCGGGGCGTCACCGCCGATTCTGCTGCTCGGGGGTCCAGCGTCAGGCGCTGCGGATCTATGTCGGCGAAGACCGGGCGTGCGCCCGTCATCATCACCGCGAGCGCCGTGTAGGCCGCCGAAACGGGCGTTGTCACGACCTCGTCGCCGGGCCCGATGCCGAGCGCGCGGAGAATGAGCGCGATCGCGTCGGTGCCCGTCCCCACCCCAACACTGGCCGATGTTCCGCACGCGGCGGCGAATTCCGCCTCGAAGGCCTCGACCTCCGGCCCCAGCACGAACCAGCCGCTGTCTACGACCCTCGCGATCGCCGCTTCGACGGCCTCCCGATCCTCGTCCGGTACGAGCCGTGTGAAAGGGACGCCTACGGTCACTGGGCCGGCTCCGCCTGCGCGCCTTCCGTGTCGATGTACTTCCCGAGGTGCTGCCTGTAGAAGTTCACCGTTTCGGTCAACCCCGCGGCCAGCGACGTTCGCGGCACCCAGCCCGTTGTCTTCGTGAACTTGCTCGAGTCGGCGTAGAAGCTGCCAATGTCGATCGCTTTCTTCTCGGGCGGCCAGTCCACGAACCGGACGCTTCCGGACCCGGCCGTGGCGATCAGCAACTGCACGAGGTCGCGGTGGCTTACCGGCTCGGAGCCGCCGACGTTGAACACCTGCCCGTTGCACTCGTCCGACTGGCCGGCCCTCAGGAAAGCATCCGCGGCGTCGTCCACGAAGACGAAGTCGCGGACCTGCGAGCCATCGCCGTAGACCTGGATCTCGCGGCCCTCGACGGCGAGCCGGATGAACCAGCCTATGAAGCCCTGGCGGTTGTGCTTTACGAGCTGCCGCGGCCCATAGACATTGGTCAGTCGCAGCGAGCAGGCGCGGACGCCGAACACGTTGTTGTAGACGATGTGGTAGTTCTCGCCGGCTGCCTTGTTGATCCCGTTGACATCTGTAGGACGAACCAGGTGGCGTTCGTCGACCGGCAGATAGTCGGGCTTTCCGTAGACCTGGCGGGTCCCGGCGAAGACCACCTTCACTGCTGGATTGAAGCGGCGGCAGGCCTCCAGGAGCGACAACTGACTCCGGCAGTTTATCTCGAGGTCGGTATAGGGGTCCTGCATGCTGTCCACGTGGCTAACCTGCCCGGCCAGGTTGAAGATCACCCGGCGGCCGCGAACGAGGTAGTTCATCGTGCTCTGCTGGCGGACGTCAGCGATGTTGACGCGGAGCTTGTCCTCGAACCCGGCTATGTTGAAGAAGTTGCCTCCGTACTGGGGGATCAGCGAGTCCACCAGCAGGACATCGGCGCCGATATCCACCAGCCGCCGGGCGAGGTTGCTGCCGATGAAGCCAAGACCACCGGTGATCATCACCGGGCAGCCCTCGTAGAAGGCGTAGCAGTCCGATTTCACGAGCGGACCCCGGCTCTTCCTGCGGGAGCCCCGGCCTCCTCCCGGCCAGAGACGGCAGAGGCTGCGAGGTGCTCACGGCGCACGACGAGCGCTATCCAGAGCCCGACCACGTCCCTTGCCGTCCGGAGAACCCTGCGAAAGTTGAAGAACTGTGACTTGCCGTAGGCCCTGTGGAAGTGGTGGACGGGGACCTCGGCGATCGTGAAGCCCGCGTCATGGATCTTCTTCATCATCTCGAGGCAGATGACGCCGCTGTTCTTCTCGAGTTTCACCCGGTCGAAGATCGATCGGCGGAGCAGTCGGAAATCGCAGTCCACGTCGCGGACGCGGAGCCCGAAGAGCCGCTTCACCGCGTGGTGGTACAACCGCCCGATGACGATGCGGTGGAGAGGATCGGAACGGCTGATCTTGTAACCGTTGACCAGGTCGATGCCCGGGCGCATCTCCGCCCAGAGCAGGACCATTTCGCGAGGGTCGTACTGCGCGTCGCCGTCGGTGTAGAAGATGAGGTCCTTGGTTGCCGCTTCGAAGCCGCTCCGCAGGGCGCCCCCGTAGCCCCGGTTCTTCTCGTGGTGTATCACGCGGACCTGCGGATAGAGCTCCGAGAGCTCGTCAGCGACCAGCGCGGTGGCGTCCGAGCTGCCGTCGTTGACGACGATGACCTCGTAGTCGGACGTCAGGCTGCGAGCGGCCTGGATGGCGCCGATGACCATGCTGGCGATCGTCCCGCTGTCGTTGTAAGCCGGGAAGAAGACGCTGAGGCCGGGGGGGCGGCTTTCTAGTGACAATGGCCACCTCGGAACCGCAAAACATAGCATGCCGGCCTCATGGCAGCAAGTCAATCAGCCCTTTTCGAGGCCAGTCGGTACGCTGCTTCGAACCTTTCGGCAACACGCTCCCAGGTCCACTTCGCCGCTACATCCGTTCTCGCGGCCCGGCCCAGCTCCGCGCGGCGCGCAGGGTCGCCAAGCAGCGCGTCGATTGCACACGCGAGGCCGGCGGGATCGCGCTGCGCGACGACGAGCGCCGTCCTCCCGTGCTCGACAACAGCTCCGATCCCTCCGGCTGCGGTCGTGACCAGCGGTGTGCCCGAAGCGAGCGCCTCCATTACCACGTTCGGCAGCCCGTCCACGTTGCCCGAATCGTCACGGACAGAGGGGACGACGGCAACGTCAGCCGCTGCGAGGTGACCAGCGACCTGGTCGTGCTCGAGCACCCCGGGGAACCGGACGTGCGCTGCTATGCCCAGCGAGACGACACGCTCCTCGAGCTCCCGCTCGAGGTCGCCGCCGCCGCCGATGACCAGCACCATCCGCGGCCACTTCGGAATCAGAGCCGCGGCGGCTTCGACCAGGTACTCGAACCCCTTCTTCCGCACGAAGCGGCCCGCGGTGAAAACGAGCGGCTGGTCGGCCTCCAGGCCGAGATCCTGGCGGACGCGCCGCCGAAGCGATGGGTCGGGCCGGAAGCGCTCCGCGTCAACGCCGTACGGCACGGTCTCGATGCGATCGGGCCTGGCGCCGAGGGCGATTGCGCGGTCCCTGAGGTCGTCGCTGCACGCCGTGACCCAGCCGGCGCCCGCGAAGGCGTACCTCGCTGCAAGGCCTGCTGTCCTGTGCTTCTCAGCAACGAAGACGTCCGATCCGTGCAGGCTGATGACAAGGGGCCGCCTGCCAGCCGAAAGCCGCCCGATGACGCCGCCGGGGATCACCCAGTGCGCGTGAACAACCGTTGCACCTACCGCACGCGCGACGCGACGCGTTGCGGCCCATCCCGATACCAATGCGAGCGGGGCAGCCAGGAGAGCAGCACCGCGGAGCCGGACGTCGGCCCTCAGCCCCTCGGCATAGCCGAACACGTTCAGCGACCGAGCCGGCGCATAGCGGAAGGGGTGGAAAGTGAGGCAACCTTCCCTGCCCCTGCGTTCGAGCTTCGTGTGGAAAGGAAGCACCACGTGAACGTCATGGCCGCGGGCCGCCAAGTGCCGCGCGATTGGCTCCATGAAGGTGCCTACAGTGTCGCCCTCGAACCGCGGGAAAGACGTCGTCAGGATGACCAGGATTTCACGCCGAGCGTCCACAGCGGTGCCGCCGGCCGCAGATGGGCGGTTCACCGGAGCCTCCGTTCCGCCCAGGCGGCCATCCACGCCGAAGCGCAGACGATCAGCACAGGGTCGATCACAGGTATGCGGAAACGTTCCTGCGGAAAGAACACGAGGTTGGTCAGCACGGCCGACGCGCCCAGAATCCACAGGGACCACGGCCCACGACGCTTCCGAGCCAGCCAGGCGGCGCCGGGAATCGCGGCGATGAACAACAGGCCGTACGAAGCCACCGAGGCATACATGTAGCGGGGAGACCTGAGAGTGTAGGAGGGGCCGGCCGGAACGACCGTGTAGAACAGCTTCCGGCCCAGAAGCTTCGCCCAGGAAACCGGCTCGCGCGCGATGTAATCAAACGCCTCGCGGTAGTACACGCGGTCCATTTCCGCGGGGCTGGCGCCGGGGTGGGCTGCCTCGAGCGCGAGCGACGCGCGCTTGACCTCGGGGTTTGCCGCCATGTCCCCCTCGCCGCGCGCGAGAGGGTTGTTTCCGATCCAGAAGTTGATGCCGCCGCGAGCGGCTGACAGCCGGAAGGTCCTGTCTGCCGCGAAGTTCCTGGCAGCCCAGGGGGCAAGGCCGCAGACTGCGCCTGCCGCAAGCAACGCAGCGAGCGCAAGCTTGCGCCGCCACAGCAGCCAGATGAAGGCCAGGGGCAGGAAGAGGAGCATGGCTTCTCTCGTGAGCACGGCCAGGGCCGCTGCCAGGCCGGCCACAAAAGCGACCAACCGCGGCCTTCGAACGTCGTTCGACGTTGCGGCAGCCAGCAGCAGAGCAGTTGACAAGGCGAGCACCGAGTAGAGCGGCTCGCTCAGCACGTAGGCGCAGACCCAGACCAAGGGAGGATAGACGGCTGCCAGCCACGCGGCGGCAACGCCAGCCACCCGCCCTGCGGCCCGCCGGGCGAGGCCGGCGATCAGCAGTACCACTAAGCTGCCCAGGAACGCCTGGCCCAGCCTTATCGAAGGCGGCACGCTCGACGAGTCTTGGGTGAGCCAGGACGCAAGTTCCCGCCCGGCCAGCCAGCTGTCGGGCACGGCTGCCCGAGTACCCACGAGAACCGCTGCCAATGCAACTGGGAAGCCCGGTGGCCTCTCGAATCGCTTTGCCGCAGCTCCCTCTTGCGGATCCGGGTAATGGAAGCCCCGGCCGCCGGCGAGGCTCTCGGCGAGCAACAGATACTCCTGCTCGTCCCAGGTGAGCGGCTTGCCGGTCCAATAGCCGAAGCTGAAAGCGACGCGAAGCACGAGGGACGCTGCCAGCGCGCAGGCCAGGAGTGGGCCGTGCCATGACGCCCGAGACCCAGCCGAACCGGTCTCGGTCACGCCAGGGCGCCCCGCTGCCAGATTGAACCCATCCTTCCCCATCCCTGCAATTCAGCGCCGCCCTTCGAAGCGCAGCGCCGCGATCTGCTCCGACACGAGGCCGACTAGGAACACGACGGCGGAAAACATGATCAGCAGGACGGACGAGTTGGCAATGTGCGACTGCGTCGCGATGGTCCATGCCGCGTATCCGGCTCCCACCGCGAAGGTGACGAGGCTCAGCGGGAGGAAGATCCGCAGCGGGCTGAAGATGGTGATCACCCGCAGCAGGATCAGGAAGAACTTCACGCCGTCGCGCGTCAGGCGGATCTTGGAGCGGCCCACCCGCGCGTCGGCGTCGATCGGTTCGAAGGCGACGTTGTAGCCCGCCTTGAAGAAAGCAAGCGTCGTCGTAGTCGGCGTGGAGAAGCCGTTGGGGAGAAGGTGCAGGAATTCCATCATGTACTCGCGCCGCGCCGCCCGGAACCCGGAGGTCAGATCTGGGATGCGGTGGCCCGCCAGGTAGCCCGCCAGCCAGTTGAGCAGCTGGTTGCCGGCCCGCCGCGCGCCGTTCGCCTGCGTTGCGGCCGACCGCGCTCCAACGACGAGGTCGTACTCGCCGAGCCGGGCGACGAGCCGCGGGGCGTCGGCCGCTCGGTGCTGCCCGTCGCCGTCCAGAATCAGGACGTTCTCGCCCACAGCGTGCCGCAGGCCGCTCTTCACGGCGGCGCCGTTCCCCTTGTTGTACGGGTGCCGCACGACGCGGGCACCGGCCTGGCGCGCTGCCTCCGAGGTGGCGTCCGACGAGCCATCGTCGACGACGATGATCTCGCGCCACGGGCCCGACGCAGCTAGCGCCGACACGACGCTGCCGATGACGGCAGCCTCATTGAAGGCGGGGATGACGACAGAGGTCGAATCAGTGCTGGCCAACGCTTCTCCTGGTCTCGATCGGCCGATCGCTCTTGGGGTCGGCCGCGCCTTGGAGCGAGCTCTCGATCCGCCGCACCCGGTACAGCAGGTCCTCGATCAGCTTCCTGTTGCCGGAAATGACGTCGGCCACCAGACCGATGAGTGCGACCTGGAAGCCTACGATCATCAGCACGGCCGACAGGATCAGCGACTGGAGGTGGCCGTAGCCAGTCCCCGTCGCGAAGTAGTAGAGGAAACGCAGCGAGATTGCCACGCCGGCGGCGAAGACGGCCAGCCCTATCGTCGTGAACACCTTCAACGGCTCGTACATCGCGTAGATGCGCACGATGGTTGCCGCCGATGCCTTCAGGTACGTCCAGACGCTGTTGAACAGCCGCGACTCGCGGGTCCTCGGGTTCGTGTTGACTGGCACGTGCGCTATCGCCATCCGCTTCTTGCCGGCCTGGATGATCGACTCGAGCGTGTAGGTGAACTCCGACACGATCGTCAGGCGCATGGCGGCCTCGCGCGTGTAGGCCCGGAAGCCGCTCGTCGTGTCGGGTACGTCCGTGTTCGACACCTGCCGCACCACCCAGCTGCCGAGTTGCTGCAGCCGCTTCCTGGCGCCGCTCATGTGTTCGAGGCCCTTGATGTTGCGATCCCCGATGACCATGTCCGCCTCGCCGCGGATGAGCGGGGCCAGCAGGCGCGGAATGTCCTCCCCCGAGTATTGATTGTCGCCGTCGGTGTTGACGATGTAATCGGCGCCCAGCCGGAGGCTTGCGTCCATGCCGGCCATGAACGCAGCCGCCAGACCCTTGCGCCTCCGGAACCTGACGATGTGGTTGGCGCCGGCCGCGAGAGCTGCTTCCACCGTTCCATCGCTCGAACCGTCATCGATGACGAGCACCTCGATGACGTCGATGCCTGGAACAGTTCGCGGCAGGTCGCGCAGGGTTGCCGGAAGTGTCTTTTCCTCGTTGAGGCACGGGATCTGAATGATGAGCTTGGTCAATGCGCGCTTCCCACAAGACTTTCGATCACGCCATCCCACGTGACGTGGGATGCCCGCGTGAAGCCGGCCTCTCCCATGCGCGCCGCCAGGTCGCGGTCGCCCTCGAGGAGCGCCATCGCTTCTGCCAGAGCCTCTGCGCAGGGCTCGGCCACCAGGCCGTTGACGCCGTCTTCGACGAACTCCAGCGGCCCGCCCGAGTCCCAGGCCGTTATCACGGGTTTGCGGGCCAGGAACGCCTCGAGCGTCACGTAGCCGTAGTCTTCGTCAAACGGTGCGAAGACGACCGCCAACGCCCCCGCATACAGCGCGACGAGGTCGTCGTCGCTGACCGTGCCCAGGAAAGTCACCCTGTCGTTCAGCCCCAGCGACTCGGCCACCCGCTCGACGTGTGGCCGCTGCGTTCCTTCACCGACGACAACCAGGCGCAGGGAGCCCGGGACGGCGGCCAGGGCGCGTACAGCCAGATCGACCCGCTTGATCGACTCGATCCTGCCGACCGAGAGCACGTAGTCTCCGTAAGGGCCAGGGCGGAGGAGCGAAGCAAGCCTCGGAGGATGATACAGCGGAGGGGCGCTTATCCCGTTGTACTTCTCCAGGCGGGCCGAGGTGACTCGCCCTATCGTGTAGACGCGTTTCGACTCGCCGAGCATCGTCCGGTCGAGTTCCACGAGCCGCTGTCTCAGCCCGACGTCGAGCTCGACGTGGTCGAAGTCTCCGTACTGCGTGCCGCAGAGATCGTAGGCGGCGCGGTGCTGGTGAACCAGCCAGGTGACCTTGTTCGGGTGGCGGACGAAGTAAGAGGGAAACTTGGTCGCGATGACGAGATCGATCCTCTGGCCGTTGCTCTCGCTCAGGTCGATCAGACGCCAGGCAGCTGCGTGTGCGAGGATCTCTTCCTTTGGGTACCACTTGAAAGGAAGGCTCACGAGGTCAGCCACGAAACCGCGGCTCCTCAGCTGCGCGACCAGCTCGCGTACCAGGATCTCGGCGCCTCCGAAGACGAGAGGCACCTGGGTTTCACATACGAGAACGCGGCGGGTGTCCATCGAACCAGGGCCTCAAGTGGCGAAGCGGACAGTTATCACGTCGCCGTCTTGGACGAGGTAGTCCTTTCCCTCGAGCCGTACCTCGCCGTGTTCGCGGCAGGCGTGCATGGAGCCGCGCGCCGCCAGCCGTTCGAACGGTACGACCTCCGCGCGTATGAAGCCACGGGCGAGGTCCGAATGGATCTCGCCGGCGGCTGCCTGTGCCGTCGTGCCCCTCGGGATGGACCAGGCTCTGCATTCGTCCTCGCCGACCGTGAAAAACGAGATGTAGCCGAGC
Source organism: Vicinamibacterales bacterium (assembly GCA_041947015.1). Taxonomy (GTDB): domain Bacteria; phylum Acidobacteriota; class Vicinamibacteria; order Vicinamibacterales; family Fen-181; genus JBHGBL01. The sequence goes on from JBHGBL010000004.1 coordinate 150,146, forward strand.
AGGTCGTATGTCGCCCGGATGACACGATCGACGCCCGACTCGGTGAGGCCGAGATCCGCGAGGAACGCGGCGGCGTCGCCCGCATCCAGCTGCGCGATCTCGAGTTCGATCTTCGCGCAGACAGCAACGGCTTTCGTCGCACCCCGCTCGAGGAAAGGGCCAAGGCCCGTCTCCCGAACCATGCGGCCGGCTTCGATGAGCCATCCTACGTCCGCCTCGTCCACGTTCACGACGAGGAGAAGGGGCTTGGCGGACAGGAACTGGAAGCCACGCAGCCTCTTCTCGTCTTCGCGCCCCAGCTCGATGGCCCTCAGAGGCTGCCCCTGCTCGAGGGCAGACCTGCATCGGGTCAGGAGGTCCCTTTCCTTCTCGAGTTCCGAATTGCGAACCTTCTTCAGGTCCCTCCCGATGCGCTCCAGGCGGCGTTCGGCGACCGCCAGGTCGGCGAGTATCAGCTCGTCCTCCATCGCCTGCGCGTCGCGTGCAGGCGGGCTCGAGCCATCGGCACGCGGCTCACGCGCCTCGCCGAAGCTGCCGAGGACATGCACGAGCGCGTCCGCATCGCGATAGGAAGCGACGTCTACGAGCGCTGCAGCACCGCCCCCGGGGACGGCGGCGAGATCGGCAAAACCCACAGTCGCAGGAACGCGCTTCCGAGGCGAGTAGATCTCGACGAGCCGGTCGAGGCGCCCGTCCGGCACCCGCGCGATGCCGAGCGTCGGCTCTAACCGGCCGTGAACAGTGGGTTCGGCGTGCCCTGTGACCAGCCGGAACAAGGTCGTCTTGCCGGCTGACGGAAAGCCGATGAGCGCGGTTCGGAGCATCGGAGGACCGGTGGCCGGCTGCATGGACTCGAGCCGGCAAGCGTGGACACGAAACGGCACATCGTAACACGGGTCAGAAAGCGAGGCGGAAGGGGCGCCGGTGCTGGCGCCGAGTCGCCTGTCTTAGGTCTGTCAACCCAATACAGCGAAAAAACGGTGTAACTACCTCTTTTTTCATTGCGATGGCCGCCAAACGGCTTGACAACCCTAGGCACCTCATCTAGTATCGCGGTGGAGTTATTTAGACCAAAGTGGAGTGAAGAGGTGCTTCGGGGAAACCTGCCGGCGAAAATCGACGATAAGGGTCGGCTCAAGGTCCCGAGCGCCTTTCGGGCTTTCATCGAAGAGCGCTACGGCACGGACCTGTTCGTGACGAGCCTGACAGGCGAATCCGTGCGGCTCTACCCAATGCCGGTTTGGGAGGAAATCGAGCGCAAGCTCGCAGGTGCTCCTTCCACCCTGCCTGCCCTCCGCAAGTTCTCCGACCGCGTCAACTACTTCGGTCAGACCGCGGAGCTGGACAAGCAGGGTCGCGTTCTGATTCAGCCGCGGCTGCGCGAATCCGCCGGGATGGTCGGTGACGTAGACGTTCTGGGCCAGCAGAAATACATCGAGGTCTGGAACCACGAGCGGTGCGCGAACCGCGTGCTGTCGGAGCCGCTCACGGATGAGGACCTGCTGGCGCTCAGCCAATACGGGATCTGAGGCGCGCGCGTCGAGGGCGCGATGGTTGTTCACGAGCCGGTCCTGCGCGACGAGGTGGTGTCTGCGCTCGTCGCGGCGCGCGGTGGGACGTTCGTCGATTGCACGGTGGGGCTTGGCGGGCATGCAAGGGCTTTGCTCGAGGCGGGCGCGACGAGGCTCATCGGAATCGATAGGGACAGGGAATCGCTGTCAATCGCGCGCGACGCGCTCCGGGGCTGGGGAGACAGAGTCGACTTGGTACACGCGGACTTCCGCGAGATCGACAGGGTCCTCGATTGGCTCGGCATCGACCTCGTATCGGGCATCGTTTCGGACCTTGGCATGTCGTCCTACCAGCTCGAGGCCGAGGGGAGGGGATTCAGTTTCCAACGCGAGGCGCCGCTCGACATGCGAATGGACAGAAGCACCGGGCGGACACTCGGGGATCTACTCGATGCCGTGTCGGAGGAGCAGCTTGCGAACGTCATCTTCCGCTACGGGGAGGAGCGGCACTCTCGCCGGATCGCGCGCGCCATCGTCGAGGCCCGTCGTGGCGGCAGGCTTTCGACGACCAGTCACCTTGCCGAGACCGTGCGGCGCGCGATTCCGCGCCGGGCGCAAGCGGCAAGGCTCGACCCGGCTACGCGCACGTTCCAAGCGTTGCGGATCTGGACCAACGACGAACTGTCGGGACTCGACGACTATCTGGCCGCTTCGTGCCGGCGGTTGGAGGAGGGTGGGCGTTTGGCGGTCATCGCGTTTCACTCGCTCGAGGACCGCGTCGTGAAGCATACGTTCCGGAGGCTGAGCGCGGATCCGGCCGCTCGGATGGTGGTGGTGACACGGAGGCCCGTGACCGCTTCCGAGGACGAGTTGGAGCGCAACCCGCGCAGTCGGAGCGCGAAGCTGAGGGTGATCGAACGGGTGGCGGCATGAAGACAGCATCCAGCGCGGTGAGAACCCTCGACGGTTATGCGGACGGTTTTGAGTTTCCGATCAGGAAGGAAATCAGGAACAAGGCAGTCGCCTGCGAGGTGGACAGGGGGCGGCGGCGGGACATGTGGCAATGGGTCGCCGCCGGCATCGTCTTCGCACTGGTGCTGGCCGTCTCGGCGGGGCAGCGTTTCGAGATGCGGGTCCACGGCTACAAGGTCGAGCAGTTGCAGCGAGAGATGGCCGCGGAGGAAGAGACCAATCGGCAGCTGCGCCTGAAGATCGAGTCACTGCGGGATCTGTCGCGCATCGAACGCGAGGCAACGGCCCGGCTTGGCCTGACACCGCCGGGGCAGGACGACATCGTGATCCTGCGGCACCTGGAACCGTCCGCGTTGCCGGAGAAGTCCGTGGTGGCTGCGCGTTGAGTTTCGGGGCCAGGGGCGGCCGTGTTGCTTTCGACAGGGGCGGACGCGCGTCGCCCCACCAGTCTGGAGGCGAGGCGAGCAGCGGTTGACGGCGGGGGAGGCGCGGATGGCTGAAGCGACATCGGACAGGCCGGCCTGGCGGAAGACCATAGACAGCCGGCTGATGGCGCTGGCCGCCCTCTTCCTGGTCTGGCTGCTCGTCATACTCGGCCGGCTCGTCTACCTTCAGGTCGTGGCTCGCGAAGAGCTCCAGGCCTACGCTGACAAGCAGCAGAACAAGACGCTGAAGGTACCCGCCAAGCGCGGCGACATCGTGGACCGCAACGGCCGGTTGCTGGCGTTCAGCGTGGACGCGCACGTGCCGTTCGCCGTGCCGCCGGAGGTGAAGGACCGGGACGCGACCGCGGCGGCGATTTGCGCGGCGGCGGGCGGCTGCTCTTCGGCTGAGAGGGCAGTACTTGCCGAGCGGCTCGGCTACAAGCGGCCCTGGGTGCCCCTGTGGCCGGGCGTCCGCCGTCATGTGTCCCCGGAACTCGCGCAGCGGATCCAGGCGCTAGACCTTCCCGGCATCGGGATCGACAAAGAGGAACGCCGGCACTACCCGAAAGGGCAGCTGGCAGCTCACGTTCTAGGGTACGTGCTTCTCGACAATCGTGGTGGGGCCGGGGTCGAAGCGGTATACGACGCCTGCGTCCGCGGCCGCGACGGGACGTCGCGAATCCAGAAGGACGCCAAGCAGAGGGTTTTCAACAGGGTCACCGTTCCGCCAACGGCGGGAGCCACGCTCGAGCTGACGATCGACTCCACGCTCCAGTACTTCGTCGAGCGGGAGCTGCGCTTCGGTGTGGCCGACAACAACGCGGAGAGCGGCGTGGCCATCGTCATGGACCCGCGCACCGGCGAGGTGCTCGCGCTCGCCAACGAGCCAACTTTCGACCCGAACCGCTTCTGGCAGTACCCGGCTGCGGACCTCACGAACAGGGGACGCAACCGCGCAGTCCAGGACCTTTACGAGCCTGGTTCGACCTTCAAGATCGTTTCCGGCTCCGCAGCGCTGGAAGAGCGCGTTGTCGGGCCCAACGATCCCATCGACGTCAGCGAGGGCTGCTTGCGCATCGGCGGCCGCCGCATAGACGACGTTCACCGGTACGGCGTCCTCAGCTACACCGACGTTCTGGTGAAATCGAGCAACGTCGGCGCGGCGAAGGTCGGCCTGCGGACCGGCGCGGAGCGGCTCACGCGCTACATCAGGCGGTTCGGTTTCGGGTCGCGCCTCTCGCCCGACTTCCGCGGTGAGAATCCCGGCATTGTCTGGGATCCGTCGAAGCTCAACGACAGCGCCGTCGCGTCGATCTCGATGGGCTATCAGATCGGCGTGACGCCTCTCCAGATGGTCACCGCCGCGTCCGCGATTGCGAACGGCGGCGAGCTGGTTCAACCCAGGGTCGTTCGCGCGGTGATCGAGGGTGGCCGGAGGGTGGAGGTCAAGCCGCATCGAGTTCGCCGCGCCGTGGACCCCACGACGGCTGCGCTCCTCGCTTCCATCATGCAGGAGGTCGTCGAACGCGGCACTGCAACCGCAGCGAAGATACCGGGTTATAGGATAGCTGGAAAGACCGGGACGGCGCAGAGGCTGATCGATGGCAGGTACTCTCAAAGCGAGTACAACGCATCGTTCGTCGGCTTCCTGCCGGCGAGCGCGCCGAGGCTCGCCATCATAGTTCTCATCTCCTCGCCCCACGGCAGGGGTTACTACGGCGGGACCGTGTCCGCGCCGATTTTCCGGCGCATCGCCGAACACGCGATAAGGCACTACGGGATCCCGCCCGACGTGGACCCGCCGCGTGCGATCCTGGCTTCGCGGGCGCCATCGCCGGGGCCGGAGTCTGCTGTCGCGGTTGCCGCTGCCGCCCCCAGTGAGCACAGCGCGGACCAGGAGGCGGTTCCCAACCTCGTCGGAATGAGCGCACGCGCGGCAGTTCGCGAAGCAGTCAGGCGCGGGATGATCGTCAGCCTGAACGGACAGGGAGAGGTCGTGGCGCAGGATCCTCCGCCTGGGACCCGGGTGCAGCCAGGGGATCGTTGCGCGATCCTGCTCGGGAGGCCCGAACCGCAGGGACAAAGGCCGAGCCAATGACTCTCCGAGATCTGCTTCGCTCGATCGATGCCGACTGGGCGCGCGAGGCGCTGTCCGGCGTTCCAGGCGAACGCCTCTCGGCCGTTGTTTCGGGCATCGCCTACGACTCTCGCAGGGTGTCGCCCGGCGAGCTCTTCGTCGGGGTCCGCGGCCTGGTTCACGACGGTGCCAAGTATGCTGCCGCTGCCGCTGCGCGCGGCGCAGTGGCGGTAGTGTCGGAAACCGATCCGGGCGGTCTTCCGGTGCCGTCGATCCGAGTCGCACAGAGCCGCAACGCGCTCGCCTCGCTGTCAGCCGCCTTCTACGGCCATCCCAGTCGCGAGATGACGGTCGTCGGAATAACCGGCACGAACGGGAAGACGACCACCGCATGGCTGCTCGGGTCGGCGCTCGAGGCGTGCGGCATCCGCGCGGGGATACTCGGGACCGTCTTGTACCGGATCGGGGGCGAGGAGAGGGAAGCAGCCCGGACCACTCCCGAGGCACCCGACATACAGCGGATGCTGCGCGAGATGGTGCAGGCCGGCTGCAGCGCTTGTGCGATGGAGGTTTCCTCGCACGCCCTCGTGCTCGACCGTGTGGCTGCCGTGCGTTTCAGCGCGGGGGTTTTTACCAACCTGACCCGCGACCACCTCGATTTCCATGGCGACATGGAAGGGTACTTCCGGGCGAAGCTCCGGCTCTTCGAGTCGCTCGATGCGGGCGGCGCTGCAGTGGTGAACCTGGACGACCCACGCGGACTTTCGATCCTGCCGGTGGTGGCCGGCAGCACGATCACATACGCCATCGATCACGATGCCGACGTCAAGCCCGGGCCGATCGAGTTCTCGCTCGACGGCCTCGCCTTCACAGCTCGCACCCCGGCTGGCCCAATAGATGTGCGTACACGGCTCGTCGGCAGGCCGAATGCCTACAACCTGCTGGCAACCGTCGCATCGGGAGTGGCGCTGGGGCTCCCCCTCGATGGGGTCGCAAGAGGGTTGGCCGCCGTCGAGGGTGTGCCAGGACGGTTCCAGGTCGTCTCCGGTTCGGGTGACGACGTGAGCGTCGTCGTCGACTACGCGCATACCGACGACGCCCTCCGTAACCTCCTCGAGACAGCGCGGCCGCTGGCGCGGCGCCGGCTGATAACCGTGTTCGGCTGCGGCGGCGACCGCGACCGGACGAAGAGGCCGCTCATGGGCGCGGTCGCTTCCCGGTTGAGCGACCTCGTCATCGTCACGTCCGACAATCCGAGAACCGAGGACCCAGCCGCGATAATCGCCGAGATCCGCCGGGGCATCCCCATCGAGGATCGCAACGGAAAGCACCGCAAGGTGATGGAGGTGGTGGACCGGCGTACGGCAATCGAGCGTGCAATCAACCTGGCGGAGCCAGGCGACGTTGTCCTGCTGGCTGGAAAGGGCCACGAGAAGTACCAGGTCATCGGCGACAAGGTGCTGCCATTCGACGACGCGGCAGTCGCGAGAGCAGCGCTCGCTGTCAGGCGCGAAGCCTTCGAAACGCGGGGGGACCGTGATCACCGCTGGTGAAGCCGCCGCTGCGGTGCGCGGGCGCCTCGAGGGCGACGCCGGCGCCAGCCTGATGCATTTCTCGATCGACTCCCGCTCGCTGCGGCCGGGAGCCCTTTTTTTCGCGATTCGCGGGGACCGCTTCGACGGCCACGACTTCGTACACGCGGCCGTGGCAGCCGGGGCGTCCGGGGTCGTCGTGAGCAGGCCGATCGAAGCGGCGGTCCGGTTCTCCATTCTGGTCCGGGACACGACAGAAGCCCTGCAGGACCTGGCGCGACACGTTCGTCGCGTGTCCGGCTCGAAGGTGGTCGCGGTCACGGGCAGCGCGGGCAAGACGACTACCAAGGAAGCCGCTGCCGCCTTCTTGTCGGCGAAGTTCAAGGTCTTCAGGAACGCCGGTAACCTGAACAACCACATAGGGCTGCCGCTTTCCCTGCTCGAGCTCGTGCACCGCCCGGACGTGGCGGTGGTGGAGCTAGGCATGAACCACGCCGGAGAACTTCGGAAGCTCTCCGGGATCGCCGAGCCCGACGTGCGCGTGTGGACGAACGTTGCGGAGGTCCACACAGAGTTCTTCGAATCGCTCGAGGCGGTAGCTGATGCGAAGGCGGAGATTCTGGAAGGGGCGGGGCCCGGGAGCCTGCTGATCGCGAACTATGACGATCCGAGGGTGATGGCCCGCGTCGGCGCCTTCCCGGGCCGGACCGTGACATTCGGCTTCGACAACAAGGCTACCGTTCATGCGGCCGGTGTCGAAAACCTCGGCCTCGAGGGAACCAGCGGCACGCTCGTGACGCCTTCTGGCCAGGCGGCTTTTCACTCGCCGCTCGTAGGGCGCGTGAACGTCGCGAACGTCGTCGCCGCGGCCGCAACGGCATGGTCACTGGGGGTCGAGCCCGCGGAGATCGCCAGCCGCATCCGCAGCATCCGCGCGGCGGCGCACCGCGGGGTGGTCGTGGCTCTCCGTGACGGGATAAAGCTCGTCGACGACTCGTACAACTCCAACCCTCGCGCTCTTCTCGCGATGCTCCGCTTCGTCTCGGAGATCGAGGCGCCCCGGCGGGTGGGGGTGCTCGGCGAGATGCTGGAGCTCGGGGGCACGTCTATAGCCTGGCACGAGGAGTGCGGTCGAGAGGCGGCGCACGCTCTCCAAACGTTGATAGCCGTGGGTGGGCGGCCCGCCCAGGCGCTGGCCCGAGCCGCGGCCGAGCGGATGCCGGCGGGTACCGTTTCGTGGGTTCCGGCAAGCGACGAGGCCGCTGAGCGGTTGCTCCAGCTCGTGAAACCGGGAGATGTCGTCCTCGTAAAGGGCTCGCGCGGTATCAGGACGGAGGTGGTCGTCGAGAAGCTCATGAAGGAGCGGGGAACCGCGGCGGGACCCGAAGGAACGCCTCTCGGCTGAACCAGCGCGAGGCGAATCGAGAGGCGACTCCTGTTACGACCGACGCAATGAGGGACCGACGGCCTGTGAAGGAATCCAGGCCGTCCACCTTCAGCCGTTCCCAGTCGGCTTGTTTCCTCCGGGTTCCAAGCCGATCGCTGATGGCCGATTCATCGTAGGCTCCGAGGACCGGGAGCACCAGCGGGAAGGCGACGTTCCAACTTCGGCCGACGGTGACAAGAGACGACGGGGATCGGGGGATTGGCAGTGCGCGAAGCGGGACTGAGAGGCAAGCGGGTGGTCGTCTTTGGCGGCCAGGCAAGCGGCAGTGCTGCTGCCCGTCTGCTCGCGCGCCAGGGGGCCCGCGTCACGCTCACGGATCTCGCGGCCAGCGTGAGGGACCAGGATGCTCTGGCCGACGAGGGTGTCCGCTTCGAACTCGGTGGCAACAGGCCCGAAACCGCCGTCGGAGCCGACTTGGTGGTTGTCAGCCCCGGAGTGCCGCTCGACCAGCCCGCCCTTGTTGCTGCCCTTCGCGCCGGCGTGCCGGTCATCGGCGAGATCGAGCTCGCGTGGCGCCTGCTCGAGGGGCGCGTCATCGCGATTACCGGGACGAAGGGCAAGTCCACCACGACGACACTCGTGGGACGGATGCTCGAAGCTGCCGGTTTCCCGGTCCGCGTCAGCGGGAACATTGGCAACCCCTTGAGCGCGGAGGTCGAGGGTTCGTCGCCGGAGACAATCCATGTGGCCGAGGTGAGCAGCTTCCAGCTCGAGTCGACGACGTCCTTCCGGCCGTGGATCGCAGTGGTTCTCAACATCTCGCCGGATCACCTCGATCGGCATCCGGACCTCGACGCGTACATGGATGCGAAGGCTCGGGTAGGCGTGAACCAGCTGCCGGAGGACTGGACCGTCGTGAACGCGGAGGACCCGCGTGCGCTAGCCGTCGCGTCGCGCAGCGCGGCACGCAAGCATTTGTTCGCCGTCGACGGTCGCGAGGCGGCGGCGGTGACGATCGAGGGCGGCGACATAGTGCGACGCGAGGGCGGACGAACGAGGCAGCTGCTGCCGCTGGCGGCAATCCATCTGCAGGGGGCGCACCTGCTATCGGACGTGGTGGCGGCTGCTGCCGTGGCAGACCTTGCCGGGGTTTCTCCGCCCGAAATCGCGAAGGCCGTCTCGTCGTTCCGGGGCCTCGAGCACGCGATGGAGCTGGTAGCCGAAGTGAGCGGCGTACGGTTCGTCAACGATTCGAAAGCCACCAACGTCGAGGCGGCAAGACACTCGGTCGAGAGCTCGCGGGCACCCGTCGTCCCTATCCTCGGGGGCGTCTTCAAGGGAGGCGATCTCGGTGTCCTGAGGGACGCGCTTGCGGGCAGGGCCCGGCTCGCGGTCCTGATTGGAGCTTCTCGCGAGCGCTTCCGCTCAGCGCTGGAGGGGGTAGTACCCGTCTGCGAGGTGCGGTCCATGAGTGAAGCCGTCAGCGTGGCGTTCGACGCAGCGCGGCCCGACGGCACTGTGCTGCTCGCGCCCGCATGCGCGAGCTTCGACATGTTCGAGAACTACGCTGCGCGAGGTCGGGCGTTCAAGGCCGAGGTAGAACGCCTGCGCGCGCGCGAAGGTGTCCGGTGAACGGTGAGCAGTCGTCAGTCGGCCCGCGGCGGCTGGGAGCGGGCTGCTGGGAACGCAGGCTACCCCGGTCTGCGGAGCGTGTGTCCCAACCCCCGGCTGACTGATGACTGCTGACCGCTCATCGGCAAGACCAGGTGCGAAGCTGTTTCGGGAGTTGACGCGGGCGGAAGGTGAGGGCTGACGGACGTGGCACGAAAGCTCAAGACCGACCCGGTGCTCTTCATGGCGACGCTGCTGCTCGTTTGCGGCGGGCTGGTCATGGTGTACAGCGCGTCGGCACCGATGGCCTTCAGCAACAACGAAGACCCATCTCAGTACCTAACGAAACAGTTGATGTGGGTGGCGCTCGGCACGGCGCTCCTGGGCCTCGCCATGCGCTTCAACTACCACAACTACAGCCAGCCGCCGCTCGTCTTCGCCCTCCTCGCCGCGGCCTCAATCGCGCTCTTCGCAGTGCTGTTCGCGCCGCCGGTCAAGGGCAGCAGCCGGTGGTTCAACCTCGGCGGACTGTCGGTGCAGCCGTCCGAATTCGCGAAGCTGGTCGTGGTCCTCTACGTAGCGATGGTCCTCGAGCGGGTGGTCGGACGAGGCGGCGACCTCCGGCGCGCCCTCGTGCCGCTCGGCGCCGTCGTCGGCGTGATCGTCATTCTCGTGCTGCTCGAGCCAGACTTCGGCACGGCGATTGTCATCGCCGCGATCGCGGCAGTCATGGTCTTCGCCGCCGGCCTCCCGTACCGGTACGTGATCGGTGCCGTTCTGGCATTCGCGCCGGTCGCCGCCGTCGTCGGGTGGCTGGCACCGTACAGGCGCGCCCGTGTGACGGCATTCCTCGACCCCTGGGCGGATCCCCTCGACAGCGGCTACCAGATAATCCAGTCGCTCATAGCCGTCGGCACCGGGGGTCTCACCGGGCGCGGCCTCGGGGCGGGCGTCCAGAAGATGGACTTCCTGACCGAGGCGCACAATGACTTCATCTACGCGGTGGTGGCCGAGGAACTCGGGCTCGCGGGGGCGGGGCTGATACTGGTCTGCTTCGCCGTCGTGATCTGGCGCGGCCTTCGGGCGTCCGCGCGCGCGCCGGACGGCTTCGGTGCCCTCCTGGCGCTTGGCCTGACCGTCATGATATCGATGCAGGCGCTCATCAACATCAGTGTCGTGCTCGGGCTGCTGCCGCCCAAGGGGTTTCCGCTGCCTTTCGTCAGCGCCGGCGGTTCGTCGCTGCTGATGAGCATGCTCGGGATGGGGATCCTGCTCAACGTGTCACAGCACGAGGCTGGCTAGCGGGGCTGGGAGGGCCCCAGCGAGGAGTGACGTGTTCGGGAAGACCTTGCGGGTTCACTTCGTCGGGATCGGGGGGAGCGGGATGAACGGCATCGCCGAGCTGCTCGCCAACCTCGGTCACATCGTGAGCGGATCCGATCTGCACAAGACCGAGGTGACCGACCGCCTGCTGAGGCACGGGATAACGGTGTTCGAAGGGCACTCGGCTGGCAACGTCGGCGGAGCCGACGTTGTCGTGCGCTCGTCAGCCGTGCCTTGCGACAATCCCGAGCTCCTCGAGGCGGAACGCAGGGGCATCCCAGTCATCGCGAGGGCGGAGATGCTCGCCGAGCTGATGCGGCTGCGCTACGGGATCGCCGTCGCCGGCAGCCACGGCAAGACGACGACCACCTCGATGATTGCCTTCGTTCTCGAGTCGGCGGGCCTGGACCCGACGGCGGTCATAGGCGGGAGGCTGAGCGCGTTCGGCGGCCACGCGAGGCTTGGCCGCGGCGACTGTATGGTGGTCGAGGCCGACGAGAGCGACCGGTCGTTCCTGAAGCTCTCTCCCGCAATAGCCGTCATCACCAACGTGGACGAGGAGCATCTCGAGAACTACGGTTCGTTCGACAAGCTGCAGGAAGCCTTCGTGGAGTTCGCCAACAAGGTGCCCTTCTACGGCGCGGTCGTCGCGGTGGTGGATGACCCCGTTCTGGGGCGCCTGGTGGGCCGGATGAAGAGGCGCGTCATAACCTGCGGAATCGATTCGCCCGGCGCACATTACGCCGCCGAGCCATCGGACGCGCAGGACGCGTGGAAGATCGTGGCGCGGCGGCCTGCAAGGAGTGATGCGTCGGGCCGGCGGAACGAGACCGCGCTCGGCGACCTCTCGTTGAGCGTGCCAGGAAGGCACAACGTGCTGAACGCTTTGGCGACCGTGGCGGTCTGCCTGGACCTCGGCGTACCCTTCGACCGCATCGCCGGGGCGCTAAGTAGCTTCCAGGGAGCCGAGCGTAGGTTCCAGCGGCTGGGAGAAGAGGACGGAGTGCTCGTCGTGGACGACTACGGCCATCACCCTACGGAGATAGCTGCGGTCGTCCGGACCGCGCGCAGCACGCTGCAACGGCCCCTCGTGGTCGTGTTCCAGCCGCACCGCTACACGCGGACGGCACAGCTGATGGACCGCTTCGGCGAGGCGCTTTCCGGCGCGGATGAGATCGTGCTGACGGACATCTACCCGGCGGGAGAGCCGCCGATTCCCGGCGTGACCGTCGAGAGGCTTCGAAGCGCCATTGAACGCACCGTCGGTCGCCAGGTCAAGCTGATCGGTTCCTTCGAAGACCTGCCCCGGGCGGTGGCGCGGCTCTGCCGGCGCGGGGACGCCGTCATAACCCTTGGCGCAGGCTCGATCGGGCGTGTCGGCCCCCGGATCCTGCAGGCGCTCCGCGAGGCTGGCGCGGGAGGAGAGCGGTGACATCAGGCTCTGGCTGGAGGCGCCGATGCCCGTGACAGCGCCGGCCGATCGCCGGTTCCTGAGGGTGCAACCGCGGCCGGCCAGAGCACGCCGAGGGCGGTACAGGCTCGCGTTCGTTGCAGCCCGCACGGCCGCGGTCATCACGATCGGCGTCTGGGCCGGCGTCCAGGTGGTAGACGCTGCAAACGCCCGCGGGCTCTTCGAGATCCGCACGGTGATGGTGGGCGGCGCGGCATGGCTGACAGGCGACGAGGTGCGCGAGATGGTGGCAGACATGCGCGGGCAGAACGTCCTGTCGGCCGACCTCGAGGCGTGGCGCAGCCGGCTGATGTCGTCGCCGTGGGTACTCTCCGCGGAAGTCAGGCGCCGAGTTCCTTCGACGATGGAGGTGCGAATCGTGGAGCGCACGCCAATAGGGATCGCGAGGCGCGGCGAGGCGCTCTTCCTAGTAGACGGTGAAGGGGTACTCGTCGACCGATACGGGCCGCGGTACGCTCAGCTGGATCTGCCGATTATCTCCGGCCTGAAGGTCGGGCCCGAAACGGTGTCGGCGGCGGGGATAGGGCTCGCCGCCTCCGTGCTGCGAGAGCTCGCGCCGAGTCCCGAACTCCTCGACCGAGTTTCCGAGATCGACGTGTCAAACCCGCGGGACGCGGTACTGACCCTCGAAGGTGACGACGCACGGCTACGGCTCGGCGACTCGGGCTTTGCCGCGCGGCTCGCCGCCTACCTCGACCTCGCACCGACATTGCGGGAGCATGTGGACGGCATCCACTACGTCGACCTGCGGTTCGGCCGGCAGGTCTACGTCGGCCTGTCCGGGCCGCCGGCGCCCCGAACGGCGCGGTAGAGATCGGAGGCAGCGTGGCACGCAGGGAGCGTTACCTGGTCGGGCTCGATGTGGGGACCTCGAAGGTCTGCGCGGTGGTTGGCGAGGCCGCCGACAGACAGCCGATCGAGATCGCCGGGATTGGAGTGGCCGAGTCGGGCGGCATACGGCGTGGGGTAGTCGTCAACCTGGAGGCCGCCGTCGACTCGATCCGCAGGGCGATCGAGGAAGCGGAGATGATGGCGGGCGTGGAGATCGACCACGTACACCTGGCGCTCTCCGGTCCCCAGGTCAAGGGCTTCAACAGCCGCGGCGTCGTTGCCGTTGCCGGGCGAAACCGCGAGATCTCGCGCGACGACGTGAGGCGCGCCATAGATGCGGCCAAGGCTGTCACGCTGCCCGCGGGCCGCGAGATCCTCCACGTCCTCCCGCAGGACTTCGTGGTGGACGAGCAGGACGGGATTCGCGACCCCTCGGGGATGACGGGTTCGCGGCTCGAAGTCAACGTTCACATCGTCACCACGAGCGTTGCGTCGAGCGCCAACATCGTTGCCTGCGCGAACCGTGCCGGGGTCAAGGTAGCCGACACCGTGCTGGAACAACTTGCGGCCGGCGAGTCGGCGCTGACAGAAGACGAGAAGGAACTGGGCGTCGCGTTGATCGACATAGGCGGCGGGACGACCGACCTCGCCATCTTCGAACGCGGCCACCTCTGGCACACGGCCGTCACCGCGATTGGAGGAGATCACTTCACCAACGACATTGCCGTGGGCCTGCGGACCCCGATACCGGAGGCGGAGAAGATAAAGCGGCGCCACGGTTGCGCGCTGTCGGCCATGGTGGACGATGAGGAGACCATCGAAGTTGCCGGCATAGGCAACAGGCGGCCCCGCGTCATGCCCCGAAGGGTGCTCGCCGAGATCCTCCAGCCGCGCGCCGAGGAAATCTTCCACCAGGTGTGGGATGAGATCCGGCGAGCCGGCTACGAGAAGTCTCTGAACTCCGGCATCGTGCTCACAGGCGGTGGTGCGACCTTGGAAGGCCTCCCGGAGATCGCCGAGCAGATCTTCGACCTCCCGATCAGGCGCGGCCGACCATCGGGTTTCACCGGTATGGTGGACCATGTCAACGATCCGGCCTTCGCGACGGTCACCGGGTTGTTGAAGTACGCGCAGAGGGTCCGCGCCGCGGAAGGCCACGGCAGGGCGGCAATCGGACCGTTCGGCAGGTTAGTCACGTTGTTCAAGGAGTTCTTCCAGTAAACGTCGGGCCATTGGAGGCCAGCGCATGTCAACCGCAACGGGGAACGACCACCGCAGCACAAGAGGTGATGACCTCCGGCTGAAATTCGCAGAGCCCGGCCGCAACGGGGCCCGGGTCAAGGTGGTGGGAGTGGGAGGTGGAGGCGGCAACGCTGTCAACCGGATGGTGGCGGCCGGGTGCGACGGGGTGGAGTTCATCGTCGCCAACACCGACCTCCAGGCGCTGTCCGTCAACGGTGCGCCCAACAAGGTGCAGCTGGGAGCCAAGCTGACCAAGGGCCTGGGAGCCGGCGCAGATCCGAACATCGGCCGGCAGGCGGCACTCGAGGACACCGACCACATCATCAACATGCTCGAGGGCGCCGACCTGGTGTTCGTGACGATCGGCCTCGGCGGCGGCACCGGCACGGGTGCCGGGCCGGTCATCGCCAGCCTCGCCAGCGAGCTCGGGGCGCTGACGATCGCCGTCGTCACAAAACCGTTCCGCTTCGAGGGCCGACGGCGGGCTGCTCAGGCCGAGCGGGGGCTCGAGGAACTCCGGTCGGCTGTAGACAGCGTCATTACCATTCCCAACGAGCGGCTGCTGGCGACGATCGACAGGCAGACGACGTTCTCCTCTGCTTTCGCTCTCGCAGACGACGTGCTGCGCCAGGCCATTCAGGGCATATCCGACCTGATCCTAGTGCCTGGCCTGATAAACCTCGACTTTCCCGACGTTCGGACCGTCATGGCCGGGATGGGTGTGGCGGTGATGGGAACCGGGACTGCAGAGGGAGCCGACAGGGCCGTCGAGGCAGCGCGTCTTGCCATCTCGAGCCCGCTTCTCGAGGACGCATCGATCGAGGGCGCGCGGTCGGTCATCATCAACGTGACCGGCGGCGATGATATGTCGCTCTACGAGGTGAGCGAGGCGTCGTCGATCATCCACGACGCAGCGCACGAGGACGCCAACATCATCTTCGGCGCGGCTGTCGACCCGAGGTACAACGGCCGCATCAAGATCACCGTGATTGCAACCGGGTTCGACAAGGCAGGATCGCGCGAGTCCCAGTCCGTGTCGAGTGCCCGGACACCGGTGGACCTGAACGACTATGCCGCGTGGTTCAAGGGCCGCGACAGCCACAGCGGCGGTGCCGCGCTGCCCGTGCGCGCGAGTGCGGGCCGCCGGCCAGTGATAGAGATACCGTCTTCTCCGCTCGGCTCGAGCGCGGTGCCGGGAAGGAGCGGTGACGACCCGGCAGCCGGTCCTTTCACGGACGCTGAAGCCGACTCCGTTTTCGACGTGCCAGCCTTCCTCCGGCGGTAGCCGGCTCGTTCAGCTACGCGCGAAAAGCGCGCCCGGGCGGTGGCCGAGCCGCCGCCCGGGTCGTGCGTGGTAAAGTAAAAAGATCCACGGGACACGCGAGCGCCTCCTTTCGAGCGTCAGTTCCACGACGCCGCCGGCATCGCGCCCGCCGCCGCGCTCCCCTGGTGGGTTCAGGACGCATGAGAAACCGGAACCGATCCGTTCACGCACGGGATGTCCTCGCGAGAGAGACCGGTTACGTGGTCAAGCTGCACGCCGACCACATCCGCGTCGCGCTGGCATTTCCGAACACCTACCACGTGGGCATGTCCAACCTGGGCTTCCAAGCCGCCTACCGCCTGTTCAACGCCGAACCGGACGTGGCCTGCGAACGAGCCTTCCTGCCGGGGCTATCCGAGAGGCGCGGCGCCCGTTCGATGCCGCTGGTCACTGTCGAGTCCGGCACCCCCGCCGGAGGTTTCGATGTCCTCGCCTTCTCGGTTTCCTTCGAATGGGACTACCCGAACGTGGTGACCCTGCTGCGCATGGCCAGTCTCCCCGTGTACGCGTCCGAACGGTCGGAACGGCATCCGCTGGTGGTTGTCGGCGGCGCCGTTTCGATCCTCAACCCGGAGCCGCTTGCGCCGTTCGTGGACGTCTTCGCGTGCGGCGATGGGGAGGTTCTGATCCCGAGGCTCGCAGCGGCCCTCCGCTCCTTCCCCGGCAGGAGAGCCCTTCTCAGCAGTCTTTCACTCGAGGACGGCTTCTACATCCCGTCCTTCTACGAGGCCGCGCCGGCAGGCGGTGGCGTTGCCGGCCGGCACGTGCCATCGCCTGGTTGCGACGCGCCGGTTCCAGTCACCAGGGCGGTGCTCAGGAACGTATCAGCCACTGACCCGCCTGCGACGTCCGTCTTCACCCCTGACACCGAGTTCGGTGCCCGATTCCTCGTCGAGGCGGTGCGAGGCTGCCCCAACCTCTGCCGATTCTGCTGGGCCGGCTACAACTACCTGCCGGTCCGCGCGTTTCAGGCCGACCGCGTCCTTCGACTCGCCCGCGAGGCTCGCGTGCATGCCGGTCGCGCCGGGCTCGTCTCGCTCGCGCTCGGAAGCCACCCGGAGCTGTCGCGAATTCTGGCCGGCCTGCGCGCGATGGACTACGCCATCAGCCCGGCATCTTTGAGAATCGAGGACATTACGCCCGGGCTCGTGCAGTCTCTCGTGGACTCTGGCGAAAGGACCATCACCATCGCTCCCGAGGCCGGCTCGGACCGGCTCCGCAGGGTCCTCGGAAAGAAGGTGACCGGAGCCGAGATCCTCGACCGCGCAGACATGGCGTTCGCAGGCGGCATCGAGAACCTGAAGCTGTACTTCATGGTCGGGCTGCCTACGGAGACCGACGATGACATCGTCGCGATACGCGA
Organism: Vicinamibacterales bacterium; assembly: GCA_041947015.1. Lineage (GTDB taxonomy): Bacteria > Acidobacteriota > Vicinamibacteria > Vicinamibacterales > Fen-181 > JBHGBL01. Next base: position 167,215 of record JBHGBL010000004.1, read on the forward strand.
GCTCACGGTTTCGATCCGGGATGCCATGCTCGCCCGTGCCCGCTCCCGGGGGCGCGCGGGCAGGATAATCGCCAGCGTCAACCCGTTCGTGCCGAAGCCCGGCACCCCGTTCCAGTGGCTGCCGATGGAGCGGCCGCAAGCCACGAGTGCCAGAGTCCGGAGGCTTCGCGCGCTAGTTGCCGGCCTCGACAATGTGCATTTCACGATCAAGTCCGAGCGGCAGTCGCACTACCAGGCCCTTCTTTCCCTCGGGGATCGGCGGCTCGCGCCGATGCTCGCGGCTGCTTCGCGCTACGACGGCGACTTCCGCAGGGCGGTGGCCGAGACCGGTGTGGACCTGGAAGCGTACGTCTTCCGCGAGCGCCCACCCGACGAATGGCTGCCATGGGACATAGTCTCCGGCGGTCCGCGCGCGCCTTTCCTCCGCTGCGAGCTGGAAAGAACGCTCAGAGACTCACGTTCGAATCCTGGAGGCCGTCGATCGGATTCCGGGGCTGCCTCCTGCTAGAGCGGTGTGTTAGCCTGCTCTTCGTGCTCCGCGTATGCCTGCAGGATGAGGTCGCGGACCCGGTCCTGGGCCGTTGCGTCGAGTATCGGGCGCAACAGCGCGAAGCTGCGGCGCTCGCCGTTCACTGAGTACTGGCGCGCCGGGAACGTGACATTGCGCCCGCCGCCGTTGCGCCGTTCCCAGACTCCGAAGCCGATGAGCTTCAAGCCGTCGAGCGGGCCGTCGGTGAAATGGAGTTCGGCCTCCGCGAGTTTTCCCGGGGGGTTTCCCCGGTCGTTAGGGGTGATCTTGACGACCATTTCCTGCCTCCAGTCTTCCAGCCTGACCCGCTTCCAGCCGCCTTTGCGGCGAGGCGACCGCCAGGCTGGTGCCCCGGGCCGGAACTTCCGGGCGGGGAGCGCCTCGGCCTGGCCGGCCCGAACGAAAGGCGGGCAACACGTGTGCCTCGCCTGAAGGGCGGACGCGGCGCCGCAACCTGCTGTCGCTGCGGGTGATGAGTGGAGTGCTTTGCCCAGGCGCGGCCAACGGCCGCAGGTCAACGTCGGGTTCGCCTACCCGGGTTGCGCTTACCCGGCAGTGAGGATGACGTGGGCGAGGGCGAGCTTCTCGGCGTGCGTGAGGGTGACGAGCGAGCCGTTCGCGCCCAGCGCGGCGAGCCGGTCCGCGGCAACGCCGTGAAAGCGGAGGGACGGCGGGCCGTCGCCGCGGACTACCTCGACGTCTCGCCACGAGACGCCCATCGAGACACCGGTGCCGAGCGCCTTCATCGCGGCTTCCTTCGCGGCGAACCTGGCGGCCAGAGAGGGTGCCGGGTTCCGGTGTCTCGTGCAGTAGGTGATCTCCGCCTCCGTGAAGACGCGCCGGAGGAAGCGGTCGCCAAACCGCTCCAGCACGGAGGCGATGCGGTCGATTTCGGCAGCGTCGAGGCCTATGCCCACAATCCGCATAGGGTGACGATTATCGCCGATCTCTGCTTCGTTCTTGTGCTTGTACGCCGGAGGATCTTTGGACGAGTTCGAATGGGCTGATGTGGTCTGGGGCACGGTGCTTCGGTGCCGGCCCCTCCTAGCTGTCGCCGATCACTTCTTCACGACCCGTCAACTGCCGTTGCGCGGGACGAAACCGGAGGAGGACAGCGGCTGGAGGGCGGCAGCCGCTGCAATCGGCGTCGAGCCCGCAAGGCTGGAGAGGATGTTACAGGTGCACGGCACGGAGGCAGTCGAGTTTCCTCGCGAACCGGGCGCCGTGGCCGTGTCGTGCCCCGAGCCTCCTGCCGACATCGCCATAACGCGCGATTGTTCGTGCGCTCTAGCCGTGAAGGTCGCCGACTGCGTCCCCGTGCTGCTGGCCGACCCGGCCACGGGGGCGGTTGCCGCCGTTCACGCGGGTTGGAGGGGGACGGCGGCCGGGGCAGCCGGCAGAGCTGTTGCCGCGCTCGCGTCACGATACGGTTCACTTCCCGAGGAGCTCGTTGCGGCAGTGGGCCCCAGCATCGGTCCCTGCTGCTACGAGGTCGGAGACGACGTTCTGCAGGCCTTCGAGGCGGCAGGGCACGGCGCCCGGCGTATCGAGCGCTGGTTCGCGTTCGACTGGGAATCCGGGCGGCCGCACGATGGCCGGTCGTCGGTACGCGGGCGGCTGGACCTCTGGTCGGCAACCCGGGATCAACTCGTGTCGGCCGGGCTCGAAGAGCGCCACGTGCACGTTTCGCGGTTGTGCACCGCCTCGAACCCCGAGCTCTTCTGGTCGTACCGGCGCGATGGGCCGCGGGCGGGCCGCCTGGCGGCCGTGATCAGGCCGAGGGGCCCTCGAACTCGTCCATAGCGAGGTTGGCCAGGCGATCGGCTTCCGCGTTGGACGCGCGCGGCACGTGCTCGAAAGTGACTCGAGGCAGCAGCGCGGAAAGGCGGCGCGCCTCGGCATGGAGCAGCCGCAGCGCCTGGTTCCGGACCTTGTACTCGCCCCTCATCTGCCGGACGAGCAGTTCCGAATCCGACCGCACGTGGAGCGCCGGCCTCCCGTTCTCGATGGCCCAGCGAAGGGCAGCGAGCAGGCCCTTGTACTCGGCGACGTTGTTGGTTGCGATCCCGAGGGCGCCGCGCACCTCCTTTACCAGGGTGCCGTCAGGCGCTTCCAGCCGGACCCCGAATCCTGCGGGTCCGGGGTTGCCGCGCGACCCTCCGTCCACGTAGGCGACTATCCGGGTTCCGGTCACGGTGCTGGTGTCCCGTTCGCGGTGGCGCCACTCGCGTAAAACAAGATGCGCTGACAGCTGTCGCACTGTACGATCGCATCGTTGCGGCGGACGTCGTTGAACCTCTGGGGCCGCAGCCGCACGTGGCAGACAGTGCAGTGGCCATCGCGCGCCTCGGCGACGGCGGTGCCCTTTCGGCTCCGTGCCACTTGGTCGTAGAGGGTGACGGCGGCGGCAGGCAGCTCCGCGATGATAGCCTGCCGCGCCGGAACGGAGCGCTCCAGCTCGGCTTCGATCTGTCGGGCCTTCTGCTCCATGGCTGCGCGTTCTTCGGCGACTGCCTTCTCCTCCGAGCGCAGTTCGGCCTCGGCGACCTTGACCGCGGCGGCAAGCTCGTCGGCCTCGAGCATCCTCTCGAGTATCCTGTCCTCGACCTCGCGTACCTCCCGCTGGGCGTTTTCGATCTCGGTCAGCATCGCCTGGTACTCGCGGTTCGTCTTGACCTCCATCAGTTGGTCCTTGAAGCGCGTCAGCCTCCCCTGTACGGCGGCGAGGTCCTTCTCGAGCGACCGCCTCGCAGCCTGGTTGCCGGCCACCGCTTCGCACACGCGCGCGAGCTTGCCGCGGGCTCCGGTCAACCTCTCATCGAGTGCCTTGATCCGTTCCGGGTGTTCTGTGAGGATCCGGCGGGCCTCGTTCACGAAATCGTCGAGCCGCTGCAACCGGACGAGCCGTTCGAGGTCAGCGAGCATGGCATTGTTCCGGCCGGGGCGGCACTGCGCCCGGCCGGGCAAGAAAAAGGCCCCGGGAGGCGGGGCCTGATTCCTGGCTGTTCTTCTTGGTGGGCCCACCAGGATTCGAACCTGGGACAAGCCGGTTATGAGCCGGCGGCTCTGACCGCTGAGCTATGGGCCCGGCGACTCGTGGTTGAACCGAGAGGGTCACTCCATCTGTAGTATACAAGGAACTTAAGTTCTCCCCTCCAAGAACGCCTTCAGCTTCCGGCTGCGCGACGGGTGGCGCAGCTTGCGCAGCGCCTTCGCCTCGATCTGCCGTATCCGTTCGCGCGTGACCGCGAAGCTCTGACCGACTTCCTCGAGCGTGTGCTCGCTGCCGTCGCCCACCCCGAAACGCATCTTGATGACGCGCTCTTCGCGCGGTGTCAGCGTCTTCAGGACTGACTCGGTTTGTTCCTTGAGGTTCAAGTTTATCACCGCGTCGGCCGGGGAAACGACCTGTCGATCCTCGATGAAATCCCCGAGGTGACTGTCCTCCTCCTCTCCGATCGGCGTTTCGAGCGAGATCGGCTCCTGCGCAATCTTCAGAACCTTGCGCACCTTGGATACGGGTATGTCCATGCGCTTGGCGATTTCCTCTGAAGTCGGCTCTCGCCCGAGTTCCTGGACCAGCGACCTGGAGGTCCGGATGAGCTTGTTGATCGTTTCGATCATGTGGACCGGGATGCGGATCGTCCGCGCCTGGTCCGCAATAGCCCTGGTGATGGCCTGGCGTATCCACCACGTCGCGTAAGTGGAGAACTTGTAGCCGCGGCGGTACTCGAACTTGTCCACCGCCTTCATGAGGCCGATATTGCCTTCCTGGATGAGATCGAGGAACTGCAAGCCGCGGTTCGTGTACTTCTTCGCGATCGACACGACGAGCCGGAGGTTGGCTTCGACGAGCTCCTTCTTGGCCTGCTCGGCCTGCGCCTCTCCCCGACGGATGGTTTCCAGTGTACGGCGCAGAGCATCAGGCGTCTCCTCGAGTTCATCGGCCAGGCGCTTGACCTCGGCCTTGAGCTCGCGCCAACGCGCGAGTGCCTCTTTCCGCTCGTCTTCCTTCAGCCTGGTCCGCCTGCTCTTCTGCTTGAGCTGTCGGTCGAGCACGTCGATCTCGCGCTGAAGGCGCTGGACCTCCTCGACGCCCTCCTTGATCTCCTCGATCATCCGGCGCTTGACCTGCTCCGTGAACTCGATTGCCCTGATGAGCCGCGACAGCTGGACGCGCGCCCTGAGAGCCTTCCATCGGCCCCTCCGGTACTTCCGCTTCTCCTTCTTCGGAATCTTCGCCAGCCGCTCTTCCGACTTGAGGTATGCCGCGCGCGCCTTGCGGACCGCCTCGATCTGCTCGAGGACCTCCTGCATCCGCTCATCGATCCGATCGTCGGTGAGTTCTTCGTCCTGGAACGTGACGAGTTCGCGGATTGTCCTCTCGCCCGCGCGGAGCTGGTCGCCCATCGCGATGACTTTCTTCGCAACCGTGGGCGTGCGCGAGATGGACTTGATCACCGAGAGCTTCCCGCGTTCTATGCGTTTGGCGATCTCGACCTCGCCCTCGCGGGTGAGCAGCGGGACCGTCCCCATCTCGCGGAGGTACATCCGGACGGGGTCGTTGGTCTTGTCGAGCACTCCCGGTGTGAGGTCGAGCTCCAGCTCCTCGCCGGCCTCCTGCTTGTCCTCCCTGTACTTCTGCTCGGAGTCGACGACCTCGATGCCGGCGCTGCCGAACGTGTTGAAGAGGTCGTCGAGCTCGTCCGAAGAGGTGATGTCTGAGCGGAGCAGCTCGTTGACCTCGTCGTAGAGAAGGTATCCCTTCTCCTTGCCGATCGAAATCAGCTGCCGAACTTCGTCGTACTTATCCTCTATCGACAAGGGCGCTTCCTCCTCTTTCAAACGCGTGGCCGCTTCTCGCTGCCACCTTCGCTGAGAACATGTATCTGCCGCAAGAGATCCAGCTTCCTGTGCCAAAGGGCCTCGAGCTGCTCGTCCTGACCACTCGCGCCGGTTTCCTGCAGCCGGTCGATCTCGCGTTGAACCGCGGCTCGCTCCCGCTCGAATCGCATCCGCTTGAGCGCGGATACGCATTCAGCGGCCGGTGCGGGCGGGGCGGGGTCCGCGGCCACGGCCGCAACCATCCGGGCCTCATTCGTACTTAGACGCGCGAGCAGGGCCGGAGGTACGGCTTCGGGCGCGAGATCCTGGAGTTGCAGGGCGGCTTCGAAAACCGTACCAGACGAAAGCTCCTCCAGATCCTCCGGGTCCAGCGCCGCCAGCGCTTCGACCGTGGCTCTCGGGTCGTGCACGAGGCCCCACACGAGCCCCTTCTCGGCCGGTTTCAGTGCCCCGAGCCCCGGAACATCGTGCGAGGTGACCGTGACTCTCCGCTGCACGGCCGCCTTGCGGACCTCCGAGCGGACCACCTCCTCGGTGATCCGGGCGCGGTGCGCAAGCTTGTCGCCGAACTGGTCGCGCGCGGCAGGGTCCGGGATCTGCGCTGCCGCCTTCAGCATCTCCTCGAGGAACGCCCGCCGTCCGGCGTCCGTCCCGAGGTCGTGCGATGCGGCCGAGCGGTCAAGGAGGTAGTCCAGGTACGGGCGCGATCGACGGATCGCGTCGACGAAAGCCGCTCCTCCCTGCTTCCTGATGAACGAGTCCGGATCGTCGCCTCCCGGTAGAAGGACGACGTTCACCTGGAACCCCTCGCCGACGAGCATGCCGGACGAGCGCGCCGCCGCTCCCTGGCCCGCCGGATCCGGGTCGAAGCTCAGCACTACCTTGGAGGTGAACCGCTTCAACAGGTGGACCTGCTGTGGGGTGAGCGCCGTTCCGCACGCTGCAACGGCTGTGGAAACGCCAGCCTGCAGGGCCTGCGCGAAGTCGAAGTACCCTTCCACGAGCACCGCGTATCCGAGGCGCCTGATAGCCTGCCGCGTGAGGTTGAGTCCGTAGAGCGTTCGGCCTTTCGTGTAGATCGGCGTTTCAGGCGAGTTGAGGTACTTCGGCTGCTGCGAGCCTTCCATCGCACGTCCGGCGAAGGCGACGACGGATCCCGAATCCCGGTGGATGGGAAAGATGAGCCGGCTGCGGAAACGGTCGACCACCTCGCCGTCTTCGCGCTGCAAGACGAGCCCGCTTCTGAGGAGCAGGGGCAGGTCGAACCCGGCAGAGCGCAGAGTGCTGGCGAGACTGGACCTGAGCGGCGGGGCGTAGCCCAGTCCGAGACGGGCCCAGGTTTCGGGCGTCAGGGCCCTTTCAGCAAGGAGTCGGCGTGCCGGTGCTCCGCCCGGACCTTCCAGCTGGCGGCTGAAGTGACCGGCGGCCACCTCATGAACCTTCAACAGCGCCTCGCGCTCGGCGGTGTCGTGCGCGTCGCGCTCATCGGTTTCCGTTTCGGGCAACTTCACGCCGAAGCGCGAAGCCACAAGCTGCACCGCCTCCAGGAAGCCGACCTTCTCGTGCAGCTCGAGGAACTTGAAGACGTCGCCTCCCGCCCCGCAGCCGAAGCAGTGGAAGAAACCCTTCTCCCTGTTGACGATGAACGAGGGCGTCTTTTCGGCGTGGAATGGGCAGAGGCCCTTGTAGTTGGCGCCGGCCTGTTTCAACGCGACGAAGTCCTGCACTACCTGCACGATATCGGCCTGCAGCTTGAGATCGTCGATCAATCCCTGCGGAAAGCGGCCCACGCCTTCTAGTCCTTGAGCTCCACGACCGTCACCCCGCCGCCCCCCTGCTCTGGAGGCGCGGGGCAGAATCGCGCAACGAGCGGGTGCGACTGCAGGAACTCGCCGAGGGCGCGCCTCAGCTGGCCGGTGCCGTGGCCGTGAATCAACCTCACCGTTCGCTTCTCGGTGAGGAGCGTCTCGTCGAGGAATCGTTCGGTTCTGCCGATTGCCTCGTCCACCGTGCAGCCGATCACGTTCAGGTCCGTCGCCAGGTCGTCGCGCGGCTGCACGTTTATGTTCACGCTGACGCGCCCCGGCGCACCCGCCGGCTGGCGCCGAGCAACGAGCCTGAGGTCCGCGAGCGGCGCCCGCAGCCTCTTGCCCATGACGTCCACCTCGGCGTCGCCGTCGTGCACCGCGACCAACGTGCCCTCCAGCCCCAAGCCCGTCAGCTTTACCCTGTCTCCCTTGGAAGGCCGTTCAGAGTCCCCTGCTGGGACGCGCTCCGGCTCGGCGAAGCCCGCCCGTCTGGCGGCCGAATCGAGTGCGGCCATCGCCTCGGCGCGGACGGCGCCCGTCTCGCCCGTCGAGAGAACGGGCTCGCGCCTTGCCGCGCGAGAGGCGGCCTCGGCCGCTATCTCCGCCGTTCGGCGTTTCAACTCCGCGACCACCCTCTCCACTTCGGCGCGGGCTTCGCGAAGGCGGCTTTCGATCTGCTCGTCGATTCGCCGCCTGGCAGACTCCTCGCGCTGCCGGAGAGCCTCTTCGCGTGCGTGCAACCGGCCCTCGTTCTCCTCGAGAGTGGCGCGTTCGCGCTCCACGAGCCGCCGCTCGTGTTCGAGTTGACGGAGGTTCTCCTCGACACGAGACAGGTGTTCCGCGAGCTGCGCCTCCCGCTGGCTCACGTAGCCGCGGGCTGCCGCGAGGATCGCTGGGTTGAGGCCGAGGCGGCCTGCGATCTCCAGCGCAAGACTGCTCCCGGGCGACCCGTACTTCAGGCGAAAGGTCGGCGCGAAGGTCTCGGGCTCGAACCCGAAGCCGGCGGCCACGACCCCCTCCGTCGTGGACGCGTACGACTTCAAAGCTTCGTAGTGCGTCGTCGCGATCACCATGGCCCCTCGCTGCCGGAAATGCTCGATGATCGCCATTCCGAGGGCGCCGCCCTCGACCGGGTCCGTTCCGGCGCCGATCTCGTCGAGGAGGACCAAGGCCGGAAGCGACAGCGCGCGGTCCATGCCCGCGATGTTCGTAACGTGCCAGGAAAACGTGCTCAGGTTCGCCGCGATCGACTGCTCGTCGCCTATGTCGGCGAAGATGCTCTTGAAGACAGGGAGGCGGGACCCGTGTTCCGCGGGCACGAGCAGCCCGGACTGCGCCATGAGCGCAAGCAACCCTGCGGTCTTGAGCGCTACTGTCTTGCCGCCCGTGTTCGGCCCGGTTATGACCAGCACCGTGGCCGGCGGTTCGAGCAGGATGTCCACGGGCACTGGAGCAGCCGCAGCCGCGCGGGTCCCCTCTTCGGGCCAGTCCGCGTCCGAGCCCTCGGCCGACCGGAGCCTGGCTGAAACCTCGCGCATCAGCAGCGGGTGGCGCGCGCCCCGAAGCGCCAGGCTGCCGTCGTTGGAGAGTGCCGGTTCGATCCCGCCGACCAGCGACGCGAAACGCGCTCGCGCCTGGAGCGCATCGAGCTCGGTAGCAGCTTCGACGGTGCGCTGGATGTCCAGCGGGCGCTGCCGGAAGGCCATCGTCAGTGCGAGCAGGATCCGTCGGACTTCTTCTGCCTCCTGCTCTTCCAGCGCGACTATCTCGTTGTTGAGTTCCACCGTCCCGAGCGGCTCGAGAAACAAGCTAGCCCCGCTCGTCGAGCTGCCATGGATGATCCCCGGGATCGCCGCCCTGTGTTCTGCCCTCACGACGAGCACGTACCGGCCGTTGCGGTCGGTGACGATCTGCTCTTGGAGATACCGGGCCGTCTCCTTGCCGCGCAGGTAAGATTCGAGGGTTCCTCGCAGCCTCGCCCGGAGCCGCCGGAGCCGCTCGCGGATCCCCCTGAGGTCGCTGCTCGCCCCGTCTACGACGTCGCCGGAGGGAGAGATCTTGTCTCGGACTTCTGCTACTTCCTTCGCGAAGGACGCGGCGTTGTCGACAATCGCCGACAGCAGCGGGAACTCCGCCCGCACACGTCGGATGGCCTTCTGCGTGGCCTCGACCGAAGCTAGAAAATCCGCCAGGCTCAACAGGCGCGGAGGCTCGAGCGGACGACCCTCGATAGCGAGAGCGGCCAGCAGCGATTCGATCTCGGGCGAGGCCCGCAGCTCCAACTCGCCGCCCGATTGAAGGTACCGCAGCGCTTCCGAGGTGGTAGCTAGGAGCGAGGCTACCCTCCTGGCATCGCTGTGCGGGCGCAGGGAGGACAGGCGCCGCGCTCCGAGCGGCGTGAGCGCAAAGGTCGCAACGACCTCTACGATCCGGTTGAATTCGAGGGCGGCAAGTGCGCCTGCGTGCATGGCTGCGCTTGGAAACCAGAGGGAAGGCGGGCGGAAGAACGCGTCTCGCCGGCCTCGGCGCTCGGCGGAGGCAACCACTAAGACTACTGCCCCGCTAGGCAGACGTCAAGCCCACGTAGAGAATATGGTTGCCCACTAGGCGGCTGTCAAGGGCGGCATGCACCTTTTTTCATAGGGCAGCCCGATACCAGCTTTTTCCCGCCTTCCGCGTCCCCGGCCAGAGCCGGCGGCCACACGACCGGTCCCGCGGCAACTCAGGCGGAGGACCGGACCGAGAGGTGCGGCCCGGCATCACAAGTGGTTGATCAGGCTTGCTACTGCAGCGGCTCCGAACCCGTTGTCAATGTTCACCACCGAAACGCCTGAAGCGCAGCTGTTCAACATTCCCAGAAGGGCAGTGAGCCCGCCGAAGCTGGCGCCGTAGCCAGAGCTCGTAGGAACCGCGATCACGGGGACCCTGACAAGGCCCGCAACGACGCTCGGCAGCGCCCCTTCCATTCCTGCCACGACGACCAGCGCCCGGGCACCAAGGAGGCGATCGCGTTCAGCCAGCAGCCGGTGAAGGCCGGCAACACCAACGTCGTAAAGCCGGTCAACCTGGTTCCCCATTATGTCGGCCGTGACCACCGCTTCTTCCGCCACCGGCAGGTCTGCGGTCCCGGCCGCCACGACCAAGATCGTGCCCCTGCCCCTTTCGACGTCGCCGAGTCGGCATGTGATTGCCCGGGCGTCGCGGTGGAATTCGGCCTGTGGCACGACGCTTTGGACCTCCCTGAAGGCAGCCTCATCGGCTCTGGTGATCAGGAGGCTGTTGCCGCGCCTCGCTATGGCTGCGGCTATGCCGGCGATCTGGGCCGGAGTCTTGCCTAAGCCGAATACGACTTCCGGCATGCCCTGCCGGATCGCGCGATGGTGATCGACCCGGGCAAAGCCCAGGTCCTCGTACGGCAGGTCCCGGAGGTAGGCGAGCAGTCTGGTCTCCGCCTCTGCGGCCGAGAGCCGGCCGGCTTCGATACGGTTGAGCATCTCGCGCAGCGGAGGAAGGTTCATCGGGGTTCCTTTGACTGAGACATGCTGAGCAGTATATTGTTCTCTTTTCGGGTCGTGCGGAGACTTTCTGGCATATGACCCCGGTCGAGACCTTAGTCCTTGGGGCTTATTTCTTCGTCCTGACGATACTCGCCGTCTACGGCTGGCACCGTTACTACATTGTCTACCTGTATCTCAAGCACAAGGACAAGGGAATCCGACCGGTGCCGCTCCAGCGGCTGCCGCGAGTCACGATCCAGCTGCCAATCTACAACGAGATGTACGTTGTCGACCGGCTGGTTCACTCGGTATGCCAGTTCGACTACCCGAAGGAGCTTCTCGACATCCAGGTCCTCGACGACTCGACGGACGAGACATCTTCGATCGCCGAGGCGGCCGTAGAACGGCATCGGGCGCAGGGTTTCGACATCACCTTCATCCACCGCGACGACCGACGCGGCTTCAAGGCCGGCGCGCTCGAGAACGGGCTTCGGACGGCGAAGGGCGAGTTCGTCGCGATCTTCGATGCGGATTTCATCCCGAAACCGGACTTCCTCAGGCGGACGCTGCCCTACTTCGTCCACGACAGGGTCGCACTGGTGCAGGCGCGGTGGGGGCACCTCAATCAGGATTACTCGCTGCTGACGAAGATCCAGTCGATTCTCCTCGATGCGCATTTCGTGCTCGAGCACGGCGGCCGGAACCGCAGCGGCCGGTTCTTCAACTTCAACGGCACGGCAGGCGTCTGGCGCCGCGAGGCGATCGATGCCGCCGGCGGATGGCAGCACGATACCCTGACCGAGGACCTCGACCTGAGCTACCGGGCCCAGCTGATCGGCTGGCAGTTCGTGTTCGTTCCCGACGTCGTATCGCCCGCCGAGGTTCCGGTCGAGATGAACGCCTTCAAGTCGCAGCAGCACCGCTGGGCGAAGGGGTCCATCCAGACCTGCCGCAAGCTCCTGCCGAGGATCCTGCGGTCCGACCAGCCCGTCCACGTCAAGGCGGAAGCCTTCTTCCACCTGACGGCCAACTTCAACTACCCCCTGATGGTGATCCTGTCGATACTCATCTTCCCCTCCATGGTGATCAGGTACAACATGGGGTGGTACGAGATGCTGCTGATCGACGTGCCGCTCTTCTTCGCAGCGACTTTCTCGATCGTGAACTTCTACTTGGTCTCGCAGCGCGAGATCTACCCGGACTGGAAGGCCCGCCTGAAGTACTTGCCCTTGCTGATGTCGATAGGAATAGGGTTGTCGATCAACAACTCGCGAGCCGTATTCGAGGCGCTCTTCGGCAGGAAGACCGACTTCGAGCGGACCCCGAAGTACGGCATCGAGCGGCAGGGTGACGACTGGGTGAGCAAGAAGTACCGCAAGGCGGTGGGCCTCCAGCCTGCGATCGAGCTGGCGCTCGGGCTCTACTTCACTGCTACGGTCTTCTACGCCCTGGCGAGCGAGATCTACGGCACGCTGCCCTTTCTCATGCTGTTCCAGGCGGGCTACCTCTACATGGGCCTCCTCTCTGTAGTCCAGCAGTACGCCGGCGACGGCGTCGTCCTCAAGGCCCAAGTGGCCAGCGGCAAGTAGGTATAATCGGGTCGGATGGACCAGGCCTACGTCCGCAACTTCTCGATCATCGCCCACATCGACCACGGCAAGTCGACGCTCGCCGACCGCTTTCTCGAGTTGACGGGCGCGCTTCAGCCCCGCGAGATGGAGGCGCAGGTGCTCGACAGCATGGACCTCGAGCGCGAGCGCGGGATAACGATAAAGGCCCATCCCGTCCGACTCTCCTACGAAGCGATCGACGGGCGGCGCTACGTCCTGAACCTGATCGACACGCCGGGCCATGTGGACTTCTCCTACGAGGTGACACGATCGCTCGCTGCATGCGAGGGAGCCCTGCTGCTGGTCGATGCCTCCCAGGGCGTCGAGGCGCAGACGCTCGCCAACGCCTACCTCGCCGTCGACAACGGGTTGGAAGTCGTTCCGGTCATCAACAAGATCGATCTGCCAGGCGCGCAGCCCGATGAGACGCGCCGGCAAATAGAGGAGATCATCGGCCTCGACGCGAAGGGCGCAATCCTCGCGAGCGCGAAGGAGGGGACCGGTGTCAGGGAGGTGCTCGAGGCTATCGTCTCGAGGCTGCCGCCCCCGCGGGGAGAACCCGGCGGCCCGCTCAAGGCGCTCATCTTCGACTCCTGGTACGACGCCTACCGCGGTGTCGTCATAGTCGTCCGGGTGATCGACGGCGAAATCCGCCCCGGCATGAAGGTCCGCCTGATGGCGGCCGGGCAGGATTACGTGACCGAGGAGGTGGGGGTGTTCTCGCCGAAGCCGGTCCCGGCATCCTCGCTCGGGGCGGGCGAAGTCGGTTTCATCACGGCGGGTATCAAGCGTGTCGCGGACGCGAAGATAGGGGATACGGTCACGGAGGCCGCGAGGCCGACGGCGGCGCCCTTCCCCGGTTTCAAGGAACTGAAGCCGATGGTCTTCGCCGGGCTCTACCCGGTCGAGGGACACGAATTCCCGGAGCTGCGCGAGGCCCTGGAGAAGCTCAAGCTGAACGACGCGTCGCTCTTCTACGAGCCCGAGACGTCGGCGGCCCTCGGCTTCGGCTTCCGCTGCGGGTTCCTGGGCCTCCTGCACATGGAGATCGTCCAGGAGCGGCTCGAGCGCGAGTTCGACATGGACCTGGTCACGACGGCCCCGGGTGTCCTCTACAGGGTGACGACCACCGACGGCGAGGTGACGGAGATAGACAGCCCGGCGAAGCTGCCCGATGCGTCGAGAATCAGCGTGATCGAGGAGCCGGTGATAACCGCCATGGTGCTTACGCCTTCCGAGCACGTCGGCGCCATCCTGAACCTCTGCCAGGAGAAGCGGGGCACCCAGAAGGCCCTGGAGTACGTCTCCTCCGGCCGCGTCCTGATAACCTACGAGCTGCCTTTCAACGAAGTCGTGCTCGACTTCTACGACCGGCTGAAGACGGTGTCGCGCGGATACGCGTCGCTCGACTACCATGTGACCGGCTACCAGGCGGCGCCGCTCGTCAAGCTGGACGTGCTGGTCAACGGCGAACCGGTGGACGCGCTGTCGATCATCGTCCACAAGGATGCAGCCTACACGAGGGGGAAGGCTCTCGTCGCGAAGATGCGCCAGCTCATTCCGAGGCAGCTCTTCGAGGTGGCCATCCAGGCGGCGATCGGCAACCGGGTGATCGCCCGCGAGTCGGTCAAACCCCTGAGGAAGAACGTGCTCGCCAAGTGCTACGGCGGCGACATAACACGGAAGAGGAAGCTGCTCGAGAAACAGAAGGAAGGGAAGCGCCGCATGAAGCGTGTCGGTCGCGTGGAGATTCCGCAGGAGGCGTTTCTGGCCGTCCTGCGCGTCGGCACGGAGTGAGTATGCCCGCCTTCAAGAAGTCCCCGCTGCGGGAAGGCTTCGAATCGATCGTCATCGCGGTCGTCCTCGCCCTGTTCGTGCGGACGTTCATCGTCCAGGCGTTCAAGATCCCGACCGGGTCGATGGAGAACAACCTCCTCATCGGGGACCACCTGCTCGTCAACAAGTTCGTCTACGGCCCGACGGCGAGCGGGCTCGAGCGAACCGTCCTGCCTGTCAAGGACATCCAGCGCGGAGACGTTGTCGTCTTCAAGTACCCCGAAGAGCCCGAGCGCGACTTCATCAAGCGCGTGATCGGGCTGCCGGGCGAGACACTCGAGGTTCGAGAGAAGCGCGTGTACATAGACGGCAAGCGGCTCGAGGAGCCTTACGTGCACTACCTCGAACCGCCCTCGACGCCCTCGCCGGGCACCGAGACGACGTCGTTCGACCTCCGCGAGCGCTATGGGCCCGTGACAGTCCCCGCCGGCCACTACTTCATGATGGGCGACAACCGGGACAACTCGCAGGACAGCCGCTACTGGGGGTTCCTGCCCAGGGACTACATCAAGGGAAAGGCCCTGATCATCTACTGGTCGTACGAGTCGGAGCCCGAGGACTACACGGAACCGGGCATCGCCGGCTCGGTCAAGCGGATCGCGTCCGTCTTCGTCCACTTCTTCACGAGGACGCGCTGGAGCAGGATGCTGAATCAGATCCGCTGAGGAAGTCTGAACCTCAACAGGAGTGGGCAGTCCTGCCTCGTTGTCTCTCCCAGACCACGCGGCCCTTCTTGACCACCGTCCTGAGCGCCGCCGTGCCCACGCGCAGCAGGTCCACCAGGTCACCGTCCACGACCAGGAGGTCGGCCTGCTTGCCTTCCTCCAGGCTGCCTGCTACTCCGTGCCGGTCCAGCGCGTACGCACCGTTGATCGTGGCGGCAACGAGCGTCTCCTCGACGGTCATGCCCATCATGAAGCATCCGAGTGTCATCGCGAACGGCATCGACGGCGAGAGGCCGGCCCCCGGGTTCACGTCCGTCGCGAGGGCGACAGCCACGCCTCGTTCGATGAGCATCCGCGCTGGCGCAAATCGGCCCATCTTGAGGTAGAAGGCGGCAACCGGGAGCAGCGTCGCAACGACCCCCGCCCGCGCGAGGCGGTCGGCGGCCGCCTCGTCCGCGAAAAGCAGGTGGTCCGCCGAGCGGGCCCCTACCTCGGCAGCCACTTCTGAGCCGCCGCTCGGCGCGAGCTCGTCCGCATGAATCCGCGGCCGGAGGCCTGCTTTTGCCGCCGCGAGGAGGATCTCCCGTGCCTCTGCCGGCGCGTAGACGCCCTTCTCGCAGAAGACGTCGCACCACTCGGCGAGATTCTCACTGGCGACCGCTGGGATCATCTCGTCCACGAGGAGGCGAATGTAACGGCGCCTGTCGGAGCGGTACTCGACAGGCACCTCGTGAGCGCCCATGAAGGTCGCCGCGAGGTCGACGGGTCCGCCCGCATGCAGGCGCCGGACCACGCGCAGCATCTTCAGCTCGGTTTCAGTGTCCAGACCGTAGCCGCTCTTCACCTCCGCCATCGTCGTCCCGGCCGCCAGCATCTCGCGGAGCCTGCGGGAAGACTGCTCGAGCAGATCGTCCTCGGTTGCCGCCCTCGTGGCCCTCACGGTGGCGACGATGCCGCCGCCGGCGGCAGCGATCTGGTCGTAGGACTCCCCGGCGAGGCGGCGGCGGAGTTCATCGCGCCTGTCGCCGGCGTAGACGAAGTGCGTATGGCTGTCGACGAAGCCGGGTGTCACGGTCAGCCCGCTCGCGTCGATCACCGTTGCGCCGGGCTTCAACATCAGCGCCTGCTCGGCGTACTGTGTGGACCCGACGAAGACGATCCGCCCTTCCAGGGCGGCGAGGGCGCCGTCTTCGACCGGCCTTGTTTCGCGCTGCGCAGCTCCGACGCGAGGGGCCGGGCCCGCGCATGTGTGCAGCTGCCTCGCGCGATGTACCAGGAAATCAGCCCGGATCATCTCGACTCACTGGCGTGAACCGAAGATTGCTGTGCCAATTCGGACCGTCGTCGCGCCTTCTTCTATCGCGACCTCGAAGTCGTGGCTCATTCCCATCGAGAGCTCGGCGAGCATCGCGTCGGGCACCCGCCCACGCAAAGCTTCCCTCGTGGCAGCAAGCTTCCTGAAGAAAGGGCGGGCTCCCTCGGGATCTTCGAAGAAAGGCGGCAGGAGCATCAGCCCGGTGACGCGCACCGCGCGGCACGCGGCGGCCGCTTCGAAGACCGGTTCGAGGCGCTCGGACGGGACCCCGTGCTTCGTGGCCTCGCCAGCCAGGTCCACCTGGATCAGCGCCTCGATCGGCCTGCCTTCGGCCCAAGCGGCCCGGTCGAGCCTGGCGAGCAGGTCTGCGCTGTCGATTGACTGTATGGAGTCGAAAGCCACGGCCTTGCGCACCTTGTTCGACTGGAGATGGCCGACCAGGTGCCACGTGAGCCCGTGGCCCGCGAGCGCTTCCATCTTGGGGAGCGCTTCCTGAACCCGGTTCTCGCCGAAATGGGTCTGGCCGGCCGCGGCCGCCGCAAGCACGTGCTCGGGAGAGAAAGTCTTGGAAACGGCGACCAGCCGCACGCCGAGAGGATCCCGGCCGACGCGGAGCGCCGCGGCGGCAATCCGCGACCGGATCCTTTCGAGCCGGTCACGGATGTCGCCTTCGAGCGGACTCACGCCTTGCTACTTCTTGATGGCGGAGACGATGTCCTTCGCCTTGGCGGCGAACTGGCCTTCGGGGGCCAGTTTCAGGTAGGTCTCGAACATCGCGAGCGCCTCTGGCATCTTGCCCTGGTTGAGCAGCGCCATGCCGAGCTGGTAGTGCGAATCAGCGTGGTTCGGGTCGGCCTTGATTGCGTCCTCGAAGCACTTCTGGGCCTCGGCGATCTTCCCGGCATTCCAGTTGATGACACCCTGGTTGTAGAGAGCGTCCACGTTGCCGCCGCCGCCGCCTCCCGTGCCGCCGCCCGCCGCGGCCAGCTCCACAGCCTTCTGGCTCGCGGCAGCAGCATCGTCGAAGCGCTTCTGAGCGTTGTAGACGGTCGCCAGGCCATTGTAGGCGTCAACGTAGTCCGGCTTGATCTCCAGGGCCTTCTTGAAGGCCGACTCCGACTGCGCATAGTCCTTCTTCTGGGCGTAGGCGTAGCCGATGTTGTACCAGCAGTCATAGCACTTCTCTACCTTGGCGCCTTCCTTGGTCGTCTCGGTGAGCTGCTCGGCAGCCTGCTGGAACTTCAGGATTGCAGTGTCGTGGTCCCCGGCCTTGCTGGCGGCGACGCCCTCTTCGAAGACGGCCTTGAGCGCCGCGTTCCTTGCCGCCTCTTCCTTGGTCATCGTCACGCCGGCCCCACCCGGAACCAGCCTGAAGTTCACCTCGGTGGCGTCCCCGAGCCGCACCCTGGCGTCGAACGACTGGGAGCCCAGCCCCTCCTTCTCGGCCGTCACGGAGTAGTTGCCCGGCGGGAGGCCGATCTGGATGAACTCGCCCTTCTTGTTCGTCGTGACCTCGTGCCGACGGGTGATGCCTTCCTTGAACTCGATGGTGACCTTGGCCTTTTCGACGGGCTGGTCCTTGCCATCGACCACCTTCCCCTTGACCATGCCTGTCGACTGCGAGGCGGCCGGCCACGCAAGAGCAAAGGCCGCGACGAGAGCGATCGCCAGGACCCACACCCGGCGGCCGGTTGGAACGGGAAGCATCGGATCTCCTCCGTGGAATAAGAAGACGACAGTCTTTGTACGAATGCCAGAGCGGGGGGACTCGCGGTTTTCAGTTTACACCGAATCGATCACCTTCCGCACAAGTCCCTTCGCCAAGGTGGTTTTCGGCCGAGCCGCAAACGAAGAACCTGCCAACATCCGCCAGGTCGTGGGTCACCGGAGCCGGGGGCAGGGCGGCCAGGAACCGCTGCCCGTAAGCCTTGGTCCTCAGCCGCGGGTCGAGCACGGCCAGCAGACCCCGGTCCTTGCGGTGCCGGAGGAGCCTGCCGAGCCCCTGCAGGAGCGTCAGGACGGCCAGCGGGACCTGGTATTCGTTGAAGGCGTCGCCGCCCTCCGAGGCGATGGCCTCCATGCGCGCCGCAACTATGGGGTCGGCAGGTGAGGCGAATGGCAGCTTGTCGACGATGACCGAGCTCAGCGCTTCGCCGACCACGTCCACGCCCTGCCAGAAGCTCGATGTTGCGAAGAGCACAGCGTTCGCGGTCGACCTGAACTGGCGGAGCACGACCGAGCGAGGCGCTTCCCCCTGTATGAACAGCGGGTAACGAAGGGACGGCTCGACGAGCGCACAGACCCTGCGCATCATCGCATGGCTGGTGAAGAGCACGAAGGCGCGGCCTCGGCTGAGGTCGAGGAGCGCGGCGACCTCGCGGGCGGCCGCTTCCGCGAAGAGAGCAGACCGCGGGTCGGGCATCCTAGCCGGGAGGTAGAGCAGCGCCTGGCGTTCGAAGTCGAACTCCGAGGGCAGCGAGATCTCGCGCCTGCCGGTGATTCCGAGGCGGCGCCGGATGTACGAAAAGGAACCGGCTACCGAGAGCGTCGCCGAGGTTAGGACGGTCGCCTGCATGGGGCCGAGGATGGCATCCCGCACGACCGTCGAGACGTCGATGGGCGCAGCACGGAGCAGGACTGCGCGGCGGCGCTGCTCGAGGAAGAAGACGTAGTCGGAATCGCGCGCTTCGATCAGGAATCGCAGCTGGTCACGTATTTCGCGCGTCCTTCTGGCGATCGCGGCGAGGTCCTCGCCCGGGTCCGGCACTTGATCGACCGTCTTCGCGAAAGCCTCCAACGCGAACATCAGCGATTCGCCTGCTTCCGCCGCAGGGTCGAGATCGGCCGGACGGATGCGTTCGCGTTCGTCGCCCCCGCTGGCGTCGGCCGCAGCAGGTTGCCGGAGCGACTGAAGCGTCGAGAAGAACGCCCTTGCCGCGTCCTGCACCTCCTGCACTGTGCGGCCCACCGCTGCCCGCCTGTCAGCGGGCACCTTCGTGCCCACCAGCCTCCCGGCATCGTTCACTAGCTCGTCGAGCCTGTGGTTGCTCACGGACAAGCCGAAGTACTGGGTCGCGACGTCCTCGAGCTGGTGAGCCTCGTCGATGATCGCGAAGGCGCATCCCGGTATGACCTCCGCATACCCGCTCTCTCGCACGGAGGCATCGGCGCACAGCAGGTGATGGTTGACAATCACCAGGTCCGACTCCGCCGCCCTCTGCCGCATGCGCGTCACGAAACACTCCGCATGGCGCGGGCACTCCCCGCCCAGGCAGGTTTCGGCCGCAGCCGCCACCTGTCCCCACAGGGGCGAGTCCTCGGGCACGTCCTCGATCTCGGCGCGATCTCCAGTCGAGGTCTGCACGGCCCAGTCCTCGATGAGCGAGAGGAAGTCGCGGTCCAGCCCGGCGACTGCCGGGTCGTCGCGTAGCTGCTGGTAGCGATGGAGGCAGAGGTAGTTGGCACGGCCCTTCATGTAGGTGACCTTGAAGTTCACCCCGAGGGCGCGCCTCAGAATCGGTACGTCCTTGAAGAAGATCTGTTCTTGGAGGTTCTTGGTACCGGTCGAAACCAGGACGCGCCTGCCGCACAGGATCGCGGGCACGAGGTACGCGAGGGTCTTTCCGGTGCCTGTGCCGGCCTCGGCAAGAAGGTCCGAGCACGTCTCGAAGCTCCTGGCTACCTCCACCGCCATGCGCTGCTGCGCCAGCCGCGGCTCGTAGTCTTCGAGCGCTGCTGCGAGCGGCCCACCTTCCGCAAAGACGCGCTCGACGGCCGCGATCAGACCGGCGACTGCCGCGACATTGGACTGGCGTTCTGAAGGCAACTCAGAGATTCGAGCCGGAGGGACGCTCGAGCGCGCGGATTTTCTGAATGCGCCGCTCGTGCCGTCCGCCCTCGAACGGCGTTTCTATGAACGCGCGGACTATCTGCTCCGCAGCCGCCGGCGACGTGAAGCGACCGCCCAGCGCGAGGATGTTCGCATCGTTATGGGAACGGCTGAGGCGCGCGAGCTCCGCTGTGTTGACGGACGCAGCTCTGATGCCGGGCACTTTGTTGGCCGCCATCGCCATCCCGGTGCCGGTGCCGCAGACGAGAACGCCCAGGTCGAAGGAACCGTCGGAAACGGCGCGCGCCACTCGTCCCGCGACATCAGGGTAGTCCACCGCGTCCTGCGACATCGTGCCGAAGTCTTCGTACTGCGCTCCAAGGCGCTCGAGGATCCGCTTCACCTCTTCCTTGAGGCCGAACCCGGCATGATCCGCTCCCACCGCGATGCGCATGGCTAGATTGTAGATCGAGGCGCGGTTGACAGCCGCGGCAACGCCGACCAGAATTGCCCGACGGAAGATACTTTTGAAGAAAGCCCGTGTCGACGCAGTTGGTCGGCCGCGACCGGCGGCCGGGTGGGCCGGGTGGCATACGAGTGATCGGCTCGCCCTGCTTGCCGTCGTGTGGCTCTTCTGCCTGCCTCTTTTCGTGAACCTCGGCGCGTCGGACTTCGAGAACGACGAAGCCATCTACACCTTTGCCGTCCGCAGCATCCTCCAGACCAGCGACTGGCTGACGCCGAAGAGCAGCCCGAACCTCGACATCGCGTTCCTAGAGAAGCCGCCGCTCAAGTTCTGGATTGTCGCGGCGCCGATCGCGCTCGGCCTCCTGCCCGACAACGAGTTCGGCCTGAGGTTCTGGGATGCGCTCTTCGGCGGCCTCGCCCTGCTCTACGTGTTCGCGACCGGGAGGAGAATCGGCGGGTGGATCACGGGTGCGGTGGCCGCTCTGATCCTCTTCGTGCACCCTGACCTGGTCTTCTACCACGGGCTCAGGACGAACAACATGGAGGCGGCTCTCTTCCTGGCCTTCACCGGCGGTGTCTATCACTTCATCGCCTGGCAGGATGGCGGCACGTCGCGGGGCCGATACATTCACATCTCGATGCTGGCCGGCTGCTTCGTCCTCGGCTTCATGACGAAGTTCGTCGCGATCGTCTTCCTGCCGCTCGTCCTCGGCGTGGTGTCGCTATCGGCTCGGGAAGGGCGCGCCAGGTTGATGCGCGACCTCAAGCCGATCCTGCTGGCCGCCGCCGGTGCGACAGCCGCGATCGCTCCCTGGTTCCTCTACCAGACATACCAGTTCGGCGACGATGTCTGGCGCATCATGTTCGGCGAGCACGTCGTCACCCGCTTCTCGGCCTACACCGACCCGAACCACCTCCAGCCGTGGCATCACTACTTCACGGTCATGCACGAGCAGCTCCGCGAGTCGGGGACGTTGTTCCTGGTCGCGTGCGGCGGGCTGGTCGTGCTGGCCGGGACGTTGAGAGGGCGTTTGCGGCACGGGCTGCTCCTGCTGCTCTGGTTCGGTCTCCCCCTCACCCTCATCTCGTTTGGCACGTCGAAGCTCTACCACTACGCGTACCCCTACCTGCCGCCCGCGGCATTGGCCGGCGGGTTGGCTGTCAGACTGCTCTGGGGCATCCTGTCGCGGTGCGCGAATACGCTCCAGCGCGGGGCCGCAAGCGCGCCCGACCGTATCCGGAAGGCACTCACCTACACGGAGCGGGCCGCCGTCAGGTGGCCGGCGGGGACCGTGGCTGTCGTTGCCGCGGCGATAGCCGTTCTCACTTGGCTTCTCGGGCCTCTTCGACTCGAGTGGGGAGGCACGACCTTCCTGCGGAACCAGTCGCCAGTTCGGCCCCTCCTGATCGCTGTTGCGGCCGCGATGCTGGCCGGCCCTGCGAGAGCCCGCCTGCTCGCGCCGATCCTCGTCCTCTTGCTCCTTCCGCTCCCAGCCTACCGGCAGACGCTCGAGCGACTGGGATCGGAAACCGACGGCCTTCGAACCCTGGGGCAGTGTCTCGCGCCGATTTCAGCCAGACAGGGTGGTTCTCCCGGACCTGGTGTGCTTGTCGCACTTCCCGAGGCGTTCCGGTATCACTTTTTCTACCAGTACTTCGGCCCGCTCGGCCCATGGGATCAGGTGGAGCGCCCGTCCGACAGCCTGGTTGCCGCGAGCCTGGGGAGGGGAGGGACGCCCCGCCCGATCCTGATCTGGAGACCTTGGTTCGACGAGTACGCCGGACGGGCACGAACTGCGCACGAGAACACGTCCGGCGCCGCCCTTTTCCAGATTCTCGAGCTGCGGCCGCAGGTCCTCATGCTCCTGCCTGGCCCGTTCGCCAAGTGCGACAGCCGGTTGAAGGCACCGGGGGACGGCGATTGAACGCGAAGCACAATGCCTGCGGGCACGAGCCGCACCTGTCGGTCGTGATTCCTGCGTTCAACGAGGAACGAAGGCTGCCGGCGACTCTCGACAGCCTCCGGGATTGGCTGTCGTCCCAGCCCTGGACCTGGGAGATCCGCGTCGTGGACGACGGGTCGGAGGATTCGACTGCCTCGGTCGTAGAGGAGCGGAGTGCGAAAGATCCGCGCATCGTGCTCCAGTGCGAGCGACATGCGGGAAAGGGCGCGACCTTGAAGGCCGGCATGCTGGCAGCGACCGGGGCGTTCCGGTTCATGTGCGATGCGGACCTTTCGATGCCCGTGGGCGAGATCCCCCGGTTCCTCCCGCCGCGCCTGACCGGGTTCGACGTGGCGATCGGCAGCAGGGAGGGCCAGGGCGCCTCGAGAATAGGGGAGCCTTTCATCAGGCACGCCGTGGGAAGGATCTTCAACACCGCCATCAAACGGATCGTGCTCGGCGGGATAGAAGACACGCAGTGCGGATTCAAGATGTTCACGGCCGCCTCCGCGCGCTCGATCTTCCCGCTCGTCACGGTATCGGGATGGGCCTTCGACGTCGAGGTCCTCGCCATCGCGCGGCGACGCGGCATGAGAATCGTCGAGGTGCCGGTCGAGTGGCACTACCGCTCGGAGTCGCGAGTTTCGTTCTTTCGCGACTCGCCCCGCATGTTCCGCGACCTCCTTCGGATACGTGCGAGGATGCGTCGCGGGTGCTACGACCCGCCGGCCCGCCGTTCGCCTGCCGACGCCCCCGCGGGCGAGTAGCGCACATCGCCGCCGCCTACCCGATCCTCCGCAGCACCACACACTTCAGGTAGTAGGTCTCGGGGACGCCGAGGAGGATCGGGTGGTCGCGCCCCTGTGTGCGCTTCTCGACGACGGTGACCCGTGCGCGGGCGTCCGTTGCAGCCTCGTACAGGATTTGCCCGAAGGCAGCCTCGTCGACGTGGTAGGAGCAGCTGCAGGTGACCAGATAGCCGCCGATCTTCAGCAGTTTGAGGGCGCGCAGGTTGATTTCCTTGTAGCCGGGCACGGCCTTCGGCACGGCGGCCTTGTTCTTCGCGAAGGCCGGCGGGTCGAGGACGATCGTGTCGAAGGCCGCCCCGTCGCGTTCCAGCCTGCGCAGTTCGTCGAAGACGTTGGCCTCGCGCGCCTCGACGTTGGCGAACCCGTTCAGGCGTGCGTTCGCCGCCGCCCTCCTGACAGCCTCGGCGGAAATGTCCACGGCCTCCACGCGCTCGCACACACGCGCGAGGTTGAGGGCAAACGCACCCGTGTAGCAGAAGCAATCCAGGGCGCGGCCGCGAGCGTATCGAGTTGCGGCACGCCGGTTCTCCCGCTGATCGAGGAACAGCCCGGTTTTCTGCCCGCCCTTCAGGTCAGCCTCGATCTCTATCGGGCCTTCCCGCACCACGACCGTTTCCGGCACGCTGCCGTACACGATCCTGACGCCCGTCTCCAGACCTTCGAGCGTGCGGACGCGGCCGTCGTGACGAGCGACGATGCCCGTCGGCTTCAGCAGGCCGACCAGTTGTTCGACCAGATCGGGCAGCATTCGATCGACGGCCTGTGAAAGCGCCTGGACCACCAGGTAGTCGCCGTAGCGATCCACCACGAAAGACGGCATCAGGTCCGCTTCCCCGTGAACCAGGCGGTAGGCGGTTGCGTCGATCCCGAGCTGTTGCCTGAAGGAGAGGGCGGCCTCGATGCGTTCGCGCCACAGCGAGGGGCCTGCGGGTATGTCACCCGACACCAGCATCCTCAAGGCGATCTGCGAGCGGTCGCTGTAGAGCGCGCGCCCCAACCGCTTGTCGTGCGGCCCGACGACGAGTACCGTGTCGCCGCCCTGAGCGTCCGCCGTCCGGACGTCCGCACGGTAAATCCATAGATGGCCGGCCTTCAGCCTCTGCTCGGCGCGGCCGGTGACGTGGACGATCGGTTCAGCGGCGCTCATCGCCTAACGCCGTTCTTCGGGCGGGACTGCCACCATCTGGATCACGGTGGCGAAATACTGCGGTTCGGTTCCTCGCTTCGGGTTCGGATAGCCCTTGGAGCCGCCCCACGTATAGTCCTTCACCGTCACGCCAGGAGGGAAGGCCATCCGGTCCTCCCTGAAGCGCCCAACCTCGAACATGTGCGTGGGTGGGAGTTCGAAGACGATCTCCCCTTTCTGCCGGAGGACAGATCGGTAGTAGGCGACAATCTCGCCGAAAGGGGAAGCTGTGCCGAAGAGGTGGTAGCGCTGGCCCTGGCCGGCGTCGTAGGAAGCGATGTACTGTGCCGTGGGATGGATGGGCAGGCCGAGCTCCGCCTCGGTGGGCGGCCCTCCCGGGATGGGAGCTGCCTGCGCGTCCGCGGGCTTTGCCGCCTGCGTCGCAAGCGGCCTCTCCGTTGGGAACGGCTTCGGGACAGGCAGCTGGCTGGCAACTGCGGTGCCCGGTTCCGTGCCCGCCACGAGCAGGAACATGAACAGCGCCCCCGCGCGGGGGAAGGTCACCATGGTCACATTATAGATACAGGCCGTGCTGGCCTGTCGAGCCTGCGGAATTTGTCCGGCGTCTGCCGTGTTTCCAGTACACGAGCCCGGAGGGGTTGCTCGGGTCTTGGCGGCGCCTCGAATGCCTGGTCCGGGCGAGGCTGGTTCGGAACAGCCCTTGATGGGAGTCTTGCGGGAGGGTAACATCGAATCATGAAGAATGCGGCGAAGACGGCGCTGCTCTTGGGCGCCTTGAGCGCGCTGCTGCTCTTGGTCGGCGATGCGTTGGGCGGGAGGAGCGGCCTGGTTGTGGCGTTCGGGTTGGCGGTGCTGATGAACTTCGGGTCGTACTGGTTCTCGGACAGGATTGTGCTGGCGATGTACAGGGCGAAGCCCGTCGGGGCCGACCACCCCGTCCACAGACTGGTGTGGGGGCTTGCCCAGCGGGCCGGGCTTCCCATGCCGAAGGTCTACGTCATCCCCGACCCTTCGCCGAACGCTTTCGCCACGGGCCGCAACCCGAGCCACGCCGCCGTGGCCGTGACCGAAGGAATCATGAAGGTCCTCGACGAGAGGGAACTCGAGGGAGTAGTTGCGCACGAGCTTGCCCACGTGAAGCACCACGATATCCTGATCGGTTCGATCGCGGCCACGATCGCTGCGACCATCATGATGGTGGCAAGGATGGCGCAGTTTGCGGCCTTCTTCGGCGGCGGCAGGAACGACGAGCGCGAGGGAGCGAACCCGATAGCTCTCCTCGCCACGATAGTCGTTGCGCCGCTCGCGGCGATGCTTATCCAGGCCGCCGTCTCGCGGTCGCGCGAGTTCGCGGCAGACGCGGGTGGTGCGGCCATAGCGGGGAACCCATACGGGCTGGCGGACGCCCTGAGGAAGATCGAGGCCGTCTCGAAGCGTGTGCCCCTCGACGCGAGCCCGGCAACGGCGCACATGTTCATCGTCAAGCCGTTCCTCGGCGGAGGTTTGCTGTCGCTATTCAGCACCCATCCGCCCACGGAGAAGCGTGTCCGGGCGCTCCTCAACCTGGCCTAGGACGACTCGCGTGCATTGCGAGTCGTATGGGCCGACGAAGGTTGCCGCTCGGGTGTGCGACTCGTGAATCGACAGGCGTGGCACAGGTGCGGAGGAGCGCTCCGGTGCCCGATCTCCGGCCGACGCCCGCTGGCCGGCTTGAATCCCTCGAATCCTGCCGTGGGCCCGATTCCGGGCTCGCGCACTTCAAGTCTGCAGCTTGAACCTTCCTGCGGGATGGCGTGGCTTTTGCTCAATCTCGCAAATGAGCGCCCGGAAACGGAGGGAACGACTCGTGGAAGACTTCGAGATTGCGCAGAGCAAGTTGGCGGAATCGGCGCAGCGGGTCGTCGATCGTGCCGTGGAAGAATCCCGGCGCAGGGAGCACGCACTCCTGACCAACGAGCACGTCTTCTTGGCCTTCGCCCAGGTCGAGTGGGACACCTTCGCCCAGGTGATGAGGGACCTGGACCTGAACCCGCACCAGATTCTGCAGGCATTGGAAGAACACCTGAAGCTGATTCCGGCCGTGCGGGGGCGGGAGTACCGCACGTCTCCGGCCACGAAGCTGCTCTTCAAGCTGGCCTTCCACCACGCGAGCCGAGCCGGCCGCCAGACCATCGAAGCAGTGGATCTGTTTGCGGCCATCTTCGAGGAGAGCCAGGGTGTCCCCGTCGCGATCATCAGACGCCACGGCGTCGAACCGGAGCTGCTCATCTCGCGCATCGCCACGAGGGTGCGCGACATAGAGGCGCGCGAGGAGCGGCTGAAGAAGCGGTTCGAGCTGCCGCCGTTCCTGAAGCACTTCGCCACGAACCTCAATCAGCTGGCGCGGCAGGACAAGCTGCCGCCCGTATTCGGGCGCGACGAGGAGATACAGCAGGTCCTGGAGATTCTCTCCCACCGGGAGCGCGCCAACTCCGTGATGCTCATCGGCGAGCCGGGTGTCGGCAAGACGGCCATCGTCGAGGGGCTCGCGCGGCGCCTCGAGTTCGAGCCCGACAGCGTGCCGGTCAGGCTCCGCGACTGCCAGGTTGTCAACTTGCAGATGAACACGATCGTCGCCGGCACCATGCTGCGCGGGATGTTCGAGGATCGTATCCAGAACGTGATACGGGAAATCAAGGAGCACCCGAACCTCATCCTTTTCGTCGACGAAGTGCACACGATGATCGGAGCGGGCTCGGCCCTCGGCGCCCCCTCGGACGCGGCAAACGTCTTCAAGTCGGTTCTCGCCCGTGGCGAGGTGCGGATGATCGGGGCGACGACGCTGAGCGAGTACAAGGAGTACATCCAGGAGGACGAAGCACTCGCAAGGCGGTTTCGAACCGTGCAGGTCGCCGAGCCGAACATCGAGGAGACGCGCAGAATCCTCTACAACCTGAAGCCGCGGCTCGAGCGCAATTACTCGGTCCACCTTCACGACGAGGCGATAGAAACGGCGCTCGAGATGGCGCCGCGCTACATGCGGCATCTCCACCTACCCGACAAGGTCATCGGCTGGCTCGACACCGCGGCCGTGCGCGCCGAGATCAGCCGCAAGTGGGAGGTGCAGTCGCCGGATGTCATCTCGGTCATCTCGAACGTTGCGCGCATCCCCGAGGACATGGTCTTCCGAGACGTCACCGACAGGTTCCGCGAAGTGGAAGAGCGGCTCGGTGCCCGCGTGGTGGGGCAGCGCGACGCCATAAGTGCGGTCGCGAGGAGGCTCGTCCTGAACAAGGGCCCGCTCAAGGACGGCTTCGACCGGCCGGACGGGGTCCTCCTCTTTCTCGGCCCGACCGGCGTAGGGAAGACGGAGCTGGCCAAGGCCGTTGCCGAATTCCTCTTCGGCGACGAGCGCAAGATGGTCCGCGTGGACATGTCCGAATACCAGGACGGCGGGGTGTCGGTCGACAAGTTGATCGGAATGCCGCGCGGCATCGTCGGGTCGGAGAGGGGTGGCGTGCTTACCAACCAGCTGCGCGACAACCCTTACACCGTCCTGCTGCTCGACGAGGTGGAGAAGGCCAGCCCGAGCATGCTGAACCTGTTCCTGCAGGCCTTCGACGAAGGGTGGCTGACCGATGGCCGGGGCAAGCGCGTCTACTTGAGCGACGCCATCGTCATCATGACGTCGAACCTCGGGTCGGAGCACTTCCGGAAGCTGACGAGCCCGCTGGGCTTCCTGGCCCGTGAAGTGGGGGTGGACGCCATCAAGAGCGAGATCATCCGCGAGCTCGAGCGGCGTTTCCCGCCCGAGTTCCGCAACAGGATCGACCAGGTGGTCATCTTCTCGCCGCTCTCCAGGGAGGAGGTGCGCGAGATTGGACAGCATTACCTTTCCGTCGTCGCCCGAACACTCGAGCGCTGGGACCGGCATCTAATCGTCGAGCCTGAAGCCCTCGATCTCATCGTGACACGAGGCTACAGTCTCGCCTACGGGGCGAGGTTCCTGAAGCGCGTGATAGACGACGAGATCAAGCTTCCGATCAGCCAGCGCTGGAGGGAAGGGTCCGAGTTCAGGGTCCGAGTCGTCTCAGGAGAGATCGTCGTGCAGACGAGCGGCAAGCCGGCGGGTGAGGCGGCTGTTCTGGCCCTGGGGACGTGAGCGCGGAAGCCTCGGACCATCGTTACCCGCTGCCTCGCCCGGCGCGCGCGACCGCGCTGCGCCAGTAGTCGAGGAGGTCCGCTACCGACCGCTCGAACGGAATGGCGGGCGCCCATCCCGTCTCCCGCTGGATCCGCGACGGATCGCCCAAGACGAGCGCGGCATCCTGCGGCCGCAGGCGTGACGGGTCGGTCTCGACCGTGATTCGTACGCGCGCGGCCGCAAGCAGGGCGTCGAGCACCTCACCCACCCGGCGGGCCTTTCCGGAACAGACGTTGTAGATCACCCCGGGGCGTCCGGTCTGCATCAGGCATTGGTAAGCCCGAACCGTGTCGCGCACGTCGGTCATGTCACGCCGCGCCGACAGGTTGCCGACTTTGATGACGGGCTCGGCGAGACCAGCCTCGATAGCTGCCACCTGCTGTGCGAAGCTCGACGTCGAGAACGAGGGGGCCTGCCTGGGGCCGAAATGGTTGAAGGCCCTCGGCAAGAGTACCTCGAGGCCATCGTCGCTGGCCGCCCTCTGCCCGGCCAACTCCTGCGCGAGCTTGCTCAGTGCATACGGGCTCGCGGGCAGGACCGGGTCATCTTCCGTGATCGGGTGGTCCGACTGCCTGTAGACGTAGGCGGAACCTGGCAAGAGGACTCGGGCGGAGAGCCCCGAACGACGCAGGGACTCGAGGAGGTAGTGCGTCCCGAGAACGTTTACCTCGAGCGTTTCCCGGGTGCAGGCCCACGAGGCACCGACGTGGGCTGCTCCGGCGCAGTGGTAAACATGGTCAGGCCGAATCTCGGCGATAGCGTCCTCGACCGCCTGCCGGTCGAGGGCGTCAACCTGCATCCAGCGGAGTTCGTTCCCGGTCCGGCCCGGCGGGAGAGGATCCTCGAGCCGCCGCCATGCGACGACCTCGCCCGGACCTTTCTCCAGCAAGTCGAGCAGGTGACTTCCCGCGAAACCGGCGGCCCCGGTCACCAGGATCGTTTCGCTCACGAAGCTGCCCTCCGGGCCGACAACCGCCGCGCCACTTTCACGAAGAGGCGAGGCGGTCGCCGTATTGATTGTTGTAGTAAACCCGGAAGGCCGGGTCCTCGTTCTTGATCGGACGCCACCACCACTCGTTCCGGCTGTACCAGGCGACCGTTTCCGCCAGCCCGTCCTCGAAGGCGACCTCCGGCTGCCAGCCGAGCGCGCGGAGCTTTGTTGTATCCAGGCAGTAACGCCTGTCGTGGCCGGGCCTGTCGGGTACATGGCGGATGAGGGTCGCTGGGCGGCCGGCGGCCGACAGGATGCGCCGCGTCAGCTCGATGTTCGGTACCTCGTTGCCCCCGCCAATGTTGTAAACCTCGCCCGGAGTGCCGCGCTCGAGGATCAGGTCGATCGCGCGGCAGTGGTCCGAGACGTGGAGCCAGTCCCGTACGTTGAGACCGTCGCCGTAGAGAGGCAGGGGCAGGCCGTCTAGGGCGTTGGTTATGAAGAGTGGGATCACCTTTTCCGGGAACTGGCATGGGCCGTAGTTGTTCGAAGCCCGGGTGACGATGACCGGAACGCCGTAGGTAGCCCAGTAGCTGTAGGCGAGCCGATCGGCGCCCGCCTTGCTGGCCGCATAGGGGTTCCTGGGGCGCAGCTCGTCAGTCTCGCGGCTGGCTCCCTCTGGAATGGAGCCGTACACTTCATCGGTCGAGATCTGGATGAATCGTCGAAGGCGCGGCGCGGTGCGTGCTGCCTCGAGCAGCACGAAGGTGCCGAAGACATCCGTCATGATGAAGTCGGCGGCGCCCTGGATCGACCGGTCCACGTGCGTCTCGGCGGCGAAGTGCACGACGATCTCGGACTCCTGGACGAGCGGAGCGGCGACGGTCCGATCGGCAATGTCGCCCCGAACGAAGCGGTGCCGCGGATCGTCCATGACGTCCCGCAGGTTCTCGAGCCGGCCCGCGTAGGTCAGCTTGTCGAGGGTCGTCACCCGCCAGTCCGGATGCGCCTCGAGCGCGTGATGCACGTAGTTGCTGCCGATGAATCCGGCACCCCCGGTCACGAGTACTTCCACCATTGGAGCCGACCTTTCCCTGGTCTACCTGCCGCCCCCGAGGGCGCCGAAGAAGTTCGAGAACGTGCCCAGGCCCGCGAGGGTGAAGGAGAAGTTTACCCGCGTGTCCTTCGGCACGCGTGCGCCGATGGCGAGGCCCTGGAAATTGAAGCCCTGGTACTCCAACCCGAACCCGCAGCACTGGATGTTATAGTAGGCAGCCATCCTGTTCTGGATGAACATGCGCCTGCCGATGTCGTAGTTGAAGGAGTAGGTGCCGCCGACGCGGTTCGACGGCGACCGGACACCTGCGGCCACGTTCAGGCTGTCGTACTCGAGGTACGCGGAGAGGTTCGTCCTGCGGTGACTCCAGCCCCCGGAAGCGTCGAGCCATTCGCCGACCCTCAGCGTACCGCTCGCGGCTATGCTCTGGAAGCCACCGGCCTCCGTGTCGTACTCCATCCTCAGCGTCCCGTTGATCTGCTCGCTCGGAGAGGTGCGAACGGTGACGGCGATCGGCGAAAAGTTGGTCGGTTCGCGGCCGCGGAAGCTCGTGCTGTACGAGTAGTCGTACAAGCTCGCCCGGGCGTTGGTGTAGTAGGTCTGACTTATACCCACGCTCACGACCTCGAGGGCCCCAGCCGCGCTCGACTGGCCCGCTCTCCGCGCCAGAAGGCGTGTCGTCAAACCGTAGCTCAGCTGCGTCGTTCCGCCCACCGTGTAGTCCCCGCCCTCGAGCTTGACGATGTCGTCGAAACGGTCGATGAGAGTCTGGCGGCGGACGTTGAAGAACGGTTCTACGGTGTGCTTGAATCTCTCGGCGTAGCCGTTTCCCGGCGTGTTGAACACGCGTTGCACCACCGGGCCCACGACGCGCGCATCCATCTCGAAATACTTCCTGAACAGCCCCTCTGCGACCTGCTGCCGTGTGACAGGGTCGAGGCTCTCGGTGTAGTAGGTTCCGCGCCAGCTCACAGACGAGTTCACCGTGAGGAACTGCAGGCGTGTGAAAGGAAAGCGGAGGCGCGGCCCGAAGTCTATCCTCGACAGTCCCTGCTCCACGATGCCGGAACTCGTCCGCGACTCTCGCACGAGGCCGGCGTACTCTCCGCCTATCGAGAAGTACAGCGGCGTGCCCGGTATCGGGCGTTCGGGACGGTTCACCTGGATCCGCGGCGCGGCACCGCTGAGAATAGAGTTCGACTCGCCGAAGAAGTACTCCGTGCGATCGAACCCGCCGCTCAGCGAAATCCCCCCCAGCGTTCCGCCGATGTTGGCCGAGACGGACCGTTGCCTGCGTGAGGCGTCATAGATGTTCTGGTTATAGATCTGCTGCGTGGTCACGCTGGAGAAGTAATCCACGCGCCCCCGCGCCCGGAAGCGCTTTCCCAGCGCCTGGCTGACCCCGCTCCTGATCTCGTAGCTGCGCTGGCCTGCAGAGGCAGTCCCGCCCGTGCCCGGAAGTGGCTTCTCGCGCAGGAGGTAGACTCGGGCGTCGCCCTGCGATCCCGGGCCGGCCACGTACCGGTACTCGCCGCCGAATCCCTGGCCCGTCTTCGTGTACCAGTCGTGCATGAACGTGGCATCGTGGCTCCGCCCGAGCGCCCAGAAAAAAGCGTTGCTCAGACGGAAACCCTGGTATGTGGACGACCCGTAGGACGGCATCAGGAACCCGGTGGCGCGGTCCTCCTTGTTGATCGGGTAGTAGAGGGCGGGCAGATACAGCATCGGCACGCCCTTCACCTTGAGTACGGAGCCCTTCAGGAAAGCGTACTCGTCGATGTTCAGGACAACCGTGCCCGAAGTGAGCTCCCACCGGGGGGTCGGCTGGACACAGGTGGTGAAGCCGCCGTTCGTGATCTTGTACTTGCGGTCGCCGATCTTCTCGATGGTCTCTCCCCTGAACAGCATGTCGGGCTCCTGGCTCCCGAACATGCCTCGGTTGACCTTCTCGGTGATTACAGCCGAACCGGAGGCGTTGTAGAAGATGCCGGTCCGCGATTCGGTGTCGAATTCGACCGAGTCGGCGCCGAGTCGGTTTCCGCCCTGCGTGAACAGGACGTTTCCCTTCGCCACGAGCATGTGGGTGGATGCGTAGTAGTCGGCGACGTCCGCGTAGAACGTCCAGTCTTCGTTCTTGATCTCGACGGTGCCCTCCCAGGTGTAGTGGTCGCCGTCGATACTCACGCGTTCCCCCCATGCGAAACCCAGGCCGGGGGCGCTTGGCGACGGCTTCGCGGCCTGCGCGGGCGGCGCAGCGGGAGGCTGGCCAGCGGTCTGCCCGAGCGCCGGGATCGCCGCGAAAAGCGCAGCCGCGCAGGCGGCGAACACCGCTGCTCGGGGACCGGGGTGAGCGATGCGAGATGCCGCTCTGGATCGGCGCCTCGATGGAAGGTGAGCGGAAGTCACTGGTGCGCTTGACGGAAACCCCGAAAGGATAGCATGCGGCCGATCGGGCGGCAAAAGGCTCAGCTTCCGCCTCCGCGCATCTCGTCCACCGCGGCCAGCGCCTCACCGGCGAGGAAGATCGAGCCGGCTACTGCGATGTCGGGAGCGAAGCCCCACGCAAGGTCGAGCGCCTCGCGAACGCAGCCGGCAACGAGAACGCTGGTCTTCTCCTTCCTCGCCTCCGCGGCGATATGAGCCGGGTCGGCGGCGCGCGATGTCCGGGGCGCCGCGACTACCACGTGCGTCGCCGACGGGAGAAGGATCGACAGCATGCGCGAGATGTCCTTGTCGCGCATCGCCCCGAAGACGAGGGGCAGCCCCTCAGGGTGTGTGGCGCGCAGGTAATCGGCCAGCACCTCCGCGCCGGCCGGGTTGTGCGCAGAGTCCACGAGCACCGTCCTGCCAACCAGATCGACAAGTTCCAGCCGCCCGCGCCACACCGTGCTGGTGAGCGCCTCCACCACAGCGGTGCCCGGCACCTCGATTCCGCACCCTGACAGTTCCTCGAGCAGCCGCGTGGCGACAATCGCGTTCGCTGCCTGGTGCTTCCCGCGCAGCGCGAGACGCAGGGCGCCGTAGCGCCGGCACGGTGTCTCGAGGTCGAGAACGGTCCTTCCATCCTCGATCGAAACGTGCGCCCTCGTCGCTTCCGACGACAGGACGATCCGGGCGCCACGTTCGCTGCCGGCCGCGAGGACCACCGCCATCGCCTCGTCAGGAAGTTCTCCGGTCACGACCGTCATCCCCGGCTTGACGACGCCTGCCTTCTCGAAGGCGATTTCCGCGAGCGTGTGACCGAGAAGCGCTTCGTGATCGAAGGCGATGGTCGTGATGGCTCCGGCGAAGGGTTCCGCGATGTTCGTTGCGTCGAACCTTCCGCCGAGGCCGACCTCGAGTACGGCAACATCGACCCGAGCTGCCCTGAAAAGGCTGAAGGCCGCCGCCGTCGTCGCTTCGAAGAAGGTGGGATCCGACTGAAGCGCGCCGGAGGCTCGCAAGGTCCGGGCGGCCTCGACGACCGAGGCAGCGTGCTCTCGCAGCACTTCGGTCCCGACAGGCAGGCCACTCAGGACGAAACGCTCCTCCAGACGGACGAGGTGCGGCGAGGTGTACAGGCCTGTCGCCAGTCCGGCCGCGCGAAGGCCGCGCTCGACCATCGCCGCCACCGACCCCTTGCCGTTGGTTCCGGCGATGATGACCGATCGGAAAGCGTCCTGCGGGTTTCCAAGCGCGCCGGCGAGTGCCGCGATGTTCTGCAGACCGAACTTGATGCCGAGCCGTTCGAGATCGAGCAGGCACTGAATCGGGTCCATGTCTTGTCGCTCAATCGCCCGGCCCCTCCGGGGCCGGCTCTCCAACCAGCAGGGGAGGCGCCGACTCCCTGGCCCCCATGAACCGCAGTGCCCAGGCAATGGTCGCCTTGAGCTGCCGTCGGTCGACGACCAAGTCGAGCATGCCGTGCTCGAGGAGGAACTCGCTGCGTTGGAAGCCATCGGGCAGCTTCTGGCGGATGGTCTGCTCGATCACGCGCGGGCCGGCGAAGCCGATGAGGGCGCCAGGCTCGGCGATGTTGAGGTCGCCAAGCATCGCGTAGGACGCCGTCACGCCCCCTGTGGTGGGATCCGTCAGCACGGAAACGAAAGGCAGGCCGGCCCTATCGAGCCGGGCAAGGGCCGCGGCCACCTTCGCCATCTGCATGAGCGACAGAGTTCCTTCCATCATCCTTGCGCCGCCCGAGCACGAGACGATGACGACGGGCATTCGGCGGGCGGTCGCCCGCTCTATCGCCCTGGCCAGCTTCTCGCCCACGACCACGCCCATGCTGCCGCCGATGAAGCCGTACTCCATCGCTCCGACGATCACCTCTATCCCGTCTATCGTGCCTTCTGCTGTGATGACGGCGTCCTTGAGGCCCGTCGCCTTCTCGCCGGCACGCAGCCGATCTCGGTACGCCTTGGTGTCCTTGAACTCGAGCGGATCCGTGCTGGCAAGATCGCGGTCGTACTCCTTCCACGGGCCGTCGAAGAGGGAAGCGAGGCGCTCGGCGGCAGTCATCCTGAAGTGGTGTCCGCACGTCGTGCACACGTGGAGGCTCGCCTCGAGGTCTTTCTTGTAGAGTATGCGCGCACACGAGGGGCACTTGATCCACAGGCCCTCCGGCACCCGGCTGGCCTTCGCCGCCTCGATGGGTTTTCGCGCCTTCTTGAACCAGACCATTTGAGCAGCTTACCTCAGTATCAACTGAAGGAGCGTTACGGGAGCGCCCTGGAGACGTAGTACCGCGTTCCCCCGCCCATGGTTCTGACCTGGCGCAGCAGGTCGTCCACGGCCTCGTCGCTCTGCTCGAAGTCGTGACAGGACGCCTCGACGATAAGCAGCGGCGTGGCGGAGTAATGGAAGAAGAAATGCTGGTACGCCTCGTTCAGCTTCTGGAGGAACGTCGCGTCGGGAAGCGGGGGGCCGTCTTGCTGTCGCGAGCGTCCCCGCAGCCTGCGCAGGAGAACCTCCACCGGCGCCTGCAGATACACGACGATGTCGGGAGCCGCGATGTCGGAGGCGAGCAGGTCGTAGAGCTTCTGGTAGATGAAGAGCTCGTTGTCATCGAGGTTGAGGTAGGCGTAGATCTTGTCGCGCTCGAAGAGGTAGTCGCAGATCGTGACCTGCGCGAAAAGGTCTGCCTGCCGCAGCGCCACCTGCTGCCTGTGACGGTTCAGGAGGAAGAAGAGCTGCGCCTGGAAGGCCGCCCCGGAGCGCTCCGAGAAGAAGTCGGGCAGAAACGGGTTGTCGGCGTCTTCGAGCACCGCCGTCGCGTCGAGCCGGGCGGCCAGCCGTTCGGCGAGCGCCGTCTTTCCGCTCCCAGGCAGGCCCTCGAGAGCTATGTAGCGGAAGTCCAAGGCGTGTCGAGTATATGACAGTCCGAGCCCCGAGATCGAATCACACTCGGACCAACGTCGTCGCGACTCGCTCCTTGCGTGCAGTCAGGTCCCGTTCGATAAGAGCCGCCGCAGCCGATCCAAGATCGCTGGGGTGGTATGATTCGAGGTTCGTGGCAACGATGAATCGCCTGTTCAATGTCATGGCGGCGTCCGCGCTGATTTCGGCAGCGGGCTGCGCAACGGCGCCGCCGGTTGTCTCCCCCCCCGCAAGCTTCGAGCAGAAGATGGCGTGGATCCTGCGGCTCGAGGACCAGCGCATTTTGCGCGAGGCGGCGCCAGCAGAGGCGAGTGTGGCGGCTCCGGAGCGGCGTGGCAAGCAGGCCATAATCGCGCCTCCACAACCGCTCGACCTCGGCCACCTGCTCCAGGACGCTGAAGCTCGCGTGCGGCGACGGGCGGCGCTCGCCGTCGGCCGCGTGGGGCTAGCTGAGGGCGTGGCCCTGCTCGTGCCGCTCCTCTCCGATCCCGAGCCCGAAGTGCGGCAGATGTCGGCTTTCGCGCTCGGCCTCATAGGTGACCGGTCCGCGGCGGAACCGCTGAGGGCCGCGCTCGAAGATCGGTCGCCCGTCGTCCAGGGACGCGCCGCCGAGGCCCTGGGCCGCCTGGGCGATGCGGCTTCCGCGCAGGCGATCGCGGCGATGGCAGCCGCTCACATCCGGGCAGGAGCGCTGGCCCCCGTGGCCGCCGACGAGATGGCTCATCCGCTCGACCCTCCTGTCGAGGCTGTCCGACTCGCGCTGTTTGCGCTGGCTCGCCTGAAAGCGTACGAGCCGCTTGCCGGGCTCGTCCTGGACCCGGACGGAAAGCCCGTGAGCCAGTGGTGGCCGGTCGCATATGCTTTGGCACAGTCCGGTGACAGGCGTGCACTCCCCGCACTGCTCGCCTTCGCGCGGGTCGGCGGCGTGGAGGCGCGCACGTTTGCGGCGCAGGGGCTCGCCGGCATTTCCGATCCCGCCGCAGTCGACGCGCTCGTTTCCCTGGCTCAGGACTGGCTGACCGCGCCCGCCGCGGCGGCGACGGCTGTCCGCTCGCTCGCGCGCACGGCGGACTCCCGCGCTGCGAAGCCGCTCCTCCGCATGTTGGCAGTCGCCGAGATCGACCCGAATGTGCGCCTCGAGGTCGTGAAGACGCTCGGTGCTCTCCGCGCTGCTGAAGCTACCGACGCGCTCCTAGAGCTCGTTAGCGACGAGTGGCCGGCGATGAGGGCGGCATCGCTCGCCTCGCTCTGCGAGATCGACCCGAAGACGTTCTTGCTGGTCCTTTCCGGCCTGGACCCGGACCCGCACTGGAGCGTGCGCGCCGCCATCGCGGGCATCTTCGGCACGCTGGAGCCGCAGGCCGCTGCCGCGCGGCTTCCTTCGATGCTGAAGGACACCGATCAGAGAGTGATACCAGCGGTGCTGTCGGCCATGGTACGTGCGAAGCTGGCGGACGCGCCCGCAGCGGCGCTGGCCGCCCTCGAGGCGGAGGACTTCGTGGTGCGCATGGCGGCCGCACGTGCTCTCGGGCAGCTCAAGCCACCGGGAGCCTTCGAGAGACTCTCGTCGGCCTACACCAGGTGGGCGTCGGACGAGACGTACGTCGCACGTGCCGCGGCGCTCGCATCCCTCGCGGCAATCGACCCCGAAGGTGCGCGCCCGATCCTGGAGAAGGCCCTTGGCGACCGGGAGTGGGCGGTAAGGATCCGCGCCGCCGAACTCCTCGCGGGCTCCGCGCAGCAGGCCGACGTCGCCCGGCGCATTCGTCCTGCCCCTTCGCGCCCCGCAGAGGAGTACTCCGCCCCAGAACTCGTCTCCCCTTCCGTTACCCCACATGTCTACATCGAGACGAGCAAGGGTACCATCCAGCTAGAGCTCTATGTGCTCGATGCGCCGCAGACCTGCAGGAGTTTCATCGCGCTCGCGCGCAAGGGCTACTTCAACGGCGTCCCGATCCATCGCGTGGTCGCCGGCTTCGTCACACAGGA
Source organism: Vicinamibacterales bacterium (assembly GCA_041947015.1). GTDB lineage: Bacteria > Acidobacteriota > Vicinamibacteria > Vicinamibacterales > Fen-181 > JBHGBL01. The sequence continues at coordinate 205,034 of JBHGBL010000004.1, forward strand.
CGGCGATCCTCGCGGCGACGGCGAAGGCGGGCCGGGCTTCACGCTGCGCGACGAGAACGGCGAGAGACCCTTCCTGAAAGGAACGGTGGGGATGGCTCTCGACTGGCGGGACACCGGCGGGAGCCAGTTCTTCATAACCCACGGCCCGCAACCGCGGCTCGATGGCCAGTACCCGGTCTTCGGACGCGTCATCGACGGCATGGACGTCGTCGGAAGGTTGCAGCAGTGGGATACGATCGAATCGGTGCGAGTGTGGGAAGGGTAGTAGCCGCGTACAGCAAAAAGGGGGCGACAATCGCCCCCCTTTTTCGGCGACGGCCGGGGCTAGCGCTTCTTGCCAGCCTTCTTCTTCGCGGGCTTCGCTGCCTTCTTCGCCATGACCTTTATCCCCCCCTTCCTGTGGGATGGCCGGAGCCGCCCGGACCCCCTCGCGGTCGTTCCAGTCGCCTCGGGGTCCCGCGCTCCGTGCTGCTAACCTCCCGCCCGTCGCAGGAGGATGGCATCCGGAAAAACGGGGGGTGTCACAACCGACCGGGCACCCCCAGGAACCGCTGGAACTAGCGCTTCTTCCCGCCCTTCTTGGCCGCCTTCTTGGCCGGGGCCTTCTTCGCAGCGGCGGCTTTCTTCGCCATTCCTTCCTCCCTGATCGTTGTGGCTCAGAACAAGTCGCTCTTCGCAGACTCCCAACGCGTGGCCTGAGCCGTCCACGCTCATACGAGATGTAGATTACGGATGAGAAGCGGCCGATGTCAAGCACAAAGTACGCAAAAGATCAAAAAATTCTCTGCCAGACCGGCGGGATCGATCACGCGCAGGCAGTTCGGAGCCGCTGCTTCGCCTGGTGGCGCTCGAGGGCGAGCGCGATCAGGCGGTCGAGGAGGGCTGAGAAGCTCACTCCGCTCGCTTCCCACAGCTTAGGGAACATGCTTATGGTGGTGAACCCGGGGATAGTGTTGATCTCGCTCACGACGATGCGGCGCTCGGGGCGTGAGAGGAGGAAGTCTACGCGCGCCATGCCGTGCGCGTCGATCGTCTTGAAGGCCGCGAGTGCGAGCCTCTTGACTTCTGACGACTCGGCAGCCGAGATTCGAGCCGGGATGATCGTCTCCGCGCCGGTATCGAGGTACTTGGCATCGTAGTCGTAGAACTCGTGGCCCGGCACTATCTCTCCGACCTCCGATGCCTCGGGCGCTTCGGAACCCAGGACGCCGCACTCGAGTTCCTGCGGGTCGGGAACCGCCGCTTCGACGATCACCTTGCGATCGTACGAGGAGGCGAGCTCGACCGCCTCTCCGAGCGCTGCCGGTTCGGTCACCTTGCTGATCCCGACGCTCGATCCCATGTTCGCGGGTTTGACGAAGACCGGGTAACCGAGCCTGGTCGACACCTCATCGGCGACCGCGAGCGTGTCGCGATCCCAGCGCGCGCGTGTGAACCACACGAAGCCAGTCACCGGGAGGCCTGCCGCGGCGAAGGCGGTCTTCATCACCGCCTTGTCCATACCCATCGCCGAAGCGAGCACTCCCGCCCCCACGTACGGGACGTTGGCGAGCTCGAACAGACCCTGGATCGTCCCATCCTCGCCGTGGGGGCCGTGGAGTACCGGGAAGTAGACGTCGAGGTGCAGCCCGGCGATGTAGGCGTGCTCCGGCTCGCCGCGCTCCCCCGGTGGCCGCCTTTCTATCGTGAGGGCGTTCTCCTCGGCAGGGTGGGCGACGAGATGAAGCTCCCGCGCGTGCCGGGCGACGCGAGCTTCTTGACGGCACCGCCTGATCGCCTCGGCAGCCGAAGGCGACTGGGGCGGCCGGTCTGCGATGATCCACCGTCCGTCGCGTTCGATCAGGATTGGGACCGGGTCGTAGCGATTGCGGTCCAGGTTGGAGAAGATGGCGGCGCCGGAGGCGAGCGAGACTTCGTGCTCTCCAGAGCGGCCGCCGTAAATCACGCCCACGCGCAGCTTCTTCATCGCGCCGATCCTCTGCGCGGACGGTCGAAGGTCGATTGCCGGGAGCTTGTCGCCGCCGGCTCCCCTTCGTTCCCTGATCCCCGCTACTGATCCCCGCAGGTAATATACCCCAATGGCGACAGGCGCTGCCTTCCGCGTGATAGCGACCGATGGTGCGGCGCGCCGCGGCGTGCTCTCGACCCCGCATGGCGACGTGGAAACCCCCGCGTTCATGCCCGTCGGTACGCGCGGCGCGGTCAAGGGCCTCACGGCGAGAGATCTCGAGGGTCTCGGCGCGCAGATCGTCCTTGCAAACACCTATCACCTTCACCTGAGGCCGGGCGAGGCGCTCATCTCAGCGGCCGGCGGCCTTCACTCCTTCATGGGTTGGGAGCGGGCGATCCTGACCGACAGCGGCGGCTACCAGGCCTACAGTCTCGCTGAACGGCGGCGCATCACCCCGCAGGGCATTGCTTTCCGCTCGCATCTCGACGGCTCTGAACGGCTGCTCACGCCCGAGAGCGCCGTCGAGATCCAGGCCGCCCTCGGTGCCGACATCGCAATGGCGCTCGACGAGTGCCTCGGATACCCGGCGTCGGAGGAACAGACTCGCGCCTCGATGGAGTTGTCTCTTTCCTGGGCCCGGCGGAGCAGGGCACGCTTTCTCGAGCTCGCCGGCGAAGCCGGCTGCGCTCCTTCATCGAGGCGGCCCAACCCGGGGCAGGCGCTGTTCGGGATTGTGCAGGGTGGAGCCTCCGGCATTCTCCGCGCAGAGAGCGCCGGCCGCACCGTTGCGATCGGGTTCGAAGGCTATGCGATCGGCGGGCTGAGCGTGGGAGAGCCGGCAGAGATCATGTACAAGGTCATCGAAGAAACGGCTCCGCTTCTTCCCGAGGCCAGTCCCCGCTACCTCATGGGCGCCGGAACGCCGTCGGACATCTTCTCCGCTGTGGAACGCGGCATCGACCTATTCGACTGCGTCCTGCCGACGCGCAACGCGCGAAACGGCCAACTGTTCACGAGCGAAGGCAGGCTGAACATCAAGAACGCCCGCTACGCTTCGGACCTCCGCCCGCCCGACGAGAGGTGCGCCTGCTACACGTGCCGGCGTCATTCGCGCGCATACCTGCGTCACCTCTTCCTCTCCGGCGAGATGACGGCGGCTGTCCTCAATACGCTGCACAACCTGCACTTTTACCTTGACACGATGCAGAGGATCAGAGACGCTTTAGTGTTCGGCACCTTCAGAAACCTGAAGCGATCGTTCGAGCAGTCTTCGAACCCGCCGATAGCGTGACTCATGACATCGATGTTGTCGATCAGCCCCGGCTTCGTGCTGGCGATGGCCGCCCCGGCAGACACGGGAGTCAGCCCGTGGGTGCAGTTCCTGCCGTTCATGATGGTCATCGCAATCTTCTACTTCATCATCTGGCTGCCCATGAAACGGCGGCAGAAGAAGGTGCAGCAGTTCATCGACTCGCTGAAGGTCGGTGACAAGGTCATCACGACCAGCGGGATCTACGGCACGATAACGAGGCTTTCGGATCGTTCGGTCCAGCTGCAGATCGCCGACAAGGTGCGGATCGACGTGGCCCGCTCGGCAATAGGCGGCTACCAGGGCCAGGAGCCGGTGGTCCCCGACAACACTCAGTAGCAAGGAAGCCATGAATCTTCGCTGGAGAATCCTGCTGACGCTGGCCGTGGTCGGCCTCTGCGTGTGGGCCATCATCCCGCCTTCGCAGAAGATCCGACTCGGCCTCGACCTGAAGGGCGGCGCTCATCTCGTCCTGCGCGTGAACACGGACGACGCTCTCAGGGTGGAAACCACGACCACAATGGAGCGGCTGCGCGAGGATCTCGAACGGGCCGGGATCACGGCCGCGACCTTCGAGGTGGTCGGCCCGACGCGCTTCAGGGTGTCCGGAGTGCCCGCCGAGCAGGACGCGCTCTTCCGCCAGACGGCTGCCGAAGTGCAGGCGAACTTCAACCGGGAGTCAGGCGCCGGCGGCAGCTACGAGTTCGTCCTGAAGCCAAACGTCGAGATCACGCTGCGGGAGCAGGCGGTCACGCTGGCCAAGCAGACCATCGAACGGCGCGTGGACGAGCTCGGCGTGACCGAGCCCGTCGTGGCGGAGTACGGCGCCGGGGCAGACCAGCTGCTCGTCGAACTGCCGGGCATCACCGACGTGCCGAGGGCGAAGGAAATCATCCGCTCCACGGCGCTCCTCGAGCTCAAGCTGGTCGAGCAGGGCCCGATGCCGTCCAAGGAAGCGCTGCTGCAGGCGACCGGCGGCAACGTGCCCCCGGACCTCGAAGTCGTCTCCGGCGTCGAGACAGTGCCCGGCGAGGCGCCGGCAACCGTCTACTACCTGCTCCGCAAGGTGCCGGTCGTCACCGGCAGCGACCTGCGAAACGCGAAGCCGTCGCTCGACGAGAACAACCAGCCTGCCGTCAGCTTCTCGCTGAATCAGGCCGGCGCCCAGCGGTTCTCCAAGGCGACCGCTGAGAACATCGGTCGGAACCTCGCCATCGTCCTCGACGGCCAGGTGCGCTCCGCACCGCGGATCGAAGGCCGGATCTACGACGAGGGGATCATCCACGGGAGCTTCACCACGCAGGAGGCGAACGACCTCGCGCTCGTCCTCCGCTCGGGCGCGCTGCCGGCGTCGCTGACCTACATGCAGGAGCAGACGATCGGGCCTTCGCTCGGCGTCGACTCGATCCGCTCGGGCATCATGGCGTCGCTCTTCGGGCTCGGGTTCGTCATCGTGTTCATGCTCTTCTACTACAAGCTGTCAGGGATCAACGCCATTGTGGCGCTCGCCTGCAACCTGGTCATCCTCCTGGGGATCATGGCCTACTTCGGCGCGGCGATGAGCCTCCCCGGCATCGCCGGGTTCATCCTCACGATCGGCATCGGCGTGGACTCGAACGTCCTGATATTCGAGCGGATCAAGGAGGAGCTGGCGGCGCAGCGCGGAGTGCGCCAGGCGATAAACGCCGGCTTCAGCCGCGTGTTCCTCACGCTCCTCGACACGCACGCCACCGCGCTCATCTCTGCGGCGTTCCTCTTCCAGTTCGGCACGGGTCCGATCAGGGGGTTCGCCACGACGCTTACTTTCGGGCTGCTCTCCAACCTCTTCACCTCGACCTTCGTGTCGAAGACCATCTTCGAGATGGTCCTCTCACGGCGCCAGGTGGCGACACTGAGCATTTGAGACGGTCAGCGTTCCATGCAGATCTTCAAGAACCCGAACTACGACTTCGTCAAGTATCGCTGGCACGCGATCATCTTTTCCGGCGTGCTCCTGCTCGCGGGGGCCGCCGCGGTGTGGCTGAGGGGAATCCCGCTGGGCGTCGAGTTCTCCGGCGGGACGATCGTCATCCTCCAGTTCGAGGGCGAGCCGCCCTCGATCGAGCGCGTGAGGGAGGCCATCGGGCCGGTAGTCGAGGGCGGCGGCGGCGGCGCGGTCGTCCAGCGCTACGGACCAGCGGACGCACGCGAGGTGATGATCCGCGTGCCCTACGCCGGAGAGGAATCGGGGACGCAGCTGAGCAGGGCGGCAGACGCGATACGCGACGCCGTCGCCAAGGCGAACATCGGCAAGTTCGATGTCGCCGGAACGGAGATCGTCGGGCCAGTGGTGGGAGAGGATCTGACGCGGAAGGGCATCATGGCCACGGCCCTTGCGCTCCTGGGGATCCTGGCGTACATCACGTTCCGCTTCCAGTTCAGTTTCGCGGTGGGCGCCATCGTCGCGACGCTGCACGACCTTGCGGTGATGATGAGCTTCCTAGCCTTCTTTCAGTACGACCTTACATTGAACGTCATCGCCGCGATACTGACCATCGTCGGCTACTCGGTCAACGACACTGTGGTCATCTTCGATCGCGTGCGCGAGAACGTCAGGGGGATGCGCCGCGACGACATCCGCCACGTGATAAACGTCGCGGTGAACCAGACGCTCGGCAGGACCGTCATCACCGCGGGCACCACGTTCCTGGCCGTGCTGGCGCTGTTCCTGTTCGGCGGCGAAGTGCTCGAGGGCTTTGCCTTCACCATGCTCGTCGGAATAGTCAGCGGGACGTACTCGACTGTCTTCATCGCGGCCGCCATCGTCAGTTTCTGGCGCCGCAGGACGCCAGCCCGCACCGTGGCGGCGCCGGCCCAGGGCACTCAGCCTGCCAAGCCGGCCGCGACGGCGCGAGTGAGGACCAAGCCCAGGAAGGCTCGCACTTCCTGACCCGAACGGGGCCGGCGGCGAGGCCGTCCTGCCGGCCGAACCCGCGGTTCGAGAAGAGCGACGGCTGCGGCCGTCGCTCTTGCCGCCATGCAGTGGCTGCGGCGCAGCTTCATAACGGGCTTCTTCGTGACCGTGCCGCTGATAATAAGCGTTGCGGCGTTCGTGTGGGTTTTCAACTTCATCGACGGCCTCACCGGATCGGTGCTCGCGCGGTGGTTCGGCGGCGTCGCCATCCCGGGCGCCGGCATAGTTGCCACTGCTCTCCTCGTCCTTCTCGTCGGCGCTGCGGCCAACAACGTTTTCGGCAAGAGGCTGGTCGCGGCCTTCGAGAACCTGCTGCAGCGCCTGCCCGTCTTCGGTGCCGTCTATTCCCCGGTGAAGCAGCTGCTCGCGGCCTTCTCGCCGGAGACCGAAGGCGGCTTCAAGCGGGTCGTCCTAGCGCAGGATCCCTCTGGCAGGGCGGTACTCGGCTTCCTCACGCGGGAGTTCACCGTTGATCGCGGGCGGGGGCTCGAGAGGATGGTTGCCGTCTTCGTTCCGACGAACCACCTTTACCTCGGCGACGTCCTCATCTTCCCCGAGGCGTTGGTCAGCTATCCCGACATCTCCGTCGAAGAAGGAATCCGGATTTTCGTGACCGGCGGGATGGCAATCGCCGGGCAGCTCGGGTCGAGGGCGGACCTGGTGCAGCAGCCGGAGGGCCGGCCGACCCGGACAGCGGCCGCGAGCGATTGAAGGGTCTGAGGGCGCTGTCCCGTTTCGCTCTTCCGCTGACAGTTCTGCCGATGTGCTGTTCGGACGTCAGATATGTGCGGAAGGCGGCTGGCTGCGGAGGTGGGAGGGGAGCGGCGGCCGCTGGAAGAGAAGAAAAGAGCTGGGCGTGTAACCGTTTGTAACCGTTGTCGCCGGTGCAGCGGCCGGGAAGCCGGTTGTGCTGTCGATGCATGCTGCGGAGCCGCGCGTTGACAAGCTGATGGTGAGCTGACTAGAATCCCGCGGTTGGCCGGTTGCCTTCGGTTGGCCGAAAGGGGCGCGTGTCGGCACCGCGCGTCGGCCGGGGCTGGCTTCTGGCCCGGTGCCCCTTCCTTCGCCGCTCCCCATCAAGCGTTCGTCGCGTCCGATGGTCCAGCTGGCGCCAAATTCCGTTGGTCGGTGTCTAACGGATTGACCACCTGCCGGGCGGCCGGTTCGTTGACACGTGTTTTTCGCTGTAGCTATAATCGGCCGCCCCTTGGCCGGGTGAAGCAGAGAGCAGGAGGAAAAGAGCGGTGCCTCGCGATCTCTTCAATGATGTCGTAAATCCCTCGGTAAAGATCGGGAGCAAGCGATGGTACACGCTGCCGCTCTCGATCCTCATCCACGCGGTGCTGGTGGCCGCCATCGTGATCGTCCCGCTGATGGCGGCCGACATCCTGCCGACGCCGCCTGCGATGATGGCGTTCGTGGCAGCGCCTCCGCCGCCTCCACCGCCTCCGCCGCCTCCACCGCCGCCCGCGGCTGCCGCGGCGCCGAAGCCGGTGATGGAAGTGAACCCGGCGGCTGCCCCTGTAGAGGCTCCGCAGGAGATCAGGCCGGAGACAGGCATTGCCGCCGGACCTGAAGGAGGAGTCCCCGGCGGCGTGGAGGGCGGTATTGCCGGCGGAGTGGTCGGTGGGGTCGTGGGCGGGCTGCCGGAAGCTCCGCCGCCGCCGCCTCCTCCTCCGCAGGCGCCGGTCCGCGTGGGCGGCAACATCAAGCCGCCTCAGAAGGTCAAGGACGTGAAGCCGATTTACCCGGCCATCGCACAGTCGGCCAGGGTGCAGGGCGTGGTCATCATCGAAGCGACCATCGGCCCGAACGGCAGGGTGCAGGATGCCCGTGTGCTTCGTTCGATCCCGCTGCTCGACCAGGCTGCCCTCGATGCTGTGAAGCAGTGGGAGTTCACGCCGACGCTGTTGAACGGCGTGCCGGTGCCCGTCATCATGACGGTCACCGTGAACTTCACACTGCAGTAGCGCTGCAGAGGATCGGGAACCGTAGGGGCCAGAAGAGCAGATTCTCAGCGACTGCCCGGTTGAACCGGGCCGAGGAAACCTAGTCGGAACTAGCGGAGGATGGACAGATGAACCTGATCGAGATGTGGCAGCAGATGGGCTTCTTCGCCAAGGCGATCGCGTACGTTCTCTTCTTCATGTCGATTCTGTCGTTTGGCGTCGCCATCGAGCGGATCTACACGTTCCTGCAGGCACGCAAGCAGTCGAAGCTGTACGCGCCGCAGGTTGCGAAGCACCTCAAGGAGGGCCGGCTGAAGGATGCGATCGCCGTGTCGGCATCCAAGAATTACCGTTATAGCCACCTGGCGAAGGTCGTCCTCGCCGGGCTCCAGGAGTACCAGTTCCAGCAGGAGAGCGGCGGCAACCTCAGCCGGGAAGACCTGATGGACAGCGTTCGCCGCGCCATCCAGCGCGCCTCGGCGCTGACAGCTGCCGACCTCAAGCGCATGGTTCCCGCCCTCGCGACCGTCGGCTCCACCGCCCCGTTCGTCGGGCTGCTCGGGACCGTCGTCGGCATCATCACCGCATTCCAGGGCATCGCGGCCACCGGGTCGGGCGGCATCGGTGCGGTGTCGGCCGGAATCGCCGAGGCGCTCGTCGAGACGGCTCTGGGGCTGCTCGTTGCCATTCCGGCGGTGTGGTTCTACAACTACCTGACGGGCAGGATCGAGTACTTCAACGTCGAGATGGACAACTCGTCGTCCGAGCTCGTCGACTACTTCATCAAGAAGACCGCGTAACAGTCGCCGTCTGCCGCCTGGCCTTGGCGGGCCGGGCGGCATCCAGCTGAGACAGCGTAGGAGAATCGCAGATGGCAATGGATGTTGGCGGCGCATCAGGCGGAGTGAAATCGGACATCAACGTGACGCCGCTCGTCGACGTCATGCTCGTGCTCCTGATCATCATGATGCTCGTCGCGCCGATGTTGCAGAAGGGCGTGGACGTCAAGCTCCCGCAGGCGGCCAACACCGTCGACAAGCCGGAGACGCAGGAGCAGACGGTCATAGCCGTTGCTGCCGACAAGAGGATGTACCTGGGCTCGGTGCCCGTCCGCGAGGAGGACCTGCGCGCGAAGGTGCAGGAGGTCCTCGAAACCAAGAAGGAGAAGATCGTCCTTATCAAGGGCGATGAGGATGCGCCTTACTCGGCCATCATGGCGACGATGGATCGCCTGCGCGAGGCGCAGATCGAGAACATCGGGCTCATAGCCGAGAAGCGCGCCGGCCGGGCCGCCGGGGGAGGAATGTAATGGCAGCGCACTCTCACCTCGGAGCGGAAAAGGTCGTCACGGCAAAGGCCCTTCAGGCCAGCTGTGACATGAACGTGACGCCGCTGATCGACGTCCTCCTGGTCCTGCTCATCATCTTCATGGCAGCCCTCCCTCTCACTCAGAAGGGCATCGATATCAACCTGCCCCTCGAGGCCAGGACGAGAGAGGAACAGGCGGTCGACACGAGCCAGATTGTGCTCGAGTACACCGCGGACCGCAAGATCTCGGTCAACAAGCAGGACATCTCGATACAGGATCTCGAGAGCCGCCTGCGCGCCATCTTCGAGCAGCGCAACGACAAGACGATGTTCATCGTGGGCGCCGGCACCCTGCGCTACGGTGACATCGTGGAGGTCATTGACGCGGCAAAGGGCGCCGGCGTCGAGAAGGTCGGGATTGTGACGGAAGGGATGCGGCAGGCGGCCGGAGTCCAGACGGGCGGCGCCCAGTAGGTCCGCTCGGTTTCGCGTCGTCTCGCACGCTGAAGGTTCGAACCCGCACGCGGAGGCCGGCAGACCGCCGGCGCCGCCTGCGGGTTTTTTTGTACGCCTCGGTCACGCTGCGACCGCCTCCACGACGGGGCCACGAGCGCACGATGGCGCCTTCCTGGGGCCCGATGTCCCCATTCCTGATGCAGGGTCCCCATCATTGACGCGGGGCCACGAAGATACCGTGTCGCTTGTCAAGCCCCCAAGACGATTGCCGGGTCAAAAGGACGATTTGATTTCAAGACACCGAACGCGAGGCGAACGAGGCGGCGCATTGCGGCTGCAACGATCACCATTTTGCATTTACCCCGGGCGGCCAACCGCTCGGCAGTGAGGGCGGGGAAGTAAAGGGCCTTTCTCAGGAGTCCCTGAGAAGCTTGCTCAAGGGGGTTCTCCAGCGTCAAGCGCTTCTTGCACAACATACGAAGGCACGAAGGACGGCCTCCTTGCGCGTCACGTTGCGATCCAGACACTCCAGTCACGCTGCGACCACGGAGACAGGAGCCACGAAGGACTGGCTCTTGTCACGCAGCGACCGAGTCGAAAGGGTGTCGACGCCAGTTGAAGATCTGACAGGTCGGCGAGGGGACGAGCCTCAGTTCGTCGCGGCCTCCTGGCGAGCCGGAGTCCGGCGGCCGGCCACTGGGGCGACGGGCCCTCGAGCAAGCCGACGCAGGATGGCAAACGACGAGCGACGGTGCGCCTCGGGCCCGAAGGATCGAGGAGGTCTGCCGCCGTCACTGACGACGGAGCCGCGAGCCACGAGGACTTCTGCCGCGCCGGTGGTGCCACCGGCGAGGGAGGAGGGATGCCCGACGAGAGTTGGCGGTGGGTCGGAGTGGAACAAAAAAGAGCCGCCCCGCCAGAGCGGGGCGGCCGTACATCTTCAGGGGGTGCCGGCAAGACCGGCCAGGCTGGCGCCCAGAACCCGACTCAGTCGCCGATTCCGGCAGCCCGTTTCTTGCGAATGTCCTCCGCCTTGCTCCGCAGCGCGTCGGCTTCCTTCAGGAGCGCCTGCTGCTTCGATGGGTCCGTCTCGAGGTTGGCCTGGAGCCTCAGGAGCAGGTTCTTGTAGACCAGCGCCTCCGCATAGTCCGGCTTCAGGTTGATCGCCTTGTCCACTGACTGGAGGCCCTTGGTCACGTAGTCCATCTTCTCCGGGTTCTTGAGCTTCGTGTCACGGAAGGCCTTGTCCCAGTAATAGGTCGCAAGGGTGTAGTAGTTTTCCGGGTTGTCCGGCTGTATCTCGACCCGCGACTGGAAGGCTTCCATCGTCTTCTCGAACTCCCCGAGGCGATTGTAAAAGCCGGCAAGCTGCCCGTAAACGTCCGGGTCGCGCGGACGGACTGACTTGGCCTTGAGCAGGACCTCTTCCGCCTGGTCGTACAAGCCGTTGTCCTCGTACATCTTTGCCAGTGCGAAGTAGTTCGCCGCGTCCGACGGGTCGAGTTCGATCATCTTCAGGATGATCGGTTCGGCCTGACCAGGGTCCGCCAGCTTGTCGGGTCCGTAAGCAGCGACCAGGAACTCGAGCGCCAGCTTGCGCATCTTCGGGTCCTGCTCCTTTTCCGCAGCCAGCTTGTAATTTTGAACGGCTTTCGTCAACAGCTCGTCGTTGGCCGGTTCGCCCTTGCGGCTCGGCTTGTACAGGTTGTCGTAGCTGTTGGCGAGGTAGAAATACGCGGCGGTGAATTCCGGGTCGTTGGCGATTGTTTCCTGGTAACGCTCGGCCGCCTTCGCGTAGTCCTGTTGGACGTAGTAGTTGTTGCCTTCCTTGAAGGCCTTGCGGGCCCTCAGGGAACTCACGGAATACCGGCCGCAGCCGACGAACGCCAGGCTCAGTGACGCGACGAGCACCAGCGTCGCCGCCCTAAACAGCCTCTGCATTGCCTTCCCCCTTGCCCCAGAACCGCGGGACAGCGGTCTTCAACGGTCTGCTGAGGATCGCGAAGATGTGTTTTGTAGCGGACTGGACGACCCAAGGCAGTCCGGACGCCTCGGGCCGGGTCGCGCCAGTATAGTGAACCAAAAAAACACAAGTCAAGCGGCGCTTGACCCTTCCCGACCCGGCTCCTATGATGGGAACCGAGAGTCACCCGCAGCTGTATTAGACACCATCCGCCGTGATCCGTTTCGAGGATGTGGTGGAAAAGGTCCGGGCGTATTCCCCGGACGCCGACGTCGAGCTCCTCAGGCGGGCCTATGTCTTCTCGGCCCTCGAGCACAAGGGGCAGGTGCGTCGTTCTGGCGAGCCGTACCTCGTCCATCCTCTCGAAGTGGCCAACATTTTGGCTGACCTCAGGCTCGACGTCGCGGCAGTCAGCGCCGGGCTGCTGCACGACATCATCGAGGACACCTTCACGACCGCTGAGCGGCTGGAACAGGTATTCGGTCCCGAAATCGCCCACCTGGTGGACGGCGTGACGAAGATCGGGGCCATCCCTTTCTCGTCGAGCGAGGAGAGGCAGGCGGAGTACTTCCGCAAGATGCTCCTCGCCATGGTCGACGACATCCGCGTCGTCCTCGTCAAACTCGCCGACCGGCTCCACAACATGCGAACGCTCCAGCACCTGCCAGAGGAGCGTCGGAACCGCATCGCCCAGGAGACGCTGGACATCTACGCTCCCATTGCCAACCGCCTGGGCATGAGCAAGCTCAAGAACGAGCTCGAGGAGCTGGCCTTCAAGACGCTGGAGCCAGAAGCGTTCGAGGCCCTCCGCGTTAGGGTGGAGCGCCGGCGAAAGGCCACCGAGGGCGTCATCGAGGAACTCAGGCAGAGGATTTCGGTGGCGCTGGAAGAAGCGCAGATCCCGGTCGTGAGGATCGACGGCCGTACGAAGCGGCTTTACAGCATCCATCAGAAGCTGAAGCGCCAGCGGATCGATCTCGACCAGGTATACGACTTCGTCGCCCTGCGCGTCGTGACCAAGACGGTCCGCGACTGCTACGCCGCCCTCGGCATCATCCACCACACGTGGTCACCCGTGCCCGGGCGGATCAAGGACTTCATCGCGATACCGCGCCCGAACGGCTACCAGTCGCTGCACACCTCGGTTGTCAGCGAGCGCGGGTTCCCCTTCGAGGTCCAGGTGCGGACCGAGGAGATGCACCAGAGGGCCGAGGAGGGCATCGCGTCGCACTGGAAGTACAAGGAGGGCCGGGTCGGGGCGCAGGGCGACGAACCGTACTTCCAGTGGCTCCGTCAGCTTCTCGAATGGCAGCAGGAAGTGCGCGACCCGCAGGAGTTCCTGCAGAACCTGAAGGTGGACCTCTACCGCGAGGAGGTCTACACGTTTACGCCCAAGGGCGAGGTGAAGGCGCTGCCCCGAGGCGCGACGGCCATCGACTTCGCCTACGCGATTCACACCGATGTCGGGCACCAGTGTGTCGGCGCGCGCGTCAACGGGAAGATGATCCCGCTCCGCACGCCGCTCCAGAACGGTGACATAGTCGAGATCGTCACCCAGGCGAAGCATCGCCCGAGCCGCGACTGGCTCAACTTCGTCCGCACCTCGAGAGCCCGCAACAAGATCAAGCACTTCCTCCAGACAGAGGAGAAGGCGCGAAGCATCGAGCTCGGGCGGAAGCTCCTGGAGAAGGAGCTCCGGCGGTTCGACCTGAGTCTGAAGCTGCTCGCCGACGGCCCGGAGCTCGACAAGGTGGCCATCGAGAACGGGCTCCAGAAGGCCGACGATCTCTTCGCGGCGATCGGCTACGGCAAGATCGGTGCCCGCCAGATCCTCGACAGGCTGGTGCCGGCCGAGAAGCTGCAGGAGCGGCCGCAAAGCGGCGTCGTGTCAGCTGTCCGGCGCGCTTTCTCGGGCGGCAGCGACAGGATTACGGTGCGCGGCGCCGACGACATGCTGGTATTCAGGGCGCGCTGCTGCAATCCTATCCGGGGCGAGAAGATCGTCGGCTACATTACGCGCGGCAAAGGCGTCTCGGTGCACTCCGTGGACTGCCCCAACGTCACGAACCTCCTCTACGATCCCGACCGCCGGATCGAGGTCGAATGGGACAAGAGCAAGGAGCAGGATGCAGCCGCCTACCCGGTCCGGCTGACGATGCAGGTCGAGGACCGCAAGGGCATCCTCGCGGCCATCAGCACCCGCATCGCCGGGATCAACACGAACATCACGAACATCGAGGCGAAGACCGGCGACAATCAGCAGGGATCGATCGCGATGACGGTCGAGATCCGCGATCTCAAGCACCTCGAAAAGGTGATGAAGTCGCTTCGTGGAATCGCCGGCGTGATGGAGGTGGAACGGGCGACGCGGTAGGAAGTAGGCCCGCCTGAAGACCGCGGCAGGCGGCGCCGCCGGCCGGCGCCTTCAGGCCGCTTTCGTGATGCGCTGAGAGCGCAGGCACCGCGTACAAACCCGCATCCGCCTCGCAGCTCCGTTCACCTCCGCCCGTATCGTCTGGAGGTTCGGTTCAAACCGCCTTGGCGTGATGTTGTGCGCGTGGCTGACGTTGCGCCCGACGCGCGGGCCCTTTCCGCAGATTTCGCACCTCTTGGCCATCTCTTGCCCTTCGACGCTGTGTGAAACGACCGGCCGATTTCGGCGGCCCCCGGAATTCTGGCCGAACTGGCGACGACCGGAACCACTTATTCTAGCACACCGAATGCGGCCTACGGAACGACAATCCTTGGCTCGTCCCCCGGCCTAGATTCGACCTCCGCCGGAGGGCCAAGTTGTCGGGTCACGCGCTCGATCAGGTCGAGGCAGGCTGTTTCCCCACCCGGAAGGGTCTCGCGGGCGCCACGCGCCAGCTGCTCCACCTTCCTCAGCGCAGAAGCTAGGTTCGACTCGAATCCCGGTCGCCTGGCTTCGTCCGCCGCTTGCAGCCCGCGAAGGCTCCGGGCGAGACGCTCGGCCGCGACGGTTGCCGGCCGATGCTCGAAGATGACCCCCCGAGCCGCGGTTTCGAGCGTGGCAGCGACCGACGCAGCCGCTTCAGCCACGTCGGCGTCTGTGCTCCGAAGGAAGCCGTCATGCCTGTGGGCGGACATCAATGCCATCGCGCGAAACGCCAGGTCGGCCTCGGCCGGGGTCAGGTCCCGCAACGCGGCTGCCAGGACTTCGAGATCCCGAGCCCGCTGGCGTCCGATGACCGCGGGGGGATGCTCCCGGGAAGCAGCGAGGTAGTGACAGTCGCTCGGGCAGCGGATCTCCACTCCTCTCTTGGTGCCACAGCACCGCGGGCATATTTCCTGCTGCACGGCGGGGCAGAGCCTCCGGCCCCGACGCTCCTCGCAAAGCGGGCAAACCATCCGACCAGCTTCTCACACGGGTTGCCCGTCGTCAAACGGTTCTCGCGCCCGCGCACATGGGTCCCAGGCCTGCCGACGCCCTGGCGCCAAGCCAGGTGTGGTCCAACGACACTCCAGGAAACCAGCCAGGTGCGGTTCTACCGCCACAGCCGATCGTGTGCGGTAACTGGTTCGGGGGACCCTGGTGTCACCTTTTTCGGACCCTGGAATCTCGGGGATCTCTGCAATCGGAAGAACCGGTGGGGCCTCGGTGGCGTCTAAAAAGGCGATTGACCGGGGACTTGGAGAGGCACCGAAGCGTAGCGAACCGGTGTCATGAATGAGTTCATGCGTTGCGGACGGGCCAAACTGATCAGGCGGTTTGGGCGGAGACCGGCAAGCCGGCAGTTGGCAATTCATTTGCATGACTGCTCGTGCTAAAATATCGGTCCTTTTTGGAGGGCCGGACGCCAAGGAGCGTCGCGCCATGCAGACCACGAAGCGACGGGAAGAACGGAAAGGTCATATGGACCAGAACAGGTATGATGATCTCAAGCGGATGCTGGACGAGCGGAAGCGTGAGATCCTTGTAGAAGTGCACGAAAAGATCCGGGACGTCCGCAGCGAAAACAGCTTCGGGAAGATGAACGAGGTGCTCGACGCGGGTGAGAGTTCCGAGGCGGACATTCAGGAAGACATCGAGTTCGCTCTGATCCAGATGAAGGCGGAGACGCTCAGCAAGATCAACGAGGCTCTGGCCCGGTTGGAAGAGGGCGCATACGGGTACTGCTTCGAGTGCGGGCAGGAGATTTCGCAGCAGCGGCTGCGGGCGCTGCCGTTTGCCGTGCGGTGCAAGGACTGCGAGGAGGCGCGCGAGACGGCGGCCAAGCGCGAACGCATGATGTCGCAGCGGCAGAGCGCGTCCTCGCTCTTCTTCGACATGCCGCACTGAAGCACATCCCCCTGCGGGCCTCGCCACCAGGTAGCGGGGCCCGTTCCTTCTCTGTTCCCTCCGCTACCCCGCGGGCCGGTCTCGAGACAACGACGAGGAACAGGAATGTCCGATCGAAACCAGCAGCTCGAGCTCGACGAGCCGTCGGAGGGCCAGCTGTCCATCCCCTCCGAACTGCCAATCCTGCCGCTGCGCGACACGGTGCTGTTTCCCAACTCGTTCATGCCTCTCGCGGTGGCGCGCGAGACCTCTGTCCGGCTCATCGACGATGCCATAGGAGGTGGAAAGCTCATAGGCGTGTTCACCCAAAGAGATCCCTCGGTGGAGGAGCCAGGCCTCGACGACCTCTTCCGTGTCGGGACCGCGACGCACATCCACAAGATGTTCAAGCTTCCCGACGGCAGCCTCCGGCTGATCGTCCAGGGGCTGGCCCGGCTGCGCCTCGAGCGGATCGTCGAGACACGGCCCTACCTGCGAGGCGTCGTCACGCCGGCCAGTGAAGTCCTTCGCGAGGAGGACCGGCTCGAGATCGACGCCCTCCAGCGGAACATCAAGACGAACTTCCAGCAGGTGGTTTCGCTGTCGCCGCTCTTGTCGGATGACTTGCAGACGCTCGCGATGAACATCGCCGATCCGTCGAAGCTGGCCGATTTCATTGCTTCGAGCCTCAGCAGCATCACGACGGCGGTCAAGCAGGAGGTGCTCGAGACGCTCGACGTGCGGGCCCGGATGGACGCCCTCAATCGCATTCTCATCAAGGAGCTCGAGGTCCTCGAGCTCGGCTCCAAGATCCAGTCGCAGGTCCAGTCGGAGGTCGGCAAGAACCAGCGGGAGTACTTCCTGCGCGAGCAGATGAAAGCGATCCAGAAGGAGCTCGGCGAGGGCGACGAGCAGGCGAAGGAAATCGAGGAGCTGCGGCAGAAGATCGACGCCTCCGGCATGCCGGAGGCCGTCCGCAAGGAGGCGCTGCGCGAGCTGGATCGTCTCTCGAAGATGCCGGTCGCGGCGGCCGAGTACACCGTTTCCAGGACCTACCTCGACTGGCTGGTTGCACTCCCGTGGGCGAAACGCACCGAAGAAGTCATAGACCTCAAGCGAACCAAGGCGGTCCTCGACGCTGATCACTCGGACCTGGAGAAGGCCAAAGACCGCATTCTCGAGTACCTCGCCGTCAGGAAGCTCAACCCTGAGGTGAAGGGCCCGATACTGTGCTTCGTCGGGCCTCCGGGCGTCGGCAAGACCTCGCTCGCCCGGTCGATCGCGACCTCTCTCGACCGCAAGTTCGTGCGTGTGTCCCTTGGAGGGATGCGCGACGAGGCTGAGATCCGCGGGCACCGAAGGACATACATCGGGGCTCTCCCGGGCCAGGTGATACAGGGGCTGCGGCGCGCGGAGTCGAAGAACCCGGTCTTCATCCTCGACGAGATCGACAAGCTCGGATCGGATTTCCGAGGCGACCCGGCCTCGGCGCTCCTCGAAGTGCTGGACCCGGAGCAGAACAACAGCTTCCGCGACCACTACCTCGATGTGCCGTTCGACCTCTCGGAAGTGCTCTTCATAACGACGGCGAACATCCTCGACCCGGTGCCGCCCGCATTGCGGGACCGCATGGAAGTGCTGGAGCTGCCCGGCTACACGGAAGAGGAGAAGCTCAAGATCGCGTGCGAGCACCTCGTCGGCAAGCAGGTCAAGAACCACGGCTTGACACCGGAGGTGATCTCGTTCACCGACGCCGCCCTCCGTACCGTCATCCGGGGGTACACGCGTGAGGCGGGCGTGCGTAACCTGGAACGCGAGGTCGCTGCGCTCTGCCGCAAGGTTGCCAGGCGCCGGGCCGAGGGGGACGAGTCGCGGGTCGAGATCACGCCCGAAGTGGTCGTCGACATGCTGGGCGCGCCGAGGTTCCTGGACGAGGAGATGGAAGAGCGAACCAGGAAGCCCGGAGTGGCGGTCGGGCTTGCCTGGACGGCCGCCGGCGGGGAAGTCCTGTTTGTCGAGGCGTCGCGCATGCGCGGCTCCGGTTCGCTCACGCTCACCGGTCACCTCGGCGACGTCATGAAAGAATCAGCCCGGGCGGCGTTGTCGTGGGTTCGCGCCAACGCACCGGACTATGGGATCGACCCGGACTTCTACAAGAGCTCGGAGATTCACCTGCACGTTCCGTCGGGGGCTATCCCGAAGGACGGGCCGTCAGCCGGAGTCACGATGGCGGTTGCCCTGGCATCCGAGCTCACCGCGCGCCCGGTGCGCGGGGACCTGGCGATGACGGGCGAAATGACGCTTTCCGGCCGTGTTCTCCCGGTCGGCGGCATCAAGGAGAAGGTCCTCGCGGCAAGGCGGGCCGGGATCCGCGAGGTCATCCTGCCGAAGCAGAACGAGAAGAACGTCCTGGAGGATCTGAGCGAGGACCTTCGCCGCGACATGAAGTTCCGCTACGTCACGGAGATCCGGGAGGTGCTCGAGGTCGCCTTGCAGGGCGGGCCGGAGCCGGCGCCGGTGTCCGAGGAGGTCGCTCAGCCGGCGGCGCGGTAGCAGCTCGGAGGCCGGTCTTTCCGCCGCCCGCCCCGGCGATTCTTCACCAGGCCCCGACAACGGCTGCAGCGGCTGCCAGCCCCTTGCATTCTCGGCGCGGCAGGGGGAGAATCCACCTGTTCCATCCGAAGTCGATCGACTGACTCCCCCATGTCGAAGCCGGAGGCAGTGCGACTGCCGTGAAAATCGTCTACTCGGGCAAGTACGCCATCGACATCGGCGCGCACGTCTTTCCCGTGACGAAGTACGACCGGATCCGGTCGCTCCTCGCCGGGACGCCCGCCTGGGACGAACTGGAGTTCGTCGAACCGGCGGAAGCCAGCTGGGAGGACATAGGCCTGGTCCACTCGCCGGACTATCTCGACAAGCTCAGAACCGGCCACCTGTCGATATCCGAACAGGCCGAGATGGAACTGCCGTGGTCGCCCGACGTGGTGGAGGGCTTTCGGCTCATGGTGGGCGGCACGATTACCGCCGCCCGGCTCGCTTGCGCCGGCCGCGGCGGGTCGCCGGCCGCGAGACTCGTCGTTCACCTCGGCGGGGGCTTCCACCACGCCTTCCCGGATCACGGCGAAGGCTTCTGCATGTTCAACGACGTGGCCGTTGCCGTGAGGGTCCTGTCACGCGATGCAGGCATCGAGCGGTTCGCGGTCATCGACTGCGATGTGCACCACGGAAACGGAACCGCCGCTATCTTCGCAGGCGACCCCGGCGTCTTCACCTTCTCCATCCACCAGCGACACAACTATCCGGCGGTCAAGCCGCGCAGCTCGCTGGACGTGGCGCTCGTGGATGGTGTTTCCGACATAGAGTACCTGCGCGCGCTGTCGGGCGCACTTCCGCGGGTGTTCGACTACCAGCCCCAGATGGTCTTCTACCTTGCGGGCGCCGATCCTTTCGAGGACGATCAGCTCGGCGGGTTGAGCCTGACGCTGAACGGCCTGCGGAAACGGGACAGGATGGTGCTCGAGGCAATCGACGCTGCACGCGTACCGGCGGTGATCACGCTGGCAGGGGGCTACGCGAGGCATGCGGAAGATACGGTTGCCGCTCACGCCGCTACTGTCGACGAGGCGCTGGCGATCGTCCGCCGGGCGCGCTCGCCCGTCAGATGAGCATGACGCCGAATGCAGTCTTCAGGTCGAGAATCTCTCCCGCCTCGACCATGCGCTTCACGTCCGACACGGCGAACCTTCGAACTTCGAGGTGTTCGTCCTCGTCCTGCAACGCGGCTCTGCCGGGTGCGGGCGGGCCCAGTTCGGTAAGCCGGTAGAATCTCATCTCCTCGTTGCAGAAGCCGGGCGTGGGGTAGAAGCAGCCGGCGAACTCGATGCGGCCCGGGACGAGCCCCACTTCCTCCTCGCATTCGCGCGCAGCGCCGATGACGGGGTCCTCGCCTGCCTCGAGGCTACCGGCCGGGAGTTCCCACAACATCCGATCGACGGCGTATCGGTACTGACGCACGAGGATCACCACCGAAGCTGACGGCATCGGCAACAGGACCACTGACCCGCGGTGCCGCACCACTTCGAGGTCCACCTCCGGGCCGTGCGGAAGGCGGACACGATCGACGGTGACCGAGACTATCCTGCCCTCGAACGCGGTGCGACGGCTGAGCGTGGTTGCAAGCGACATTGAGTTCTCCACCGTTGCAGGGCGCAGCATGCCAGCCCTGGATCCGATCTCCACCACCGTCACGCCACCCGCATTCAGGTCCCTGACTCCGGCCGCCGACGCAGAGACTCGATTACCCCGGCGAGATCGGGCGGCAGTTGCGACTCGAACGCCAGTCGAGTGCCGGCGACGGGGTGGGTGAAGGAGAGCCTCGCAGCGTGCAGGAAAGGCCGTTCCAGCCGCAAGACCGCTCGAAGATGGCCCGGCACGCGGCGGCGAACACCACCGTACAGCGGATCGCCCACCACAGGGTGGCCGATGCCGCTCAGGTGTGCGCGGATCTGGTGCGTGCGGCCGGTCTGAATCGCCACCTCGAGAAGCGAGACGCCCTCGATGAACTCCGCGCGAACGATGCGCGTGACGGCGGAGCGCGCGTGGCGGGCCCTCGACGACATCTTCTGGCGGTTCACCGGGTCGCGCCCGATCGACTCTTCGATCCTCCGCCCGGCGTTGACCAGCCCCCACGCGAGCGCGATGTATGTCTTCTCTACTTCCCGGTCGTGAAACTGCCTCGCCAGCTCTCGGTGCGCCGCGTCGTGCTTCGCCACCACCATCAGGCCCGACGTGCCACGGTCCAATCGGTGGACTATGCCGGGCCGGTCTTTCCCGCCGATCCCGCTCAGGTCCGCCACGTGGTACAGGAGAGCATTGACCAGCGTTCCCCGCGCGTGCCCTGCGGCTGGGTGGACGACCATGCCCGCCGGCTTGTCCACCACGACGAGATCGGCGTCCTGGTAGACGATGGGAAGATCCAGCGGCTCGGGCTCGAGGCCGGACGGCGCCAGCGGGGGCACTTCCACGACGATCCGATCGCCGGCTTTCACCGCAGTGTTGGGCCGCAGCGCCCGGCGGCCGACAACGGCGACGTGACCCTCGCGAATCAGCCTCTGGATCTGCGATCGCGACTGTCCGGGGAGCACGGTCATCAAGAACCTGTCGAGCCTCTCCCCGTCCGTATCCGGCGGAGCCTCGAAGTCGATCCGCTCTGTCACTCCCTCAAGCCCTTGCGCGGCGACCAGGGCGCCGCGCCGGTTCGGCAGGTCGCGGCGCACGCCGCCGTGCCAGCCACACGAGCATCCCTGCAGAAAGCGGGACCAGGATCATCGAGATGAACTGCGACGTGGAAAACCCGATCACAATCCCGCGTTCGTCGCCGCGGAAGAACTCGAGCGCAAAGCGAACGACTCCGTAAAGGAGCACGTAGGTCCAGAACGTCCGGCCTGCCACGGTTCGGCCGTGTCGCTCGAGCGCGAGCAGCGCAACGAGGATAGCGAGCTCCGCCGCCGACTCGTACAGCTGCACAGGATGCAGCGGAACGTCGAGAGGCGTACCAACGTAGCTCGCGGTGAAAGGATCTGTGAAAACGATGCCCCAGGGCGCGCTTGTCGGCCGCCCGTAGCAACACCCGGCAAGGACGCACCCGACGCGCCCCACGGCGTGGCCTAGCGCGATACCCGGAGCAAAGGCGTCGCAGGTGGGCCAGAGCGGCATGTCGTGGCGGCGCATGTACCAGAGCGAGACCAGGACGGCCAAGATCAGGCCGCCGTAGAAGACGCCACCCGATCGCGCGAGCGACAGAATCTCGGAGGGCCGGTCCAGAAAACTCCTCAGGTCGGTTGCCAGGAGCAGCAGTTTGCCGCCGATCACGGCGGCAATGATTATGAAGATTCCCAGATCGAGGACGCGCTCCCTGTCCAATCCCAGTCGCGTCGCGCGGATCCTGGCGAGCTGCAGTCCCGCCAGGAAAGCCACCGCCAGCAGGAGCCCGTAGCTGTAGACGGTGATCGGGCCGATCTCAACGAGCCTTGGATACATTGGTCCCGAACCCGAGCATATCGAGCGCCATTCCAACGACGCCGACGGTAATGGCAGAGTCGGCTACGTTGAACGCCCAGAAGTGCCAGTCCCTCCAGTAGACATCCACGAAATCGACGACGTACCCGGCCGTCACGCGGTCGATGAGGTTTCCGATGGCTCCCCCCAAGATCAGGGCGAGCCCGAGACGGGCGGCGCGCTGATGCGGCGAGAGCCGGGCGGCGTAGGCCGCGATGCCCAAGAGCGCCGCCGTCGCGACAACGGCGAGGACGGCGGCTTTGTATGGGAAATCCGCGGCGTTGAAGATGCCGAATGCCGCGCCCGTGTTGCGGACGTGCGTGATCGAAAGGAACCCCGGCACTATCGGCACCTCGGCGTGCAGCGGCAGGGAGGCTCGCACCGCGGCTTTCGTCACCTGGTCGAGAACCACGATCGCCGCGACGAGGGCAAGGGCCCACCCGTCGCGGCGTCTTTCGTCGGCTGCTGTCGGCGCCGCCTGCGCCCCGGTATCGACAGGAGTGTCGGTCACGATTCTCGCCCGCCGGCCGTCCTGCCCGAGGCGAGAAGCACTCCGCGGCAGCGGTCACAAATCCCCGCCGGCTCTGCGCGGTCGAGCGGCTCCTGGACGTAGCGCCAGCATCTGTCGCACTTCGATCCCGAAGCGCGCGTCACCCGGATTGTCAGATCCGACCCGCTTTCAACGGCTCCCTCGCCCTCCGCCTTCTCCAGCTCGACCTCGGAGACGATGAAGACTCCCGGCAGCTCACCGCGATAACGTTCGAGGAGCGCGGCGGTGGAACCGGCGGCGCGGATCGTCACCTTCGTCGCCAGGGAGTTGCCTATCACCTTGTCCCTGCGCAGCCGCTCGATTGCGACGTTCACCTCGTCGCGGACACGGATCAATCTTGTCCATCGGTCCGCCAGCGAGGTGTCCAGGAGCTGCTCCAGGTGGCCCGGGAACTCAGCCAGGTGCACCGACGGCTCACGATCCCCAGGCAGGGCGCGCCACAGTTCGTCCGCCATCACGGGAAGGACGGGCGCAATCCACCGCGCCAGCCCGTCAGCGATCAGATACATCGTCGTTTGCGCCGCCCTCCTGTCCGCCGAAGAGGGAGCGAGCGTGTAGAGGCGGTCCTTCGACACGTCCACATAGAACGCGCTGAGGTCCACCGTCGCCAGCGTGTTCAGGGCGTGGAAGATCGTCGGGAAGTCATAGGCGTCGTACGCACGGCGGATTCGGAGCGCGGTCTCCGCGTACCTGCCCAGAGCGTAGCGGTCGATCTCCGGCAGGCGCTCGACGGGCACCGCGTCCGTGGCAGGGTCGAAATCGTACAGGTTGGCTACCAGGATGCGGGCCGTGTTGCGCAGCTTCCGGTAGGCCTCCACCACCCGCGAGATGATCTCGCGGCCGATCCGGACTTCCTCGCGGAAGTCCACCATTGCCGCCCAGAGCCTGAGAATCTCGGCGCCGCTCTGCTCGATGACCTCCTGGGGTTCGACGGCGTTCCCCAGAGACTTCGACATCTTGCGCCCTTCCTCGGTGACGACGAACCCGTGTGTCAGCACTTGGTTGTAGGGAGCGGCGCCGCGTGTCCCGATGGCCACGAGAAGCGAGCTCTGGAACCACCCGCGATACTGATCCTGGCCCTCGAGGTAGAGATCGGCGGGCCATGCGAGTTCGGGTCGGAAAGGAAGCACCGCCTCGTGGCTCGAACCGGAGTCGAACCAGACATCGAGGATGTTCTTCTCCGCCTCGAATTCACGCCCGCCGCAGCTCGGGCAAGCGAACCCGTCTGGCAGGAAGTTCTCGAGCGGCCGGTCCCACCAGCTGTCGGCCCCCTCGCGCTCGAAAATCGAGGCAGCCCGCTCGATGAGCGAGGGCGTCAGTATGGCCTCGTGACACTTTACGCAGTCGACCGCCGGGATCGGTACCCCCCAGAATCGCTGACGCGAGATGCACCAGTCCGGTCGGCCGGCCAGCATCCCGGCGATCCGGTCCTCGCCCCACGCCGGGACCCACGAGACCCGTCCCACTGCATCGAGAGCCCGCTGCCGCAGATCGCGGCGGTCCATGCCGATGAACCACTGCGAAGTTGCGAGGAAGATGACCGGGTTGTGGCAGCGCCAGCAGTGGGGGTAGGGGTGCTCGAAACGCTCGCGGTGCCACAGCCGCCCCTCGCGGGCAAGCGCCTGCTCGATGACGGGATTCGCGTCGAAGACCTGCAGGCCGCCGAACTCCTGGACCGAATCGAGGAAACGCCCTTCGGCGTCCACCGGGGCGTAGACCTCGAGACCGTACCGGAGGCCGCTGTTGAAGTCGTCAGCGCCGTGGCCGGGGGCCGTGTGGACCGCGCCGGTTCCCTGGTCGAGCGTGACGTACTCAGCGAGAATGCCGAGCGAGTCTCGGTCGTAGATGGGGTGCCGGAACTTCAGCCCCTCTAGGTCCTGTCCCTTGACCCGGGCGACCGGAGAGCCGAGAGCCTTGCCCACCGCCCGGCCCACCTCCGCCGCCAGGTCCTCTGCGACCAGAATCAACCTGCCGTCAATCTCGTACGCTCCGTAGAGGTAATACGGGTGGAAAGCTACCGCGAGGTTCGAAGGAATGGTCCACGGGGTCGTCGTCCAGATGAGAACCGACACTTCTCTTCCCCGGAAGGCGGGTTCCCGTCTGGATAGTTCTGCGGCGGACTCGGCCCGAAGGGGAAACTCGACGTAGATCGACGGTGACGCGTGCAGCTCGTACTCCACCTCTGCCTCGGCCAGCGCCGTCCTGCACGAGATGCACCAGTGGACGGGCTTCTTGCCCTTATAGACCAGGCCCTGTTCGACGAAGGCTCCCAGCGCCCTGACGATCGTCGCCTGGTAGGGATAGGCCATGGTCAAATAGGGCCGGCTCCAGTCCCCGATTACCCCGAGCCTCTTGAAATCCTCGCGCTGGATGTCGACGAACCGCTCTGCGTACGCCCTGCACGCGCGACGGAACTCGGCAATGCTCATCTCGCGGCGCTTCTCGCCCAGCTCGCGATCCACTCTCAGCTCGATCGGGAGGCCGTGGCAGTCCCACCCGGGGACGTAAGGGGCATCGAAGCCTGCCATCGAGCGGGACCGCACGACGAAGTCCTTCAGGATCTTGTTGAGCGCGGTGCCGATGTGAATCCTGCCGTTGGCGTACGGGGGGCCGTCGTGCAGGACGAAGCGCGGCCTGCCGCGGCGCCGCTCCCTGAGCTGCCCGTAAAGGTCCATCGCGTCCCATCGGGCGATTTCCTGCGGCTCTGCTGCCTGCAGGTTCGCCTTCATGGGGAACCCCGTGCGGGGGAGGTTGAGGGTCTCCTTCCAGTCGGCCATTTGAAGTTCCGATCGACGACAAGCGGTCGCAAGACCGATCCTACAATTTTACTTCGGCGGCGTGCCGCGGGATGTCGGCATTTTTCGGCGCTGCCCCGACAGATGTGCGGCCCGCCGAGCTGGTCGTCGAAAATGACAGGAATACGGCCATTTCCGCCTTCCGAGGGGCTACGGATGGGGCCGTATAATGGTTCCATGGGGAGCGCCCCCGCCTCCGCCCCACCCCTCCACGCCTGCACTCTGAACAACGGCCTCGAGGTCTTCATCCAGGAGCTTCACACCGCTCCGCTCGCCTCAGTCTGGTGTTGGTACAGGGTGGGGTCGGGCGACGAGGTTCCGGGCTTTACCGGGGTTTCCCACTGGGTAGAGCACATGAACTTCAAGGGGACGCTCCACATCCCCGGCGACCAGGCGAAGCGGATGATCGAGAGTTACGGCGGTGCCTGGAACGGCTACACGTGGATCGATCAGACCGCCTACGTCGAGACTGCCGCGACCGAGGCCCTGGGAGAGATGCTCTTCATCGAGGCCGAGCGGATGGCCCACTGCCTCTACGATCCGGCCGAGACCGAAGCCGAGCGCACGGTGGTGATCTCGGAGCTGCAGGGCGGGGAGAACGACCCCGAGCAGGTGCTCGAGACCGAGGTGACGGCGGCGGCCTTCAAGGCGCACCCGTACCGGCACCCGACGATTGGCTGGCTTCCAGACCTCGAACGCATGTCCAGGGACGACCTGTACGCCCACTACCGGCGCTTCTACGTTCCGAACAACGCCGCGCTCGTCATCGTGGGTGACGTCGATGCTGCGGATGTCCTAGGTGAGGTGAAGAAGATGTTCGGCGACATCCCCGCCGGCCGACCGAGACCCCCGCGACCGGTCAGGGAACCCGACCAGGCTGGCGAGCACAGAGTGCTCGTTGCGAGGCCGGGGACCACTTCCTACCTGAAGCTGGTTTTCCGCGCGCCCGCTGCCAACGAACCTGACTTCGTTCCGCTGCTGCTGCTCGATGCGGTTCTGGCCGGGGCCAAGGGGCTCAACCTCTGGTCCAGCTTCCGCAGCCCGCCACCGCAGAGGAGATCGCGGCTCTATCGGGCACTGGTGGAGCAGGGGCTGGCGACTGCAGTTTCAGGACTGCTGTTGCCGACCGCCGACCCGTTTCTCTACACGATCTCCTGCACCGCGCGGGCGGGCGTCGCGCTCGCCGAACTCGAGGGTGCCGCGCTGGCCGAGCTCGACCGCGTGCGGCGTGACGGCGTTGAAGAGGCGGAGCTCGAGAGGGCGCGCAACCAGCTTCGGGCCCGGCTGATCTTCGACCAGGACAGCGTGACCAACGTCGCGCACCAGATTGGGTACTTCCAGACGATTGCCGACGCCGGCCTTTTTCGCCGGATATCGGAAGGGCTGTCGTCGATGCCGGCCGCCGCGGTATCCGAAGTCGCGAGCCGGCGGCTCCTTTCGCGGGGCCGCACAGTCGGCTGGTTCGAGCCGCAGGGCGAAACGGCCGGGCCGCCTAGGGGGCGACCGGGAGCGAACGGGCGATGAATGACCGCAGACGCCGCGGGCTCGAGCCGATGCGAGTCGTGCTCGACAACCACGCGGTGGCGATCGCCAAAGAGGCGCACGCCACGCCGGCGGTGACGGTCGTGGCATCTGTTGCCGCCGGATCCTCTGCCGATCCGCTGGAGGCGCCCGGCACCGCTCATCTCTTGTCGCGGTCGCTCGACCGCGGCACGACCCGGCGCTCCGCGGAGCAGATCGCGGAGGAGCTGGACTCGCGCGGTGTCTCGCTCACCAGTGCGGTGAACAGGCACAGCACGTCGTTGTGGTGCACGGTCCTGACCGAAGATCTCGAGCCGATGCTCGATCTGCTCGCGGACGTGATAGCCGACCCTTCCCTGCCTGACAAGGAGGTCGAAGCGAGGAAGGGAGAAGCAGTCACGGCAATCCTCCAGGATGAAGACAGCCCGGCCGCCGTCGCAAGCGAGCGCCTCCTCGTCCTGCTCTACACCGATGGCCACCCGTACGGCCGGCGCTTGAAGGGGAGCGTCGAAACAGTGCGCGGCCTGGACAGGTCGAACCTTGCCTCCTTCCACCGCGACTGCTTCGCACCCTCCAACCTCACGGTGACCGTCGTAGGCGACGTCGAAGCCAGGCGGGCGGTCGACCTGGTCGATAGGGCTTTCGGCACCTGGCGCAGGAAAGCTGTAGCCTGGCCGGCGCTGCCTCCGGTTGCGGCGCCGCAGGTGCGCCAGCGTCTGGTGATCCCGATGATGGCCAAGGCGCAGGCCGACATAGCGTGCGGCCTCGTGACCATCCGTCAGACCGACCCTGAGTGCCACGCCTTTGCAGTGCTCAACAACATACTGGGCCAGTACGGCATCGGCGGCCGGCTAGGCGACAGCATCCGGGAGAAGCAGGGCATGGCCTACTACGTCTTCAGCAGCCTCGAGGCCAGCTACGAACCAGGTCCGCTCGTCATCCGCGCGGGCGTCGATCCCGCGAACGTTGACCGGGCACTGTCGTCCATCGAGCACGAGCTCGAGACGATCTCGCGCGACGGGGTCACCGAATCGGAGCTCCGCGAGTCGAAGCGGCACCTTGCGGGTTCGCTTCCTCGAATGCTCGAGACGAATGATGGCATTGCCTCATTCCTGCAGTTCGCCGAGGAGTTCGGGCTCGGGACGGACTACGACGCGAGGCTCCCATCGCTCATCGGTGAGGTAACGTTGGAAGAAGTCAACCGGCTCGCCCGCGAGTTCCTGTCGCCGGACCGTGCGGTTGCGGTGGTGGCCGGCCCCTACGGCGAGGCGGAACAGCGCGGCCCTGCCGCCCAGCGTATCGCCGCCGCCCGGCGATGATGTCCGGCCAAACGCTGGTAATCGATCGACCAGGATGAATGGGTATGGATGCATGTGTCTTCTGTCGGATTGCAGCCGGCCAGGCCCCTGCCAGCGTCGTGTACGAAGACGAGGAGATGATCGCCATTCGCGACGTCAACCCCCAGGCACCGCTTCACCTGCTCGTCATACCCCGCAAGCACGTCCGGACGCTGAACGACCTCGCGGAAGGAGACGATCTCCTCATCGGTCGCATGATCAGGCGCGCGGCTGCGCTGGCTGCCGAGAACGGCGCCGCGGCGCAGGGCTACCGCACCGTCTTCAACTGCGAGCGCGGAGCCGGGCAAACCGTCTACCACATCCACCTGCACGTCCTCGGAGGGCGGCATTTCGGTTGGCCGCCGGGATGAGACGAGCGGGCCGAGGGACGTGCTCGTGTGTCGCAGATCGGCGGAAGCCGTCAGTTGATTGTTCCGCCCGCGGCCCGGGCAGCTGGGCCTGACACGCTCACGGTCGGCCGGCGCTTGCGGCCGTTCACGACCGCAGCACGATGGCGGTCCTCGGAATTCCCTGGAGGTCGACTGCGACGTGGTGGACCTCGAGGCCGCCGGTTCCGGCCACGAGTGTCATGACGTCCTGTTCCTGGCCATACCCGAACTCGAAGACGAGCCAGCCCCCGGGACGAAGCCGAGACGCCGCTTCTGGCAACAGCCGGCGGACGAGGTCGAGGCCGTCAGGGCCTCCGTCCAGGGCCTTTTGCGGCTCGTGGTTCCGTATCTCGCGCTGCAGGCCCTCCATTCGAACCCGGGGCACGTACGGTGGGTTCGACACGACGAGGTCGAGCGGTCCGCCTATTCCGTGGAGGAGGTCGGCCAATACGAGATCCACGCGCACGGATACTCCGTGCCTGCGTGCGTTTCTCGCTGCCACTTTCAGAGCCGCCAGCGACACGTCGGTTGCAACGAAGCGGCTTCGCGGAAGCAACCGAGCCAGGACGACCGCGAGGCACCCGCTGCCGGTTCCGACGTCGGCTGCCACGATCGAATCTCCGGTTCGGCCGCCGAAGATCTTCATGGTTTCTTCGACGACGAGCTCGGTGTCCGGGCGCGGGACCAGGACGTCTGGCGTGACCTCGAAGTCCAGCCCCCAGAACTCGCGGCGACCGACGATGTAGGCGGTAGGCTCGCCCGCGGCGCGCCTCAGGATCAGTTGTGCGAACGTCGCGTCGAAGCCGTTCGGTGGATCGTCGGAGAGCGCGGAAAACAGCCGCGAACGTTCCCAGCCGAGCGCTTCGCGAGCCAGGACTTCCGCGGAGATCGCGGCCTCGCCCGATGCGATGCCGGATTCCTCGAGCTGTCGCCGGGCAAGCCTGAGGTAGTCGTCGATCGTCATCGATGCGCCGCCGCCTCGCGTCGGGCCGCGAGAGAAAAGGGGACAACGGCCAGCAGGCTGACGCCTAGGCTGAGGAGAAGGCCGAGCGTGAGCGACCATCGATCGCCTATCATGCCCGTGACCCAAGGACCCGGTCCGACACCGACCATGTTGACCACGAGAAGTCCGAAGGCGACTCCGCTCGAGCGGAGGTGCAACGGCGCGAGTTCCTGGATTGCCGCAAAAGTCGGCCCGAAGTACGCGGTAGTGGAGGCGGCTGACATGAACCAGCACGCGTAGAACAATGACGAGCCGGCCGGCAGCAACAGGAAGCCGGCCGTGAAGGGCGCGAAGAAGACGGTGAGGAACGCCAGGCTCCAGATGCGGCCCCCTCTCAGACGTTTCGCGAAGGCGTCGCTCGTCCATCCTCCCGCGACGTTTCCCGCGAGGCCGGACGCGAGCGCCATCACGCCGCTCGTGTAAGTCGCTGCCGGGAAGCTGAATCCGCGCTCCTGCACGAGCCATGTGATCCCGTGCAGCGCCGAAGCAGAAGCGTAGGCTAGCCCGGCTCCGCCGAGCATCACCAGGATCAGTTGAGGCCGGTCGCGGAGCGCTCGCGTCAGGCCTGAAACGAGGTCTGCTGGAGGGAGTCTCTTCGTACCCTGAGATGCGCCCCGGCGGGCCGGCTCGCCAGCGAGGGCAACCAGCGCGACCGCCGCCAGACCCGCGAGACCCAACGCGTAGAAGCAGGCTCGCCAGCCGAACCGCGGAGCCGCCCAGCCGGCAACGGTGTGGCTGAGCGCCGTCCCGAGCGGCAGGCCGGCGTAGTAGACCGCCGTGGCCAGGCCCAGGCTCCGCCAGGGGAACCGGTCGCCGAGCATCGAGAGGGCCGCCGGCGTGAGCGTCGCCTCGCCGATTCCGACAAGGACCCTCGGCACCGCAAGATGCGCCAGCGATCGAGCCGCGCCCGACACGGCCGTCATTGCGCTCCACAGCGCAAGGCCGGCTGCGATGAGCCCGCGCCGCGACCACCTGTCCGCGGCGACGCCGAGCGCGAGGCCGACCGAAGTGTAGAAGACGACGAAGGTGAAGCCGACGAGCAGCCCTATGTCCGCGCGGTTCAGACCGAGATCCGCCATGATGAGCGGCGCCAGGCTGGGAATGAGCTGGCGGTCCACGAAGTTGAGGACGTTCAGGAAGGTCAGCAGCGCCAGAAGCGCCCAGGCTGGACGCGGCTCCAGGGCGCCGCCCGTGACGACCTTCACGGTTCGACGGCCGCCGGCGCCGTCGCCTCTTTCAGCCTCTCGGCGTTGAAGTACGCCTCCGCGTTTTCGAGGATCTCCTCGAGGTCGCCGTTCAGAACCTCCTGAAGCCGGTGGGTCGTGAAATTCAGTCGATGATCGGTGATACGGTTCTGCGGGAAGTTGTAGGTCCGGATTTTCTCCGATCTCTCGCCGGTTCCGACCTGACTGCGGCGGTCTCGTGCGATGGCTTCCTGCTGCCGCCGCATCTCCATCTCGTACAGGCGCGACCGCAGCACTTTCATCGCCTTCGCCTTGTTCTTTATCTGCGACTTCTCGTCCTGCTGGCTGACGACGATCCCGGTCGGGATGTGCGTGATCCGGACGGCGGAGTAAGTCGTGTTGACGCTCTGCCCCCCCGGGCCGCTCGAGCAGAAGGTGTCGATGCGGATGTCCTTCTGGTCGATGGCCACGTCCACTTCCTCGGCTTCCGGCAGTACCGCCACCGTCGCCGTCGAAGTATGGATGCGCCCGCTCGCTTCCGTCGCGGGCACCCGCTGGACGCGGTGCACCCCGCTCTCGTACTTCAGGCGGCTGTAGACGCGCCGTCCCTCCACGAGGGCAATCACTTCCTTCATGCCGCCTACGCCGGTCTCGCTCGCCGACAGGACCTCTACCTTCCAGTTCTGCCGCTCGGCAAACCTCGAGTACATCCTGAAGAGCTCGGCAGCGAAGAGCGCGGCCTCCTCGCCACCCGTCCCCGCGCGGATCTCCAGCAATACGTTCTTCTCGTCGTTCGGGTCCTTCGGCAAGAGGAGCAGCTTGATCTCCTCGAGCACCGCTACGCGCCGGGCCTCGAGCGTTCGGATTTCCTCTGCGGCGAGCGCGCGCATTTCCGCGTCGCCCCCTTTGAGCAGGTCCTCGGCTCCGGCGATCTCTGACATGACGGCCTTGTAGGCGCGGAATGCCTCCACCAGCGGTTCGATCTCGGCGAGCGCCTTCGCGTTGGCTCGATACTGTGCCTGATCAGCCTGCACCGCCGGGTCGCCGAGCCTGGCCGCCAGATCCTCGTAGCGGCTTTCGACTGCCGCCAGCTTGTCGAACATCGAGTTGTCACCCATGAGCAATCATTCGAGCGGAGGTTGCACAGCACCGCCCCTCATCGACCCGGGCTGTCCGTCCCACGGCCCGCACCCCGCAGCCCGCAGGCCTACCCTCCCGAGACCGGGGGAAGAAACGCTACTTCGTCGCCCTCCGAGACCTGCGCGCTCATTCTAGCGAAGCCCGCATTGACCGCCGCCGACACGACACGCTCGTAGGGCGCGAGTGCTGGACGTTCTGCAGCCAGTGCATTCCAGACCGCTGCCACGGTAGCTCCCTCCGGCACCTCCTGGACCGTTTCCGAGAGCCCCGCTCTCTCGCGCAAGCCGGCGAACAAGAGCACCTTTACGCGCATGTGCGCCCCGCAGCAGCCTCCCGTGCGGCCTCATCGTCCGGGTCGGCTGTTGCGCCCTCGATCCACACGTCGCCACCCTCGAAAAACTCGTGCTTCCAGATCGGCGCCACCTGCTTGACCCGCTCGATCGCGTACCGGCAGGCCGCAAAGGCACTGCCACGGTGCGGTGACCTTGCGGCAATCACCACGCTCGCTTCGCCCACCTCGACCCGGCCGACCCGGTGGTGGATAGCGAGGCGCGCGTCCGGCCAGCGGGTCGCCGCCTCGTCCAGGATCTTGCGGAAGACCGCCACTGCGAGCGGCTCGTATGACTCGTACTCGAGCCACAGCACCTTGCGACCGGCGTTCGCGCCGCGGACGACCCCCACGAAGAACACCGTGGCACCCGCCTCGCCGGTGGAATCGTCCGCCGCGAGGAGGGCAGCGACCGCGCCGGCATCCAGCTTCGCCGCCGTGATTGCAGCTCGATCGGCCAGCATCGCTACAAGTTTAGCAGCCTGTTGCGGGAGTCCGCATCGGCTGGCGGGCCGCAACCGAGGCCCGTCAGCAGGGCGCCAGCCCACGGTGCCTCAGCTACCTGCCGAAGATGAGGAAGAACTGGTACGGAAGCGAGGTCTCGCGCTTCAGAAGGCGCAACCCGGCCGCCTCCGCGTCACGAACGACTGCCTCCGGGTCGGGCCTTTCCTCGATCGGCGGGCCCGGCCCGCCGCTGCCGTCCTTCTTGAAGTCCACGATTCCGATCCGCCCCTGCGGGCGAAGGCCGCGCGCCGCGTTCGACAGCAGCGTCACCGGATCTTCGAGCTCGTTGTAGGTGTCTACGATGAGAATCGCATCGACCGAAGCCGGGGGCAGCCGCGGGTCCGCGGCCGTTCCACGTACGAGCCGGACATTGCTGAGTCCTTCTCTCCCGACCCGGCGGCCGATGGCGACGATCATCTCCTGTTGCACATCCTCCGCGTAGACCACACCGTTCGGTCCCACCCGCCGCGCAAGCCTTATGGTGAACCACCCCCCGCCCGCGCCAAGGTCGGCGACGACAGAGCCCTCGCCGATGCCGAGGGCGTCCATGATGCGATCCGGCTTCTGCCAGGTTTCGCGGTCTGGTCCTTCGAGGAGGCCGAGGTCCTTCGGCGGAAAGAGCCGTCCGTGCCGGGCCTCTTGTGCGCGAGTCGCGGGTGCGACGGCCACAGTGACCAGCACGGCGAAAACCAGTGCCCGCAGGGCAGTACTCATCAGTCGAGCACTCATCCGTCGCTCCTCTTCGCTCGCCGCTGCGAACGAGTCGTCACTCGACCCGCCTGACGGTGCTTGCGAGTGCCAGAGTGAGCAGCCGTCGCGGCGGCCGCTCGCCAAAGCGGTACCATGCTCTCTTTTCAGGTCGCACCTCGCAGGTCGGCGATAGTCGCCGGTCAATCCTGTCGTGAATTCAAGTCCTTCTCTGTCCCTCTCCCCTCACCCCCGGCTGCGTCATGGCCCCGGCCGAGAGGACCTCGTCGAGCTTCGACTCGGCCATCAATCCGCGTTCGAGAACTATCTCGCGTATCGAGCGGCCGGTCTGGACCGACTCCTTCGCCACTTCGGCCGTCGCGGTGTAGCCGATCCACGGGCTGAGCGCCGTGGCGACAGCGGTGCTCCTGTCGAGCAGCTCCCGGCAGCGCGCAGGGTCTGCGCCGATTCCCTCCACCGTTTTCGTTCTCAGCGCGTCCATCGCCTGTCTCATGATCAGGGTAGCGTGGAGCGCGTTCCAGGCGATGACCGGCATCATGACGTTCAGCTCGAGCTGGCCCGCCTCGGCGGCTGACGCAATGGTGTGATCGCACCCGAAGACCTGGAAGGCGACCTGGTTGACCATCTCGGGGACCGACGGGTTCACCTTGCCCGGCATTATCGACGAGCCGGGCTGCACGGCTGGAAGTGTGATCTCGGCGAGGCCGGCACGAGGTCCCATCGACAGCAGCCGGAGGTCGCTGGCGATCTTGCCCAGTTCGACCGCCAGGCGCCGCAGTGCCCCCGAGTAGTGGACCACGTCGCCCATGCTCTGCGTCACTCGAAAGTAATTGCCTGCGGGCCTGAGGTACAGGCCGGTTGCCTGCGACAGGAACTCGATTGCGCGGGCGGCGTACTCGGTTCCGGCGTTCAAACCAGTCCCCACGGCGGTTGCGCCGAGGTTCAGCTCCTTCAGACTCTCGGTGGCACGCTCGAGCTCTGCTGCGGCCTGCGACAGGCAGGCGGCGTAACCGCCGAACTCCTGGCCGAGCGTGACCGGCACAGCGTCCTGCAGGTGGGTCCGGCCGACCTTGAGGACGCCGGCGAACTCCTCCGCCTTTCGATCGAAGGCGGAGGAGAGCTGGCGGGCCGACGCGATCGTGTCGGGCGCGGACATGAGTATCGCCAGGCGCGTCGCGGTTGGGAAGACGTCGTTCGTGGACTGCCCCATGTTGACGTGGTCGTTGGGGTGCACCAGCCGGTAGTCGCCACGCGGGGCGCCCAGGATTTCGGCCGCACGGTTGGCGATGACCTCGTTGGCGTTCATGTTGTGCGAGGTACCGGCGCCGGCCTGGTAGACGTCGACGACGAACTGGTCACGGTGTCGTCCGGCGATCACTTCGTCTGCGGCCTGGACTATCGCGGCGCCGACACGCTCGTCGAGGCGGCCCAGTGCGAGGTTGGCCTTGGCTGCGGCTCGCTTGACGAGCGCGGTGGCGGTGACTAGCTGCGGGTGGGCCCGGAGGCCGCTGATCGGGAAGTTCTCGACGGCGCGGAGCGTCTGGATGCCGAAGTAGGCGTCCTCCGGCACCTGCCGTTCGCCGAGAGGGTCGCGTTCGATCCGCTGTCGCATTATACTTCCCCGCATGTTACCAGCATTCTTCGACAGCGTGCTCGACCTCATCATCAGGACGTCAACCGACCTTCCGCCGGACGTTCGCGCAGCCATGAAGGCGGCGCTCGACGCGGAACCGGTCGGGACCCGAGCCGCCCAGGCGCTCACGATCATGGCCCAGAACGTGGACCAGGCAGCCGAGGGCGAGGGGGCAATCTGCCAGGACACCGGGATGCCGACCTTCGAGATCAAGGTTCCAATCGGCGCCAACGAGATGTGGATGGCAGAGCGCATTCGCGAAGCGGTAGCGGAGGCTACTCGAAGGGGCAAGCTCCGGCCGAACTCAGTGGACTCGATCAACGGGAAGAACTCGGGCAACAATCTCGGCCCGGGCACGCCCGTGATCCATTTCCAGCAGTGGGACAAGGACGCAATAGACATGCGGCTGGTCCTCAAGGGCGGCGGCTGCGAGAACATGAACGCGCAGTACGCCTTGCCCGCGGAGCTGCCGGGCCTCGGGCGCGCGGACCGCAACCTCGAGGGTGTCAGGAAGTGCATCCTCCACGCCGTTTGGCAGGCGCAAGGGAAGGGTTGCAGTCCCGGTGCCATAGGCGTCGCGATAGGCGGCGACAGGGCGGGCGGCTACACCCACGCAAAATCTCAGCTCTTCAGGACGCTCGACGACGTGAACCCCGATCCCGAGCTCGCGGCCCTGGAAGCCTCGATCATGGGGACGGTCAATGGCCTCGGCATCGGCGCGATGGGCTTCGGCGGGAGGACGACCCTGATAGGGTGCAAGATCGGGGCGCTGAACCGCCTGCCGGCGTGCTTCTTCGTGTCGGTCGCGTACGACTGCTGGGCCTTCCGCCGCCTGGGCGTCGTGCTCGATGCCGGCACCGGCGCCATCACGAGCTGGTTGTACCGCGATCCATCGCACCCCGTGATCCCAATGCTCGATCAGGCCGGATTCGCGCGCACGGGGCGCGAGATCGACCTCGTGCCGCCGTTGGACGAAGCCACGGTTCGCAGCCTGAAAGTCGGCGACGTCGTGATGATCTCGGGTCGCATCTTCACCGGCCGCGACTCGGTCCACGCGCACCTCGTGAAGAACGACTCGCCGGTGGATCTGGCAGGGCACATGATCTATCACTGCGGTCCTGTCGTCCTCGAGGACGGCGATGGTTGGAAGATGATGGCGGCCGGCCCGACGACGAGTATCCGCGAGGAGCCGTACCAGGCGGACGTGATCAGGCGCTACGGCATAAGGGGCGTCATAGGCAAGGGCGGCATGGGCCAGAAGACGCTCGATGCGCTGAAGGAGATCGGTGCGGTCTACCTGAGCGCGATAGGCGGTGCGGCGCAGTTCTACGCCAAGTCCGTGCAGCGCATCGACGGCGTTACGTTCCCGGAGTTCGGCGTGCCCGAAGCCATGTGGCACCTGGAGGTGAAGGACTTCCCGGCCATCGTCACGATGGACGCCAACGGCAACAGCCTGCACAAGGATGTCGAGACTGAATCCGCGGTCGCTCTGGCGGGCATGAAGAACCCCTGAAGCGTCCTCCCGGGCCAGCGGCGGGGGCACTGAGCCGTGTGCCCCCGCCCCTTCGTTTCTCGGTCCTGGTGAGCCGTTCCGCTCAACCCAGGTTGATCACCATCAGCTTCAGCTCGGTCATCTCTTCGATCGCGTAGCGCGGGCCTTCGCGTCCCAGCCCGGAGTCCTTGACGCCGCCGTAAGGCATGTGGTCGATCCTGTAGGTGGGGACGTCGTTGATCATCACCCCGCCGACCTCCAGCCCTTCGAAGCCGCGGAACGCGCGGCCTATGTCCTTCGTGAAGACCCCGGCCTGGAGGCCGTAGCTCGATCGATTCACATCTGAGAGTGCGGCGCCGAAGTCGTCGAACCGGTAGAGGCCGACCAGAGGAGCGAAGACCTCCTGGGTGCAGACGCGCGCGTCGGCAGGAACGCCGGTGAGGATTGTCGGCGCGTACATCGACCGGCCAATCCGCCGGCCGCCGGTAACGATCCTCGCGCCCGAGGCGACAGCCTCTTGGACCCACTTCTCGACGCGTTCCGCCTCCTCCGGCTCCACCATCGGGCCGACGTCCGTCTCCGGGT
The DNA here is from genome assembly GCA_041947015.1 of Vicinamibacterales bacterium. Taxonomy (GTDB): domain Bacteria; phylum Acidobacteriota; class Vicinamibacteria; order Vicinamibacterales; family Fen-181; genus JBHGBL01. Next base: position 242,431 of record JBHGBL010000004.1, read on the forward strand.
CGAGAGGGTCGCCCAGACGCAGCTTCTCGACGAGCGCCACGAGGCGTCCACAGAAACCGTCGAACACCTGGCGGTGGACGTAGACGCGCTGGACGGATATGCAGCTCTGCCCGGCATAGGCGAACCCCCCCGCCGCAACGCGGCGTGCGGCGTGATCGAGATCGGCGGTCTCGTCCACGATCACGCCCGCGTTGCCTCCAAGCTCGAGAATCACCCGCTTCCTGCCCGCGCGCTCCTTCATGCCCCAGCCGACGGCCGACGATCCGGTGAAGGTGAGGAGCTTGAATCGCGGGTCGGTGACGAGGCGGTCGCCTAACTCGCGGGCCATGGGCAGCACGCTCAGCGCTCCGTCCGGGAGGCCAGCCACCCGAATCAAGCCCGCCAGCTTCAGGGCGGTAAGCGGCGTCTTGGTGGCCGGCTTCAGGACGACGGGGTTCCCGGCTGCGATGGCTGGCGCGAGCTTGTGCGCGACCAGGTTGAACGGGAAGTTGAACGGCGAGATGGCTGCCACCGGGCCGAGCGGGAAGCGCCGCGTGACTGCGAATCGGCCCGTGCCGTGCGGCGCGAGGTCGAGCGGGATGACTTCGCCGGCGATCCTTCGCGCCTCTTCCGCAGCGACCTGAAACGTCATCGCGCCGCGGTCCACCTCGGTGAGCGCGTCGCGTATGGGTTTGCCTGCCTCGAGGGCGATGAGGCGACCGATCTCGTCGCGCGCATCCCTTATCGACTGGGAGACGCGCGTCAATATGGCGGCCCGCTCGAAGACCGGCATCGCCCGCATGAACGGCGCTGCGCGCTCAGCCGACGTGATCGCCTCTTCGAACATCGGCTGGGTCGCCAGCGACGTCCGGCCCACGACACCGCCGTCGTAGGGGTTGAGAACCTCGAGCGCCCGGTCGGAAGCGGTGTCCCGGCCGGCCAGGAACAAGGGAGTCTGCTGCATCCCCTAATCGTAGAACGACAGGCCGGTTTCCCCCCAGGCTTCTTGTGAGCCAACTCCGGCGGAGACTATAATTGATTGACTGGACCGAATTTTCGGGAACCGAGAGGAGACCCCCGACATGATCAATGTTTCCGCCGTTGCCGCGTCGAAGATCACGGAGCTTCTAGCCGAGGAGAACAAGCAGAACAGCGGTTTGAGGGTGTTCGTGCAGGGTGGTGGCTGTTCCGGGTTCCAGTACGGGTTGATGATCGAAGAACAGCCGGGTGCTGGCGACCAGGTCTTCGAGTCAAACGGCATCCGCCTCTACGTGGACCCGATCAGCGTTCGCTACCTCGAGGGCGCAGAGGTGGACTTCGTGGACAACATCGCGGGCGGCGGCTTCACCATACGCAACCCCAACGCGGTGTCGACGTGCGGCTGCGGCCAGTCGTTCACCGTCGAGGAGGAGAGCGAGCAGCCCGCGAACTGATCGGCATCGGCATGATCAACGGCTCCCCGGACGCGGTCGGGCTCGTCGAGCCAGGGAGGCGCAAGCGCTCCAGCAAGCGAGAGCTGATCGTGAACGTGTTCCTCCGGCAGGAGGGGCATTCGAGCGCGGAGGAGCTGGTCGAGCTGACCCGCCGCGAGGATCCAGGCGTCTCCCGGGCGACGGTCTACCGGACGCTGCAGTGGATGGTCGAGGCCGGCATAGCTCGCAAGGTCGACCTGGGCGAGGGAAGGTTCCGGTTCGAGCATTCGTACCGCCACCCTCGCCACTTCCACCTGATCTGCAAGTCGTGCAACCGCTCGTCTGATTTCCTCAGTTCGGACATCGAGGCGCTGATCGAGGACATCGCCGCGGCGCGGAGCTTCTCGGCTCGCGAGAGCGTCGTGCAGATCTACGGCACCTGCGAGGAGTGCCGGACCGGCCGGCCCGCACAGGTCGACGGCAATCTGTCCAGCATGCTGTTCGCCCGCGACGCGCTCCGCATCGCGATTGCGACCGAACAGAGCGGCGTGGAGTTCTACTCACGCGCTGCGAAGGCAGCCACTGACGCGCGTGGTCGCAGCGTGTTCCAGCGCCTCGCCGACGAGGAGCGCGCGCATCTCTCGGCGCTCGAGGCGCGGTACCAGAGGTTGCTCGCGCGGGACCCGCAGCTCGAGGCCCGTCCAACGTTTCTGTTCTTCAAGGGCGCAGCCAACGGCCTGTTCGCAGCGGGCGCGGACGAGGTGGCGCGGGGCGTGGACGACCTGCAGGTCCTTCGGACCGGCATACGATGTGAGCGAGCATCGCACCGTTTCTTGAAGCGCTACGGCGAGAAGTTCGGCGATTCGGACGAGAGGCAGGTGTTCCTGGATCTTGCGAGCGAGGAGCGCGCCCACCTCGAGCTCTTGATCCGCGAGTATCGATTGGCCACCCGGCGCCGTGCGGGGCGCCGCCAACGGGCCCGTTCACGCCGCGTGGCAACTTAGTGCCGACTGAACCTCCGCCTGCCGTGGAAGTCTCAGCGCTTGCGAAGAGCTACGGAGGGCTCCGGCCGCTCCGCCTGCGTGAGCTTGCCGTCCGGCGCGGCGAAGTGGTCGCAGTGTCGGGCCTGGACGCCGCTGCGGCCCAAACGCTTGCCAACCTGATACTCGGCGCCATCCTGCCGGATAGCGGCGAAGTCAAGGTGGGTGGGCGTTCGACACGGCTGCTTGCGGACGCCCGCGAATGGCTCGCCTTCTCGGAACAGGTGGGGCTCGTGAGCTGCCGCGTCGTCCTGCTGGAAGGGTTCACCGTGGCGCAGAACCTCGCTGTGCCATTCACCCTCGATCTCGATGCAGTGCCGGATGAGGCTGCCGCCCTGTCGCGGCGGCTGGCCGACGAAGTCGGCCTTTCCGAGGGGGAAACCAATGCCCGGCTGTCCGCGACCAGCCCCCTCGTGCACTTGAAGGTCCAGCTCGCACGTTCGCTTGCCTTCAACCCGGAACTGGTGGTTCTCGAACACCCCACGGCGCTTTTGGCCGGGCATCCTTCGGAAACGCTCGCGTCGGCTCTGAGGCAGGCTGTCCGGACGCGGCAGTCCGCAGCTCTGGCGCTCACGAACGATGGCGTCTTCGCCCGCCTCGCCGCTGACAGGACCTTCTCGCTGCGGCCGAACACGGGCCGTCTGGTCCTGGTATCCCGGTAGTGTCCGTGTTCAGGGCAGGACGACGGCGTGGCTTCCGGGTCTTTGCTCGGCAATTCTGGGCTCATCGATTGGAACGAGAATTGTTTGTCGCTTTGCCCGAGCGGCGGACGCCGCCGCGCGAAGGAGACTCGGATGCCGAACGGAACTATCAAGCGACTCGTCCGTGACAGGGGATTTGGGTTCATTCGTGATGACGGGGGTCAGGAGTTCTTCTTTCACAGGAGCGCGGTGAAGGACGTGCCCTTCGAGCAGCTCAACGAGGGGCAGCGAGTACTGTTCGAAGAGGAACCATCAGGGAAAGGCCCGCGCGCCAGCAACATAAGGCCGGAAGCATAACGTGCCCCGGGGCCGGCCTCCCCCGGCCGGTTCCTTCGACTGCCGTCCATTCCCTCCCCGGCGCCCGGAGGCGATCCAGCCGAGCGTTTCGTCGTAGACTGTCCCGAACCAGATGGCTTCGCTGCTCCTTTTCGACATCGACGGCACTTTGCTACTAACAGGTGGCGCTGGCGCGCGAGCAATGACCCGGGCGTTCCTTGACGCCTTTGGCGTCCCTGACGCCTTCACCGGTATCCCGATGGCGGGCAGGACCGACGACCGCATCCTCGAAGACGCGCTTCGGAAGGCGGGAATCGATGCCGACGCGCGGAAGCTGGACGCCTTCAGGAGCAGGTACCGCATCACTCTCGGGGAGGAGATCCGCCAGCCGCATCCTGACAAGCGGGTGATGCCGGGCGTTGTCGAGCTCCTGCGCGCACTGGAACGCTGCCCGTACGCGAGGCTCGCACTTTTGACCGGCAACTACGAGGAGGCTGCTCGCATAAAGCTCGAGTACTTCGGCCTGGCCGGTTTCTTCGAGTTCGGGGCCTACGCTGCTGAAGCTGAAGATCGCAGAGGGCTCGTCCCCGTGGCGCTCGCGCGGGCACGCGAGCGCGGGTTCGAACCGCGGACGCCCGCCGACGTCGTCATCATCGGCGACACCCCGCTCGACGTTCACTGCGCGCGGTCGAACGGCGCCATTTCTGTTGGCGTGGCGACCGGAGGCCACACGGCCGAGAGCCTGTGTCAGGCCGGCGCCGATATCGTGTTCGAAGACTTGAGCGACACGGGCGCATTCTTCGAGGCGTTGGGAAATATCGGGGCCGTCTGACCGCGATCGTTCAGTCTCTCGTGCCGCGTCGGTTCGCGGACGCCCCGGTCGGATGACAGCGGCCGGCGGCAATGGGCCATCGGACCTCAACGCAGCGATCCGGATGGAAAGAGCTCGAGCCACCCGGCCGGTCGAATGCCCTGTCACGAGCGGACTAGCGGAGCACCGCAAAGGGAGCGCGCAGTCGAGGCAGTGGCGCCTGAAGCGAGCATCTGTCTCGGGCGGCTGGCGCGAAAGGGGTGAGCGGAGTTCTCATGTCGCGGGTCGGGTTGAATGGCGGAAGCGCCTGGGAGTCGAACCCAGCCCCCCCGCGTGAGCGGGGGGCGACCGGTTTTGAAGACCGGGAGGGCCACCGGGCCCCGTTCGCTTCCGCAACCATTCTATCGTGGCGGCGGCAGCTGCTGCGCAAAGTGCGTCCGAGACGTCGCGGCCGCCGGACGCGAAGGTTGGAAGTCGTGGAAGTCGGCCGGGTCAGCCCCGGGAGCCATGAACGCGGCGCGCGACGGCTCTAAGCTGTCACGCGCCCAGACGGCCGGGGGTTGCGTGCGCCATCGGTCCGGCGGCGGTTGCGCGAGCCGGGCCGTCCAGCGTCAGCTTTCGATCAGCCTCACCTCTCCGGCGCGAGGCCCCTTGGCTGACTCCTCGGGGTTGAACTCGACGCGCTGGCCCTCACGGAGCAGCTCGAACACCGCGCCGCGAACCGCGCTGCGATGGAAGAAGTGCTCTATGCCCTGCTCGTCCCTGATGAATCCGAAGCCCTTGTCGATCAGCAGTCGTGCGATGGTCCCGGTCGGCATACCCGTGTCCTCCGAAACGAACCTGGGAACGATTCCCAGGAGCTGCGAGCTCTGGCCAGCTCGAGCGAAAACGGGCCGAACGGTCTAATCAGCCCAGCAGGAGCCAGGACGTACCAAGGTCATCGGCGCCGCTCGCGTTGCGGCACCCGGTTGACCTGAGCCTTTGAGACGTGCCAAGTGTAGGGGCTTCCCAGCCTGAAGTCAATACTTCTGTATCAGATACAAGACACCTTCACGCTTCTGCGGGCTTCGTCTGCTCGGGAGGCGAGGGGTAGGTCGACCAGAAGTGCCGCCCACAACGGGGGCAGACCCAGAATTGATCCGGGCGCCACGCGCCGCCCGGTTCGGGTTCCTTCATCTCCATCTGCTCGCCGCAACGCTGGCAACGGACGGTGATGCCCACGTCAACCATGGCAGAATTCTAGCATGACGCGCGAACGGCCGGCTGCGCCGCCAGGAGGTGGAGGGCCGTCTGGCCCCCACGGTTGCCGAGGAGCGCAGGCCACGCTCGGAGGGATGATCCTCGCTGCCGGCGACTCCTCGAGGATGGGGGTTCCGAAGGCGCTGTTGCCGCTCGGTGATTCCGGCGAGTCCTTCCTCGCCCGTCTGGTCGGGGTATACCGGCTCGCGGGAATCGAGACCGTTGCCGTGGTTGTCGGGCCCTCGGTGCCAGCGGTCGCCGCAGCGGCGAAAGCGCTTGCCTCGCCGGTGGTCGTTGCAGTGAATTCCTTCCCCGCGCGCGGCCAGCTTTCGTCGCTCATCGTCGGGCTCGACGCGCTGGAGGACAGCTTGCCCGGAAGGCTCGATGCGGCCCTCGTCACGCCGGTGGACATGCCGCTCGTGGCCGTCGAAACCGTCGCCCTCCTGGCAGAGAAGTGGCGGAGCACCCGGGCCCCGGTCATTCGCCCGGAACGCGACGGACGCCACGGCCACCCTGTCATCTTCGACAAGGCGGTTTTCGAAGAACTGCGTCGTTCTGACCTGTCGCTCGGTGCCCGGTCTGTCGTTCATGCTCGAGCAACCAGTCTGGTCGACGTGCGGGTCGAGGACGAGGGTGCCTTCATCGATATCGACACGCGGGGCGACTACGAGCGCTACGTTGGGAACTGGCCGGTGTGACCCTGGGACTGAAGCACGATTCGCGGCCGCTCGCCCCTGGCACGCCGATGCATCGCTCATTCGGTGAAGCGCGCAAATCGGCACTGCTTTCGGCTCGCAGATGGTCGGCTCGGCCCGCAACCCGGAGCCGGGCGAGGGGAGCCATGCGAAGCGTCATTTCACGACTGCCAGACGGCACCGCCCGGACGGCGGCAAAGACGGCAACAATGAAGGCCATGCACGCCGAGCTGCCGGCAGGACGATGAGATGCGACCGCTGATTTGACGCCAGCACGGCCGCGAGGTACGATTTCAGGTCCGTGGGCCAGTGGCGCAGTTGGGAGCGCGCCTGAATGGCATTCAGGAGGTCAGGGGTTCGAATCCCCTCTGGTCCACCAAAATCAAGCCACCTCCACGTGGCCTGCCTCGACACCCCGTGACCCATCATTTCGCGCAGGTTCCGAAACACTATCGGCCAAAGGACCTCATCACACGGTTCCTGCTCTTGCGCGGCGATTCGCCCGAACGGTTGGCGCTCGCGCGCAGCCACACGTCGATACGGGCCGCCGGCTCGTGAAAGCTGTACGAGAGGCGCTGATGCATCGTCATCGAGGACCGGACTCTTTTCGACCGCCGCTGCTCGCCGCGACCGCGAGGGACGTCGGCTGAGGAGTGCGTGAGCTCGTAGTCGCTCATCGATCGCGACGCGGCGGCTGCCGCGAAGGCATGGCAGGCCGAGCGTCGACCTGGCCTCACTGCAGCTTCGGGTTTGCGCGGTTGGCCAGACGCAGCCATTCCTTCAGCTGCCGTGCGGCTTCATCGGCTGTAGCGCCGTAGAAAGGCATCAGGGAAGTGGGCAAGCCGCGGCCGCGCACGAGCTGCGCCCGCCAGCGATTGCTGCGAACCATGGCCGCTTCTATCCGGTACACGCGGCCGGCGATCACTTCTTCGAAACGATGGACCGTTGGCATGGCTGGGAATTCGCCGCCGCCCTCGATGTCGGCGACGAGCGTGTAATTCTAACGGCCTCGCTGCCGAGGTCAAGGCGAAGCCATGCGCGAAAACGGCGTCCACAGCTCGGGAAGTCGACTGCAGCGCGCAATCTTCGCGCAAGAAATCATCGCGTGTCGTTCCGTCCACAGGAAATCCACGAGCCGTGCACAAGATATCCACAGGCTCTCGCTTGACGCGAAGGTCAGCGGAGGCTAGGCTTGAACCCGAGGTCCTCAATAGCCCGAAGGTGCTACCGTCGCTGCGTGCATCGCTCTGCGCCTCCGTTGTCCTGGCCCTCCTGCTTGCCTCGTCGACGGGACTGCGCGCGGCCGCAGGGGACCAACCGGCCCAGGAGCCTGCGTTCAGGATCTTCCTGACCGACGGCACCGCACTCGTCAGCTACGGCGAGTACGCGCGAGTCGGGGACCGCCTCGTTTTCTCGGCGCCGGTCGGCGGCGGTGAGGACACCCGTCTCCAGCTCATCACGCTGCCCGTGGCGTCCGTCGACATGCAGCGAACGGAGTCCTACTCGGACAGCGTCCGGTACCACCGCTACGCGGCAACCCGAGGCGAGGCCGACTACGCGCGGCTTGCGGCAGACGTGGCAGGCGCCATCGACCAGATGGCGAAGACCACCGACCCTGCGCGGCGCCTCGAGATAGCAGAGGCCGCGCGGCGGGCTGTGGCCGACTGGCCGGGAAGTCACTTCGGTTACCGGTCGAACGACATCCGCCAGATCGCGGCTCTCCTCGACGAGGCCATTTCGGAGTTGCGCGCGACGACCGGCGCGCGGCAGTTCGCGCTCGATCTCGTCGCAGCCACGGTCGTGCCGCCGGATACACCGCTTCTGCCGCCTCAGACGCCTGCCGAGTCGATCGCGGCCGTGCTGGCAGCCATCCACCACGTTGACGTCCCGGCGGAACGCATCTCGCTCTTGCGCGTCGTAGCTTCCTACATCGATGAGGCCCGCGCAGGCTTGCCCCGCGTCGCCAGGTCGTTCGAGAAGGAAGCGAGGAAGATGCTGTCGGCGGAGCTGCGCGTGGAGCGCGACTATGCATCGCTCGCTCGAAAGGCAGTGACACGAGCGGCCGAGCGTGCCGTGAAGGGTGACGTCAAGGGCGTGTTGCGCACCTTGGCGGACCTCGCCCGCGAGGACGAGCGGCTGGGACGCAAGCGGCCGGACCAGGTGGCTTCCACAGTGGCGGCGCTCGAGGTGCACCTCGATGCAGCGAGGCGCGTCCGGCTCGCCACCGATCAGTGGGCCGCGCGAACGGCGGCCTGCGCTCCGTTCCGGCCGCGCTTCGATGCCGTTCTCCGCGAGCTGAAGCGCGTGGGGCCGCAGCTCGAAGACATCAAGTCGCTCTCGGGCCCTTCGCCCGCCGCGCTCGTGTCGCTCCGGATGCGGCTCGACAAGGTCTCCAGGCAGCTGTCGGCAATCGTCGCGCCCAGGGAAATGGCGCACGTTCACGCACAGCTCGCCTCGGCGCTCAACCTCGGCCAGCAAGCAGTGCTCGCGCGCGAGGCTGCAGTCCGGTCGAACGACGTCGACCAGGCCTGGAACGCTTCCTCCGCCGCAGCAGGCGCGCTGATGCTGATCGCCCGCGCCCGCGACGATGTCGACGCGCTCTTCGCGCCACCAGGGAACAGGTGATCGAGCCCCGCCAGGTCCGCCTCGTGGCGGCACGTGACCTCCGCGGATTCCAGCGCGCAGTCGCCGCCTCGGCGCTTCGCGCCGACCCGTGGTCGACGCGCGCCACGGCCGTCATCCTGCCGAGCCGCGCGGCGGCCGCAGAATTCGAGCTGACACTCGAGAACCTCCTGCTGGCCGGTGGCTCGACGCGCGCCACGATAGTCCTGCCCGCCTTTCTCACCCGGACGGAGTGGTACCAGGCGATGCACCGCGCGGTCGGCGCGGGCAGCCGGATGCTTTCGAGCCTCGAACGCCAGGTGTTGATGGAGAAGGCAGCGCGCGACGCCGTCGCCGGCGGAGCCTGCCCGCCCTTCCGCCTGCGGCCTGGGCTCGTAATAGAGATGCTCGCCTTCTACGACGCGCTGGTGCGACAGGGCCGTACCGTCGGGAGTTTCGAGCGGCTCGTGCTCGACGACCTTTTGCCGCGAGTCGAAATGGACCGCGGAGCCGCCCGGCTGCTCGAGCAGACCCGTTTCCTCGCGGCGGCGTTCAGGGCATTCGAGGGCCACGTGCAGGCGACCTCGCGCCTCGACGAGCACCTCCTACGGCAGCGCCTGCTCTCAGGCGACGCGCGCTCCCCCTTCTCGCGCGTCGTAGTCACCGTCGGCGACCGGGCCGCGGAGCCGGCGGGCCTGTGGCGCGCCGACTTCGACCTGCTCGTGCGCCTCACTGGCCTCGATAGCGTGCACATCGTCGCCACCGAGGCCACGCTCGCCAGCGGCCTCCTCGAACGCCTCCGCGATGAGCTGCCGGGGCTGGAGGAAACGCGCGAGCCGGAGTGGGAGTCGGCGGGACCGCCTTCGACGCTGCTCGCGCCGCCCGAAGAATCGAGATCCGGTGAGCGGCGGCCCGGACGGGTCGACCGGCTGTACTGGACAGCACGCGATCGGGAAGACGAACTCGCCGATGTCGCTCGAAGGATCAAAGTGGCGGCCCCGCGCGAGCCGGAGCGTGTGGCGGTCGTCTTCGGCCGAAGGCTTCCCTACGTGTACCTCGCGCAGGCGGTTTTCGATGCCGCAGGCATCGAGCGCCAACTTCTCGCTGCCCTGCCTCTGGCGGCCGAGCCGTACGCCGCCGCGGTGGACCTCGTTATGGAGTTCGCCTCCTCCGGCTTCAAGCTCTCCGATGGCCTGGCGCTCGTTCGAAGCCCGCACTTCGGCTTTGCCAGCGAGGCGGGCGGCGACGTCACCGCTCGTGGCGCGGAATCGCTGAGCCGGGCATTCGAAGAGTCAGATCTCGAAGGTGATCAGGCGACGGCCTGCGCGGCGCTGGCGGCAGGAGAGGACCTGCCTGAGCCGATCCGAGCCCGGCTCGATGCAGCGGAGCGCACGGAAGCGACGCTGGCCGCTGCCGCGGTTGCGGTTGCAGCAGGCGAACTCCGCTCCCTGACCGTTTCTCTGCCTGCCTCCCGGCAGGTCGAAACGCTCCTTGGCTTCCTCCTGTCACGCGGTCGGCCTTCATCTGAGGCCGATTTCGCCAGCGAGAGGACGCTGCGGTGCCGGGCAGCAATCCTCGGCGGCCTGCGCGAGCTTGCCGACGCCTACCGGGAGCACTTCGACCCTCCGACTACGATCGCCGGCCTCGCGCCGGTGGTGCGACGCTGGATGGAGGCAGAGACGTTCGTTCCGCCCGGCGGCCGCGCCGGTGTCCATCTTGTCGATTCCGTCTCCGCCCGGTACGGAGACTTCGATTCCATCCACATCGTCGGCCTGGTAGAAGGGGAGTGGCCACCGCGGGAGGGCCGCAACATCTTCTACCCGCAGTTCTTGCTCGGGGACCTGGGCTGGCCGGCTGATCGCCATCGGACAGAGGCATCGCGAGCTTTCTTCTTCGACCTTCTCGGCCTGGCGCCGCTCGTCTCGCTCTCGACGTTCGCGCTCGAGGATGACGCGATCGTGGAGCCGTCGGCACTTCTCGAAAGCCTGGGGACCGCAGGCCTGGTGGTGCAGCGGGGGCCTGAGTGCTGGAGGGTACGCATCTCGGGCGACGAGGCAATCTCGACTTCGCCCTTGAGGCGTGACGCCCTCGGCGGGCCGGCGGCAGCGTGGGCCGCTCTTCGCGACGGCCGGACGGACCGTTCCGCGGCGTCGTTTCACGGGTATGCGCTGCCGGCGCCACGAACCTCGTACGCGGTCAGAGAAGTAGAGGAGTACGTGAAGTGCCCGTTCCGGTACTTCGCGCAGCACGTGCTGAAGCTCCCGGAGCCAGCCGGCGAACGCGCTTCGGCCGCGCGCTCGCGGGGCGTCTTCCTCCACGAGGTCCTGCGCGACTTCTACGACGGGTGGCAGCGCTCGGGACGCGGCTCCTTCACGGTGGAGAGTCTCGCCGACGCGCGGGCGCAGTTCAAGGCGCTGGTGGAAGCGAGACTGCCCTCGGCGCCGTCCCGTGATCGGCCCTCGCTGGAGGTTCGCATGCTCGGCTCTCCGGCGCGCCCGGGCGTACTCGAACATCTCGCGAGAATCGAAATCGAGCGCGGCGTTCCGGTGGTCGAGCGACTCCTCGAAGTCCGATTCGAAGGGGAATGCGAATTCTGCAGCGACAGAGGGAGTCGGAGCCTGCGGGTGAAAGGTGTCGCGGATCGCATCGACCTGCTCGAAGATGGGACGTTCGACCTCTTCGACTACAAGCTCGGGCGCGCCCCCAATATCAGGCACACCGTGCAGCTTCCCGTCTACGCGATACAAGCCCAGACCCAGCTCGCCGGGAGGAGAGGCCGCAACTGGCGGCTTCGCGAAGCAGCCTACGTGCCCTTCGGAGGCTCCGATCGCCTGGTGACCCTCGGCGTGGCGGGAAGGGGAGTGGGGCCGGCGCTTGCGGCAGGGCAGCAGAGGTTCCTCTCCGCCGTGGAAGGAATCGAGGCTGGGAAGTTTCCGCCTCGCCCGGCGGACGACGCCTACTGCGCTGCCTGCGCTTTTGCCGGCGTCTGCCGCAAGGACTACGTCGGTGGCAACTGACCTCGAGCTTCCCTTCGACGAGCCGCCGGAGCTGCACGGTCTCGAACGCGACCGCGCAGCCCGCGCCGCCGCCGTCGACCCGAGGCTGAACATCGTTCTCGAGGCCTCGGCCGGCACCGGCAAGACGCGTGTGCTGGTCGACCGCTACGTCAACCTCCTCGACGCCGGCGTCGATCCCGCCAACATTCTGGCCATCACGTTCACACGCAAGGCGGCCGCGGAGATGCGGGAGAGGATTGTCTCGCGGGTCCGCGAATCGGCCGCTCTTTCGCCGGCCAGCAGGTCGAAGTGGCTCGCGCTCGCCGAACGGCTCCCTGAGGTTTCTATCAGCACGATCGACTCGTTCTGCCTTGCGCTGCTTCGCGAGTTCCCTCTCGAAGCGGACCTCGAGCCGGGCTTCGAGGTCGCCGACGACGATGAGGCTCGAAGACTGGCGCGCGAGGCGATAGAGTCCACCATCGCGATCGCGCGGCGGCTGTCGCACACCCGGTCGGACGTGGCCCTCGTCCTGGGCCAGCTCGACGAGCGTGGCCTCGCTGAAGGTCTGGCCGCGCTCCTGTCGAACCGGCTGGTCGCGGCCAGGGCGTTCAGGCGTTCGACGCCAGCGGGGGCTCGGCCGCCTCGGGTCGAGGAGGCAATCTCCGCCCTCGCGCGTCGCCTGTGCGGCGCCTTCACGGAACGCGTCGGTGGCGTCGAGACATTCCTCGCGAGCGCGCCGTCATGGCACCCCAGGTTCCAGCTCGCCGCGACGGGCCTGCGTGAGGTCTGTGCGCCCGGCCGCGGCACGCCAGCAGCTCCAGGCCCGCTTCGTGCGCTGCTCGACGACCTGGCGAGACACTTCCTGACAGTATCCGGAACTCCGCGAGACCGACTCCCTGCCGCATATGCCGCCGCTTCGTTCCCCAACCGGCGCACGTACGAGAAGCACCGCGACGAGGTGCGGCTCCTGGCCCCGATAATCGGCCAGGTGCGAGCGGCGTTCCTGCGCGACCTCAACCAGGCTGCAGCGTCCGCCATTTGGCGGCTGTTCCGCATCGCCGTCGCGCAGTACGAGAAGCGGCTCGAGAACGCCGCCCTCCTGGACTTCACCGGGTTGCTCTCTCGCGCACTCCGCCTCGTCGGGCGGATGGACGAGTTCTCGCAGAGCCGCTACCGGCTGGAAGCGCGGTACCACCACCTCCTCGTGGACGAGTTCCAGGACACGAGCGCGACCCAGTGGCATCTGGTGTGGCGCTTGGTCCGCTCCTGGGGCGAAGGCCAGGGCCTGGCATACGAGGGCCCCCTGCCGCCTTCGATCTTCGTTGTCGGTGACCGCAAGCAGTCGATCTATGGCTTTCGTGATGCCGACCCGACGATCATCGGCCGTGCGAGGCGTCACATCGCCCGATTGCGACCAGGCCTCGCAGTCGGCCGCCACATAAGGCGGAGCTTCCGCGCGGTACCCGCTCTGCTCTCCTTCACCAATGACTTCTTCTCCGCCGTGGAGCAGGCGCCGGGCCGCCGCGATAGGTTCCGCTTCGACCACCGTGACCGTTTCCCGATCCCGCAGCCCGGCTTTCACGAGGAGCCCGCGCTCGGCGTCTCTGTCGCGGCGGACGTCCTGGCCTCCGCGCGAGCCGTAACGGCCGAGATCGAAAGACTCCTTGCCTCCGGCACGGTGCGCGACCGGCAGACCGGCGTCATGCGCGCCGTCCGCCCGGGCGACATCGCGATCCTGTTCAGGAGCCGCGAGAGCCATCGCGACTTCGCCGAGGCGCTCGACCAGCGCGGGATACCCTGCTACGTCTACAAGGGCCTCGGCTTCTTCGAGGCAGACGAGGTCCAGGATTTCGTTTCGCTGGTCCGATTCCTTGCGTCGCCCGCCTCCGACCTTGACGCCGCGGCGTTCTTGCGCTCGAGGATCGTCAGGCTGTCCGATGCGGGGCTCCAGTCGCTCGCGCCGGCGATCGCAACCGCGCTGGTCTCCGAATCGCGGCCCCCTGGCTTCGACAAGCTCTGCGCGGAGGACCGCAGGGTCTTGGAGCATGTGAGGGAGCGCGCCCGCGTCTGGCTGGCGCTCGTGGACAAGGTGCCCCCGGCGGAGTTGCTCGACATCGTCCTCGCCGAGTCGGCATACTCGTGGGAGACACGCGGGGCCAGGCAGGCACAATCACGCGAGAACCTCAAGAAGGTGCGCGCACTGGTGCGGCGGATGGAGAACCGCGGCTACGCGACACTCGGCCGCGTGGCCGCGAGGATCGGCCAGCTGTCTGCGGGCGACGAGTCGAACGCAGTCGTGGACGCGGTCGACGCGGTGAACCTGATGACCATCCACGCCGCGAAGGGACTGGAGTTCCCTGTCGTCTTCCTGGTGAACGTGACCCGCGGCGCTGGTGGGCGGAGACCTCCGATCAGGGTATCCGCGGGCGCGCTCCAGGGCGGCGGCAGGGCGTTCGCTGCATCCGTTTCCGTGGGCGATTTCGTTTCGGAGGACGACGAGGACTGCCGCGCGAGGGAACGCGAAGAAACCAAGCGCCTGCTCTACGTTGCTGTGACGAGAGCGCGCGAGCGCCTGTACATCTGTGCGGCGGCCCGGGAAGGCCAACTCTTCGGGGCGAGCGGAAGCCTTGCGGAGGTGTTTCCGGCTTCGTTCACAGAGTTCCTGTCGAGCGTCCGAAGTGCACCCGATTCACGCGTGCTCGAATGGGTGACGCCGACGGGTTCGGTCCACCCTGTTCGTGTCCTCGGTATCCCAGAAGGCGCCGGAGCGCTGTTTTCGTGCGCCGAGGCAACTGCCTGGCCGGGCAGCGCCACGGACCACTTCGAGCGCCTGGAATCGCCTCCAGAGGCGCGCCGCCGGACCGCAACCGAGACAGCCGGGGCCGGTCCCACCGCGGCGCCCTTGGCTGCAGGGCTCGACGCCAAGGAGCGCGTTCAGGGCGAGGACAACAGCGAAAAACTCTTCGTCGGGACTCTCGTTCACCGCCTGTTCAGAGAGGCTCTGCCTGCCGAAGCCGGGCGAGAAGAGCTGGTCCTCAGAGCCCGCGAACTGGCTGCAGAACTCATGCGAGAAGGCGTGAGCGGCCCTCCGGCAGGGCCTTTACCGGAGCCTGCCGTGATCGAGGCCGTCGCAACCTATCTCCGCTTGCTCGAGTGCCCCACTGTGAGCCAGCTGCTTCGGGCGGGCGGCAGCGCGCTCTTCGAGGTGCCGTACTCTACGCGGGCAGGGGACGGCTGCATCGTCCGCGGCGTCATCGATTGGCTGGTTCGAAAGCAGGACGGGAGCATCGTTGTCGTCGAACTGAAGACCGGTCATCCCAAGGAGTGGCACGTACGCCAGGCGCAGATGTACGTCGATGCGGTCAGCCAGCTCATGCCTGGGGCGGAGGTGAGCGGTGTTGTCGTCTACGCCGGGACCGGCCAGGTCTTGCCGGTCAATCGCGACCGGGCCCGGCCGTGACAGAGATCGGCGGCGAGGCTCGAGCCCGCCAGTGCTCTTCGCAACCGGGGACGGCCGTGCGGCGTCTAACCAGGTACAAGCCACCAGGCGCAGGTCGAACTACAGCCGGGGATCCGGGAGGTGTCTCGGGAATGGACGTGATGTTGGACCGCACATCGACCGCACGCTCGCTGGGAGTGGATCAGCTCGAGTTCGACTCGCTCGAGAGGTTCCCGTGCGGATGCATTGCCGTGGTTCAGCGTGCGCAGCCCTGGCCCGTTACCGTGGTGTCGATAGAGGTCCAGGGGCCGCACTGCTTTCTCAGCCACCATCGCCCCGGTCGGGTCGTGCGGCTCGGGAGTTCGTGGGAACTCGACGAAGACGATCTTTACGTCGAGGACGAGGAGGCTGGCGGAGTTTGACCGCGCTTTCCGGCCATCAGATATAACCGCGGCCGGATGCCTCTTCGGCCCAGCTTCTCACTCTCGCCTCGGCCTCCTCCCTGGTCCTGCCCACGACGATGACGGACTTGACCGGGGAGGGATTGCCGGACTTGGTCACCCAGGCGATCCAGTGGCTTCCACTCGCACGGGAGTGGACTTCCAAGGTGCTTGTCCTGTCCGTTTCAGCCACGTCATCCTCCCGGGGGCAGGTTGTGCGTTGCGCCTTGCTCAAATCGAAGATCTGCCCTGAAGAACGTCCATCGTAACCCGAAAAAAGCCGTTTCCCGCCGCAACTTTCCCCGAGATCTTCGTTGCTTCGCCGCGGCCGGTCCCGTACAATCTACTGAGTTTAGTGTAACCGGCCGGAGGAGCAAGGAGTGCGGCATGGCGTTTGTCTGTCCCAACTGCGGCAATGATCGGAACTTCCTGGTCAAGACGCTGCAGATGCACGTCGTTCACCTCGACGATATGCGGGTCGAGGTGACGGAGGAAAGTCGGCCGGCGGTCCTGGAGGTGCTCTGCGACGAGTGCGACACAGCCCTCAATTTCGAAAGCGCCGAGGACGGGATTCGCAAGGAAGTGCTGTTGACGCTCGGCGCGCGATAGGCGCGCGCGTGTCGCATCCCCAGCTCCCTCCCGCCGGGCCCGGCCGACACCGTTCCTCAAGCCACCGTAGCCGCAGCAGCCGGCCAACCGGCTTCCGCTTGACAGTCCTGCGCCGGATTCCTATCTTACGATTGCGGTGAGGAACTATTACCAGGTTCTGGGCGTGGCTGAAAGGGCGCGTCCGGACGAGATAAGGCACGCTTACCGCCGGGCGGTGCGGCGCCTGCACCCGGATGCGACCGGTTCGCCCGACGCCTCTTCGTTCTGTGAGGTGCGGGAAGCATACGAAACGCTCAGTGACGCGGATCGCCGGCGCGAGTACGACGCCCGGTTGGCCGCCAGGCGCAGAACGTTGCCGCCGGCGCCACCGCCTGTCCGGAACGCCGACTGGTTGACCGACGAGGTGGCGATAGACTTTCCCTCCGTTTTCGGCATGCTCGATCGAATTCGTAGGGGCCTGGTGGATCCGTTCGAAGAGCGGTTTCGCCTTGCTGCCGAGATACTATTGACGCGCCGAGAGGCGGCTGTGGGCGTGGAAGTGCCGCTCGACGTTCCAGTGCGTGGCACGTGCCCGGCCTGTGGCGGCCGCGGCGAGGTCTGGGCTGGCCTGTGCGACCTGTGCGCGGGCAGCGGCACGACCCGCGTACAGCATCGAGTCCGTTTCCCGGTCCCGCCCGGCGTCTCCAACGGCGCTCGCTTCAGATTGAACATCACCGACCAGCTAATCCGGCCGGTTGTGGTTGACGTCCGTATCGTCGTCGGTCCCTGAGGCTTTGGTACATGGGCACGGCTGCCGGCGCACGAATGCCGCCATTGGCTCGCCCAGCCAGAAGGTTGGTCACCAGAAGCTCGTGGCCGAGAAGCGGCCGTTCCGGTCACAGAGCAGCAAGGAGTCTGCGGCGTGAAAGAACACCTTGACCTGGTGGCGTTCCTTTACAGGTTGTGGGGATTCCTGAGTCTGCTCGTCGGCCTGGCCCTCCTGTCGCTCGGGCTTGGTGCCGCAGCGTTGGTACGGTCAACCGGCGGCGCGGCGGCCGACTCGTTTGCCGCCAAGGTAACCGCGGCGGTGTTTCTGACGCTTGCCGCGATCGTAGTGCTCTGGGCGGCGGTGCACCTGCTGAACGGCCGGGCGCTCGTCAGGCGAAGGCGGTGGGGCAGAGCGGTGGCCCTGGTCCTGGCTGTCCTCGACCTCTTCCTGGTGCCGTTCGGCACGGCGCTCGGCGTCTACACATTGTGGGTGCTGATGCACGACGACACGAGGTCGCTCTTCGAACCTGCCTAGTTGGCGCGGTCCGGCCCCTGGCACGGAGCCTCGGGGCTTGTGTCGAAGAGCGTTGCCCGGGCGCGCGCAATGCGGTTGAAGGTCCGCGGCGTCCAGCGGAAGCATCGTTCTCAGGGCGGGTCCGCGGTTCCCATCGGCGTCCAGGGTCCGCACCGCACGACGCGCTTTATTGCCCGCCAGCCGCCCAGTACGACTCCGTCCCTTCGAATGACCGTTTCCGCGTAAAGGCTGCACGTTGGCCGGTACCGGCATCCGGCTCCCATTGCCGCCATGTAACCGGAGAGATGCCTCTGGTAGAAGTGGATGCCGGCAATCATGATCGAAGCGGAGCGCTGCTCGCCAGGCGGCCTTGCCAGGTCCGCCGCGATTGTCAGGAGCAAGAGTGACGAGAGAAGCCCGATCACGGCGCGGCCCGTCATAAGACGGCGCCGGGCGGAAGTGGAAGTTCTGCTGTCGCGCACGCCGGTCTCGCCGGCCGCCGGGCGCGCGGGCCACCGCGTCGCCCGGCGAGGTTGCGGCCTTTTCAGAAGCGGCTGGCGTATTCGCTGATGCCGGGGATCAGGAAACGCTTGCCATTGACGCCCTTGATGATCGCGACCACGTGGATGGCGACGAGCGCCAGCGCGAACAACGGGCTGAAGAGGCCGACGACGCAACCCAGAACCCCTCCCGTAATCGCACCGAGAATGGAGGTGACGATCGTGTAGGCGATCCAGAAGATCAGCTCCGCCACCATCAGGACGATCCCGTGCTTCGCGTGCCACTGGACTTCCGCGTCGTTCTTCTCGACAAGAAGTGGAACCAGGGCCAGAAGCCACAAGTAGGCCAAGACGATCATGACGTTACGGTTGCTGGCCGGGGCGGGCGCAGGCGACGGCAGCGGCTGTTCGTTCATCGGCGAGCTCCTTGTGCAGAAAACGGCTGAAGTCCGTGAGAGTCTACACCGGGGCTGGCTGAGACGCGCACTTTTTTCGCGGGTGGGGTTCCCCGGGAGACGGGTACGAGGGGCGGTGTACTCCATCCCCGGTTGACACGCCGCCGATTGTCCTGCATCTTCATGTTCGTTTGGGGGAAAGGCCAGAGTGATGACTGCGGGCCCGTTACCTCGCGCGCTGGAGGGCGAAACCGTTGCCTTCGCCGGGCGCCTTTCATCGCTTTCGCGCCGAGAGGCGCGCGCGGCGGTGCGCCTGCTCGGCGGAACGCCGGCCGATGAGATTTCGTCCCGGACGACGATCATCGTCGTCGGGATGGGCACAGAACCGGGCGTGCAGGGCGCGTCGAACCCATCGCCTGATTCTCACGGTGCGTGCAGCAGGCGTGTTCGTACGATGGGGGAAGACGAGTTCTGTCGGCTGGCCGGCCTCCCCCAGCCCAGCGAGCTGAGATCGAAGTACTACGCGGCGAGCGACATCATCGAGCGCTACGCCCCGATCCGCGAGGCGCATCTTCGGTATCTCGAAAAGTGGCGGCTCGTGACCCCGGTCGCACGCACCTGGAGCGACGCCTATTACGCCTTTCCGGACCTCGTCCTGATCAAGCACGTGAGCGCAGAACTCCAGCGCGGCGTTCCTTTGAGAGCAGTCATGAGATCGTTGCAGGCCGAAAGGTCGGGGCAGCTGTCGCTGGACTTCCAAGCCCAGTTCCGGGGGGCGAAGGTCCTGTCGATTGCGGGTCGCAAGCGACCCGAAGCCACGCCGGCGGACGCGTCGTGCCTGAGCGCGGCTGAACGTCTCTTTCTCGAGGCATCGGCCATCGATCAGGGCGACGAGTCAACGCGTGAAGCGGCCGCCGAGGGATATCGCAAGGCTCTAGCGTTGGATCCCTGTCTGGTTCCGGCACTCATCAACCTCGGCAACCTCTATTACGCGGCGGACCGCCTGGCTGAGGCCCAGGCGCTATACGAGCGCGCCGCGGCGGTCGACGACGAGGTATTCGAGGCGCCGTTCAACCTTGGCAACGTCCATCACGACCAGGGCCGCTTCGAGGAGGCTCGTGCCTGCTACCTGAGGGCGGTTTCCCTCGACCCTGCTTACGCGGACGCGCGCTTCTACCTGGCCGTCACCCTCGAGAAGCTGGGACGCTCAGATGAGGCGAAGCCGCACTGGAGAGCCTACCAGCAGCTTGCCCCGACCGGCGAGTGGATCGAACTGGCGCGGGAGTTCAGCGACTAGGCGAATCAGCGGGCAAGGACGGGCAAGCTCTTGCGCGGCACGCGGCGCAGCTTGAAGAACCTGCACTCCTCGCACCATGCGTCCGGGTCGAACCCGTGGACTCCGGTCAGCGGAAGGACATCGCGGTGCCCGCAGCACTCCGGGTCGCCATTCTCGGCCGGGCGCCGCCAGCGGCACGCCTTGAACTTCTGCACCGCCATGGAAGCCCTGGGCGCTTCGGGCGCCGGAACCGGTTCGATGACCTCGGATGCCCCGGCTGCCGTTGCGACCTCGCTCTGATCCCAAGCCAAGTTCGACACCTCTCAAAGGCCTTTTTGCCAGCGTCTGGGCGGGCGGATTACCGTACCGAAAGGCATGTGATTTGCGCCAAGACTTGACTATCAAACATTGTGCCATACGGGAGGTGACTGAACAAGGCTCTACCGAAAGCGCTGGCTGAACTCGGCGCGAGGTGAGCGCGTCGGCACGGCCGTCGGCTACAATGCACTTCGTGCGTATCTTCATGACCGGTGCGACGGGTTACATCGGGACAGCTGTTCTCGGGGCCCTAGTTCGGGCCGGGCACGCGGTTACCGTTCTGGTGCGGACGCAGGACAAGGCGAGGGAATTGGCTGGCCCTGGGGTGACGCCTTGCCTTGGCGATCTCTCGGACCCTGCGGGCTATACGAGGCTGGCGGCGGGCCACGACGCTTACGTGCTGGCCGCGTTCGACTCGTCTTCGAGGCGGGTTGAGCTCGACCGGATGGCAATCGAGAACCTGGTCCGGGTGGCGCGCGCAGAGCTTGGGAAGCAGCAGGCGGCCCAACGTGCTCTCATATACACGTCGGGAGTGTGGGTCCTCGGGAACACGCCGCAACCCGCCGCCGAGGACGCCGCCACCGCACCTGTCGAGCATGTGGCGTGGCGCCCCGGGCACGAGCGCCTGGTGCTCGAAGCCTGCGGAGAAGGGCTTCGCACCGTCGTAGTTCGTCCCGGAATAGTCTATGGCGGCACTCGCGGCATCGTCTGCGATCTCTTCCGTGATGCGTCGAACGGCCTTATCAGGATCTTCGGCACGGGCGACAACCACTGGCCGCTCGTCTACGATCGCGACCTCGGCGATCTCTACGCCCGGCTGGTTGCGCGCGGCGACGCCGACGGTGTCTTCCACGCCAACGACGAAGGCGACGAGCGCGTCAACGACATCGTCGCGGCCATACGGTCTCATTTCGCTGTCGACCCGGCCGTGAGGTACGTGCCTTTGGTCGAAGCGAGGGCCAAGCACGGTACCTACGCGATAGCGCTCGCCCTCGACCAAGTCGTCCGCAGCCCGCGAGCCCGGGCGCTCGGCTGGGTGCCGTCGTTGACGAGCGTTTCGGGGAACCTCACCCGCCTGCTGGGCGAGTGGCGCGCCGGCTCTTCTACTCCAGGATTGCGTCGATGAGCCCGTACTCCAGCGCCCTCGCCGTGTCGAGGTAGAAATCGGTGCGCTTGGTGTCGCGGATGATCTGGCGCAGCGGGCGGCCGGATCGGGCCGCAAGGATCTTGTAGATCTGCGCCTGCATCTCGCGCAGGCGATCCAGGTGCTGGGCCGCTGCCGATGTGGACTGCCATCCGGCCCACTTCGCGGGTTCGTGGATCATGATCCACGAGTGCCGCAGCGCGAGCCGCTTGCCTGGACTCGCTGCCTGGAGTACCACCGAGCCCATCGAGTAGGCCATTCCCTGCACGACGATGGCCACCTCCTGCCCGCCCGCGACCATGCAGGAAATCACGTCGTGCAGAGCGAGGCCGTCGGTGACGTTCCCGCCGGCGCTGTTGACGTAGAGTGTGATGGGCATGCTGCTGTCGTTGGCCAGCTCGCGCAGCCGCTCGATCACGGCGCGCGCGCTGTCCTTGTCGATGTCTCCGACCAGGTACACTTCCCTGAGCCGGCTTGCCGTCTCGCGGCGGAGCTGCTCGCGCACGGCCTCCACGAGCTCGCTCAAGAGCCTTTCGCCGAGTTCCGTTCGATCCTCGGGCATCGACATTCCGTGAAGCATTCGCGGCGACCCGGGCCGGCGATGTTCGCGGCAAGCTGATCCAAACTTCATGCCGCGCTATACTCCTGCGTCCCCCCGGGGAGGCGTGGATGATGTCGCTCGTGACACTCGAGCAAGTACGGTCGGCCGCGGAGAGAATCCGCGGCGTGGCCGCCGTGACACCTCTTGTCGAAGCAGCCGGAGACGGGCTGCGTGTCTGGCTCAAGTGCGAGAACCTGCAGCGCACCGGCGCTTTCAAGATCAGGGGCGCCTACAACATGATGTCGCGCCTCGCCGGCGCGGGGGCGCTCGAAGGCGCGGTCACCTATTCGTCGGGCAACCATGGGCTCGCCGTTGCTTGCGCGGCACGCATGCTCGGCGTGCCGGCCGTGATAGTGATGCCGGAGACGGCGCCCGCCGTGAAGGTGGAAGGTGCGCGCTCTCTGGGGGCGGAGGTGATCTTCGAGGGACGGACCACCATCCAGCGCAAGGCACGCGCGGAGGCCGAGGCTTCGGCACGAGGCCTGACAATCGTCCCGCCGTTCGATCACCCGGACATCATCGCCGGCCAAGGGACCATCGGGCTCGAGATCCTCGAACAGCTTCCCCGTGTCTCCGCCGTCTTCGTACCGGTGAGCGGCGGCGGGCTCATCTCCGGCATCGCGGCGGCCATCAAGGGCAGCCGGGCCGGCATCAGGGTCGTCGGGGTCGAGCCTTCTGGCGCTCCCAAGATGACCGAGTCGCTTCGAGCCGGGCACCCGGTGACCCTGGAACGCACGAGCAGTATCGCAGACGGCCTGCTCGCGGTGAGGCCGGGAGAGACCACCTTCCCGCACGTACAGGCTCTCGTGGACGAGATCGTACGGGTCGATGACGATCGCATAGTGGAGGCCATGAAATGGCTCTTCAGCGCTGCGAAGCTGGTGGTGGAGCCCAGCGGGGCGATCGCCGCGGCGGCTGCGCTCGCTGAAGGTCCGCAGGCAGCCGGCAGCGGTACGGCTGCGAACGTCGCGGTGCTGAGCGGCGGCAACGTGGCGGCCGCCGACTACGCGCGCTGGGTTGCGGGGCCGGCGTTCTGAGAGGCCCGAAGGCCCGAGTCCGGCTTCGGTCGACGTCCCAAGCGAGGCAAGAGGGCGCGGGCAGAGGCGACGCGCGGCTCCAGTCTCACCATTGGCGTGCGGGCCGTGAGCCTGTCTGGTTCACGGGTTTCAGTTGACAGCGGGTGAGGCGGCTAGCGGCGTGCTCGCGGAAGCGATTCTGCCGGCCGGGCTTCGCGCTCGAGGATGTCCTTTGCAGCCGCGATGCCCTCGTCCAGGGTGCGCACTTCGCCGTCGAGCTGCCGCTCGTACACTTGGTTCAGTATCCGCCCCATTCGCGGACCAGGCTCGACGCCGAGGGCGAGCAGGTGGCGCCCGAGCACCAGCCGCGACGGCGGCCGGTGCTCGACGCCCAGGCTGCGCGCGCGCTCGAGGAACCAATCCATGGCCGAGCAGTCGAATTCACCGGTGCGGCCGGCACAGTCGGCCCTGGCAAGCCGCGCCAGAAGCTCCAGGTCGACTTTCCTTGCGAGGCGGCGGAACGCCCCGTCGCTCACCTGGTCGCGGACCTTGTGCCACATTCCCGGCTCCAGGTGGTGGGCTACCAGGCCGATGATCTGGGAGCGCGCCGCGTAGCCGTCGATCGTGTGGACATTCAGCCGGTCGAGCAACGCGAGAGTCGGTCCGACCCCGGCTTCCTCGTGATTGTAGGAGCGGATGCGTCCGTTGACGTAGGCGGTCGTTGCCGGCTTGCCGAAATCGTGGCAGACCGCGCCAAGGAGCAGCGTCAAGGCCCGCGCCCGATCGAGGTCGCCGGAGTCGGCCCTGGCCTCGTCGACCACCATCAGTGTGTGGACCCAGGCGTCGCCTTCCGGGTGCCACTCCGGTTCCTGCTCACAGCCCTGAAGCGCCGCCATCTCCGGAAGAAGTTTGTCGACCACGGAGATTTCGCGTGCGACCTCGAAACCGACCGACGGCCTGTCGGCGAGGAGCAGAAGTTTCTCGAACTCGCCACGCACGCGTTCAGCGGGGAGGTCGTCCAGCGGTATCGTCCTGCAGAGCGCTGCGGTGGACGGCTCGACGCGAAGCCCGAACCGGGCAGCGATCTGCACAGCTCGCAGGACGCGCAGGCTGTCGTCGCCGAAGGTCGCGGGGTCGACGGCGCGCAGCGTGCGGTTCTCGAGGTCCGCGATGCCGCCGAACGGGTCGGTGTAATCGCCGGTCAACGGGTTCCACCCTATGGCGTTGACCGTGAAATCGCGCCTTCTGGCCGCCTCGTCCTCCGCCATGGACGGATCGCCCTCCACGGTGAACCCGCGATGTCCACGCCCGCTCTTCGATTCCCGCCTCGGGAGAGACACATCGATCGGCCCCAGCTTGTACACCGTGAAGCTCTCGCCGACCGTCTCCACCCGTCCGAATTCCTCGAGCAGCACGCGCAGTTCTGCGGCCCCGATGCCGTACACCTCGATATCCACGTCCTTCGAAACCCGGCCGAGCAGGCGATCACGCACCCATCCACCCACGATAAGCGCGCGGCCGCCGCGCGCGCGGGCGGACTTCGCTATGGCGACAGCGCGCTCGAGAAGGTCCTGAGCCGTTTCTTGCTCGCGGAGCGATGGCATCAGGTTTCCATGTTAGCCTAAGTAGATCGATCACAAAGGAGCGTGCGTTTGCGATACCCGATGCTCACCGCTTCGGTTGCGGGGCTCGTATCCTTCTTGCTGTTCCATGGCGCCACATCTCCCGACCAGGTTCGGGCGCACTCTGCATCGCCTGTTCCTCGCGGTGGAACAGCGGCAGTCCAGCAGCTCGAGCCCCGTCTTTCCAACCTCAGGCAACTGACCTTCGGGGGAGAAAACGCGGAGGCTTACTTCTCGTTCGACGGTTCACAGCTGGTCTTCCAATCCACCCGGCCGGGGAACGACTGCGACCAGATCTTCACGATGAAGTCGGACGGCACCGGCCAGAAGATGGTGAGTACGGGCAAGGGCCGGACGACCTGCGGGTACTTCTACCCTGGCGGGAAGTCTCTTCTTTACGCGTCCACCCACCTGGGCGGCGGAGCGTGCCCCCCGACGCCGAGCTTCGCCCAGGGGTACGTGTGGCCGATCTACGACACCTACGACATCTTCCGAGTGGATGTTGACGGGAGCAACCTCCGCCAGCTCACGACCACACCCGGCTACGACGCCGAGGCGACGATTGCCCCTGACGGTCGGGTTGTCTTCACGAGCACCCGTGACGGCGACATGGAGATCTACTCGATGAACGGCGACGGCACGGACGTAAGGCGGCTGACCAATCGCCCTGGGCCGGACGGGGGGCCGTTCTTCTCCGCCGACGGGAAGCGCATCGTGTTCCGGGGGCGGTATGTGCCGCCGGGCACCGAGCGCGAAGACTACCTGTCGCTCCTCCGCAAGGGACTGTGGCGTCCGGCACGACTCGAGATATTCGTGATGGACCGTGACGGCGGCAACCTGCAGCAGGTCACGCGAGCCGGCGCGGCGAGCTTCGCCCCGTTCTTCCACCCGGACGGCAAACGGATCATCTTCTCGTCGAATATCGACGACCCGGAGGGCCGAAACTTCGATCTCTACCTGGTGAACATCGATGGGAGCGGGCTCGAGAAGGTGACGAGCAACGAAACGTTCGACGGCTTTCCGATGTTCTCGCCCGATGGCCAACGGCTCGTGTTCGCTTCGAACAGGCAGGCCAAGGCTCAGGGAGAAACCAACATCTGGATTGCCGACTGGAACGAGGTCCAGAAACGCTGATTCCACGCTTCGCGACCGCGGGTTCTGGTTGCCGCGACCTCTTCCACCCGGAGTGGGGCCCGACGGTGAGGCGCCCGCCGTGTCAGGGGCCAGGAGAGCGTGGCGCCAGGTTCGGCTCCTGCGCGCCACGGCGGTGTCCGGAAACCCTACGCCACCTTGCGTGACTCGACCAATCCCGCTACAGGCGAGAGGAGGTGCCTGTGAGGTTCACCGTGGAAACGGATCTGGGGGTGCGGTAGGTCTATAGCCCAGCCCGGCGTCTCGTGGCCGCACGTGGCGCAGCGCAGGAAGATGCGCTTGTCTTGGAAGTGAAGCAGCTCATCATGGCCGTGCAGCCCGCAAAGCACCCGCTGCACGCCAAGCAACGCGCGCTGGATGAGAGAATCCTCGTCGCCAGTTTCCTCCTCCGCCTTTGTGGCCTCGACGCCAAGGGACACGGTCCGAGGAGAATGGCTGGTAACCATGGCATCTCCAGTCAGTCATCCGCGCCTTCAAGACGCATGCCATGGCTCGGCTTGGGCCGGTGTACGGATTGTTCAGCTATCGGACGGCCCGGCCTGGCGGTCAGGCTCCGGATCGGGCGAGGCGGCAGCAATCAGGTGGGAGATCGTGCGAGCGTAGTAGCGAAGTGTGATGCGATCGCGCACTCTCACGCGGTCCCCTTCGAGCAGAAGGACTTGGCGGTCTGCGAGCAGGCGGGCGCCCTCCTGTGCCGCCTCGCGCGGGTCGGTAGTCAACAGGTTCGCGCCGCGCGAGTCGAGGAGCGCCAGAAGGTCCACCATGCGGGACTCCAGGTCGCCCATCGTCATTGACGGCCGCAGGGCGGCCGCCACGAGCGCAGTCGGCAGCACCTTGTACAGGCGGCCGAACTTCTCGCGCACCGTGTGCGCGAGGTCGAGGGCGGCGCGGCGCGACTGCCCGTAGCCGGCCGCGGGAATGGGTTCGCCGAAGGTGACGAAGGCGCGCGACCAGTAGCCGACCGCCTGCCTGACCATCTCCCCCAGCTCGCGCTTGAAGGGCCGCTGCACCTTCTTGACCCCCTGGTGCGAGAGGATTCTATCTTCGAGGACCAGGTCGTAGGCGATTGCCGTGGGCACGACTGAGATCGACGGGCAGCCGGCCTGCAGGATCGCTTGGACGAGGCCCGTCTTTGCAGCCTTGATCTCGCCGCTGTAGCTTCGCCCGCCCTCGATGTAGAAGAAGAGATCGTGGCGCCGCAGGACCTCCGCCACGTATGCCTTGAGCGTTATCAGGTACGCGGGGTCCTTGGTGTTCCGCCTGATCGGTATCGCGCCGGTCACGTGCTTGTGGAGCAGGCCGAGCGGCCCGCCGAACATGTTGATGCCTGCCGCTATGATGGGCGGCCGTACGGAATTGTCTTCGAGGAGAAGGGGCTCGATCAGGTAATCCAGGTGGCTCTTGTGATTCGAGACGTAGACGACCCGCCCCTCGCCGGTGGCCCGGCGCACCCACTCTATCCCCTCGGCGCGGCGATCGACCTTCCGCAGGATCGGATAGAGCGGGTGCTTGAGGATCCGGTAGAAGGAGTATCGCTGCGTCGTTCGCAGTTCGTCGAGGTAGCCCTCGATGCGCTCGCGCGCCTGCGGGAGCGCGTGGCCGTGCCCTCCTTGAAGGTAGCGCACGACTTCCTCGTGCGACATCACTGCGCTCGTTATCTCATCCTGCACGTGGCTGCCCGCCCGGGCGCGGGACCGCTGCCGCACTAGCGCGTCCTCCCGCGATGAGCTTCCCGGCCTCGGTTCATAGCGTTGGCACCGCCCTGATTTCGCGGCAGATCGCGTCGGTGAATTCGGTTGTCGTAGCCGTTCCGCCGAGGTCGCGCGTCCGTACGCCGCGCTCGCCCAGGACGCGCGACAGCGCCGCCTCGATGATCTCGGCCCTGTCACCCTCGCCGATGTGGCGAAGCATCATCAGCGCCGAGAGCAGCAGGGCCGTAGGGTTGGCCGCGTTCCGCCCCGCGATGTCCGGCGCAGACCCGTGAACCGCCTCGAAGACCGCGATCCCTTCCCCGTAGTTCGCGCTTCCCACCACGCCGAGCCCTCCGACGAGCCCGGCCGCCAGATCTGAGATGATATCCCCGTACAGGTTCGGCATGAGCAGTACGTCGAACCGCTCTGGTGACATGACCAGGCGCATGGACGCGGCGTCCACTATCATCTCGTCGTATTCGATCCCCGGATATTCGGTGGCCACCTGCCGCGCGCAGTTCAGGAACAGGCCGTCGCTCATCTTCATTATGTTCGCCTTGTGCACCGCGGTCACCTTCCTGCGGCGGTGCTTCTCGGCGTAGTCGAAGGCGAAGCGGCTGATCCGCGTAGAGGCCCTTGCCGTTATGATCTTGAGGCTCTCCACGACGCCGTTGACCACCTCGTGCTCGAGCCCGGAGTAGAGGTCTTCCGTATTCTCCCTGACGATGACGAGGTCCACGCCCTGGAACCGGCTGCTCACGCCAGCCAGGTTGGTGACCGGCCGGAGGTTGGCGTAAAGGTCCAGCGTCTGCCGGAGCGCGACGTTGACGCTCGCGAAGCCGCGTCCGACAGGCGTCGTGAGCGGGCCCTTGAGGGCGACACGCGTTCGCGCGATCGAATCCAGGAGCGCCTGCGGCAACGCTTCGCCGGATCGCTCGCAGGCCGCCTGCCCCGCATCGTGCCTCTCCCATTCTATCGACAGCCCGGCGGCCTCCAGGATACGGACGACCGCTGCCGTTACCTCTGGCCCGATGCCGTCCCCAGGGACGAGCGTGATGGTGTACTTCATTGTCGCAGGCTCGCAGCCGGACCATTATAAGGGACGTCGCTTTTCGGTGTGGTACACTCTCCGACTCGACGGAGGGGGGAGCAGAGTTGAACGTCGACCGCCAGACACTTGTTTCCACGCTGCACAACATCGCAACTCGGTTTCGCATCGACTCGGTCGTGTCGACGACAGAGGCGGGGAGCGGCCACCCTTCTACCTGTTGTTCTGCCGCGGAGATCGTGGCAGCCCTCTTTTTTGGCGAGATGCGCTTCGACCCGCGCGACCCGAGGCGGGCCGACAACGACAGATTCGTCCTTTCGAAAGGCCATGCCGCGCCGCTTCTCTATTCAGCCTGGGTGGAAACAGGGCTGCTCGAGAGGGCGAGCCTCCGCTCGCTCCGCTCGATCGAATCGGACCTGGAGGGTCACCCGGTGCCGAAGCTCCAATTCGTCGACGTTGCCACCGGGTCTCTGGGGCAGGGCCTTCCGGTCGGGGTGGGCATCGCGCTGAACGCACGCCGCATCGGATCGGACTACCGGACGTACGTCCTGCTCGGAGATGGAGAGACGGCCGAGGGATCCGTGTGGGAAGCCGCCAACTTCGCTGCCCACGCGAGACTGGACAACCTCTGTGCCATCACCGACGTCAACGCGCTGGGCCAGAGCCGCGCAACCATGTGGGGGCACGACCTCGAGGCGCTCGCCGAGCGGTGGCATGCCTTCGGATGGGAAACCTTCATCGTCGACGGTCACGATCTGGAGGAGTTGCTCGACGCCTTTGCCGGGGCGCGCCGGATCACCGGCCGGCCCGTCATGGTGCTGGCGAGAACGATCAAGGGCAAGGGGATCTCTTTCATGGAAGGGCAGGAAGGATGGCACGGCGTGCCGCTCAAGAAGGGAGGCGACTTCGAGCGCGCGATGTCGGAACTCGAGGCCCAGTTGAAGCCCTTCCCGTCGGAACCGCCGGCCGCCGTCCTGGTGCGGCTGCCCACCGGCCCGCCGCCGAGGCCGCTCGGCCCCGCCACAGGCCCACTGGACCCGCCAGCCTACCGCGTCGGCGACAAGGTGGCGACAAGGGAAGCATACGGCAATGCGCTCGTCCGCCTCGGACATGCCGATGAGCGGGTGGTCGCGCTCGACGCCGACGTCAAGAACTCGACTTACAGTCAGGCGTTCGAAAAGGCGTTCCCGGAGCGCTTCTACCAGGCGTTCATCGCCGAGCAGGCGATGGTGGGAATCGCGATGGGCCTTGCGAGCCGAGGGAACATAGCCTTCCCGTCGACCTTCGCCTGCTTTCTGGCTCGTGCGTGCGATTTCATACGCATGACAGCAATCAGCAACCTCGACGTGAAGTTCACCGGCTCCCACGCCGGAGTCTCGATCGGCGAAGACGGTCCATCGCAGATGGGGCTCGAGGATCTCGCGATGATGAGGGCTGAGCCCAACATCACCGTCGTCTACCCCTCAGATGCAGTCAGCACCGAGCGGCTCGTCGAGGCGGTTGCCGCTCGCCCCGGCCCGGCTTACATACGAACAACGCGGCCCAAGACCCCGGTGATCTATGAGCCGTCGGAGCAGTTCCCGATCGGGGGTTCGAAGCTCCTACGCAGCAGCGCGTCGGATCGAGTCGCGATCGTGGCGGCCGGGATAACGGTGTTCGAGGCATTGGAGGCGTGGAAGCAACTCGACGCCGAGGGGCTGCCCGCTCGCGTCATCGATGCCTACTCGATTCAGCCGATCGATCGAGCGACGCTGATCCAGGCCGCGCTCGACACGGGCGGCAGGCTCATCACGGTCGAGGACCACTACTCCCATGGCGGACTCGGCGACGCGGTTGCCGAGGCGGTTGCCGCAACGCGCGCGGAGGTGCGTCGGCTCGCGGTCACTCTCATCCCGCAGAGCGGGAAGCCGGCGGAGCTGCTCGACCGCCACGGGATATCCGCGCGGCACATCGTCGAGGCGGCGCGCCAGATGGCCCTCGCTTGACCCATCAGCTCGCGACGCAAGCCCCTTCGCCAGTCAGTCATCGGGGGCGCGCGGGTAGGCCGGCGGCACGGCGCGCTTGTGCCTGCTGGACCGGGCGAGGTGGCCGATGCGCGCGGCCACGGCCGGGCTGACCGCTTCCGGGCCCATGGTCAGATAGGATTCCAGCTCGGCGTAGGTGAAGCCCATCTCTCCTTCGTCTGTCTGTCCCAGCCACAGTCCCGCGCTCGGCGGCTTCTCGATGATCTCCTCCGGCACGCCCAGGTCGCGCGCGAGCGCCACCACCTCGCTCTTCAGGAGCTGTCCGAGGGGCAGGAGATCGGCGCCACCGTCTCCGTACTTGGTGAAGTAGCCGATGGACAGCTCGCTGCGGTTGCCGGTTCCGACAACCAGAGAATCGAGATTGTTGGCGACGAAGTAAAGGGCGGCCATGCGCAGACGCGGCTTCAGGTTCGCGAGCGGCAGGCGCCTGTCCGAGACTGCCGGCCGCCCCTCCGCGAGCGGCCTGCGCGATTCGATCCACGCGCTCGCGGGATCCAGGGCTTCCACCATGCTGTCGTACACGCCGTCGAGCCTGACGATCAATGTCGGCAGCGAGAACCGCTTCGCGACGAGCTGCGCGTCGCTTTCGTCGCGTGGGTCGCTGTGGCACGGCAGGATGACGCCCACGGCGGCGCCCGGCGACGCCGTGCCGCAAAGTGCGGCCACCACAGCCGAATCGACGCCCCCACTCAAGCCGAAGACGAAACCGCGCGCGCCCGTCTCGTCCAGTTGCTCTCTCAGCCATGCCGCAATCTTCCCGGCGAGGGTCGTGGCGAAGGTCATGAGGCGAATATAGCCCAATCGGGCGGCGCCACCCTTTCAGCGCATCCTCATTCCGGCGCGGCCCGGGTCTGGCGGCCGCCCGTGAGGCGATCCTGTCGGCGGGGCTAAACTGCTGAGGTGGAATGGTTTACTCGCCGTGACAAGTCGGTTAGAATGGCCCTCTCGGTTACCCCCTCAGATCAACTTTTCAGTGCTTGGGCGTGCTTTTCCCGGGTTCTTGCCCGGTCTGACCTGTCGGAGATTCTCGTGTCACTGAGGAAACGTTTGTACCGGTGGTGGGTACCTTGCGCCGCCGTCACGGTCGTTCTTGCCGCCGCCGTCTACCTGTTCTCCGCGCGCAGCTTCCCCCCGGCTGACGAGGCCCCGTTTTCTGACTTCCTCAAGAGCGTCGAGGCCGGCTCCGTCAGCAGGATCACCCTGTCCGACCAGTGGCTGGTTTTCGTGATGGCCGACGGCGCCGAGCTCCGGACCGTACCGCCGCCCGGTTATGTAGCTTCCAACCCTGCGTTCCTCAGTTCCCTGGTGGCGCACAACGTATCCGTCATGGTAAAGCCCCGCGGCGATCAGTCGGGCTACGGTGTCGCTACACTGGCGATCGGGCTGGCTTTCCTGGGCCTCGTGGGGTTGGTTGTCTACCGCATGAGCGCCGGGCGGATCCCATCGCTCGAGAGCAGGGCGCACGAATCGGACGGCGAGAAGTCCGTCGTCACCTTCGCCGATGTTGCGGGAGTAGACGAGGCGAAGGACGAGGTGAAGGAAATCGTCGACTTCCTGAAGGAGCCCGAGAAGTTCCAGTCAGTGGGCGGGCGCATGCCCAAGGGCGTGTTGCTCGTGGGGCCTCCGGGGACTGGCAAGACGCTCCTGGCCCGCTCGATTGCGGGCGAGGCGGGCGTGCCGTTTCTTTTCGCGAGCGGCTCCGACTTCGTGGAGATGTACGCGGGCGTGGGCGCGGCGAGGGTGCGGCGGTTGTTCCGTGACGCCGGCAGACACAAGTCCTGCATCGTCTTCATCGACGAGCTCGATGCGGTCGGCCGCAAGCGTGGCGGCAACTCGCTCAGCCACGAGGAGCGCGAGCAGACGCTCAACCAGCTTCTCGTCGAGATGGACGGCTTTGCGATGCGGCAGGGCGTGGTGGTGATTGCAGCGACCAACCGCGCGGACATCCTGGACCCGGCGCTGCTGCGGCCGGGGCGTTTCGACCGGCAGGTCGTTGTCGGAGGGCCTGACCTCAAGGGTAGGGAAGCGATCCTGCGCGTTCACACCCGCAAGGTGAAGCTCGAGCCCGGCGTCGATCTGCGCGCCATCGCCCGCGGTACACCCGGGTTCTCGGGCGCCGACCTGGCGAATCTCGTCAACGAGGCGGCGCTGCTGGCCGCGCGGCACG
Source organism: Vicinamibacterales bacterium (assembly GCA_041947015.1). Classification (GTDB taxonomy): domain Bacteria; phylum Acidobacteriota; class Vicinamibacteria; order Vicinamibacterales; family Fen-181; genus JBHGBL01. The sequence continues at coordinate 274,884 of JBHGBL010000004.1, forward strand.
GCCGCCATACGGTGAGCGACGCCGACTTCGACGAGGCGCGGGACAAGGTGCTCATGGGAGTCGAGCGGCGCTCGCTCGTGATGAGCGAGCAGGAGAGGGTCAATTGCGCCTACCACGAATCCGGCCATGCCCTAGTTGCCGCGCTCGTGCCTGGCGCCGATCCCTTGCACAAGGTCACCATCGTGCCGCGCGGACGCGCGCTCGGCGTGACGATGCAGCTGCCCGAGGCCGACCGCCACACATACACCCGTGAGTTCATGGAGGCGCAGATCGCGATTCTGATGGGCGGCCGCGTCGCCGAGGAGGTCTTCATGGGTCACCCGACGAGCGGGGCGTCGAACGACATCGAGAGGGCGACCGACCTCGCTGAGAAGATGGTTTGCCAGCTCGGCATGTCGCCGCTCGGCCCGCTCGCATTCCGCAAGGTCGGCAACGGCTGGGACGCCGAACGCGGCGCCACGATGAGCGAGGAAACCGCTCGCCGCGTGGACGAGGAGATACGCGCCATCGTCATGCACGGCTACGACGAGGCGCGGAGGCTGCTGCAGTCGCATCACGCCGTGGTTCACGCCCTGGCCAGGGAACTCCTCGAGGTCGAATCGCTGGACGCCGCAGACATCGGCCGAATAATCGACGCCAGCATGCGGTCGACTCCCGTTTCGGGGCCCTATTTCCCCGGGGGCGCGATCGCGTCCGCAGCGGGCGAATCGGGCCATACGGGCGGAGCGGCGGCGGTGTACTCCGCGTGCGCGAGCGCGGACTGGAAGAGCGAGATCTCCGAGGCGTAGAAGAGCAGCTTTACCCACAGGCGCGCCAGCACGTACACCTGCGTGAGCAGGAACGCCATCCAGGCTTGGGCTCCCGCAGCAACAGCGCCCGGCGCGACGATCGCCCAGGCGGCGACGACCAGCAGGAAGACGACGCCGGTCAGGAGGTACAGCGCGATGGCCGGCCTCCATTGCCTCGCAGTGAACCGGAGCGATGCGAGCAGCGCCCCGACCATGCTCCGGCGGTCCTCCACGACGGCTCGCACCTTGGCGTAATCGAACACGATACCGCACGCAGCGAGCAGCGCGCCGAAAACGGTGTAGAGAGCGAGCCTCACGGCGAAGGCATCCCTTTCGACGGTGAAGTCCCTGGTCACCCAGCCGAAGAACGAATCGAAGACGAGCCCGTGGATCCAGCCGAACAGGGCGTAGTAGACGACGCCTGCCAGGGCTGCCAGCCGCAGGAACCTGAAGAAGAAGACGCCGGAAGCAGAGAAGAACCCGTGGGCGCGCGTAGGCCGGTTTCGCGCGAGGCGATCGAGGATGCCGCCCAGGAGAAAGGTCCAGGCGACCAGGTAGATGGCCACGATTGCCGCCACTTCGCCTGCCGGAGCCCGTCCGTCAGCCAGCGAGCTGATGTTCTGCAGGACCGCGGCGAAGCCGATGATGCCGGGAGTGAAGGTCCGGCCAAGGCCCCGGGCGCCGGCACTGAATTCGGCCCACCACTCGTAGTCCGCCCCGCTCGACATGCTGGCCGCGGCGAGGCTCCCCCCCAGCCCATCTCGAAGGATGCCCCGGAGCGCGAGGCCCAGCGGCAGCGCCAGCAGGAGCGTCAGCAGCCACATGCCAGCGAGGAGATACGGAGCGCGGCTGGCCCTTCGTGCACCTTCACGGAACGCGCGGATGCTGGACATGATGGTTCCGCTCCGGTCTCACGCGAACAGAGAGTAGGTGAGCATCAGATCCTCGAGCCAGCCGACCCACGCGAGCATCCACTTGGTGGACGCCGGGTCGGCTTCAGCGTCGAGAGACCGGCTGTTGTTTGTCCTGTCCACGTCTAGCATCAGCACACGCTCGGGGTCCACCTGGACGGAGACCGCCCGTTCCGGACGGCGGTAGGTGTACTGTCGCCATCTTGCTCGCCCGTCCCAACTTTCCCGCACCTCCCCGCCGCCGGCAAACCTGACGACGACATCGACCGGGAACACCGCCTCGCCGTACCTGCGCACTACAACGGTCGAAAGGAACTCGCCCGGCGGCTCGTTCGTCACGAGCCGGCGTCCGCCGTCCGCATCGCCGATACCCGTCACGCCAGCAGGCGAGACGCGCAGCTCCTGCACACCGTAGTCGAACACGTTCGAGCTGCGGTAGACCTCGTCGAAGAACCATGTCATGTCCCTGCCGCTCACCTCGTTCACCACGGCGAAGAAGTCCTCGGGTTTCGGATGACGGAACTTCCACCGCTCGAAGAACGTGGAGAGCACGCGCTGGAACGTCGGCCAGCCGAGGTAGTTCTCGAGCGTGTGCAGCCACAGGGAGGTCTTGCTGTAGCTGATCCCCGATCCCGTTCCGGGCCAGTACTGGAACGTCGGCGTTGCAGGGACGTCGCTCTCTGCCGTCGCACGGTAGGACTCGACGCGGTCCGACTCCCGAGTCAGCGGCAGATCCTCGAAGACCCACGGAATGAAGCCGCCGAAGTACCTCTCCGCGTAAAAGCGCCGCGGGTAGGCTTCCGAGACGGCACGCGCCGTCGAGTAGGTGTTGAGCCCCTCATCGAGCCACGCGTGCTCGAACTCGTTGTTGCCGACGATCCCATACCAGAACTGGTGGCCGCATTCGTGCACCGTGACGTTCTCGGGCTGCGTCACGCCGCCCGGCGCCAGCCAGCGGCTGCCGGCGGTGAAGAGCGTCGGGTACTCCATCCCACCCGAGCCGCTCTGCCAGGCCGGGTCGACTATCGTCACGTGCCCGTACGGGTACGAACCGAACCAGCGGCCGTAGTACTTGAGCGCGGCGGCGGTTGCGCGGAAATGCCGTTCCTCCTGCCCAGCGTGCTCCGGCTGGAGCAGCAGGCGCATCTCGACGGGCGGCAGCCCATCTTCGGTGAAGGTCTCCGTTCTCACGAGGAAGTCGGGGCTGGTGGTCCAGGCGAAATCGTGAACGTCTTCCTGGACGTAGCGGTGCACGTCCCATTCACCGTCGCGGCTGACCTCGCGCTCCCTGCCCGTGGCCCCGACGATCCAGCCGGCGGGCACCGTGAGCCGGACGTCGTAAGTGCCGTAGTCGGCGTAGAACTCGGTGCCCGCATGGAACTGGTGGCAGTTCCAGCCTCGCTCCTCGAGCACTCCGATTTTGGGGAACCACTGCGCGATGAAAAAGTAGTTTCCGACGGCGCCGGTGCGGGAGAACGTGCGCGGGATCTTCGACGTCCACGCCACGTCCACGTTGATCGTCTGACCGGGTGCGACCGGTGCTGGGAGGGATACCGCCAGAACCGTCCTGTCGAGCGGGTTTCCGTCGTCAGGCGAAATGAACCGCATCTGCCCGGTCAAGTCGATTGGCGGCGAAGAGCCCACGCCCACGAGTCGGATCGCCGTGACGTCTATCCAGCCCCAATCGTCGTCATCACGCGCCGCCGCAGCCCGCCGTCCCGAGAGCGCCGCTTCCCGGAGCCAGGTGGACCCCGTGTTCCTCCAGGCGTTGTAGTACAGGTGGAACCTAAGTTCGGTCGCCGGATTCGGCGAGATGTTGCGCCAGGTGAGAACCTCGCTGCCCTGCAGTATTCGTTCTGCCGGATCCAGTCGAGCCTCGATCGTGTAGCTCGCGTTCCGCGGCGAAAGCGCTCCAAGCGGAACGTCTCGGATCCGAGCGGCGGTTTCTGCGGTGCCTGCAACCGCCTGCCTGTTCGAAGAGCGCCCGGCGGGGCGGGCCGCTGGCTGGGCCGCACGGTCAGCGGCCAGCGTTCCAGCGGCGAAAGCCAGACCTACGAGGCCACCAAGGAGTGCGGCAGCGTACTTCGGCCGGTTCATCGGGTATCTCCTCTGGTCTCGGGCACCCGAATCGCGCTGCCGATGGGTTCTCGCGCTCCGCGGCGCCCCGATTCGCTGTCGGGCCGAGACGTGCCCGGGCGGTTCGTTCATGTCCGCACGTCTTCTGAGCCTCGAGAACGTGGCCTGCGTGCGTGGGGCCGGGTTCCCGCCTCGAGCGCCAGCCTGTCGAACACGACTCGGTCGTTGTCTTCCCGCAGGATGCAGACGCGCAGGTCGTGCGGGTGGTTGCCGCCGAGGTGCGAGTGCGGCAGGTCTCCGGCGACTACGGCATCGCAGCGCGTGAAGCCGAAGAGCACCGGGTCCGGCGAGTCGCCGGGCGGGTGGCCGGCGACGTGATCCCAGTGCACGTCGCGCAGGTCCACCATGGCGACGTGAGCGACGTGCCAGTCTGCCCAATCCGGCCGCACTGAGGCCAGTGGCGCTTGCGGCCCGAAGGCCGGGCGGTCTGGTTCCCTCCGGCTCATGTCCCTTCCCCCGGCTGTCACTCGACGCCGACGGCCGACCAGGCGCGCGCTATCGCCTGCTCGGCAGCGCTTCCGGCGCCGTAGAGATCCCTCGCCGCCTGGATGGTGGCCGCGCGGGCCATCGCGAAAGTGGAATTCGAGGGCATCATGTAGACAAACGCCCGGTAGAAAGCCTTCTCGATCTGCTCCCTGTTGGCCGCGCCCACTCCCTGCACGGCAAGGCCCGAGGTGAGGTTCGTGCCGCCTTCGACAGCGAGGTAGAAGGCGTGCCCGCCGATGGTGGAGTTGGTGTGCACCCCGCCGTTGTCCGCTTCGCCTATGTACCGCCTGGAATAGTGATCGGGATCGCCGTTGACGCCCGGGGTGGCGAGCGAGCGGATGGCGCTGCCGCTGACGGCGTCTTCCCCGATCACGTAGTCCGCACGCCTGAGCCCGCTGCCAGCGGCGTGCGCGAAGAACTCGGCGCCGACAGCCATGATGTCCGAGAATGCCTCGTTCAGGGCGCCGGACTCGTTCCGATAGATCAGATTGGACGAGTAGTCGGTCACCCCGTGGGCGAGCTCGTGCGCGACGATGTCGAGCGCGGCGGAGGTGTAGTTCCAGCGCCGCCCTCCCACGGTGACGTTCGGCGGCAGGCCCTCGCCGAAAACCATCACGTCGGCGCTCCCGTCCCAAAAGGCATTCGTGAAGAACAACGAGTAGCGCGAAAAGAGCGTGAATACCTCGGAACGATTGACAGGGTGGACAAGGGCCTTGAGCGGCCGGTTGCGGTCGTCGAGGCCGCGGCGGTTGAAGCGCTTGTAGAAGTAGTCGTATGTGACACCGACGTGGGCGTGACCGTCGACAACGGCCGGGTCGTCCCAAGTGTTGTCGCTGTCCGAGGCCACGTCGGAATCGACAAACGGCGCGCGGCCGTCGAGGCAATCCAGCACCCGCAGGTAGTCGCCGTTCATGTCGTAGGTGACGATGGTCGGCGGTCTCAGGCGATCCGTTGCCTGGTAGCCGCCGGAGGAGCGGGAGGCGCTGACCTTCTTGTCGTCGCCGAGGACGCCCACGCCGCGACCGACCGCGGCCTGCTGTGTCTTCAGGTTGCTGTACTCGAGGAGAACGCGGCCGTCTGCTGCGTCAACGAAGTAGACGACGAGATCGAGAGCGGCCGTACGGAGCTGCGCCTGCCAGGCGAGAACGTGGCCGCCGCCGTCGAGCGGGAGGACGACGAGCGACGGACCGTTTCCGGGCGGGAAGGCGTTGCCGGCGCGCTCCTCCATGATGGCGGCGGCCTGTTCCGCGGTGATGGCGGGTGTCGTTTCGAGATCGAGGTCCGGCTGAAGGGCGCCGAAGACCGACACCGTCACGCCTTCCTCCAGTTGACGCACAACCTCGCTCCCGGCCACCGGCACGTTGGCGTGAACCTGCTGCAGTCGCTCGTGCGTGCGACCCTCGACGAGGGTGTCGGCTGACATGCGGACGCGGCGAAGGCGGCCGTCGCGGATGCGCCGGTCAATCTGCCCGTCCCAGGCCCGGATGGAGTCGGCTGTCGTCGCCGCGATGTACGTGGTGGCGCGCTGCTGGTCCGCGGCCGGGTGCACGGGAGCGAGTGCCCAGAGTACGGCCAGCGCTGCGGCGCCGATGGTCAGCCTGGTGATTCTCACGGAGTTGCTCCTTCCGGAAGTTGATCAGGATGCTGCTCCGCGTCGGCGCCTGCTGTCAAGAGCCAACCGTTGGCCGTTGCGGCGACTTTGCCGGCTGGTGCCTGACAGAGTCAACCGACGGCGAAATGACGGCTGCCGGCTGAAGGTACCGAAGGCGCGTCGCCGCGGCGATGGTGCCGAAAGCGCGTGGCCGCACCAGGGGCGCAGATGGGCGCAGCGCGGCCGGTGAATCAGCGGTCCTCCTGCGGTTCCGGCCCGTCCTCGTCGATCCCGAGGCGCCGGCACTTCAGGTACAGACCTTTCCTCGAAAGGCCCAGGGCGCGAGCGGCGGCCTCGCGGGTGCCGCATACGGAGAGTGCCCAGAGGATCTGGCTGCGCTCGGCGTGCTCAGTCATCGCGGCGTGCGGCTGATCGAGCCGGACGACGATTTCTGTGGGGAGAAGCGCGCGCTCGGCGGCCGGGACGGTGCGTCTCGATTCGACTATCTGGCGCGAGAGGTGCTCCGGCATGAGGACTGCGCCGGGTTCGGCGAGGGCGACCATCCTGCGGATTTCGTTCACTAGTTCCCGCACGTTTCCTGGCCACCTCCACAGAAGGAGGTACTCCATTGTCTCCTCGGCGATCCGGAGGTTGTCCTTCTTGCACTCGGCTGCGAAGCGGGAGAGGTAATGATTGGCGAGCGTGGGGATTTCCTCGCGGCGCTCCCTGAGAGGAGGCAGGTGCAGGCGGATGACGTTCAGCCGATAGTAGAGATCCTCGCGGAACCGTCCTTCGGCGACGAGGTGTTCGATGTCGGCGTTGGTAGCGGCGATGATGCGGACCTTGACCTTGACGGGGTGCGGTTCGCCGAGAGGGTGGACCTCGTTCATCTCGATGAAGCGCAGGAGCTTGGGCTGCACTTCGAGCGGGAGGTCGCCGATCTCGTCGAGGAACAGGATCCCGCCGGCGGCGGCCCTGACGACGCCATCGAAGGAGGCGACGGCTCCGGTGAAGGCGCCCCGCTTGTAGCCAAAGAGCTGGCTGTCGACGAGTTCGCGGGGTGCGCTGGAGCAGTTGAAAGGCACGAACGGCTGGCGCGCGGATGAAGACGATTCGTGGATCAAGCGGGCGAGCACCTCCTTGCCGGTGCCGGTCTCGCCGGTGAGGAGGACGATGGCCTGGCCGTCGGCGACCTTGCGAGCGACGGCGACGAGCTCGGTCATCTTCTCGCTCACGAAGATTCCCTTGGGGTGGTCGGTTTCGGGCTCGATAGGCCAGAGGGCTGTGCTTTCGCGCTTCTCGCGCCTTGCGGTTTCGAGGGCGCACGCCGCATCGATTACGGTCTTGACGGCGAGGACGGTTGAGCGGGCCGCCAGGCTCGCTCGGGGGATGACGGCGAGCTGGAAGTCGAGGTCACGGCGGTGCCCGAGTTCGATGATCACGGGCGGGGTGGGAGCTGCGGCGGGTTCGTCTTCCGGCTGGCTCCAGGTGGCGGCGGTCGTTGCGGCGGTGCCGGAGGCGGTCCTGGTCAGCAGCGCTATGGAGGTCGAGGCGCAAGCGTCGAGGAGGAGAGATGCGGCCTCGGCGGCGAGGATCTCGGGGTATGGGGCGAAGTCACAGAGGGCCGCGGCCTTATCGAGTGCGGAAGCGACATGGTTGGCGCCGGCCTGGGTGGCCGGGGCTGGCCAGCGGGGTTCGACGGCGGGCCACGGCTTGCGGTCTCGCTCTGCGTCGTCGAAAGCGGTGCGGGCTGAGGGGTCGACCAGGCCGCGAAGTTCGGAGACGACGGCGGCGCGGGCGGAATTGTGGCCGATTGCGGCGAGGATTCGTGCGGACCTTGCGAGCGAGGCCCACCCGCGGGCCAGATCTCCGCTGTGCGCGTGAAACAGCCCGGTCACACGGTGGAGGTCAGCGAGGACCTCCGTGGAGAACCGAGAGGACCTCAGGGTTGCCATCCACAGTGCATCCCCCGCTGTCTCCCTTTCCCCAACGCGCACCAAAGCTTCTGAGCCCAGAATCTCCAACTGTCCCACGGCGTTCGGGTCGTGCACCGACGTCACGATTTTCGACGCTTCGTTTGCTGCCTGCAAAGCTGACAAAGGCGCTCCTTCACAGAGGAGTGCGCGTACCCGCGTGACTTGGTGCCAAATGTCACACGGGCCAGTTGTGTGAGTGGGTTGCCGTACAATCTCATCGATGGTTTTGAGAATATCGTTGCATCTCTCGTGGTCACCACATGCCAACGAGATCTGTGCTAGGCCGTCGAGTATCCCGACGCGGCTCTCACCACCCGGGGGGCTTATTGCGAGCGCTTGTGTAAGCCACTTTCTTGCCCTCTCGTAATCACCCGAAACGAGGCAGAGGTGCCCAAGGTTAGCCAGGGCGGCACGCCGCACGGCCACATGTCCCGAAGCCTCCGATGCCGCCAGTGCGGACCTTGCATCTCGAAGAGCTGCGACAAAGTCACCGCACATGAAGTTCACGCACGCAGAATCAATATCGGCGGTGCCTTGAAGCCAAAGATTGGGGGCCGCTTCAAGCAGCGACCGGCCGATCCGAATGTGCTCCCGAGCTAAGTCGGTGAGCCCTCGCTTCGACTCAAGCTGGGCTACAAACACATGAAGTGCTGCCAACAAGTGGGTGTCGCCGAGGCGCACTATCTCGGACCGGGCTCGGAGCACTTCGCCAGTGGCAGCCGCTGTATCGATTCCGTCACTTAGTGCAAGGAGTAACCGTAGCCGAGCCCATGCCCGGTGGTATTCGTCGCCGCCCGAATCCAGCGCTGCCACCGCCCGGCGCAGGTGGTTCACTGCTTCGTTGTGGTTCCCTCGCTCTCTCTCCAAGGTTCCCAAGACAAGATGCGCTCGTCCCTTGATGGCGGCTGGTGCGTCGATTCTCCTGACCAGTTCTTCGGCCAACTCGCGCGCCTTTGCCGTTTCTCCGGTTCGCTGAAGCAGGTCCGCTTCCAGAGCAACGGCAGACAACGAGCGTCGCTGAGCAGTCTCGCGAAGGGCTTTAAGTGCAGCGGAGAAGCGCCCGGCCTCAAGAAGTAACTTGACGGTGCCTTCACCACTGTAATGCGGCATACAGGTCCCCGGTTTAGAAGTCACGGAAGGTCGGCCAGAAACCGCTGTTGGACTAATGAACGGTCGGGGAGTCTGACAGGACCGATGGGGGGCTGTCAAGGCCTCCAATTGCGCTCTTTAACAGGTCTCCCAGCCCGAGGCCATCTGCGCCCGTGGCCGCCACACTTGCGGACAATCGAATCGGTCCGAGCGCATCCGTCAGATGGAGGTCGGCGGCGACCTGAGACAACCGTGCTGCGAAAGCGGTTGCGGCGGCGGGAGGCGCCTGACTGAGGACGATGCCAAACGTGTCGAACCCCGAGCGAAATAGCACGTCTGTGATGCGCAGGTTTGAGCGAAGCGCCAGCGCCACTTGGGACAGAAGACGGTCAACGGCACTCTGCCCGAGGGACGAGGCGACCTTGTCTAAGTCAACGACCCGGACAAGGAGGAAGGCGTAGGGTGCACAGGCTGGGTGGTTCAAAGCCATGCCGTGCTCTGCGAGACGGGTAACTCTCCGCCTGTTAGGGAGGCCGGTTGCCGGGTCACACATCGAGGCAATCTCTGATTGCTCATGCCTGATAGCATCGTCGATGATCCGGGAGATCGGTCTGGAGACAGCTTCCATAAACCGATAGTGTTCGTCGGTAAACGCTGTTGGCGACTCCGAGCAAACGGTCAACACGCCAACAAGGCGATCGTCGAGCACGAGAGCGGTACTCAAGGCACTCCTCAAGCGCCCGGTCCGAGTGGACACTCCGGGTCCCAAGTCCAAGGCAGGGTCAGCATTCACGAGTGTGGTACGATTCGCGGCGACCCATCCACTCAAACGCTCGCCGATCCGAATGGCTCCCGGCGGCTGAGTGAGCGGTCCAACGACGAGTCGCGGAACTATGGTGTCACACGTGTCCTCCGCGCAGTAAAAGATGACGACGTGAGCACTAAGTGCTTTCAGGAGTCGTCCAGCGATGATCTCCCCGGCATCCTGCAAGGTGAGTCGGCCCGTTAGGCTCGGGGCGAGCTCTAGCAGTGCCAGCATGTGACCCGTGGCGGCAGCCGTGTCTGCAGACGGCTGAGAGCTGGTCGGCCGCGTTTGTGTTGTGTCCTCCCCACTTGTGCCGATGGTCAGGAGGGGAGTCATAACAGGCGTTTCCTCCGAAAGCCCACCAACGACACGCAAGAAGGCGTCCACGACAAGCGGGTCGTACATGGAGCCGCGCCTCTCGACGAGAATCGCCAGAGCATTCTCCTTGCTAAGGCTTCGTCGGTACGGACGGTCAGAGGTTAGCGCGTCATAGCAGTCCACAACTGCCAAGATCCTCGCTCCGATCGGAATTTCCGTCCCCGCCAAGCCATCTGGGTACCCTGTTCCATCCCAGTTCTCGTGGTGATGTCGCACGATAGGTGTTACCGGGTAGGGGAATGCAATCGCGGAGAGAATCTCGGCGCCCTTGGCCGCGTGACTTTTCATGGTGTCGTACTCCCCTGGCGTGAGACGGCTGGGCTTATTCAGGATGTACTCAGGCACCGCCAGCTTCCCGATGTCGTGCAGCAGAGCCGCCGCCTGAATGGCTTTTAAGGTCTGCGAATCCTCAACCTTCATCTCGGCTGCAAGCGCGAGGGCCGCGGTCTGCACACGACGGATGTGGCCATGCGTGACCTGGTCGCCTGCATCAATGGCCATGGCGAGCGTCTCGATGGTCGACAGGTACAGCGTGTGGAGCGCGTGGACGTGTTGTGTTGCCTCTTCTACACGGATGGTGGCGGTACGTGAGGTGAGATACGAGAGGGCTACAGGCGGAATTATGATCGCCAAAGCCCATGCACTGTATGAAAGCGTGAACGCCGCGACTAGGGATGCGGTTGATGCCCCAGTGAAGAAGTTCAGAGCCAGGGGGAGAAAGCTGTCACGCCAAACGCTGATGGGTCCCGACTTGCCTTCGAGCGCGATGGCCCAAGCCACGAGCCAGCTATTCAGAAGGAAGTACAGCAGAGCAAATGCGAAGAGGGGCAGTAGGAACCCGTTCAACGAGCCCAGATCGATACGGCCGGGCGGCAAGCGGGCAAGCCCTACAGTTTCGAAGCCTGCGAGGTAGAAGAACACTGTAGCAGAGAGCCAGACGGAAAACGAAGGCGCGGCCGCGTTAAACACCATCCGGTATATCGGCTGAGGGCGCCTCTTGCAGAGCCACAGGGAGATGATGAGGACGTCAAGGGCGACGATGAGCGTGCCGGCGGGAGGACCAAACAAAAGCAAGGACAGAAAGACGAACGTCTCGGAAACCGAAACGGTGGCCGACGTGGTTGGTAGACGCACGGTTATCGAACCGGTGACGAGAGTCAGGAACGCGAAGAGGAGGAACTTCGGGTCTTGGATCGGGTCCGTTACGATTACGACGAGGGAATGGACTACGGCACCGAGTCCAAGAAGGACTACGGTTGCTATGTAGGTGCGTGCGCTAAGGCGGAGTGTGGAAAAGTACGGCAATGAAACGATGTAGCCGTTGTGTCAGGTGACGGCTCCTCGTTACCGTACTTGTCGGTTTTCTGCTACTAGGGGTTTAGAGGTCCGAACCTTCCCGCGTCTTGTTGAGCGGTTACGGCCTCTTCAGTCCCCCCAGACGATGGTGTTGCCCCAGACGATAGTGTCGCCCCAGACGATAGTGTCGCCCCAGACGATAGTGTCGCCCCAGACGATGGTGTCGCCCCAGACGATGGTGTTGCCCCAGACGATGGTGTTGCCCCAGACGATGGTGTTGCCCCGGCTTCACAATACTGCCAGCTATTTCATGCGACTTCACGCCGTCCGGGCCCGCCACTGCAAGCTCCAACGACGCGGCAAGGTTCACGCTACCAGCGCCCGCACCGATCAAACCCGCGTCCGGCATGAAGGTGCACCCCAATTGAAGCGCCAGCTTCACCTGCGCCGGCCCGAGCTTCGGGTTGCCTTCGAGCAGGAGTGCGACCCCGCCCGTAACAACTCCAGCCGCCATGCTAGTCCCGCTCAACTGGAGGTAGCCCGCTCCGACGCCGAGATCCGGATACTCGCCAACCAGGTAGGAGCCTGCCGCCCCGAGCGACACGATCTTGTTCCCCGGCGCAACCAGGTCCGGCTTCAACTCGTGATCGAACGGCGTCGGCCCACGCGAACTGTAGGTCGCAACCACGTCGTCGGTCCTTTCCGCCGTCCCGCGCGTGTTGAGCGCACCCACCGTGATCGCGAACGGTGAGTTGCCCGGCGATTCGATCCCGGCAACGACAGGCCGCCCGTCGGGCAGCTTTCCCAGATTCCCGGCCGACGCCACTACGACGATACCTGCCCTGACAGCCCGCTCGACCGCCCTGCACAGCGGGTCATCGGCTGCAGGCTCGAACACCGGGTGGCCCAGCGACAGGTTGAGCACACGGATGCCGAACCTCTCGCGCTGCTCGATCGCCCAGTCGATAGCTTCGATAACGTCGCTCGTGACACCCGAGCCGTCCGATCGGAGCACCTTCAGGCTGACGAAGCTGACCCCTGGCGCGATCCCGCTGAACGCCCCCGGCCCCATCGCCGCCGGCGTGGCACCGATGATTCCAGCCACGTGCGTCCCATGCCCGAAAAGATCCCTGTCCGCCGCTCCCTCGCCAGTGAAGTCAACCGCCGCCAGCAGCCTCCCTCCCAACGCCTCATGCGCCGCAATTCCCGAGTCCACAAGCGCCACCGTTACTCCGCGCCCAGTCGCCCCCGGCACCTCCCCGAGACCTGCCCATGCCAGCGACGCCCCGGTCGCCACCCCGGTGACATCCATCGACCCGCGGACGACCGAATTGCTCGATACGTGCTCGACGTCCAGGTCCTCGCTCAAAGCCTCCAGCTGGCCCGGAGTCATCTCGATGACGGCCCCGTCCTTCAGGAACTTCTTCACCCTGAGGCCGTGACGCGCCGCTACCTTCGCCACGTCTGCCCTCTGACCGTCCACTATCACTTCCATCTGACCGACAGCCGGCGCCGCCAGCTGCTCTCGCAGATCGCTCGAGAGCCTCGCCCTGTGCCCCTGCCCAGCTTCGGCGGCGGCGCCGGCCGCGAGGCACCATACAACCACCAGAACGCCCAAGGCCAAGTGATGGCGAACGCGATTCATCGTATCCTCCGACGCGGGACAACCGGATGCCAGCCCGGCCGCTCTGATGCTTCTCTCGAAGCCATACGCGACGCTCAATTCGACTCGCAGAAACGGTTCTGACGCCGCCCCGTTCCAGGGAGGCCCGGCCGCGACCGCAGCAGCCGATGCCTCTCTTCCACCGATTCCAGCAGGACGCGCTGCGACCCCCCGATGGTCCGGATGGTCTGCAGCCGCCCATCGCGAATCCAGTTGTAGATGGTCCGGCGCGAGACCGATAGCAGATCCGCCGCCTGGGCCAGCGACACGCTGCGGCCAAGATGCGGTTCGAAAGCTTTTGGCGCCCTTGGTGTACGGGTGCGAACGGCTGGCTGCATGACGCCGGTGACAATGGCACAGCTTGTGCCATGCCCGGCCGTACTGGATTGTCGGGCGATAACGTGTTCTAATCACGCTGCTTATCAGCAGCCCGGCCGGGTAGCCGTCTTCGACCCGAACGGGCCCGCCCGGCCGGTCGTTGGCCCGCTTGCACGGTTTCTCAGCGTGAGGGGAAAGAATCTGCGAAATCGCAACCCTCGCCCCTCAAATCGGCGGAATTCCGTGTCCCGCGGCGCCTGAAGGTCAATTGGTCGATTGGCCAATCCATTGGCCACTGAGGCAGGAAATGGCCAGAGCGCAGCGCCGTCTGCTTCTTTCACTGGTCGCCCTCGCCGCCTTCGCTGCGGCCTCGTGCTCCCGACCGGGCACGAGTGGGAAGGACCGTCCCGGACCCGGAGGCGGAGGTAGTCTCATTTCCTCCGTTCGCGGTGAGCCGCGTACCTTCAACCGCCTGATGGGGCGCGACGCCACAACCGACACGCTGTCGGTGCTCACACACGCCCGGCTGGTCCGGGTCAACCGCCTGACCGACCAGGTCGAGCCCTGGCTCGCGGAGAGGTGGGACACGTCTGCCGACGCTCTCACCTACACGCTGTTCCTGCGGCAGGGAGTCCGGTTCTCCGACGGTGTGCCCTTGTCGGCCGCAGATGTCCTCTTCTCGTTCAAGGCGGCCTACGACAAAGCGACCGGTAGCGTGCTCGGCGAGTCGCTCCTCGTCGGCGGAAAGCCGCTCGAAGTGACCGCTCCCGACTCGTCGACGGTTGTCGTGAAGTTCCCCTCGCCGTTCGGGCCTGGCATCCGCCTGCTCGACATTCTGCCCATCCTGCCCTCGCACCGTCTCGAGGCCGCTCTGGAATCGGGAAGCTTCGCCCGTGCGTGGGGAGTGGAGACGCCGCCCTCCGAGATAGTGGGCCTCGGTCCGTTCAGGCTTCTCGAGTACCGACCCGGCCAGCGCGTGGTGCTGGAGCGGAACCCCTTCTACTGGAGGAAGGACGCCGCCGGCAGAGCTTTGCCCTACCTCGACCGGCTCACGCTCGAGATCGTGCCCGATCAGAACGCGGAACTCCTGCGGCTCCAGGCGGGCGAGCTGGATTTCACCCAAGGCGAGATCCGGCCCGAGGACTACGGCACTCTGAAGAAGGCCGAGGACGCAGGCCGCGTCCGCCTGATGGACCTGGGAGTGGGGCTCGACGCCGACAGCCTCTGGTTCAACCTGCGCCGTGACAAGGCCGACGCCTCGAGGCCTTGGCTCCAGGCCCGCGACCTCCGGCACGCTGTCTCGCACGCCGTCGACCGGAACGCGTTCGCGGACACGGTCTTCCTCGGCGCGGCCGTCCCGATCTTCGGGCCGGTGACGCCGGGCAACAAAACCTGGTACTGGCCCGATCTTCCGACGCAGCCCTTCGACCGGGCGCGCTCACGCGAGCTGCTGGCTGGTCTCGGTCTCGCCGATCGCAACGGCGACGGGGTTCTGGAGCACAAGTCTGGCAAGCCCGCCCGCTTCACCATCCTGACCCAGAAAGGGAACACGGCCCTGGAGCGAGGCGCCTCGTTCATCCGAGAAAGTCTCGCCGCTGTCGGCCTGCGCGCAGACGTGGTTGCCTTGGAGGTCGGCGCGCTCGTCGAGCGGCTGGTGTCAGGGGACTTCGACGCCATCTACTTCCGCTTCCTGTTGAGCGACGTCGACCCCGCAATGGCGCTGGATTTCTGGCTCACGACAGGGGGCGCGCACGTCTGGAACCCGGCCCAGCCGCGGCCGGCGACCGAATGGGAACGAGAAATCGACTCGCTGATGTTGCGACAGGTGGCGGCGGTGGATCTCTCCGAGCGCCAGCGGCTGTTTCGCGAGGCACAGCGGATACTCGCCGAGGAGCTCCCAATCATCTACTTCGCCGCGCCGCGGGTATACGTCGCGATGAGTTCGCGAGTCAAGAATGCGACGCCGGTTCTCCTGCGACCGGTGGTACTGTGGAGCGCCGATACGCTGGCGGCCGGGACGGCCAGCCAGTAGGCGCCGGAGGCGGGAACCGTGGCACTGGGACGCTACTTCATCCGGCGGCTGGCCTTCGCTCTGGTCCTGGCGTTCGTGGTCTCGTCGGGAGCGCTGCTGCTGACGCGGGTCGCGCCGGGTGATATCACTGCGGAACTGGTTGCCGCCGGCGTGAGCCGCGAGGCGATCGCCCGCGAGCGCACACGCCACGGCCTCGACCGGCCGCTGGCCGAGCAGTACCTCGCCTGGCTTGCCGGCGCTGCACGCTTGGACTTCGGCACGTCGATGCTCTACGGCCGGCCGGTGGCCGCGCTCGTCGCTTCGCGCGCCTTGAACAGCGCGCTGCTCGCTGTCGCCGCTCTTGGCACCGCGACCCTCGTGGGCCTGCCGCTCGGGATCGTGGCTGGAACGCGGCGCAGTGGTCTTGTCACCGCCTCGATCAGGTGCGCATCGCTGGTGCTTCTGTCGCTCCCGCCGCTGCTCACGTCCCTCATCCTGGTCTTCGTCGCCGCACGCACCGGGTGGCTGCCGGTTGGCGGCATGACTTCGTCTACCCAGGCCGCGGGAAGCTGGGCGGCTTCGGTGTTCGACCTCGCCTTGCACCTTCCGCTTCCTGCCCTGGCCCTTGCGCTGCCGATAGCGGCAACGCTCGAGCGGCTGCAGGCCGATGCGATGACGGAGGCAGTGCTAGACCCTTGTATTCTCGCCGCGCGGGCCCGCGGGCTTCCGCGGTCGCGCGTGGTGTGGCGGCACGCCCTGCGGCTCTCGGCGACGCCCGTCGCCTCGGTGTACGGGCTAGTGATCGGTGGGCTTCTCAGCGGATCCTTCGCCGTCGAGATCGTGACATCGTGGCCCGGGCTGGGACGGCTGCTCTACGACGCCCTTCGAGCCCGCGACCTCTATCTTGTAGCGGGCTGCGCGACGGCCGGCGCCATCTTCCTGGCCTTCGGCAGCCTGGTTTCGGATATCGCGCTTGCCGCGGTGGACCCGCGGATCCGCGTTGCCGGCAGGACATGAGAATGTCCGCGGGCGGTTCTTCACGCACGAGGGCTTTCAAGTGACAGCGTTGGATGCGACGCGGCGCCTCCGGCGTGCCGGCGCCACCAGGCTCGCTGGTGCAGCGCTCCTTGCTCTCGTGTCGCTCGCCGCGCTCGCCGCCCCGCTTGTCGCCCCACACGACCCGCGCGCGCAGTTTCGCGACAGGATCTACGCCCCGCCCATGCTCCCGCACGTCGTCGACCATGACGGCACGTGGCACAGGCCGTTCGTGTACGGCTGCAGGCTGATCGACCGGCTCGAGGGCATCTACGAAGAAGACCGTTCGAGGAGGATTCCGCTGAAGTGGTTCTCGGGAGGGAAGCTCGTGCAGGCCGCCACCGAACTGGACGGCCCGTGGCTGCTTCTCGGCGGCGATCGCTACGGGCGCGATGTCTGGTCGCGCCTCGTTCACGGCGCGCGAATCTCCCTCGGCCTTGCGCTCGTCGCCTGCCTTGGGGCGCTCGCTATCGGCGTGGCCGTCGGCGGCGTCGCGGGCTATGTCGGCGGCACTGTCGACGAGCTGCTGATGCGGTTTACGGAACTCGTTCTCGTGCTTCCCGCTATCTACGTCGTGCTCGCTCTGAGGGCCGCGATGCCGCTCGTCCTGCCACCAGCGACGGTGTTCTTCCTGATGGCGGGTATTTTCGCGCTCGTGGGCTGGCCCTACCTGGCGCGTGGAGTTCGCGCTATCGTCTCGGCGGAGCGCGATCGTGACTACGCGGCAGCTGCCCGTTCGCTCGGCGCGAGCCACGCGCGGCTCCTGTTCCGGCACCTCCTGCCCGCGTCCCGCGGCTTCGTCGGCACGCAGGTCACACTGCTGATCCCGGCTTTCATCATCGCCGAGGCCACCCTCTCCTATGTCGGCCTCGGTTTCCCGGACGAGGTCGCGACGTGGGGGTCGATGCTGCACGAAGCCGCCTCGGTGGCGGCCATCTCCGAGTTCCCGTGGACGGTTTCGCCGGCCGCCGCGATATTCGCCGTGGTGCTGGCGGTCAATCTGACGGTCGGGCAGCAGGCACGCACGTCGATGTGATCGGAGCCGACCGTATGCTGTGGCGACCGCCGCTCGCCGGACTCCTGGTGACGTGATAGCCTGCATCTCGCAGGTATACGAAACACGGCTGGCAGATTCCGGTCCGGCCCGATGGTATAGTCAATGGCCGGGCGGCTGCACGCCGCCGTCAACCCAACAGGGGACTCAGCATGGACCTGAAAGGCATCTATCCTCCCATCACGACCCCGTTCAAGGACGAAGAGGTGGATTTCGCCGGGCTCGAGTCGAACGTCAGCCGGTACATGGCGACGGGCGTGGCTGGAGTGGTCGTTCTGGGTTCGAACGGTGAGGCCCCGCACCTCTCGGAGAGCGAGGCCAGGGCCGTTGTCGAGGCCGTCAGGGCGCGCGTTCCCAAAGGCAGATGGCTGATCGCAGGGGCGGGGCACTACTCGACGCGCGAGACGATTGCCGCGGCGCGAGACGCGGCGAAGGCGGGTGCTGACCTCGTTCTGGTCAAGACGCCGGGCTATTTCAAGGCGATGATGACGCAGGAGGCGTTCATCCGCCATTTCACGGCGGTGGCCGACGCTTCGCCGGTCCCGGTGATCCTCTACGACTGCCCGATGTTCACGGGCGTGAGCCTGCAGGCTGCGACGGTGGCGAGGCTCGCCGAGCACCCGAACATCGCCGGCATCAAGGAGTCCGCGCCGGACATCGCGCTGGTCGCGGACTTCGTGACGCTGACACCGGCGAGCTTCCAGGTGGTCGTCGGATCGGCGCCCACGTTGTTTGCGAGCCTCGCGGTCGGCGCCGTCGGTGGCATCGTCGCGCTCGCCTGCGTTCTCCCGGACCTGTGCGTCCGCCTGCACACGCTCGTTGGCCAGCAGCGCTGGGTCGAGGCGCTCGACCTGCAGCGCCGCCTCACGCCCCTCGCAAGGTCGATCACGAGCGCGTACGGCGTGGGCGGACTGAAAGCCGCGCTCGACATGGCGGGTTACGTCGGGGGCCTGCCGAGGATGCCGCTGGTCCGTCCGGGACCCGAAGGCATCGAGACGATCAAGAACCAGATTGCAGCCCTCGCGGAGGTTTGAAAGATGACGCCACTGCCTCGCAACGAACGCCTGCTCCTGGGCCCCGGACCGAGCATGGTCTCTCCTCGCGTGATGCGCTCGATGGCAGCCCCGGTCCTCGGCCACCTCGATCCCGACCTTCTCGCGATCATGGACGAGATCAGATCGGGTCTCGGGCGCCTTTTCAGGGCGCCGGAGGGCTCGCTCGCCCTCGCCGTTTCGGGCACCGGAACATCCGGGCTCGAAGCAGCCGTCGCCAACCTCGTCGGGGAAGGAACGCGTGTGCTGGCGATCGTGACCGGGTACTTCGGCGAGCGCCTGGCGCAAGTGTGCGGGCGCTACGGCGCCCAGGTCAGGCGGCTGGACGTGGAGTGGGGGAGGGCGGTCGACCCGGCAGCGGTACGCTCGGCGCTGGCTGCCGGGCGAGCCGACGTGGTGGCGGTCGTGCACGCAGAGACCTCGACCGGCGTCCGCAACCCCGTGGACGAGATCGCAGAGGCCGCTCGCGAGCACGGGTCGCTGACGATCGTGGATGCTGTGACGTCGCTTGCCGCCCACCCCGTGGAGATCGCCCGATGGGGTGTAGATGCGTGCTACAGCTGCACGCAGAAGGGCGTGGGCGCGCCGCCCGGGTTGGCTCCGATAGTGTTCGCTCCGCAGGCCCTGGGCCGCCGCGTCAAGTGCAGGAGTTTCTACCTGGACCTCTCGCTGCTCGAGGACTACTGGGTCCGCCGAAAGTACCATCACACGATATCGGCGCCGCTGCTGTACGGATTGAGAGAGGCGCTGCTCGCGATCGAGGAAGAGGGTCTCGAGGCGCGCTGGGAGCGTCATAGGCGGCACCACGTGGCGTTGGCTGCCGGCCTGCGCGCCATGGGGCTCGACCTTCTCCCGCCCGAGGGCGAGCGCCTGTGGACTCTCAACGCGGTCCGCGTTCCCGAAGGCGTGGACGAGGCCGCAGTGCGCCGCCAGCTGCTCGAGCGTTTCGACATCGAGGTCGGCGCCGGGTTGGGCCCTCTCGCCGGACGTATCTGGCGCGTCGGCCTGATGGGTGCCGGCTCTACGGTAAAGATGATCGTCATCTTTCTGGGTGCGATGGAGGACGTCCTGAGGGCGAACGGCTATCGCGCTGCTCCAGGTGCTGGCGTGGGAGCGGCACTCGAAGCTCTCGAGGAGCAGCGCGCCTGACCTGCATCCTCGAACCTCCGGCCCGCCGCGCAAGCGCCGCGGGCCGGAACCTCTTCAATACGTACCGTCTACCTTGACACCCTGCGACCGCGTTGGCTATATTCGCCGTCGCTCCTGTCGCTTCCTCTCTTCATTGGAACCAGGCGACACATCACACGTTCGTCGGCACTCGCGCCGGGCGCTCGCATGATCAACTACACGGCGTGCATCACGGACCTGATGCAGGACATCGTCCGGCGTCTGCCCGAACTCGGCTTCATCGATCTCGAACGTGTCCTCGTCTTCGCCCGCTACGGCCGATCGGAGGCCGAGGGGGCATACGCGACGTGCCACAGCCTTAACCTGCCGACGAGCGAGCCGGGCTATTACTACTGGCGTGACAGGCGGACCGGGGAGATCACGCGCCGCTCCGAGTGGTTCGTGACGAAGTCGCCGGTCGTCTCGATCCGGGGCGTCGCCCTCGACTACCTGATATCGTTCACCCTCCCGCGCTTCACTCACCAGTCGCTCGAGCATTCGCGCAAGGAGATCTACTACCCCGGTGGCGAGCCGTGGCTCGCCAAGCTCGACACGATCGTTCACGAGCTGTATCACATCGACCCCGAGCGCCCCGGGATCCGCAGGATAGACCGTTCGGATGGCGGATGCTCCGGGGTATCGCACAGCGTTTCGTTCTACGAGGAAGTGAGCCGCCTGGTGAAACGCTACCTAGCGGCATCGCCGGACCCGGAGCGCTACAACTTCCTCCGTTACACGTTCGAAGAGCTGACGCTCATCTACGGCGGCGTCGTCGCGACGACGTTCAACACCTTCCCGTCCTACCCGCAGCGCTACCGTGAAGCAATCACCGGGTCGGGCGAAGAACCGGTTCCCGACGTCACGGTCGAGCCCGTCAAGCAGCCGGCAAGGCCGCGTCGTTATACGGAAGCCGACCTGGAGCTCAGGCAGTTCTTCGAGCACGCGCTCCGCGGTACGGTTCGCCGCGAGGTGGTGGCACCCGGCTGGGCTCCTCGCCAGCGGCTGGTCACGCTCGCGGGCGCCAGGCAGCCATCTACCGCTGCCAACCGACGCCGGCGGTGAGCCGCCGGCCGGCCTCGTAACAAGCTGGCAGCGAAAGGGTTAAGGGGCCTCGGCGCTTGACACGGGGCTCTTCGTTCGGTCACAATGCCGCGTCGGGTCAGGTCTTGCGTTCGCGGGGTCCGGAATCCAGGTCTGGCACCGGCACTCCAGGCGGCATGGAACAGACGCTCCTGCTCAACGCCTCGTACGAGCCTCTCAAGATCGTCCACTGGAAGAAGGCGATAGTCCTCTGGTGCCAGGGGAAGGTCGAGGTGATCTCGGTCTACGACCGCGAGGTTCACGCCGTCTCCATCAGCTTCAAGCTGCCGTCCGTCATCAGGCTCCTCCGGTACGTGAAGATCCGGCGCCGCTTCGACTACGTACCGTTCTCGCGAGCGAACATCTACGCGCGCGACGAATACACGTGCCAGTACTGCGGCGAATCGCTTCCGACGAGCGAGCTCACCTTCGACCACGTCGTGCCCGTGGCGCAGGGCGGCACCAAGGACTGGGAGAACATCGTCACCTGCTGCATCAGCTGCAACAGGAAGAAGGGGGGGCGGACGCCCGCCGAGGCCGGCATGCGGCTCGTGCGGACCCCTCGGCGCCCGGAGTCTTCGCCTGCAATCCGCATAACCATCGGCTTGAGAAACACCCCGGCCAGCTGGCGCGACTACCTGTACTGGAACGTGGAGTTGGACGACAGCTAGCCAAGACTGGCCAGCCGAGGGCTCTGTCCTTGCTATCCCGCTGCGTTCCGGGGTCGATTCCACCAAGCTAGCTGCACTGACCTCGACGCGCTGTGGCCCGCCTTCGTTTCCAGCGAGCGGCATGTCGGAAACGGACGTCGGGGCCGACAAGGGCCGGCCCACGCCAATCGCGCGCGGGAACGCAGCCGGTAGCCCGGCCTCGAGCCCGCAGCTTGTGGTCCGAAGCCCGCAGTCGGCAGCCCAAAGCCCGCTATAATCGACTTTCGATGGCAGCACCCGACATGCCGCGGCTGTCCGTGCGTCCGGAGGCCGCGACTCCCGGGGCCCGCGTCGATCTCTCCGCGGCCACCGCGAAGTTCCAGCCTGGCATTCCCGAAGTCAGAATCGGCGATCTAGGTGCCCGCGTGGTGTTCGCGTCTCCCTCCCGTGTGGGCATCGTCGTGCCGGAGGGGACGCCTGGAGGATGGCAGAAGGTCGCCATCGAGGGCCTGGACGCCGAGGGTCGCGTCCTCGTCGGGAGGCCGCTCGTTTCCGGCGTCCACCAGGTCGACAGCCCGGTCTTCGATCGGGAAGGCAACCTGTTCGTCACCGACAGCGGGTCCCGCGGCGAAGAGGTCCCGGTTTCGATCTTCAAGGTGACGCCGGACGGGGGGCGCGAGCCGTTCGTCTCGGGCATCATCAACGCGACGTCGCTTGCTTTCGACCGTGCCGGGGACCTGTTCGTTTCGAGCCGCTTCGAGGGCACGGTCTACAAGGTGAGAAGGGACGGCAGCAGGGAAGTCGCGGCCACCGACCTCGGCGTTGCATGTGGCCTTGCGTTCACGAGGGACGGGGACCTTCTGGTAGGCGATCGGAGCGGCACTGTACTTCTGGTCGATCGTTCCGGGCGGGCACGCCGGCTGACGTCGCTGCCGCCGAGTCCGGCCGCCTATCACCTCGCCCTCGGGCCCGACGGCATGCTCTTCGTTACCGCCCCGACGCTCTCGGCCCGCGATCCCGTCTTCCGAATCGACATGGAGGGCCATGTCGAGCAATACTTCACGCGTTTCGGCCGGCCGCAGGGGCTGGCCTTCGACGGCTTCGGGCGGCTGCACGCGTGCGACGCGCTCGCCGGTTCGAGCGGAGTCTTCCTGCTCGAGGACGGCGCCAGGGCCACACAGGTCGCTGCCGGCACGGCGTTGATCGGCGTGACGTTCGATCCCTGGGGCCATCTTGTGGCCTGCACGAACGACACAGTATACAGTTTCGCGCCTTGAAGACGGGTCCGCGCTTCGCCAACCGAGGATGCCATTGTCGCAACTCTTCCGACTGAAGTCGCTCGACAAGCTGCTTTCCGAAGCGGAGGATTCGTCGAGGCGCCTGAAGAGGACGCTTGGGCCGGTCCAGCTGACGGCGCTCGGCATCGGGGCCATCATCGGTGCCGGCATATTCTCGACCGTCGGCACTGCGGCGGCGGGCGGTTCTGCGCACCTCGGTGCCGGGCCGGCTGTCGCGCTGTCGTTCGTCCTCACGGCAGTGGCTTGCGCGTTTGCCGCGCTCTGCTACGCGGAGTTTGCGTCGATGGTACCCATAGCCGGCTCGGCCTACACCTACGCCTACGCGACGCTCGGAGAGCTGGTCGCGTGGATCATCGGCTGGGACCTGATACTGGAGTACGCGATCGGCAACATAGCCGTGGCCGTCTCGTGGTCGGGGTATTTCCAGGAGCTCCTGCGTGGCATGGGTCTCGACTGGCCCGGCTGGCTCGGCACCGACTACCGGACGGCTGCCCAGGCCCTCGCCAGGATATCGGCGGGGGAAACCGGGTTTGCGCTCGAGCGCGCAGCACAGGCCTTCGAGGCAGCCCCCCGGATCTCGGGGATTCCGATCGTGCTCAACTTGCCGGCATTCCTCATCGTGGCTTTCATCACGTGGGTGCTCGTGCGCGGCATCCGTGAGAGCGCCATGCTCAACTCGTCGATGGTGGCGCTGAAGCTCGCCATCATCGGCTTCTTCATCTTCGCCGGCGCTTTCTACGTCAAGCCCGACAACTGGACCCCCTTTGCGCCGAACGGCTTCAGGGGGATATCGAGCGCGGCCGCGATAATCTTCTTCGCCTACATCGGCTTCGACGCCGTCTCCACCGCTGCCGAGGAGACCCGCAATCCCCAGCGCGACATGCCTATCGGCATGATTGCCAGCCTAGTCATCTGCACGGTCATCTACGTGATCGTCGCCCTGGTTCTCACCGGCCTCCTGCCCTGGCGCGAACTGGGCACCGCGGAACCGCTCGCCACGGCGTTTTCCGCACTCGGCATGACATGGGCCGCGGGCATCATTTCGCTCGGGGCCGTCTTCGCCACAACCTCGGTCCTGATTGTCTTTCAGCTCGGACAGCCGCGGATCTTCTTCTCCATGGCGAGAGACGGCCTGCTCCCGGAGTGGGCCGCCCGCGTGCACCCCCGCTACCGGACCCCCCACGTCACCACCATCCTCACGGGCGTGGTCGTTGCAGTCTTCGCGTCGTTCCTGAACATCAACGAGGTGGTCGAGCTGACCAACATCGGCACCCTGTTCGCCTTCGTCCTCGTCGCCTTGGGGATCATTGTCCTGCGCCGCGTGGACCCCGGCCGGCAGCGGCCCTTCAAGACACCCCTCGTTCCGTTCGTGCCGCTCGCGGCAATCGTGATGTGCACCTACCTCATGCTGCAGCTGCCCGCTGTCACCTGGTTCAGGTTCGCCGCCTGGCTCGCGGCCGGGCTGGTCATCTACTTCGCTTACGGGATCAGGCACAGCGTCCTCGAGACCGGCCGGTCCAGGCAGTGATGTAAGGCGGCTTCTTCCCGGCGCTGCGCTGTGCCCGGCGCCGGTCATCCTTGCCTCGGCCCTGCCCGCCGGCACATGGGCACATGGTAGAATCGAAGGTTGCTTCTACCCCGATTCTCGTGCAGGAAGATGGGCCACGACTGGATTGCCGTGCGCGGCGCACGCGTTCACAACCTCAAGAACATCGACGTGGACATCCCGCGGGACAGGCTTGTTGTCGTCACCGGCCTGTCGGGGTCGGGAAAGTCGTCATTGGCCTTCGACACGCTCTACGCCGAAGGCCAGCGTCGTTACGTCGAGTCGCTCTCCGCCTACGCCCGTCAGTTCCTGGAGCAGATGGAGAAGCCGGACGTCGACCTGATCGAAGGGCTGTCGCCGGCCATTTCAATCGAACAGAAGACTACGGCCTCGAACCCGCGCTCGACCGTGGGGACGGTCACCGAAATCTACGATTACCTGCGCCTCCTCTTCGCCAATGTCGGAGTGCCTTACTGCCCGCAGTGCGGCCGCGAGGTGACGTCGCAGACCGTCGAGCAGATGGTCGAGCTGGTGATGGCCCCGCCGCACGGAGAGCGGGTCAACGTGCTGGCGCCGATCGCTCGGGGCCGGAAGGGCGAGTTCCGGAAGGAATTCGAGGCGCTGGCCGGCCGTGGGTTCACGCGCGTGAGGGTCGACGGGCAGTTCCGGAGTCTGGACGAGAACATCAAGCTGGACAGGCGCCGCAACCACACGATAGAGGTGGTCGTTGATCGCCTGGTCGTGCGGCCGGGAATCGAGCGACGGCTGGCGGAGTCGCTGCAAACAGCGCTCTCCCTGGCCGACGACGTCGTTGTCATCAACCGGCTCGACGGCCCGGACCGGCTCTACTCGCGCAAGCTGGCGTGCATCGAATGCGGGATCAGTATCCCTGAGATGTCGCCGAGGGCGTTCTCGTTCAACTCGCCGCACGGCGCCTGCCCGTCCTGCCAGGGCCTCGGGTCCGTCCGGGATTTCGACCCCGAGCGGATTGTGCCCGACTCGACGCTCGCGCTCGACCAGGGTGCGCTCGCGCCGTGGAGGCGCGGCGACCGGGCGCTCGTTTCGGAGGCGCTCTTTGCGCTGGCGCGCAACTTCGGCGTCGACCCGTCGGTGCCCTTCGGGCAGCTGCCGCGACGTCACCGGGACCTGCTTCTGTACGGTCCTGCCGCACACGTCCGGTCCGCGCGCTCGCGCGACCCGTTCGGTGCCGGCTTCGAGGGCGTCATCCCCAACCTGCGGCGCCGCTACCAGGAGGGTACGTGGGCCGAGCAGGAAGAGATCGAACAGTTCCGGTCCCTTCGCACGTGCCCAGAATGCAACGGCGAGCGGCTCAAGGCACAGAGCCGCGCCGTCCGCGTCAAAGGGCGGACCATAGCCGAATACGTGAACCTGCCAATCAGCGAGGCGTTCGCTATCTTCTTCCGTGGGCTAGGCCTCACGCCGCGCGAGCGCCTGATCGCCGGGCGAATCGTTTCGGAGATCTCGGACCGGCTGCGGTTCCTGCACGAGGTCGGCGTCGGTTACCTCACGCTCGGCCGCGGGGCGGCCACGCTGTCCGGCGGCGAGGGGCAGCGAATTCGCCTCGCCACGCAGATAGGTGCAAACCTGCGCGGCGTTCTCTACGTCCTCGACGAGCCCTCGATAGGGCTGCACCAGCGCGACAACAGGCGGCTGCTTTCCACCCTGAAGCAACTGCGCGACCTGGGCAACACGGTGGTCGTTGTCGAGCACGACGAAGAGACGATCAGGGCAGCGGACTACGTCATCGACCTCGGGCCGGGCGCCGGCGAGCACGGCGGCGAGTTGATCTTCCAGGGCACCCCGGCCGCCCTCGTTGCGGACACACCCGCCTCGCTGACGGGCGCGTACCTCAGAGGGGAGCGCGCCATACCTATCCCGCCCTCTCGCCGGCCCGCCCTCCGGGGCCATCTGGTTGTACGTGGCGCCCGGGCCAACAACCTGAAGGGGATTGACGTGCGCTTTCCCCTTGGTCTCCTGACAGCCGTCACCGGCGTCAGCGGCTCGGGGAAATCGACGCTCGTCAACGACATTCTGTACCGCGCGCTCGCACACATCCTTTACCGGGCTGTCGACGAGCCAGGCCCCCACGATGGCATCGAGGGGATAGAGCTGGTCGACAAGGTGATCGAGATCGACCAGTCGCCAATCGGGCGTACCCCGCGGTCGAATCCCGCCACGTATACCGGCATGTTCACGTTCATCCGCGACCTGTTCGCGATGCTGCCCGAGGCGCGTGCGAGAGGCTACAGGCCGGGCAGGTTCTCGTTCAACGTGAAGGGAGGACGCTGCGAGGCTTGCCAGGGCGACGGCGTGATGGCCATCGAGATGCACTTCCTCCCCGACGTCTACGTGACGTGCGAGCACTGCAAGGGCCGCCGCTACAACCGCGAAACACTCGAGGTCGCCTATCGGGGCAAGTCGATAGCCGACGTGCTCGACCTCACCGTGGACCAGGCGCTGCCGCTCATGGAGAACTTTCCGCCGATCGCATCGCGCCTGCGCACTCTGCAGGCGGTCGGCCTCGGTTACATCGAGCTTGGCCAGTCGGCCACGACTCTGAGCGGCGGCGAGGCTCAAAGGGTCAAGCTGGCCCGCGAGCTGTCGCGGCGCAGCACCGGCAGGACGCTTTACATCCTGGATGAGCCGACGACGGGGCTGCACTTCGAGGACACGAGGAAGCTGCTGGACGTGCTGAACAAACTCGTGGACCAGGGGAACACCGTGGTGGTGATCGAGCACAACCTCGACGTCATCAAGTGTGCGGACCACGTGATAGACCTGGGGCCGGAAGGGGGCGATGAGGGCGGGCGGATAGTCGCGTCCGGGACCCCGGAGGAGCTGGCGACAGTTGCGGCGTCGGACACCGGACGGTTCCTGGCAGGCTTGCTTCAGCGCGGGGGTCGCGAAAGGAAGGCCGCAGGATGATCCGCTGTGGTAGTATCGCCACAGACGCGGCTTGGCCTGGCGTGGCTACGCAGCCACACTCGCAATCGCGCCGTTGGTTAGCCGTTTTGAATGGCACCACCAAGGCATTGAAGCCGAACGACTTGAAGCAGACGGCCGCCGGTAAGCCCCTCCGGAATGCTCCTTGCTTGGACTAGTCGGCGCTCGTTCTTTGTTCTCGCGCGACATATGATGCAATCGCAACGCACTCTTCGCCGGCAGGTTTCGTGTGCCGGCATCGGCCTTCACTCAGGGAAGAAGGTAACCCTCACTTTGAAGCCCGCCCCGGCCGGATTCGGCATCCGGTTCAGGCGGAGCGACATCGGCGGTGTGGAGATCCCGGCCAGGATAGAACATCTTGCGGGCATCGCCTACGCAACCGCGCTCTCGCGTGACGGGGCATCGGTCGAGACGGTGGAGCACCTTCTCGCGGCGCTCGTGGGCCTCGGGGTGGACAACGCGGTGGTCGAGCTGAATCACCGTGAGGTTCCCATCATGGACGGCAGCGCGGCGCCGTTCGCCTATCTGGTCAACGAGGCTGGGCTGAAGACGCTGAACGCGCAGCGGCGGTACATGAAGGTGATCCGCCCGGTGTCACTTTCGCAGGGCGAAAAGCGGATCGCGGTCTACCCTGCGGACCATTTCAAGCTGACCTACGCCATCAGCTTCGACCACCCCCTGCTCCGGCACCAGGCGCGGAGCGTGACGATAGCCGCCGACTCGTTTGTCGAGGAAATCGCGCCGGCGCGGACCTTCGGCTTCCTGAAGGAGGTCGAGACGCTGAGGCAGAACGGGCTCGCTCTCGGCGGCTCCTTGGAGAACGCGATAGTCCTCGGCGAGACCGGGGTCCTGAACAACACGCTCCGCTTCGAGGACGAGTTCGTGCGCCACAAGATCCTCGATGCGATCGGCGATTTTGCCCTCACCGGCGCGCCGCTCGTCGGGCACGTCGTGGTGCATCGCGGCGGGCACGCCATGCACACCGCGCTGGTGAGCACCCTAGTGGCGGATCGTGGCGCCTGGCGGATGGTGGATTCTCTCGAACCGGCAGCTGCGGTCACGCCGCGCGCTGCGGCGGCCGAGCACCCGGCCGCCGTCGGGTAGTCATTTCCTGCCAGCCTTCTCGGCCAGCTTTCGCATGTAGGCGGCGAGCCTGTCGTTCTCGTAACGGACGGTGCTGTGGAACAGGCTCTCCGCGAGGTAGTCGGCCCGTTCCTCGCCGGTCATCTGGTCGACGAGGTGGCGAATCTCGCGCATCATGTCCTCGTAGGAGCGTTCGAACTCGCGGCGGGCGGTCACCTCCTGGAAGAGCGTCTCGATGATCGCCAGCAAGTCGCCGTCGAGCGGAATCTCCACCCCTGTGCTGGTCTTGATCGTACGCATTCTTCTAGCTCCCGAAGCTCGAGACCGCGCCTGCCTCGTCCGGATGGATCTCCAGGAAGTTGTGTGCGCCCGTCATCGTCAGCATGGTTTCGACCCGCTTGTTGACGCCCGCGAGCTTCAACCGCCCGCCCGCGGCCGCCGCCTGCCTGTAGAGATCCATGAGGCAGCCGATCGTCGCGCTGTCGATGTAGTTCACCGTCGCGAGATCGATCACGATCTTCTTTTCGCCCGCTCCTATCAGGGTGGTGACGGCGTTCGAGAAGTCGGATAGCAAGGGATACATCAGCCGGGCCTCCCTGGCCCTGACGACGGCTATTCCCTGCACGCGATCGGTCGTTAGGTTCATGCTCGCACTCCGTTCAGCGACGGCCGGCTTCGCCCGGCCGATCGCGGTTCTCCCTGCGTTCCGCGGCACGATCCTGCACGGCCTGCAACCGCCGGATCTGCCGCGCGAGCTCCCTGCGTCCCCGGTTGATACGCGACTTCACCGTGCCCTCCGGCAGATGGAGCCGTTCAGCGATTTCCTGGTACGACAGTTCCTGCATGTCGCGCATGATCACCGCGGTTCGCAGCGACTCGGGAAGTTTCACTAGCCCGCGTCGAAGCAGCGCTGCCAGGTCGCGCTGCTCGAGGATGGTATCGGCAGGGACATCTGTCGAGACAGGCACCAGGTCCTCGGACGAAACCTGCCTGTCTATCGTTTCACGCTCCTTCCGGACGCTCCGGTAGTGGTCGATGCACAGGTTCCGGCTGACGCTGATGAGCCAGGTCTGGAAATTCGCCCTGCGGTCGAAGGTGTCGAGCGACCGGAAGATCTTCAGGAAGATCTCCTGGGTCAGGTCCTCCGCTGCGTCGTGACGGCCAACGAACTTGTAGGCGACGTTGAAGACCTTGCGCCAGTGCTGGCGGACGATGGCCTCCCACGCTAGCTGGTCGCCGCGCAGGCAACGCTCGATGAGGCCATCCGGCGCAGGCTCGAGCGTGAGGGGATCACCAGGCATGGAGTTTCGGCGGCGTTCGGGAGAGCGGCCGAATCATAACTTGTCGGTTTTCGCCGTGTCAAACCGTCTGCGGTCGGTTAACATGCTGTGACTCGTCCGGCTGCCCCTTCCGAGCGCCGGCACTACTGCGCCGAGAGACCATGTTCAAACACCGAGATGGCGCCCTCGCCTGCGAAAGCGTACCGCTCCGCTCGATTGTCGATCGAGTGGGTACCCCTGTCTACGTCTACAGCCGTGCGGCAATCGAGAAAGCGTTCAGAGAGTTCGATCTGGCCTTCGCCGGTTATCCCCATACCCTGCACTATGCGCTCAAGGCCAACTCGAACCTGTCGATCGTCGGGCTTTTCCGCGAGCTCGGCGCGTCGGTGGACGCGAACTCGGGCGGCGAGATCGACGTGGCTCTCAGGGCCGGTTTGTCCCCGGGCCAGATCGTCTTCACCGGCGTGGGCAAGACTCCATCCGAAATGGAGAGGGCAATCCGGCTCGGCGTGAAGGCCATCAACATCGAGTCTCCAGGGGAGTTGGACAGGATTGCCGACATCGCGCAGAGGGAGTCGAAGACAGCGCCTGTCGCGGTGCGGGTCAACCCCGACATCGACGCGCTGAGCCACCCGCACATTTCGACCGGCAAGCGGGCGAACAAGTTCGGCGTCTCGCTGGAACTCGCGCGCGATCTCTGCCGCCACGCCGCGCGCACTCGCGGCGTCTCGCCGGTCGGGATACACATCCACATCGGGTCGCAGATCCTCGACCTCGAGCCGCTCGTTGCCGCCTCGCGCGTCGCGGCGAAGCTCGCGCTGGACCTGCGCGAGGACGGTATCGGGATCCAGCACCTAGACCTCGGGGGCGGTCTCGGCGTCTCCTACGACGGGCGTCCTGCGATCTCGCCTGGAGACTATGCGGGGGCGATCATCCCGGTCGTGCAGTCGAGCGGCCTCCCGCTGCTGCTCGAGCCCGGCCGCTGGCTCGTCGCGGCGTCGGCGGCGCTCGTCACGCGGGTCGTCGACGTCAAGTCGGCGCCAGGGGCACCTCGCTTCGCCGTCGTCGACGCCGGCATGACCGAGATAATCCGCCCGATGCTCTACGGGGCGTTCCACGCGATCGAGGCTGTCGAACCTCGTTCGGGCCCGCTGGCAGCATACGACGTCGTGGGACCGCTTTGCGAGACCAGCGACACGCTCGGCCATGACCGGCTCCTGCCCCCGTTGCAGCCCGGCGACCTGCTCGCCGTGCGCGACGTTGGTGCCTACGGCGCAGTCATGGCCTCGAACTACAACCGCCGCCTGCTGGCCCCGGAGGTCCTGGTATCTGGCGACGGCTGGAAGATCATCCGCCGCCGCCAGACGATAGACGACCTCCTGGCGCTGGAACAGGACGAGGGTGTCCAGAGGCAGGCAAGGTGAAGGCGGCGATCGCCGAACGCTGCGTCATGCAAAGAGGGTTTCTAGTCGCATTCGAGGGTCTCGACCAGAGCGGGAAAGCCACACAGGCAAAGGAAGCCGCCCGATGGCTGAGAGCTCGCGGGACCGAGGTCGTGACGGCCTCCTTCCCGGACTACGGGACGCCAATCGGGCGCGAGATCGGCCTGGCGCTGCGGGGCGAACGTACCTTTCCGCCCGATGTCATGCAGCTGCTCTACGTGGCAAACCGCTACGAATGGAGGGCGAAGCTGGCCGGCGCGCTTGGAAGGGGAGCCGTGGTGTTGTGCGATCGATACGTCTCCTCGAGCGTTGCCTACGGCGAGGCGCAGGAGCTGGACCCGTCATGGCTCGTGGACGTTCAGCGCCACCTGCCGCAGCCTGACCTGACATTGTTCCTCGACATCGACCCCGATACCGCGGTGCGGCGGAAGGCTACCGGGCGGGATCGTTACGAGCGTGACCTCGGCCTTCTCGTCCGCGTGCGCGAAAGCTACCGCCGCCAATCGCTCCAGCCCGGATGGGTTCGTGTAAACGGCGAAAGAGAGGTCGGCGAAATCGCGGCAGAGGTCAGGGCCATCCTGGAGACGCGGCTCTGGCCGCAGTGAGAGCCGAAACGTGCCGGGCGCCGGCCGCCTTCAGCGCCGCGGCGCACGCCTCGATTGTCGCGCCGGTTGTCGTCACATCGTCAACGAGGACGATGGAGAGCCCGCCTAGCGGGCGATGGCAGCCTCGCGGCCTGAACGGACGGCGCACCTCAAAAGCTCCCCTCACGTTCTCCCAACGCCGCGCAGCCGCGAGCGCGACCTGGGGAGCCGTCGGCCGCGTGCGGCGGAGCAACGCTCGCACCGGCGGACCGAGGCCGGCTGCCAGTTCTTCGGCCTGATTGAAGCCGCGTGCCCACCGCCGCCTCCAGTGGAGCGGGACCGGCACGGCAACATCCGCGTCGCGGACGATTGCCTCGCCGTGGGCGCGCATCAGCCTGCCGAGCGGCCGGGCGAGTGACCGGCGTCCGCGATACTTCAGAGCGTGAACCAGGTCGCGGAGGCGCCCTTCGTACGGCCCTGCGGCGCAAAGCCTCGAAGCGACGCGCGGACTCTCGGCGCAGGCGCGGCAGAGCGGGTCGATACCCGTTGGAAGAGGCGCCCCGCACATTTCACAGAGCGGCGGGGAATAGAGGCGCACGGCCGACCAGCAGGCGCTGCAGACGGCACCGAGCGACGGGCGGTCGAGCGGCGTGCCGCAAGCGGCGCATCGCGGCGCGATGAGGACGGCAACCACGGCGTCGCCGGCAAGCCTGGCGAAGCTGGAGACCCGGGAAAGGTGCCTCAGATGCCCGGCGGCGCCGGCGGGACCACTTCCATGCGTGTGGCGCTGCCCCAGAGCCTTTCGAGCGAATAGAATACGCGCGTCTGCGGGTTGAAGACGTGGACGACGAAATCGAAGTAGTCGATCAGGATCCACTCGGCCCGCTCGTATCCTTCGACGTGGTTCGGCCGCAAGCCAGTGACACGGAGCGACTGCTCCACTGCGTCGGCGATGGCCTGGACCTGCCGCGCGTTCTGCCCTGAGCAGATCACGAAGTAGTCAGTGAAAGCGCCGAGCTCGCCAAGGTCCAGCACGACGAGGTCCGCGGCCTTCTTGTCCTCGGCCGCCCGCACCGCCCGCAGAACTTCGACGGGCATCTTCGAGGATCGCGCCTGCTCGTCCGGCTGTGGGTGGGTCATGCAAGCCGCCTTCCATGCCCGGTCGTGCCTTCGGCTTCCGGCGTTGCTCGTGTCCCTGCTCCCTTGTAGAGCGAATGGCGGTCGATGTAGCTCTCGACGGCCGGGGCCACGAGGCCGGAGACCGGCAGGCCGGCGCCCAGGCGTTCCCTGATGAACGTGGACGAAACTTCCGGCGTCTGACCGTTCACGAGGTAGATGCGTGGCGTTTCGCCGTGCGATAGTTCCGCCAGGCCACCGGCTGGCAATTCACACATGCGCGACGCCAGGGAGGGTACGGACTCCATGAGCGACGACACAGGAAAAGCCGGCCGCGAAACCACAACGAAGTGGCTGAGGTCCAAAACCGCCGGGTACTCCTTCCATGTGGCAATCTCTGCGAACGCGTCAGCACCGAGGATGAAGAAGATCTGCGATCGATCCAGGCCGCGTGCCCCGAGCGCGCGCAGCGTGCTGGCGGTGTAGGACACGTCTGGACGCTGTAGTTCGAGATCGGACACGGCCATGCCCGGTTCGCCCATGACCGACAATGCGATCATCGCGAACCGATGGTACGCCGACGCCCGTGGCCCGG
The DNA here is from genome assembly GCA_041947015.1 of Vicinamibacterales bacterium. Lineage (GTDB taxonomy): Bacteria > Acidobacteriota > Vicinamibacteria > Vicinamibacterales > Fen-181 > JBHGBL01. The sequence continues at coordinate 308,278 of JBHGBL010000004.1, forward strand.
ATGGCCGGTGCGGGGGGTGGTGCGACGGCACGAAGGTGACGGAGTCGAGCCGCAGCGCCGCCGCAGCGGTGCGGGCCACGGCGAGGTGTCCCAGGTGAATCGGGTCGAAAGTGCCGCCAAGGATGCCAAGACGGCTCGATGGTGTCATGCCCGGGGTGTTACCTCATCGCTCAGGAACTGACCAGGCTCTCCCGGTCCGGTCTCCGGTCGAGGAGCCAACTCCTGCCAGAGCGCTTCGAGCAAGCGATCGACTCCTGCACCGGTCACAGCTGATATCAGGTACACTGGAACCCCAGCTTCCCGAAGCCGCTCCTCCAGTCTCCGAACCCTCTCCGGCTCGACCCCGAGATCGACCTTGTTGGCTGCCGCCAGCTGGCGCCGGGAACCAAGAGCGGGGTCGAACAGCGCGAGTTCGCGTCTGATGACAAGGAAGTCCTCTGCCGGGTCCCGCCCCGAAGCCTCGGATATGTCGATGACGTGCAGCAAGACCCGGGTTCGTTCGACATGGCGAAGGAACTGGTGGCCGAGTCCGTGGCCTCGGTGAGCCCCCTCGATGAGGCCCGGCACGTCGGCAACCACGAAGCTCCGCTGGCCGCTCAACTCTACCACGCCCAGGTGGGGTGTGAGAGTAGTGAAAGGGTAGTCGGCGATTCTCGGCCGCGCTGACGAGATCCGTGAGATCAATGACGACTTCCCGGCGTTCGGGAAGCCCACGAGACCCACGTCGGCGAGGAGCTTCAGCTGCAGCCTCAGCTCCTTTGCTTCGCCTTTCTCGCCGGGGTCCGCCCGCCTGGGGGCCCGATTTGTCGCGGTCGCGAAGCGCGCGTTCCCGCGTCCACCCCGTCCGCCCCGCGCCACGAGGGTCCGCTGGCCGGCAACGGTCAGATCAGCGATCCGAGTGAACGCCCCGGAGACCGGGTCCTTCTCCAGAACGACGGTGCCCACCGGCACCTCGAGCACCACGTCCGCGCCATCGTGGCCCGTCCGGTTGGACCCCTCGCCGTGGCCGCCTCGCTTCGCGTGAAACTCTGGATGGAATCGGTAGCCGACGAGCGTGTTGAGATGCGAGCTCGCCACTATGTAGACGGAGCCGCCGGACCCTCCGTCGCCGCCGTTCGGCCCGCCGCGAGGAACGTATTTCTCGCGCCGGAAGCTGACGGCGCCACGGCCTCCGTCACCTGCGCTCACCCGGATGTCGGCTTCATCGACGAACATCCGCCCGGGCTGCTACTCGACGGGGATGATGCTTATGCGCCGGCCCATCCGGCCGTGATCCTCGAACCGCACTTTCCCGCCGATCTTGGCGTAGAGCGTGTCGTCCTTGCCCAGGCCCACGTTCAGGCCGGGCTTGAAGCGACGCCCGTGCTGCCGCACGAGGATCGACCCGCCCGTCACCATGTTGCCGTCGAACCGCTTCACTCCGAGCCGCTGCGCATTGCTGTCGCGGCCGTTTCGCGAGCTGCCCTGTCCCTTCTTGTGTGCCATTGTCTGGTCCACCCTTCCCGCTCAGACGAGGATTTCCCTGATGCGCACGCGGGTGAGCCTGCTCCTGTGACCGAGCGTCCTGCGGGAGCCCTTGCGCCTCTTCTTCATGAACACCCGGATCTTCGGCCCTCGCGCCTCTCCGTCGACGACGCCCAGGACCCGCGCGTTCGAAACGAGCGGGTTCCCGGCGACGATGTCGCCGTTGTCGGTCGCGACCAGCAGCACCTTGTCGAAGGTGACTTCAGCGCCTGAATCCTGGTCGAGCCTGTCCACCGTAACGAAATCACCGGGCGTCACCTTCACTTGCCGCCCACCGGTCTGAACAATCGCGTACACGACAGATCTCCTCAGTCAGCCTCCCGGGCGCGCAAGGCGGGCGCTCCGGGGGCAGTCGAAAGATCCTAGTTTAGCACCTAAACCGTCCGGTTAGCTATTTCAGCAGGAACCTCGTCCCGCGGATGGACTGGCTGCTCAGGGTACCCAGAAACCCCGGTATGACCCGGTCCATCAATTCGAAGTACGAGGACAAGGCGGGCGTGTTCTGTTGAGCGTCGTAGAGGACTTCTTCGCGGAAGGTCTCCGAATAGACCTGGGTGCCGGTCCGGCCGTCGATGAAGATGAACTTCGGCCTGAGGATGTAGCCCTTGCGCTCCCGGTAGGTCCTGACCGGCCTCACCGAGCGCCGCCCGAGCGCGTCGAACACTTCTTCCTCGCGCTGTACGAACCCGGAGCGCTGATGCGGCACGAACAGGATGCTGCCCGTTACGATCAGGGGGTTCTGGTGCTCCTCGCCGAGCTGCTTCCAGTAGTCCACGTTCGCGAATATCTGGTCGTAGGCCTCGAGATCCTTCTCGTCGCGGATCCGCTCGGGAAGCTGCGCTTCCTGAGATCCGTTGGCGCCGTCGGCCCCGCCCTCCCTGATCTGGCGGGCCACGATCTCCGCGAGCGGTAGGACGTCCGCCTCGATGACACGCATCTTCGAACGTGTCCGCAGCTGGCTGCGCAACAGGCGCACCGTCTCCATGTTCGTGTCGATATCCTCTGTGCCGCCGCCGACGAAGCCGGCTACCAGCACGCGCTGGAAGGGCGTTACGTCGAGCTTCGGCTTTATCGGCGTCTCGACTTGGATCTCGAAGAAGTTCGTGCACCCGCCGAGGCAGAACGCCGCGAGGAGCAACGCCAGGCTAACGGCCGGGCGGGCGGTTCGCGCGATCATTGAGTTCCTTGAAGAAGTCGAAGTTCTGCACGATGAACGTGTTCTTCGGGTCGAGCGCGAGCGCCTTCTCGTAGGCTTCCCGGGCCTTCTCGAACTGGCCCTCGTGCTCGTAGCCTATCGCCAGGTTGTTGTAGGCGGCGGCGTACTCGGGGTCGAGCTGGATCGCCTTCTCGAACCTGAAAATCGCCTCTCGCCAGAGTCCCTTCCTCGCGACGGCGATGCCGAACTCCACCTGCGCCCTCGCATCGGAGCGAGCGTCGGCGAACGCCGCCGGCGAAGCGGCCAGGATCGATAGAGCCAGCAACGCTACGCGAGCGCACTTCACGTCAGTAAGCAGGGAAACCACTCCCACTTTCACTATACTCCCATTTCCCGGAATCGGAACACGCAATAGCGGGGCCAGGCTCATCGGTCCGGAATCCAGTGCGCCGGTGCTTTCAGCCTTTGCGCGGGGTCCTCCCGGCTCCTATATTGTCCAGTGACGCCCACACCGAGGTCGGGTGTGTGGCAGCCGCGGCATCACTGCGGCTGGTCTCCGGCCCCGGTGCCTTCCACGTCCCGCGAGCCCGACCCCAGCCTGCCGCTCCATTCTCTGATAGGAGGAAGCAGTGCTCGATCGCTTGGAAGCAGCGCTCCTGTCGGTCGCCCGCGTTTCACGGTGCCCGTCCGCCCGGAAGGTCAGGGAGGCGTGGCGTCGCCATCAGCGCCTCGCCGCCGGGGTGCTAGATCCGCCCACCTTGTCGACTCAGCCCGCCGACAGCCTGGTTCAGGCCCTGCTCGAAGAGTCCGAGGACTGTTCGACGTTGGAAGCAGCCCTCGACGACACGAGACGCGATGCCGCGTGCGCCCTCGAGGCAGCCTCGCGTGCGGGCATCTCCACCCTGGTGCTGGGGCAGCCAGGCTACCCGGCGCTCCTCGCACCAATCGACGACCCGCCCCCGCTGTTGTGGGTCCGCGGCAGGCCCGAGGCGCTCGACCGCATGCTCGTCGCGATCGTCGGGGCTCGGGCGGCATGTAGCGCCTCGCTCGAGATTGCCGAACGACTCGCCGCTGGCCTGGCTGCAATCGGCGTCGCGACCGCCAGCGGCATGGCGCGGGGCGTCGACGGTGCGGCGCACCGCGGAACGCTCGCGGCGGGAGGGACGACTGTCGCCGTCCTAGGTTGCGGCGCCGATGTCGTGTACCCGCCGGAACACACGCGCCTTGCCGCCGAGATAGTTGAGAAAGGCGCACTTCTGAGCGAACTGCCACCGGGGACGCCGCCACGGCCAGCTCACTTCCCGCTCCGGAACAGGATCATCAGCGGTCTCTCCCTCGGCGTGGTGGTCGTCGAAGCCGGGGAGAGGAGCGGCTCGCTCATAACTGCTCGAGCGGCCCTCGAGCAGGGGCGCGAAGTCGTGGCCGTTCCGGGGAGCGTCGCCAGCCAGCGTAACCGGGGGTGCCACGACCTCATCAAGGACGGCGCGGCCCTGGTCGAGGACACCGGCGACATCGTCGCGGCGCTCGGGCAGTGGCAGCTGTTCCGCGAATGGCGGCGCCGACAGCCCGCGGCAGAGCCCGGGGAGGATCCGTTGCTGGGCGTCATGCTGCGCGGCGAACCGTACGACCTGGACAGCCTTGCAGCCGCCTCGTCGGTCCCGCCCGTGGCGCTCTTGCCGCGATTGCTCGCTCTCGAGCTTTCAGGTGCCGTCAAACGGGACCCTGCCGGTCGGTTCGTTCGCCTGTCTCGTTCATGCTAACGTAGGCTACGGAATCTCATATGCCAAGACCGCTCGTCATCGTCGAATCTCCGGCCAAGGCAAAGACGCTCTCCCGCTTCCTTGGGAACCGCTACAGGGTAGAGGCGAGCTTCGGCCACGTCCGGGACCTGCCCGAATCAGCCGCCGAAGTGCCTGCGGAAATCCGAGAAACCGTCGGCGCCCTCGCGGTGGACACGAAGAACGACTTCAAGCCCTACTACGTGATCCCCGCCGGCAAGAAGCGCCACGTGAATGCCCTGCGAGGCGCGCTGAAGGACGCCTCCGAGGTACTGCTGGCAACCGACCCCGACCGGGAGGGCGAGTCGATCAGCTGGCACCTGCTGGAAGTCCTCCGGCCCCGGGTACCGGCGCGCCGGATCGCTTTTCACGAGATCACCGAGGAGGCTGTGCGCGAGGCGCTCGCGGAAGCGCACGACATCGACGAGAACCTCGTGCGCGCGCAGGAGAGCCGGCGCATACTCGACCGGCTGTTCGGCTACACGCTCTCGCCGGTGCTGTGGAAGAAGGTCCGGACCGGTCTGAGCGCCGGGCGGGTACAAAGCGTGGCAGTGAGGCTGCTTGTGGAGCGGGAGGAGGCTCGCAGGGCCTTCCGGGCGGCCACCTACTGGGACGCAGAGGCCATGCTGGCGGGCGACGGCAAACAATTCGCCGCCACTCTGGTGCGCGTGGGCGACAAACGGCTGGCGACGGGGAAGGATTTCGACCCGGCCACCGGCCTCCTCGTCGGTAACGGGGTTCGCCACCTGGACGAGGCTGCGGCCAGGTCGCTGGTCGAAGCTGTGCGGGCGAACGTCCCTTGGCGCGTGAGCTCGGTCGAAGAGCGGCCGTACACGGAGCGGCCCGCGCCCCCGTTCACGACGTCTACGCTCACCCAGGAAGCCAGCCGCAAGCTTGGTTTTTCGACGGCCAGGACGATGCGCATCGCCCAGCGGCTCAAGGACGGCGTCGAACTCGCCGACGGCCAGATCGAGGGGCTCATCACCTACCACCGCACCGACTCGACAACGCTCAGCGAGAAGGCGCTCGGAGAAGCCGCTCGCGTCATCAAGAGCATGTTCGGCGCGGATTACTACGATGGCCCGCGGCGCTACCAGACCAGGGTGCGCAACGCCCAAGAGGCGCACGAGGCCATAAGGCCCACGGACTTCCGGCTCGCTCCCCAGATGCTGGCCGACGTACTGGACCAGGACGAGTTGCGTCTGTACGAGCTGATCTGGAAGAGGACGATGGCGTCGCAGATGCCCGATGCTCGCCTCCGGAAGACCACGATCGAGATCGTCGCGTCCGGTCCGGCGGGCGAGCCCTGTGTATTCACGGTGAGCGGGAAGGCGATCGAGTTCGCCGGCTTCAGGCGCGCTTACGTGGAGGGCAGCGACGACCCGGAGCAGGAGCTAGAGGACCAGGAAGCCGTGCTGCCCGTCATGCGTGAGGGCGACCTCGTCGGTGGTCGCCTTGGCCGAATCGCGATAGTCGCGGTCGAGCCCAAGCGGCACGAGACGGTTCCACCGCCACGCTATACCGAGGCGTCACTCATCAAGAAGCTCGAGGAAGAAGGCATTGGGCGGCCTTCCACCTACGAGCCGACGATCGAGACCATCCTCCGTCGCGGGTACGTGTTCCGCCAGGGCAAGGCGCTCGTGCCAAGCTTCACTGCGTTCGCGGTGACCAAGCTGCTGCGCGAGCACTTCGGCGACTACGTGGACATCGGCTTCACCGCGAGGATGGAGGAGAGCCTGGACGAGATATCGAACGGCGAACGCGACCGGACGGACTTCATCCGCGAGTTTTACAGGGGCGACGGCGAGCGCCCTGGTCTCGAGGTAGAGGCCGCCCTCGGGGAACAGCAGGCAGACTATCCGGTGATAGATGTCGGAGAGGACCCCGATACCGGGCAGCCGATCCGCGTCAGGATTGGCCGGTTCGGGCCGTTCCTGCAGCGCGGAGAGGGAGGGCCGGGGAACACGGTCTCGCTGCCGGGCGATATCGCTCCTTCGGACCTCACCATCGAACGCGCGGCGGCAATGCTCAAGAACAAGGCTGCCGGGCCTCGTATCCTCGGGACCGACCCCGCTACCGGAAAGCGCGTCTACGCGATGACCGGCCGCTTTGGAGCTTACGTCCAGCTCGGCGAAGCGCCGCCCAAGGGCTCGAAAGGGGACAAGCCGAGGCGTGCGTCGCTGCCGCAGGGGGTCTCCGAAGACGAGGTGACGCTCGAGCAGGCGTTGCGGCTGCTCGATCTCCCGAGGACGCTCGGTGAGCACCCCGATACCGGCGAGCAGGTCATCGCGAGCGAGGGGCGATTCGGGCCGTACGTGAAGCACGGTGACGAGTTCCGTTCGCTGGACCCGGAAGACGACATTCACACGATAGGCTTGGAACGGGCTCTGGCGCTGCTGGCTGCGCCGAAGAAGCCGCGCCGCCGCCAGGCGGCGGCCAGGAAGGTGCTGAGAGAGCTCGGCCAGCATCCCGTGAGCGGCGCTCCTGTCCGTGTGCTCGAGGGCCGTTACGGGCCTTACGTCACGGACGGCAGGGTCAACGCGACCTTGCCGAAGACAGCCGACCCCGCCGGGCTCTCTCTCGATGAGGGCGTGTCGCTCCTTGACGCGCGGGCGGCGGCGGGACCCGCGCGGCGCAGGACCCGGCCCCCCGGCCAGAAGAGGTTGAAGGCGGGTTGAGGTTGGCTCCATTCGACTCGAAGGTCCTCGTGCTTGCGGGACTGAACCGTGAGTCAGGGAGGGGAAGTCCGAGCCCGGATCGGGTCTCGGCAGCGGGGTGATGCGGGAGGCTACGGTCGAGATCGTGGGCGGGGGTCTTGCCGGGTCGGAGGCGGCCTGGCAGGTCGCCTCCCGCGGCATACCGGTGCTCTTGAGGGAGATGCGGCCGTCAAGGATGACGGCCGCCCATCGCACCGACCGGCTCGCCGAGCTCGTCTGCAGCAATTCCTTCCGAGCCGACAGCATCGAGAACGCGGTTGGCCTGCTCAAGCGCGAGATGCGCGAGCTCGGCTCGCTCATCATGCGGGCTGCCGACCAGGCCAGGGTGCCGGCGGGCGCGGCACTCGCGGTTGACAGGGGCGCTTTCGCCGGGCTCGTGACGGGGGCGCTGGAGCGTCACCCGCTTGTGACAATCGTCCGAGAGGAGGTCGCCGAAATCCCTCTCGAGCGTCCGCCTTCGAAGCCCGTCATCGTAGCCACCGGGCCGCTGACATCCGAGTCGATGTTCGCGTCGATCACCCGCCTCGTCGGCGAGGATCATCTCTACTTCTACGACGCGGTCAGTCCTATCGTTCTCGCCGAGACCATCGACACGAGCATTGCGTTCAGGCAGTCGCGCTGGCAGGGAGGACGTGCCGCCGCGGGCGCTTCCGAGGCAGGTCCGACCGGCGCTTCCTGCGGAGACGCGTCTGCTGAAGGCGACTACCTGAACTGCCCCTTGGACGAAGCGCAGTACGCCCGCTTCTACGAGGAGCTGACCGCCGCAAGCCAGGTGCCCCTTCATGACGCCGACGAGCCTCGCTTCTTCGAAGGCTGCCTTCCGATAGAGGTGATGGCGGCGCGGGGCGTCGACACCCTGCGCTACGGGCCGATGAAGCCGGTTGGCCTTCGCGACCCTCGCACGGGCAGGCGGCCCTACGCCGTCGTGCAGCTTCGACAGGACACGCTGGCCGGGGATCACTACAGCATGGTGGGCTTCCAGACCCGTCTGAAGTGGGGCGAGCAGGCGCGGGTCTTCAGGCTCATCCCGGGGCTCGGTGAAGCAGAGTTCGTCCGCTTCGGGATGATTCACCGCAACACCTACATCAACGCGCCCCGCGTGCTCCTGCCGACGTGGCAGACTCGATTGCGTCCCGACGTCCTCATCGCGGGCCAGGTTTCCGGTGTCGAGGGCTACGTGGAATCGGCCGCCTCCGGCCTGCTCGCCGGACTGTCCGCCGTGGCGCTGGTCTCTGGCCGCGAACCCGTCCCTCCCCCCAGGACGACCGCGCTCGGCGCGCTCGCCTTCTACGTGTCGCGTGCGGACCCGCGCGGTTACCAGCCGGCCAACATAACCTTCGGCATAATGGCTCCGATCGACGAGACGCGCCGAGGCGGGACCGCGGAGGCGGCGCAGCGTGCGAGGACGGCGGGGATGACACGCCGGCGGGCGCGGCGTCTCGACAGGTCTCGCGCCGTCGCGGCTCGGGCGTTGAAAGATCTTGCGGTCTGGAGGGCCACTTCGACGCTGTTTCAGGAAGCCCGCGGATGAAAGGAGAATGCGACGCCCGCCGACGACTCGACCGACCCGGCTCACCGACGGCTGAAAACTGATAACTTACTCGCGTGCTAGAGCACCTGCGATCGTTCATCGACTACCTGCGGCTCAACAGGCACATGTCGCACAACACGTTGATCGCCTACGAGGGAGACGTGCTGCAGTTCCTGGACTACCTGGCCGGCCGCAGCGCCGTCAGGCGGTGCGAACTCGAGCCAGGCCACATCGACCAAGCTGCAATCAGAGGCTTCCTGGGCGATTTGTTCCGCGAAGGGTTGTCCCGCTCCACCGCCGCGCGAAAGCTGGCCGCCGTCCGAGCCTTCGTGCGCTACCTGCGCCGGGAAGGGGCGATGGATGCGGATCCCGGCTCGCTCATCCGTTCGCCGAAGCGGGAGGAGCGCGTGCCCGCGCACCTCGCGATCGACGAGATGGCAAGGCTGCTCGAAACACCTGATCGTTCCACTGCCCTCGGGAGGCGCGACCGCGCGATCCTCGAGCTCTTCTACGCTTCCGGACTCAGGCTGAGCGAGCTGGTGGGCCTCGATCTCGAGGACGTGAACCTCGGGGCCAGGCTGGTCAGGGTAACGGGCAAGGGGAACAAGGAGCGCCTCGTTCCTTTCAACCGGAGCGCGGCCGAGGCGATACGCGAGTCGCTGCGGGATCGCGCGGCGAAGGCGGCGGACCCGGCGTTGTTCCTGAACTACAGGGGCAGCCGGCTCTCGTCACGCAGCGTGCACCGGATGGTCCGCCGCTACGTTTCGATGTGCAGCACGAGATTCGGCATCAGCCCGCACGCGATTCGCCACTCCTTCGCAACACACATGCTCGAGCGCGGCGCCGACCTCCGCGCCATTCAGGAGCTTCTGGGGCATGCCCGGCTGAGCACGACGCAGCGCTACACGCATCTCGATGCGGCGCACCTGCTGGCGGTGTACAGGAAGGCGCACCCGAGGGCGTGAAGGTCGAGCATCGGTCCCGTCAACCGCCCTTCGGATCTACACTCCCTCCAGCTGCATCCGCCGCGACTTCGGTATTTCGATGGCCATCGTCTTGATCTTGTAGTTCATCACGCGCGGGCTGATCGAGAGCAGCTCCGCGGCGTCCTTCTGTACCCAGTTCGACATCCTGAGTGCTTCGAGGATCGCCTGCCTCTCTATCTGGTCGAGCGGGACGCCGGTCGGCGGGATCTTCACCAGGGGCACCCCCTGCGGGTCGCCGGAGAACGTCACGGTTTCGCCGACTCGCAGATCGTCAAGCGTTATCATGCTGCCCTCGGTCAGCAACACCGCGCGCTCCAGCGTGTTCTCGAGCTCTCGTATGTTGCCGGGCCAGTTGTAGCGCATCAGCACCTTCTGCGCTTCAACCGAGATGCCGTCGATCTTCTTCTTCAGCTCGCCGCTGAATCGCCTGATGAAGAAGTCGGCCAGCGGCAGGATGTCCTCCTTGCGATCCCGCAGCGCGGGCATCTCCACCGACACCACGTTCAGCCGATAGTAGAGGTCCTCGCGGAACAGGCCCGCTGTGACCATCTCGTTCAGGTTGCGGTTCGACGCCGCGATGAGGCGCACGTCCACGCGGATCGTCCTGGTGCCCCCGAGCCGCTCGAACTCGTGCTCCTGCAGCACCCTCAGAATCTTGGCCTGCGTGCTGGGGCTCATGTCTCCGACCTCGTCGAGGAACAGGCTGCCTCCGTCCGCCTGCTCGAACCTGCCGATTCGCTGCTTGTCGGCGCCGGTGAATGCGCCCTTCTCGTGCCCGAAGAGCTCCGACTCGAGAAGATTCTCCTGGAGAGCGGCACAGTTCACCTTGACGAAGTTGCGCGACGCTCGGAGCGAGTTGTGGTGTATGGCACCCGCAATCAGCTCCTTGCCGGTCCCGGTTTCGCCTCGGATCAGCACTGTCGTGTTGCTCTTGGCGACTTTCCGCACGATGCCCAGGACCTTCTGGAGGGCGGGGCTCGTCCCTACGATGCGATCGAAGTCGTATATGTCCTGCTGGGTGTGGCGCAGGTAGTCTAGCTCGTGCCGCAGCCGCCTGAGCTCGAGCGCCTTCTCGATCTTGACCTCCATCTCCTCGATCTCGAACGGCTTCTGCACGTAGTCGAAGGCGCCGCTCTTCATCGCTTCCACCGCCGTCGAGACCGAGCCGAAAGCCGTCATCAGGATCACCGACGTGGACGGGTGAAGGCTCTTGGCGGTTCGAAGCACGTCCAGCCCGTCGCTTCCGCCCATCTTCAAGTCGCTCAGCACGACGTCGAAGTGAGCCTCGTGCAGCCGCTCGATCGCGGCGTTTCCGTTGGGCGCCTCTTCGACCTCGTGGCCGGCGCCGGTGAGGGCGCGCGAAAGCCCCCGCCTCAATGCGTCGTGATCGTCGGCAATAAGAATCCGGCCCATGTCGTCAGGTCCTCCGTCAGGGGCGTGCAGCCTCGTCGAACCACTCCCGCGCCCCGGCGACCGGCAGGGTCACTCGGAACGAGGTGCCCCGGCCAGGGGCTGTCTCCACGTCTATGCGCCCGTCGTGCGCGTCCACGATCCGGCGGACGATGGCCAGGCCCAAACCGGACCCGCGGGGCTTCGTGGTGAAGAAGGGATTGAACATCCGCTCGGCCACTTCCGGAGCGATGCCCGGTCCGTCGTCGGTCACGTCGACGACGACCGTGGCCTCGGGCGCGTTGTCGGTTCCGGAGCGGTATCCTCCGTCCCCCCTGGCAGCACCCGGCGAGGCAACCAGCGATACACGTCCTCTTCCACCGAGCGCTTCGAACGCGTTTATCAGCAGGTTCGTGAAGACCTGGCAGAGCTGGTGGTGGTCGCCCTGGATCGGAGGGACGCGGCCGTCGACGGTGAACGTGACACAGATGTCACGCGGGTCGACCTTGCTGCCGGCCGTGCGCACGGCGTCCTGCAGTACCCGCGCGATCGATGTGTGCTCCACCTGGAGTCGAATCGGCCGGACGAACTCGAGCGCCTCCTGCACGATGGCATTCGCCATCTTGGCTTCGCTCATGATGTCGGCGACCAGCGGATGCATGTCCGACGTTGTCGAAGCGTGCCGCCGGAGCAGGCCTGCCATCACCTCTATGCTGGCCAGCGGGTTCTTGAGCTCGTGGGCGAGCGCCGCGGCCATCTCGCCCAGAGCCGCCAGCCGATCCCTCAGCCTCTCCCGCTCCTCGAGCTGTTCGACACGCGTCAGGTCCTTGAAGAAGAGCGCAACGCCGGCCACCCCGCCATCGTCGCCGTGGACGTGCGAAAGGGTGTAGCCGATCACTTTGCCCGTCGCGCGGAGGCGCAGCTCCGCGCGATTGGGGAGGTTCTTCATTTCGAGGGCAGCTAGAACTATGCGCGCAAGATCGGTGTGAGCGCCGAGCACTTCCCCGAGCGGGCGGCCGGCGGCGTCCGCCGACCGCGCCAGGTCGAGAATGGAATAAGCGACGTCGTTCGCGAACGCCAGCCGGCCGTCGGCGGTAACGGCGAGGACGCCGTTCCGCATTCCGGCAACTACCTGCCGAAAGAAATGGTCCGTCACGATTTCGCCGACAGCGGCACGTGGCGCCAGAGCCTCCGTGCTTCCTTGCCCCCGACCCGCTGGCCGGCCGCGTCCGGCCGATGCTCTTTTCATTGGTTGTCCGCCATGTCTGCGACTTGCACCCAGGGGGCCGCCGGGGGCCGTGGCGAACCAGGCTCAGCGCAAACGGCGTGCCTTTTCGAGAATCGTTGAAACTGCAGCGAATAAAGGGTCTTCAGCCGGGCTGCACGTTTTGAGGGTTACGGTATCGTAACCGACCGACAATACTGTAATTGAATTCGGCCGGCAAGCGGCAAACTCGCATGGTCAGGGTGGGGCTTCAATGACAGATCCGAGCTTGCACCTGCGCCTACCGCAGGTCCGCCTGCGTCTGAAGGTCCTCCCACTGGCGCATCAGGTCGCCTACCTCCCACATGAGCGTTTGGTGCCGTGAGATTGTCGCTTCGGCATCCTGCCGGTTGTCGTAGAAGCCTGGTGCCGCCATGGCCGCTTCGATTCGCCTGATAGCTTCCTCTCGCTCGGTGATGCGCGCCTCGATGTCGTCGATCCGCTGCTTGAGGGCCCGGGCAGCCCGGTCGGTCTTCCTTGCCTCTGCGATCGACCGCTTCCTAGCGTCTCGCTCCGCAGAGGCCTTCGCCCTTGCGTCTTCGGTTGCGGGCCTCAGGGTGGCCGGGCGTCTGTCCGGCGCCCCTCCGCGGCGTTGCACCCCGCTCTGGAGGGGTCGTGCCGGCTCGGAAGCCGGGCCGGCAAGGTCGGGGTGCTCCTTCCGCCACAGGAACTCCTCGTAAGTTCCCGGGTAGGAGATGCCCTGCCCGCCTCCAACGTCCACGATCCGGTTCGCGAGCTTGTCGATGAAGTAGCGGTCGTGCGAGACGAAGATGAGCGTGCCGCCGTAGTCTTCGAGCGCTTCGAGGAGGACGTCCTTGGAATCGAGGTCGAGATGGTTGGTTGGCTCGTCGAGCAGCAACGTGTTGGACGGGTATAGCAGCATCTTCGCGACGGCGAGCCGCGTTCTCTCGCCGCCCGACAAGACCCCTACCCGCTTGTACACGTCGTCGCCCGAGAAGAGGAAGCCACCGAGGATGTTGCGGATCTGCGGAACCATGTGGACCGGCGAGCCCGCAGAGAGCGTTTCGTAGACGGTCAGAGTGGGATCGAGGCGTGCGGCTTCGTCCTGCGCGAAGTACTGGATCACCACCTGGTGGCCCTCGGCACGCGTGCCGGCATCCGGCGCTTCCTCACCCGACAAAATCCGCATCAGCGTCGACTTGCCCGAGCCGTTCCTGCCGACCAGCGCGATGCGGTCGCCCCTCTCGACGTGGAGCGAGAGGTCCTTGAACACGACGATGTCCCCGTACGCCTTGCGGACGTTCTTGAGGTCGATGACCATCCGCCCGCTCTTCGTGCACGACGGGAAGGTGAAGTGGACGCGCTTTCTTTCTGGCGGCACCTCGATCGGCACCACCTTTTCCAGCATCTTGATCCGGCTCTGGACCTGTGCCGCCTTGGTCGCCTTGTAGCGGAAGCGGTCGATGAACATCCGCATCCTGGCGACTTCATCGTCCTGCTCCTTCTTGGCCTGGCGCAGCCGTTCGAGCCGCGCCTGGCTCTCGGCCAGGTAGGTGCTGTAATTGCCCGCGTAGTCGGTCAGCGTGCGGAGGTTGACCTCGGCGATGCGCGTGACGACCGAGTCGAGGAAGTACCGGTCGTGCGAGACGAGGATGACCGCGTGCGGGTAGGACACGAGGTACTGCTCCAGCCAGTTTCTCGCGTCGAGGTCGAGGTGATTCGTCGGCTCGTCGAGGAGTAGCAGGTTGGGCTGGAAGAGAAGGAGCTTCGCGAGAGCGATGCGCATCTGCCAGCCACCCGAGAACGTCTCCGTGGGACGCGAGAAGTCGGTCTGGGCGAAGCCGAGGCCTCCCAGAACCGTCGCTATCTTCAGATCGATGCTGTAGCCCTCGGCCAGTCGGAAGCGGTCCTGTAGGTCCGCGTAGCGCACGAGCATCGCCTCGTGCTCCGAGTCAACCGTGGAAGGGTCGCCGAGCCGCGCCTCGAGCGCCTCTATCTCTGCCTTCACGGCCAGTGTTTCCTCGAAGGCGAGCGATGCCTCCTCGTAGAGCGAGCGGCCTTCGTGGGTGAGGCCGTCTTGAGGCAGGTAGCCGACCTTGAGGCCGGCAGGTCTGACGATCTGGCCGCCGTCGAGTTCCTCCAAGCCGGCGAGCATCTTCAGGAGGGTCGTCTTGCCGGCACCGTTGGGCCCGGTAAGGCCCACACGGTCGCGATCGCCAATCTGCCAGGTGACCTGGTCGAAGAGGACGCGGTCGCCGAATGCCTTCCTGAGGCAAACGAGCTGAATCATGCTGGGTGAAAGGGCCGGAAGCCGCCCTCGGCCTCCAGGCCTCTACAGTGGCTTCACGAATCGAACCGGCGGATCGGACGATTGTACCATGCCTGCAAGAGCTACTCGCGGAGTGCCTTCGCCGCGGCGGCGAGGATCTTCGACACGCGGAAGGGCTTTCTCAGGTAGCCCGTCACTCCGAGGTTCAGCGCCTCGATCGCAGCCTCTTCGGTAGAGTACCCGGTGATTATCACTATCGGCATCTCGGGAGCGAGGCGTCGGACCTCCCGGACGAGGCTGAGCCCGTCGAGTCCCGGCATCTTGAGGTCCGTGATCAATAGATCACAGGACCCGAGCCGAAGACGCTCGAGCGCGGCGCGGCCGTCCGAGGCGACCTCCACGTCGTATTCGGCGAGCGCCAGCGCCTGGACCAGCAGTTCTCTTATCGACTGCTCATCGTCCGCGACGAGAACCCTGCGCGCGGCTGGCTCGAAGCTCGCCTTGTCGAGTGGCAGGTTGGCGAGGCGGTTCTGGCGGCCCGCACCGAGCGCGCCGCGCGGCCGGGACTGCTGCTCGAGCCAGGCGTCGATGTCACGTCGGCGAAAGCGCCACTGGCGGCCGACGCGGACCGCCGGGATCTTGCCGGCCTTTATCAGCCGGTAGACGGTTCTCAGGTTGACCTGAAGGTAGGCGAGCACCTCTTCGGTAGTGAGGAAAGAATCGTCCATTCTCAACTCGCTGGGCTGCCGACAGGCAATTCCACCGTGAACACGGCGCCGCCCGACTGATGGTTCGCGGCGAGTATCTTCCCGCCATGATCCTGCACGACACCCTTGGTTATGGTGAGGCCGAGGCCGGTGCCCTTTCCAGCCTCTTTCGTGGTGAAGAACGGCTCGAAGAGCCGGTCCAGCGCTTCGGCGGGTATGCCCGGCCCGCTGTCGTGGACTTCGATGACCGCCAGGCCTCTCGCTGCCCAGTAGCGAGTCCTGACCCGTACGGTCCCTTCAGGCCCCGCCGCGTCGATGGCGTTCACGAGGAGGTTGCTGAAGGCCTGGCGCAGCCGCAGTGAATCCCCCTCGACCCGTGGGAGAGACGGGTCTAGATCCGTCACGACGGACCCGCACCGCCTCCTGCGGCTTCCCCTGCGCGCTGCCCGGATCGCGGCTGCCACGACCGCGTTGACGTCGGCTCTTCGGCCTTTCGTCTCGCGGCGTCCCGCGAGCACGAGGAGGTCGCGCACGACTCCCGCCGCACGGTCGGCCTCGCGCGACGCCACTTTCAGGCGCCTGCGTATTGCGGCCGGCGCTTGCTTGTCGCTCGCCAGGAGCTCGAGGTGGCCGATGACGCTCTGCAGCGGATTGTTGAGCTCGTGTGCGATGCCGGCGACGAACTGTCCAAGTATCGCCATCTTCTCGGCTTCCGTCAGCCGGTCGCGAAGCGCCGAGCGTTCGGCCTCCAGCTTGCTCTCGGTGGTCAGATCCCGGTCCACGAGGACGAGTCCCAGCGGTTCGCCGTCGGTTCCTATCAACGTCGTCACCGTCAGCTTGTGCCGCCCTTCGAAGACCGGGTCCTCGAACTCGCGTGTAAAGGTCTGAGTGCTGGCGGACTTGCCCCAGAGATCGAGCGTCGAGATCCAGTTGCGGGCTTCGAGGCCGAGGAACTCGCCGATTGGCGCCCCGATGGCACGTTCGCGTCCGACGCCGATCCTCTCGCCGAAAGCCTCGTTGACTTGCACTATTCTCATCCTGGCGTCGCAGACGGCAACCAGGTCGGGAACGGACTTGAGCGTGGAAGCGAACTCGCGGCGGGAGCGTATCACCTCCTCGAGCAGCTGCACGTTCTCGATGGCAGCCGAAAGCTGCCTTCCGAGTTCGTCGGCATCTTCCAGAACATCCAGGTCCGTTCCGCGGTCCAGGCCGACACCGTCGAGCACCAAGACGCCCAGCGCCCGCCGCCTCCCCTTGAGCGGCACGCGAACAACCAGGCGGCAGGGCTCGGAGCGCTCGCCGCAACCGCGGATGTCACAGTCGATTGCTGCCCGTTCGCTGCGCAGAGCAACAGCAATCGGCTCGTCAGCGCCCGAGGCCGGGACGCGCGTGATTCGCCCGGCGACGGGAGGATCGGACGCGGCTGCCAGCACCAGGTCCCTCGCGCGCCGATCGTGTAGCCAGACGGCGGCCCGCTCCGCCCCGAACATCCGGGCTGCGTCCCTGCAGCACGATTCGAGGCCCGTGATCAGGCTCAAGGCCGAAGACGCAACGCGGGAGAACCCGTCGAGCAGTGCGCGGATCTCACGCTGGAGCTCGGCCTGATGGCGAAGCTGTGCCACTTCGAGCGCAGTCGCGAAGCCCCCGGCAATAGAGGCTGCCTTCTCCAGAGTTGCCGACGCGACGACACCGCTGCCGGGCAATCCCAGGGCGAGGAGTCCCACTGGCTCACCGGCTCGAAAGAGGGGTACGAGGAGGGCCGCTGCCATCTCCGCCTGCCACAGCTGGGCCAGGCCGCCGGAGACACGATCAGCCAGTACCGGAAGCCCCGACGTGAAGGCCTGCTCGACCAACCGCATCGCGGGAACGCTGGCGGTCCACACATCACGAGGAAGGGTGCGGAGCCCGCTCGCGGAGCAAGGATGGAGGTTCCCGGTTCTCGCGTCGAACCTGAACAACAGCGAGAAACGGCAGCCGGTTTCGTCGCGCACCTGCCGGTGGAGCCTGTCCAGGAGCGCGGCGATGTCGCCGCCTGCAGCCGAGGTCTGAGCCAGGGCCGTGAACGAAGAGAGGTCCGTCATGGGTGGTGGCATTCTAAGACTGATTCGGGCGGCCGAGCGTCTAACTTTACGGGCTGCCTGCCCGACGTGGTGCGGATCGAGTTCATTGGGGCGATAAGAACGGGCAGGAGCAGGCAACAAGGACTCGTACGTCCGGGACCCACGCGAGTGGCTGGGGCTCCCGCGTCGGAGGAAGTTTCGCGGTTGAAGGATGACACCGGGGGCCGAGGAACTGGGGAGAACACAGGCGTTAGGATACGGGAGCTGGGACTCGGGCAGGCTTGAACTCGAAGAGCTGGCGGGACTTCGGCGATCCGCCGCTCGGGGCAGAGGTCTGAAGCCGGAATCCCGGGGCCTGAAGCCGCCTTCATCGATGACCGTCACCGACGAGGAACTCGTCGCGCAGTCGCTCGCGGGTGACACCGAGAGCTTCAACCAGCTCATCGTGCGCTGGGAACGGCCGATCTATGCCCTGGCTTACCGGGTGATCGGCCGCGAAGACGACGCCCGGGACGTCTGCCAGGAGACGTTTCTGCGCGCCTTTCGGGGCTTACCGGCTTTCAAGGGCCAGGCGAAATTCTCGTCCTGGCTGTACCGGATAGCCCTGAACCTTTGTCGCGACTGGATACGGCGTGACCGCAGGGCGCCGTTCACTGCCGCGCCCGACGGGGTGGACCTGGTGGAGATTGCGGCCGAGCGCGGGTCGGTCGAGTCGATGGAAGACTACCTCATGCGGCAGGATCTCAGCAGGGCGTTGAGGCGCGCAATGAAGGCACTCAGCGAGGACCAGCGGGCGGCGGTCATACTGAAGGAGTACCAGGGCCTTACGTTCCAGGAGATTGCGGATTTGCTGGGATGTCCCCTCAGCACGGTGAAAACGAGGCTGTACCAGGCGCTCGTGGTGCTTAGGAGGGAACTGCAGCAGCAACAGGGCAGGCAAGCTAGCCGGCCTGCGGCGGGCGGCACATCATGAACGAACAAAGCAGGTGCGAGGACAAGTCGGCTCTGCTGGCGCTCCTCTACGGGGAGGCCAGTGAGGCGGAACGGCGTCTTGCCGAAGAGCACGTAGTGGCATGCGAGGAGTGCGAGAGGGAGCTGCGGGAACTGGGCGAGGTCCGCGACATGCTGGGGCGATGGACCGCGCCGCCGCGCCACTTCGGTTTCCGCATCGTCCGGGACACGGAGGCGGGCGAGAGGCGGGCCTGGTGGGCCAGGCCCCTTCCCGCCTGGTCGCAGGCGGCGGCGGCGGTGCTGCTGCTCTCGGCGGGCGCCGCCATCGCCAACCTCGACATCCGTTACGGCGCCGACGGCCTTGCCGTCACCACGGGGTGGCACAGGACGGAAGCTGGGCCTGGCGGTGGCAACGTGCGGGCGGACGCCGCGAATGCCCGTGCTGCGCAGGCGGTCACAGCGCCTTGGAGAGAAGATCTTGCGGAACTGGAGCGACAGTTGCGGACTGAGTTGGCTTCCGCCCGGACGGTGCCGGAGCGTGCCGCCGTCGCGCCGTCGACGGCTGCTCCCGACGAAGGCCGAATCATGCGCCGGGTGGAAGCGCTCATCACGGCGAGCGAGGAACGCCAGCGGCGAGAGCTGGCAATCAGGAACATACAGCTTGCGCGCGATCTGAGGGGTGACCTCACGGCTCTGCAGCGCGGGCTGGTGCAGCTCGATGGGCGCTCGGACGAGATGCTCAACTACCTGATGCGTGTTTCCCAGGTCAAGTAGACCGACAGCGAGATCGATATGCGAGGCAGGGATACTTCGAGGTTTGACGTGAAGGTTGCCGTGGCGGGCCTTCTGGCGCTGCTCTTGCCGTGCGCCGCAGCGACGGGGCAGGATCGGCAGCAGGTGGCGGCCGGACCGGATAGCGCGGATCGGCAGCGTCGGTACCAGATTTCGGTGATGGAGGGCGTGCTGGAGCGCGCGGCTGCAAACGGGGCGCTGCAGACGACCCGCCGGTTCCAGGCATTCCTGTCGGATCCGCTTCTCTGGAACGGGGCGTCGCGCGCGCGGGGCTTCAGGCTGGACGGCTACGGACTGTTCTTCAACGTCGAGGTGCCGGCGCTTCGCGGCAGCCTGGCCTGGTCTTACCAGGTTCTGGCCGAATCCCGCCGCGAGGCGGTGTCCAACTTGGGCAGCGAGCTCGATTCGCTGCGCGAGCAGATAAAGCTGGTCGCGGATCCCGACCGACGCCGGGCCCTCGACAGGGGAATCGAAAGGATTCGTGTCTACCTGATGGGTGAAACTGCCCCCGGGGTTCTCACGCTCCGGCAGGCGGCGCCCGATCAGGACCCGAACGAGGCGTATACCAACGACGTCAGGAATTCGATAATCGACGCGATGCTCGACCACAGCGCCCCGCTTCAGATCGCGCCCGACGAATGGTTCACGGTGGCGGTGAGCGACAGCGAGCCGGTCCGCATATCGCCCGGCCAGCCCTACGAACTGATGACGATCACCTTGCGGGTCAAGGGCAGCGACCTTGCCGCGCTCCACGCGGGCAAGCTCTCCCGCGAAGAGGCGAGGAAGCGGGTGGAGATCAGCGAGTTCTAGGGAGGGTGCTTCCAGGCACCGACTGAGGGGAAGCCTCCCCGCGCCCGTCGCGTTACAATGACCGGCATGCGTTTTCGACTATTCGCTTCGTGGGCCGTCCTGGTCGCGCTGATCTTCGCCACTGGCTGCTCCGAGCAGGTAGACCTGCAGAAGGCGCTGCAGCTTACCGACGTGACAACGGGGTGGTACGACGCCGGAATCGAGCAGAGTCCCGAGGGGCCGAAGAACAAGCTCGTGCCGACGATCTCGTTCCGGTTGCGCAACGTGGGCGACAGCGAGATCTCCAGCGTCCAGATCAATTCCATCTTCCGGAGAGTGGGCGAGGAGGACGAATGGAGTTCGGCATGGGTTCGAGGCATCGGCTACCCAGGGCTGACGGCCGGGGCCTCGACCGAACCGCTCACGCTTCGCTCCCAGCTCGGCTACCTCGGGCTCCAGCCCAGGGCGGAGATGCTGCAGAACAAGGAATTCGTCGATGCGCGGGTCGAGATTTTCGCCAAGCACGGGTCCGCGCAGTGGGTCAAGCTGGCCGAGCACAGGATCGAGCGGGTACTGCTGACGCAGTAGCCAGCCTTCGTTCTCGGCTGGCGCCGCCATCGAGTCGCTCGCGGCTCCGGCGCGGCAGGCTCCGGTCACTTGCGGCGCATCGGCACGAAGCGAACGCCTGTGATGTGTTCGGTCCGCAGCCTTCCGTCCTTGGTCTTCTCTATCAGCTGCAATTCCTGTAGGTCGTAGACGCTGCCCACGGGGATCACCAAACGCCCCCCAGGCTTCAGCTGCTCGATGAGGGCAGGCGGCACCCGCTCGGGCGCTGCCGTCACGAGGATGATGTCGAACGGCGCCTGTTCCGGCCACCCCGAGTAGCCATCGCCGGTTCGAACGGTGACGTTCTTCACCCCCAGCGACGCGAGCCGCGCCCGGGCCTGGTCGGCCAGCGGCTCGACGATCTCCATCGTGAACACGTGCGAGACAAGGCCTGCTATCACGGCAGCCTGGTACCCGCTCCCCGTGCCGACCTCCAGCACGCGGTCCGCCGGGCCGGGTCGCGCGAGCTCGGTCATCAGCGCGACGATGTAAGGCTGGGAAATCGTCTGACCGTGCCCTATCGGCAGCGGGCGGTCATCGTAGGCGTTCTCCACCTCGAAGTCGGGAACGAACAGGTGTCGTGGCACCCGGCGCATCGCCGCAAGGACGCCCGGGTCCTTTATCCCCCGCGAAGCGATCTGCGTTTCAACCATCTGGTTCCGAAGCGCTGCCAGACGGTCGGCGGGATCCTGGCCATCGCCGCGCCACCTCGGGGTCAAGAGCGAGAGCACGAGCCACAGGATCTGGATATCCATCGGGCGTCCTCCCACTATAATGCCGTGTGCCTGACCAACCAGCTCGTTCGCTCGAACGGCGGCTCGGACCCGTCGATGCCGCGGCCATTGTAGTCTCGAACGTGATCGGCATCGGGATATTCATCACTCCCGGTTACATCGCCCAGGCCGTTCCCCACCCGGTGGGCTTCCTCGCGGTGTGGGTGGTCGGGGGCCTGCTCGCTTTCACCGGCGCCATGGCTTACGCCGAGCTCGCGGCGCTCAGGCCGAAGTCGGGCGGCGAATACGTGTACCTCCGCGAGGGATTCGGCTCCCTCGCGGCGTTCCTCACCGGCTGGACGTCGTTCGTCGCAGGTTTTGCCGGAGCGATGGCTGCAGGCGCTCTGGGGGTCTCACAGTACCTGGGCCGCTTCATACCGGTGGCAGGGGACGCGTCCCCGTTCTTCGTAATTCCCCTCGGGCCGTTGTCGCTGACTTTCTCGCCGCAGACCATTGTTGCGCTGACGGTCCTGCTCGGCCTGGCCTTCGTGCACCTGCGAGGTCTGGGCCCGGGGCGCCTCGTGCAGAATACGCTGGCTGCTTTGAAGGTCGGCGCACTCGCTCTCTTCGTGGTCGCAGGCCTTGCCCTGGGGCGCGGTAGTGCGGGCAACCTGTCCGGCGCCGGACCTGCCGGCACCTTCAATTTGCCTCTTGCTTTCATCCTCGTCATGTTCGCCTACAGCGGCTGGAACGCCGCCTCGTACGTCGCCGAAGAGATAAGGCAGCCGGGCCGCAACGTCCCTGTTGCCCTGGGGATCGGGACCGGGGCGATCGTGCTTCTCTATGTCGGGCTCAACGTTGTCTATCTCTTTGCGGTTCCCGTGTCGGAAATGGGCGGCGGAGAGTCCGAGATCGCGATGATAGCGGCCGACAGACTGCTCGGCCCGATTGCCTCGACCATGCTGGGCGCGCTGGCCGTCGTGGTGCTGCTGGGGAGCCTGAGCGCGATGACGCTGGCCGGTCCGCGAGTCTACTTCGCGATGGCGCGCGACGGCGTCTTCTTCCCCCTAGCGGCCCGCATCCACCCGCGCTACCGGACGCCATGGGTGTCGATACTGGCCCAGGCGGTCTGGGCATCGCTGCTGGTTCTTACCGGGACGAAGGATCAGCTCGCCGAGTACACGGGCTTCGCAGTGCTGCTCTTCTCTGCTTTCGCTGTGAGCGTGGTGTTCGTGCTGCGGCGACGGAGCCCGAACGAGCCGCGGCCGTTCAAAGCCTGGGGCTACCCGGTGGCGCCGGGGGTGTTCGTTGTCGCCTCGCTGCTCATAACCGTCGCGGCCGTGATGGGACGGCCCGGGCCGTCCCTCTGGGGCGCCCTGATCATCGTTGCGGGTGTGCCGCTTTACTGGTTCCTGGGTTCGAGACGAAGGTAGGGGCGCAAGCGACTTGCGCCCCTGTCAGCGACCACGCTCTACCGAACCGGCCGCATGTCGCCGTGGTAGGTGATGGTTCGATCCGGCTGCACGCGCACCTCGAAGACCAACGGCTCGAACCCGACCGCGCGAATCTCGATGCGATGCGGTCCGGTCTCGAGCTCGAGACTCTGGAAGATCCCGTCGAAATCGTCCACCTGGCCGGCGTAATACCCGTCCACGAATACCTCGGCTTGCGACGGCTTCACCTTCAGGCGCACCGACCCGAAGTAGTAATCGTCGCGAGCATCGGCGTAGTAGCCGTAGGCCGGGTACCCGTAGCCGTAATCCCACCAGAACGGGTCGTAGAAGTAACCGAGACCGAAGGCCCCGTATCCGTAACCGTACGGCCAGTAGCTGTAGTAGTACGACGGGTAGTAGTAGGTGTAGCCGCCACCGCCCGGGGCAGGCGTCACTCCCTCCCTGGGAACGGCCTGACCGACGGCCGGACGCCCTTCGCGCGGCCTGCTCTGGATCGGAACGGCAGTGCCGGACCGGTCGCCGGCCCCGGCAACTCTCCGACCGCCTCCCGCGGGCCTGGCCACAGCGCCCCTGGTGCCGGAGTCGCCCCAAGAACCGGTAGGTGGCGGCGTGTAGCTGGAACTCCCGCCCCCGCCGCCGGAGCCGCCCCTCGGTACGGCAACACCGCCACCGCCTTCCCCGCTGCCGCCTCCCGATGTTCTCGGCACCGCCTGCCCGGAGCCGGAGGAGCCTGACCCGCTGCTTGTCGGCGGCCGCCTGTCCTGGGCCGCGGCTGGAAGTGCCCAGGCCAGGGTCAGCGTGAGGGCGAGCGCAGCCGAAGCCATCACGAAGATGCGACGTTTCATAAGAGCCCCCTCGAGAACGCCTGCCGGCTGGCTGTCGGCGGCCGGAGTCTACGCCTCGGTCCTCAGCAACAGGCCTGCCAGCTGCCAACCCCGCTGTTCCTACAAAATACTCCTGTTTCCCCCTAGGCGCCAGCCGTGCCGGACGGGATGTCACCCCGACAGAGCAGCCATTGTCCCGTTTCCTTGACACCCGTGAGGACCGTCGCTAGACTGCCTCGTGGGTGTTCCTTCCCCCGCGTTTCCAGCCGCGTAACCGCCCATGTTTCACAGCACGACAATCCTGGCAGTGCGTCACCGGGACCGGGCCGTGATGGCAGGCGACGGCCAAGTGACCTTCGGGCAGACCGTCATCAAGCATCGCGCTCGCAAGATCCGCCGGATGTATGGCGACAAGGTGCTCGCCGGCTTTGCCGGGTCTGCCGCCGATTCTTTCGCCCTGTTTGCCCGGTTCGAGGCGAAACTCGAGCAGTACCGGGGCAACCTCGAGCGTTCGGCGGTGGAGCTTGCCAGAGACTGGCGCACGGACCGCGTCTTGCGGCGGCTCGAGGCGATGCTCGTCGTGCTCGACCAGCGTTCGACGTTCCTCCTGTCGGGCACGGGAGACCTCATCGAACCTGATGACGGCCTGGTCGGCGTGGGTTCGGGTGGGGCCTTCGCTGTAGCTGCCGCGCGGGCCCTGGTGCGCCACACCGATCTCGATGCGCGCGCCATAGCGCAGGAGGCGATGGCGATTGCCGCCGAGATCTGTGTCTACACCAACCTGAACATCACGATCGAGGAACTCTGAGTGGGGCGGGGATCGGGGATCCCGGGATCGCGGGTCGGAATCGGTTCAGCCGGCCGCGCCGGAACCGGCTCGCCCGCTGGCGCTCCGACTTCGAGAGCGAGACGAGCCACAGCCGCCGGAGGCGAAGAAGGCGCGATTGATGTCAGGAGGGTTGCGAGGACCAAATGCCCATCTACCTCCCGCAGCGGATCGACTGGATTGGCGAATCCCTGACTCCCCGCGAGATCGTGGCGGAGCTGGACAAGTACGTTGTCGGCCAGAACAAGGCCAAGAGGGCGGTCGCCATTGCGTTGCGGAACCGCATCAGGCGCCAGCGTCTGCCGCCCGAAATGGCCGAAGAGGTCGCCCCGAAGAACATCCTCATGATTGGCCCGACCGGTGTCGGCAAGACGGAGATCGCGAGGCGTCTGGCGCGCCTCGCGCAGTCGCCGTTCCTCAAGGTGGAGGCCTCGAAGTTCACCGAGGTGGGCTACGTTGGGCGCGACGTCGAGTCGATGGTCCGCGACCTCGTCGAGATTGCCGTGGACATGGTGCGGCAGGAGCGTTTCGAGGAGGTACGGGCCAAGGCCGAGCAGAACGCCGAGGAACGTCTCCTCGACATGCTTCTTCCCCCGTCGCGACCGGCGGGCTTCGAGGGCGACACCACCGTCGATCACGCGCGCGAAACGCGGGAGCGGCTGCGGCAGCAGCTCCGGGAGGGCCGGCTCGATTCGCGCAGTGTAGAGATCGAAGTGCGCGAGCGGAGCTTTCCGTCTTTCGAGATCATCAGCGGCTCGTCTGTCGAGGAGATCGACATCAACGTGAAGGACATGCTGCCCGGCCTGTTCCAGGGGAAGACCAGGCGGCGGAGGGTCCCGGTTCCCGAGGCACGCGAGCACCTCGTCCAGGAGGAGCAGCAGAAGCTGGTCGACATGGAGAGCGTGGCGCGCGCGGCTGTCGAGAGGGTCGAACAGGCCGGCATCATCTTCCTGGACGAGATCGACAAGATCGCGGGGCGAGAGGGCGGCCATGGCCCCGATGTCAGCCGAGAGGGGGTGCAGCGCGACATCCTCCCGATCGTTGAAGGCACGACCGTGAACACCAAGTACGGGATGGTTGCGACCGATCACATTCTCTTCATCGCGGCTGGAGCTTTCCATGTTTCGAAGCCTTCGGACCTCATACCCGAGCTCCAGGGCAGGTTCCCGATCCGCGTCGAGCTCGACGCGCTCGGCCGCGACGACTTCGTCCGCATCCTGACCGAGCCGCGCAACGCGCTCGTCCGCCAGTACAAAGCTCTCCTCGAAACCGAAGGGGTCACGCTGGAGTTCAGCGACGATGCCATAGGCCGCATCGCCGATTTCGCGACCCTGGTCAACGAGACCACGGAGAACATAGGAGCGAGGCGGCTGCACACGGTCATGGAGAAGCTCCTCGACCAGGTGTCTTTCGAGGGGCCGGAACTCGAGGGCAAATCGATTACCATTGATGCTGCGTACGTCGATCGGATGCTCGGCGACATCGCCAGGAACGAAGACCTGTCGCGGTACATCCTCTAGCGCGTCGCGCGTCGCTCGGCCCTTCCAGGGCCGGTCGAAACCATTGGAACTGCCTGCCCTTGGCGACCTGATGCTCATGCGCCCTACACAGGGACCGGCGCCCCGGAGGGCGCCGTCGCGTTGCGTTCGGACCGCGCTTGCGGCACTCTCACTGCTTGCGGCGGGAACAATCGCGGCAGTCCTCACGCCGTCGTGCGGCAAGAAAGGCCCGCCGCTGGCGCCAGTTGTCAGCCTTCCGGGTCCGGTCGAGGAGTTCACCGCAAGGCGCCTCGGCGGCGACGTCTACATTCGCTTGCGGGTCCCGACAGCGAACCTCGACAAGTCCACGCCAGCCGACGTGTCGCGGGTCGAAGTCTACGGCTACACGGGGTCGCCCGGACCGAACGACAACCTGGTCAGGCGCGGTATGCTCGTGGCGTCGTTGCCCGTTGCTCCGCCCGCGCCCGAGACCGAGGAGGCACCGGCGAAGGCCCCGGCGCCAGAGTCACTCGAGCAGGGCGGCACAGCCACTCTCGTGGAACGTCTCACTGGGCCGGTGCTCACAGCGGTGCCGCTGCCCGAGGACAACGAGAAGAAGACGGACGCGGATACCGACCCGCGAGCGCACATGCTCCTCTGGTCGGACCCCGGCGACATCCCCGCACGTATCTACACGGCGGCGGCCCTGACTAGGAGAGGCCGACGGGGGCCGTTTGCCCCACGGGTGACCGTGCCGCTCGTCGATCCCTCTTCGCCGCCTCCTGAAGTCAAGGTCTCTTTCACGGAGCATGCCGTCACAATCTCATGGTCCGCCCCGATGGATGCCAGGACCCCGGTGCAGGCGACGACCACGGGCTCGTTCCTGGCGTCCAGGCCGCTCGTGCGATCGTTCCAGGCCACGCGCTACAACGTCTACGTGCTTTCGCGGGAGAGCGGCGCGTCCTCTCCCGCGACCGAGCACGCCGTTCAACCGCAGCCCAGACCTGAGGTCCCGCAGCCGCTCAACGAAAAGCCGGTCGAGGGCACGACCTACCAGGATCCGGCGCTCGACTTCGGGAAGGAGCGCTGCTACGTTGTCCGGTCCGTGGACAGTTATGGGGCCGCGCTGCTCGAGGGCGAACCTTCGCGGCCGGTATGCGTGACGCCAAGGGACATCTTCCCCCCGTCGGCGCCGCGAAGCCTCGCGGCTGTATCCAGCGGAGGCGCGGTGAGCCTCATATGGGAGCCGAACAACGAGCCTGATCTGGCCGGGTACCACGTCTTGCGCGGCAATCCGGGCGATGAGACACTTCAGCCGATCACCGCTGTGCTGGTGACCGGAACGACGTATCGCGACACCAACGTCCAGGCCGGCTCACGCTATGTCTACGCGGTCGTCGCGGTCGACCGCG
Source organism: Vicinamibacterales bacterium (assembly GCA_041947015.1). Classification (GTDB taxonomy): domain Bacteria; phylum Acidobacteriota; class Vicinamibacteria; order Vicinamibacterales; family Fen-181; genus JBHGBL01. The sequence goes on from JBHGBL010000004.1 coordinate 335,465, forward strand.
CGACTCCGCCCAACGTCAGTGCTCCGTCGAATCGGGTCGAGGAAACCGTACGGTGAGGAGCCGTCATGTCCGACCGAGTTTACCGAGTTGACTACAACGGAGGCGAGCGACACGTTCTCGAGCGCGACGGACGGTTCTACGCTCTCGAGGGGAACATTTTCGGCGACTACCGGCAGGGTCCCGAGCTCGACGTACCGCCGGGCGCCCAGCTGCCCGCCGGCATGAGGCTGCTGGCGCCTGTCTCGCCGTCGAAGCTCGTGGGCATAGGGTTGAACTACAAGGACCATGCGGCCGAGCAGGGAAAGCCGTTGCCGGTGACGCCGGTGATCTTCCTGAAGCCGCCGAGCGCGATTGTGGCGACCGGAGAGCCGATACTGCTGCCGCCGGGGGTCGGCCGCGTCGATTTCGAGGCCGAGATGGCCATCGTCATCGGCAGGAAGGCTCGCGCGGTCCCGGAGTCAGAAGCCGGGAAATACATTCTGGGCGTCACAGCCGTCAACGACGTGACGGCTCGCGACATGCAGTCGAACGGGGTTCAGTACTCGCACTGCAAGGGTTTCGACACCTTCGCTCCGATGGGGCCGGCGATTGCAGTGGGACTGGACCCTTCTTCGCTTTCGGTCGAATGCTGGGTGAACGGCGTCCGCCGACAGGCCTCCACGACCCGGGAACTCGTCTTCACGGTGGAGAGTCTGGTCGCTTTCGTTTCCTCCATCATGACGCTTCTGCCGGGCGACGTGATTTCGACCGGGACGCCGGCCGGGATCGCACCGCTGCGCCCGGGCGACATCGTGACGGTGAGGGTCGAAGGCGTGGGCGATCTGACCAACCCGGTCCTGGCGCGCGCCTAGGGCCTCGGCGGCAGGGATGGGTAGCCGGCACGGCGGAGGCCCGTCTCCATCCGCCGTGCCGGTAATCGTGCGGGACATCTCGGCAGGGGTAATCGGAAGTTCAACAGCTGACCAGCGTTGAGAAGGGGATTCGGCATGAAGCTGTTCATGGACACAGGCAACCTGAAGGACATCGAAACGTGGGCGGCGCTCGGCATAATCGACGGTGTGACGACGAACCCGTCTCTCATCGCGCGTGAGGGTGGCGATCCCAGGCGGCTCTACAGCGAGATCTGCCGGATCGTGAGGGGACCGGTCAGCGCCGAGGTGATTGCGACCGAGACTGCGGGAATGCTGCGCGAGGGGCGCGAGCTCGCCTCGATCGACGAACACATCGTCGTGAAGCTGCCGTTCGGAAAGGCCGGCGTGCAGGCGTGCCGCGGCCTGACCGGAGAAGGCATCAAGGTCAACATGACGCTGGTGTTCTCGGCGGCGCAGGCGCTGCTGGCGGCTAAGGCCGGGGCCTCCTACGTCAGCCCGTTCATCGGCCGCCTCGACGACATCTCGACCGACGGCCTCGACCTCGTGGAGCAGATCATCGACATCTACGACAACTACGAGTTCGCGACCGAGGTCCTCGTTGCCAGCATCAGGCACCCGATGCACGTGGTCGAGGCCGCACGCCTCGGTGCCGACATCTGCACGTGCCCGACCTCGGTCATCGAGTCGATGTTCAGGCACCCGTTGACGGACGTTGGGCTGGCTCGTTTCCTCAAGGACTGGGAGAAGATGGCGGGGCCCACAGCATGACCGACGCCGACAGGCTTGCCGAGCTGGAGCGCCTCGCCGAGCTGGGCGGCGGAGAGGAACGCCTGCGCCGCCAGCACGAGAGCGGCAAGCTCACGGCGCGCGAGAGGATGGATCTGCTCTTCGATCCCGGCAGCTTCGAGGAGATCGACAAGCTGGTCACTCACCGCTGCCGGGACTTCGGAATGGGCGACCTGCAGGTTCCCGGCGACGGCGTCGTGGCGGGGCGCGGGCGGGTGGATGGAAGGCTGGTCTTCGCCTTCGCACAGGACTTCACCGTTTTCGGCGGCTCGCTGTCCGAAACCAATGCGGCGAAGATCTGCAAGGTCATGGATCTCGCGGTGAAGATGGGGGCGCCGGTCGTGGGATTGAACGACTCGGGCGGCGCCCGCATCCAGGAAGGTGTCATGTCGCTCGGCGGCTATGCGGATATCTTCCTGCGCAACACGCTGGCTTCGGGCGTTGTCCCCCAGATTTCGGCGATCATGGGTCCCTGCGCCGGCGGAGCCGTCTACTCGCCCGCGATAACCGACTTCATCATCATGGTGAAGGACACGAGCTACATGTTCGTGACGGGCCCGGACGTCATCCGCATGGTCACGCACGAGGAAGTGACCAAGGAACAGCTGGGCGGGGCCATGACGCACAACGCTACGAGCGGCGTTGCGCACTTCGCGGTCGACGACGACCGGGAGTGCCTCGGGCTGATCCGCGAGCTGCTGGGTTTCCTGCCGTCGAACAACCTCGACGATCCCCCGCGGCGCGACACGCAGGACCCGGCCGACCGCGAGGAGCCATCGCTCGACGCGCTGGTTCCGCCTCTTCCGAACCAGCCCTACGACATGCTGGAGCTCATCACGGCGGTTGCGGACGACGGTCACTTCCTCGAGGTTCACCAGCACTTCGCTCCGAACCTGATCGTGGGCTTCGCGCGTTTCGCAGGGCGGCCCGCCGGCATCGTGGCGAACCAGCCGGCCCACCTCGCGGGAACGCTCGATATCGATGCCTCGGTCAAAGGTGCGCGGTTCGTGCGCTTCTGCGACGCGTTCAACCTCCCGCTTGTGACCTTCGAGGACGTGCCCGGCTTCCTGCCGGGGACAGTCCAGGAGTACGGGGGCATCATCCGCCACGGGGCGAAGCTGCTCTTTGCCTTCGCTGAGGCCACGGTGCCGAAGGTGACCGTCATAACGCGCAAGGCGTACGGGGGCGCCTACTGCGTCATGGCGAGCAAGCACATCCGGACGGACGCGAACTACGCGTGGCCGACGGCGGAGATTGCGGTCATGGGGCCGGAAGGGGCGGTCAACGTTCTCTACAAGCGGGAAATAGAGAGCGCGGCGGACCCCGACGCGTTCCGGGCCGCGAAGGTGAGCGAGTTCCGTGAGAAGTTCGCCAATCCGTACGTCGCGAGCGAGCGCGGGTTCCTCGATGCGGTGATCCGGCCGCGTGCCACGAGACCGAGGATCGTCGCCGCGCTCGAGGCGTCGGAGAACAAGCGGGACAGGAACCCGCCCAAGAAGCACAGCAACATTCCGCTGTAGATGGACATTCGCAAGATCCTGGTCGCCAATCGCGGTGAGATAGCGGTGCGCGTCATTCGTGCCTGCCGCGACCTGGGGATCCGCGCCGCCGCCGTCTACTCGGAGTGCGACCGCCTGGCGCTGCACGTGCGCTACGCGGACGAGGCCTACCCGATCGGACCGAGCCAGCCAGCCGAGAGCTACCTGAGGATCGACCGGATCGTCGAAACAGCCCTTCGCGCCCGCGCGGACGCGGTCCATCCCGGCTACGGTTTCCTTGCCGAAAACCCAGCGTTCGCCAAGGCTTGCAGGGACGCGGGCTTGACCTTCATCGGGCCGTCTCCGGAAACGATCGAGCTGATGGGCAACAAGACCGTGGCCCGGAGCGTCGCGCTGGCGGCCGGCGTCTCGGTTGTCCCTGGGACTGCCGACCCGCTGCCCCCAACGGCCGGTGCGGCCGAGATCGAGCGGATCGCGTGCGAGGTCGGGTACCCGATATTCGTGAAGGCGGTGGCAGGAGGCGGCGGCAAGGGGATGCGGCTCGTGCGGGAGCCATCAGAGCTCGAGGGTGCCATTCGCGCCGCGCGCTCCGAGGCCACCACGTCGTTCGGCGACCCGAGCGTCTACATCGAGCGCTGCCTAGACTCGCCGAGGCACGTGGAGGTCCAGCTTCTCGGCGACGGGTCCGGAAACGTCGTGGCCTTCGTCGAGCGCGAGTGCTCCATCCAGCGCCGCCATCAGAAAGTGCTCGAGGAATCGCCGTCGGTCGTGGTGGGACCCGAGATGCGCCGGTCGATGGCAACCCGTGCCGCGGCAGTCGCGCGCGCTGCGGGCTACACCAATGCCGGCACCATCGAGTTCCTGCTGGACAGCTCGGGAAAGTTCTACTTCCTCGAGATGAACACCAGGCTGCAGGTCGAGCACCCGATCACGGAACTCGTGACGGGTGTGGACCTCGTCGAGTGGCAGATTAGGATAGCGCGCGGCGAGAGGATCGACATCGATCCGGAGAGGGCCATCACGCCCGACGGCCACGCAATCGAATGCCGCATATATGCAGAAGACCCCGACAACGGGTTCCTGCCTTCGCCTGGGCGGATCTTCGGCCTGCGTGTGCCAGCCGGCCCCGGAATTCGCCGCGAAGATGGCGGTGTATCGCTCGGCCTAGAAGTGCCGGTATTCTACGATCCGCTGATTGCGAAGCTTGCCGTCTGGGGTGAGACGCGAGCCCAGGCCATTGCACGAACTGCCCGGGCGCTCGGCGAGTACGAGGTGCGTGGAATAAAGACCAGCATACCGTTCTTCCGGTGGCTGCTGGGCGAGGCGGACTTCCGGGAGGGCCGGTTCGACACGAATTACCTCGACCGCGCCCTGAACGCTCGGGCCGGCAAGCCGTTCCTCGACGTGTCGCCGGACTGCGAGAAGATAGCGGCGATCGCGACTGCCATTCACGCCTCGACGCGTGCCGGCGCAGCGGCGAACCGGGACAGGGTGGCGCCACCAAGCGCGTGGAAGGCCCAGGCCAGGCGCGAGGCGCTCGGGTAGACGGCGGCCAGGATGAAGCTAGATGTCGATGTCGGCGGCCGGGTACACAGCGTCAGCATAGAGAGCGGCGAAGACAGCCTCTTCGTCGAGGTCGACGGTGAGCGCTACGCTGTCGACGCTGCTCGGCTGGACCCGACGACGCTTTCGCTGGTCGTCAGAGGCGAAACCGACAGGAGCTACGAGGTCGGCTTTGCCGAACGTGCGACGCCGGGCGAGTTCGAGGTCTACCTGCGTGCCGGGGTGGTCTACACGAGGATACACGCGAAAACCCCGGTGAGAGTCCGGCGCTCGACGGGCGCGGATCCCTTCGCCGAGGAAAGCAGCGTGGTCCACGTGCTGGCGCCGATGCCGGGCCGAGTGGTCAGGGTCCTCGTCCGCCCGGGCGACCTGGTTGCCGCGAGGCAGGCGCTCGTCGTGATCGAGGCAATGAAGATGGAGAACGAGCTCCGTGCGCCCAGGGCCGGCCGCGTGGCGGAGGTGCTCGCCGAGCCCGGAGCCTCGGTGGACTCCGGCAGGCTCCTGGTGGTTCTCGAGTAGGCGAGCTGGAAGCGATGCGTGCAGTACTCGCTCGGGCCAGGCGATGGGCGATCCGCGTTCTCGAGATCCTCGCCCTTCTCGCTGCCGTCGCCTTCGTCGCCGCGATCTTCCTCCTCACGGTCGATCTCGGCCCGCTCGCGCGACAGTACGCCGAGCGGTACGGATCGCGGTACCTCGAGCGGCCCCTCCACGTCGGGAAAGTGGGCATCCGGCTCGCCACGGGTGATTTCGTCATCGAGAACCTCCTGATCGAAGGCCTCACCCCAGACGCGCGCCCGTTCCTGTCTGCGAAGCGAATCGAGGTGTCACTGCCGTGGTGGACGCTGGTGCGCCGCCGCCAGCTGCTGATCGAATCGGTCCGCATGACCGACTGGGACATGACGATCGAGCTCTTCCGGGATGGACACAGCTCGCTTCCTCGAATCGGGCGCGGCCAGGGCGGGCAGCGGCGCTTCACCACGCGCGTGCAGTACGTGCACGCCACGAGAGGGCAGTTCACGTACCTTCAGCACGGCACGTGGACCAACGTGAGCAGGAACCTCGACGTCGTCGTGGGTTGGTCCGAGGGATACGTTGGGAGAGCGACGTTCTCCGACGGCACGGTGGCGATCAAGGATTACGTGCCGATGCGCTCGGAGATGCGGTGCACGTTCAGGATCGAGGGCGGGAAGGTCCTGCTCGACCGGATCGATCTCGCGACCGACGGTGCGAAGAGCGTGATCGAGGGCGAGGTCGATTTCGGCAACTGGCCGAACCAGTACTACAAGGTGAAGTCCCGCCTGCAGGCGCCGCGCATGCGCGAGATCTTCTTCGCACGGCGCACCTTCACGCTGGAGGGCGAGGCCGATTTCGATGGCCTGTTCCGGTTGTTCAAAGGCGGGGGGTACAGGCTGGAAGGCCGGTTCGAGAGCCCGGAGATCCGCCTCTCGGGCTTCTCGTTCCCCGCGCTTGCGGGCCGGCTGACGTGGACCCCGGATCGGTTCATCGTCTACGACGCGAGCGCCGCGTTCTACGGTGGCCACACAGCCTTCACCTTCGGGATCGCACCCATGGGGAGCCGCGAGTCGTCCTGGGCGCGGCTGGACACTTCGTACGATTCGGTCGATCTGGCGGAGTTCACGGATTTCCTCGATACGAAAGGCATACGGCTGTCGGGCCGCGCGTCCGGCCGGAACCTGCTGGAGTGGCCGCTCGATCGCTGGTCGGATCACCGCGGCCGCGGGACGGTTGCGGTTGAACCGCCGGCAGGCGTGGAGCTGTTCGCACGGACCGGGCCGGCCGTAGTCGAGGTTCGCACCGACGCCGAAGAAGCGGCGCGGCAGAACCCGGGACCGCTCCCGCTCGACTTGCACGTCCCTGTGGGGGGGCACCTGACTTACAGCTTCGGGCCCGAGTGGGTCGACCTCGATCGCAGCTGGGCTGCCACGCCGACCACCTATGTTGAGTTCGAAGGGCGAACGGCCTACGGGGAAGAGTCGCGGCTGCCCTTCTACACCCGAAGCGCCGACTGGCAGGAGAGCGACCGGCTGCTTGCGGGCATCATCACTGCTTTCGGCTCGCCCACGGGCGTCGTCCCGATGGGCGGGCACGGCGATTTCCGAGGCGTGATGCTCGGGACCTTCCGGCGGCCGAGGATCGAGGGCACCTTCCGTGGCAGCCAGACGCGCGCGTGGGGCGTCGTGTGGGGTCAGGCAACGGGGCGCGTGACCGTCGAAGGCGGCTACGTCGATGTCAGCGGTGTCAGGGTGCTGAGGAACGGTTCGGAAATCCGCGCCGAAGGGCGTTTCTCCCTGAGTTACCCACGCAAGGACGACCGGGACGAAATCGACGCGCGGATATGGATCGAGGAACGTCCGGTCGCCGACCTGCGCCACGCGTTCGGTATGGACGAGTATCCCCTGGAAGGCACGTTGAGCGGTGAGTTCCACGTCTACGGCAGGTACAACAGGCCCTTCGGCTTCGGCAAGGCCAAGATCGCCGCCGGGGAAGCCTACGGCGAAACATTCGAGGAGGCTGCTGCGTCGCTGCGCTTCGAGGGTACCGGTGTCAGGTTCGATGGCATCCGTATTTCGAAGGGAGGCGGCGGCATCACCGGGGCGGCCCATGTCGGCTGGGACGGGCGCTACTCGTTCAACGCCGACGGCCGGCGCATCCCCGTCGAATCGCTCGAGCTTCTGCGTTACGAGCAGGCTCCTCTCTACGGGCTCATCGACTTCAAGGGTGGCGGCACCGGCTTCTTCGAAAACCCGCGCTATGAGGCCGACGTCCGGGTGCGCGACCTCTTCGTGAACGACGAGGGCATCGGCGAGGTCAGCGGGTGGGTGAGCGTCAGCGACGAGATCCTGACGCTGGAGTTCGATGCGGCGTCGCCCCGTCTCGCCGTGTCTGGAACCGGGCGCATCGCGATGGTCGCCGGCGCAGACGCCGAGTTGAGCTTCCGCTTCACCGAAACCTCGCTCGACCCGTACGTCCGCGCGTTCGAGCCGCGGCTCTCGCCCTTCACCAGTGCGATTGCCAGCGGGACGCTCCGGATCGTCGGTCAGCTTGCGCACCCCCGCAACCTGCTGGTCGAAGCCGCCGTGGAGAAGGCAGACCTGCGCCTCTTCGACTACACCTTGACCAACCAGGGGCCCGTCACCTTTTCGCTCGACAGCGAGGTGGTCGAACTGGAGCAGGTGAGGCTGGTTGGCGAAGACACCTACCTCGACCTGTCCGGCACGGTCGACATCGGCGAAGGTAGGATTGAGGCGAGGGCCACCGGCGACGCGAACCTGGGGATCCTGCAGGGCTTCTTCCGCGACCTGAGGAGCTCGGGGCGGGCTTCGGTGTCCGCCGAGATCAGCGGCCCGCTCCGAAGGCCAGTCTTCTCGGGCACAGCTACGATCACGGACGGCCGCGTACGCTACTTCTCGCTGCCCCACTCGATCGAGGCGATCAACGGCCGCCTGGTCTTCGATTCTCGCGGCGTCCGCCTGACCGACCCGGTGACGGGTGCGCCGAGCGTCACGGCGCAGCTCGGGCGAGGCCTCGTCCGCTTCGGCGGGCTCATAGGGCTCGACGGGTACGTGCCCTCGGAGTTCAGCCTCACTGCGACCGGCGAGGACATGAACCTCAGGTACCCCGAAGGCTTCAGGTCGGTGATAGACGCGGACCTGGCGCTCGTCGGTACGCTGCGCCGTCCAACCCTCAAGGGCGCCGTCAGCGTGAAGAGCTCGGTCTACGACCGCCGCCTCAACATCGGCACAGGCCTTCTCGAGCTGGTGGGGCTCGGTGGTGGCCGCGAAGGGCACCCCGCGGGCGAGGCGCCGGTCGAAAGCAGCCTTCCCCTCGACTTCGACGTGCGGATCGTCGCGCCCTCTTCACTCCGGATCGAGAACAACCTGGCCCAGATCGTTTCGAGCGCCGACTTGAGCCTGAGAGGCAGCTATGACAGGCCGCTTCTTTTCGGCCGGGCGGAGGTCGAGCGCGGCCGCGTGTTCTTCGAGGGCAAGCAGTACGTTGTCACATACGGGGCCGTGGACTTCGTGAATCCAACCCGGATCGAGCCTTCCTTCGATATCCGCGCGCAGACCAGGGTGCGCGCGCAGGGGCAGACATACGATGTCGACCTCAGGCTGGGAGGCACGATCAACCGGCTGGAGCCGCAGCTCACCTCCGATCCTCCGCTTCCGCCCGTAGACATCCTGTCGCTTCTCTTCAGCGACGCGCCGCAGGTGCAGGACCCGGAAATCCGGGCGCTCCAGCAGCCCAACACCGCGCAGCGCGAACTGCTCGAAACGGGCGTGACACAGGTCCTCACCAGTTCACTTTCCTCCGGCGTGGACCAGCTGGTGCAGCAAGCGATCGGCCTCGACGCCTTCCAGATAACGCCGTCGTTCATCGACCCCTACCAGCGCCTCGCCCCCGGCGCGCGCCTGACGATCGGCAAGCGTATCTCTGACCGCGTCTATCTCACGATATCGCGGTCCCTGACGTCTCCGACCGATCAGATAATCTGGATGCTCGAGTACGACGAAAGCGACCGCCTGTCCTGGATCGTCTCGAAGAACGAGGACCGGACCTACGCGGTGGACGTCCGCGTGAGGCAAAGGTTCCGATGAAGGCAGCGCCACGGAAGGCGGCGGGCTGCATGCTTGCTCCAGCCGTTGCCCTCTTGCTCTTCGTGCCCGGCGTCGCCGCCGCGCAGCAGGCGGAGGACCTCCTCGGCCTCCAGGTCGCGGGCATCCGCGTTACCGTTGCCGGAGTGGAAGATCGCGACCCCCAGCTCGCAGACCTCGTGGAAACCAAGCCTGGACGCGCCCTCCTGATGGCCGACGTGCGCGCGACCATAGGCCACCTGATGGCGCTCGGGAGATTCGAGGATGTCCACGTGCGCGGCGTCAGGGTGGGCGAAGGTGTGGAGCTCCACTACGACTGCTCGCCGCGGCGCACGGTGGCTGAAGTCGTCTTTCGAGGCGACCTCGGGCTGTCCCGCCGTCTCCTGTCGCGCACGGTAAGGGAACGTTTCGGTCAATCGCCGCATCCCGAGCGGGCGGCTGAAGTAGCGTCCGCGGTCGAGGCCTTGTACCGCGAGCGAGGCTACACGCAGGTCGAGGTCGGCACGGCAGTCGAACCGATCAGGTCGCCGTCGCGTGTTCGAATGGCGGTAACCGTCCGGCCAGGGGTCCGGGCCCGTTACGACAGCATCGTTTTCGAAGGTGAGGTTCCCGGCGGTGCGAGGGAACTCTTCCGGCGTCTCCGCGTGGCTCCCGGCCGGCCCTTCGATCGCGCAGCGCTGCTGCGGCGGATCGATGACTACGTCAGCGGGCTTCGACGCGATGGCTACTACGAGGCCAGGCTGGATGCCGTTCCATCCGTCTCGCCGGATGGCGCCCGGGTGGACCTCCGGCTCGTGGGAGGTCGCGGGCCGCGCGTGAGCGTGGCCGTGACGGGGATCTCGCTGTCCGGCCGCCGCCTCGAAGAGCTGGTGCCTGTCGAGCGCGAAGGAAGCGTGGACGAAGACCTCCTGGAGGACTCGGGGAGGAACATCGTCGAGTACCTCAGGTCCGAAGGTCACCGCGACGCGCGCGTCGAGCACCGCCGCGAATCGGCGGGTGGTTACCTGCGTATCGTCTTCGACGTCGAGCCGGGGCCGATCCACAGGATAAGGTCCATCGAGATCGTGAGCCACTCGACGGGCAGCCGGATCGCGGCAGCGCCGGGGGCGGGATTGCTGCCTGGCGACGTCTTCGTCCAGTCGAAACTCGACGGTTTCATTGCGGCTCTTCGCCAGCAGTACAGGCAGCAAGGACACCAGTCGGTTGCTGTGTCCCCTTCCGTGACGGTTGGCGCCCGGCCGTCGCCACAGGGCGAGGTCCCGGTCGATGTGACGCTGACCGTCCTCGAAGGCCAGCGTTCTGTGATCGGCACGGTCGTCATCGAGGGCAACGAGGCGATTGACGAGCGTGTTCTTCGAGAGGCAATCGGCTCCAGGACAGGTGAGCCGTTCTACGAGCCTCAGGTTCGACGAGACGCCGAGGCGATGACCATCCTCTACCTTCAGCGAGGGTACCAGACCGTCTCGGTGGAGCCGGAAACGAGCGTGGGCGAGGGCGGGCCGTCGGGGCGGGTGAACCTCCGTTTCCGCGTGCGAGAAGGGCCGCAGATGGTGGTCGACAGGGTCCTCGTCACTGGCTACGAGCGGACGAGCCTTGCCACGATCCGCCGAGAGATCCCGCTGACGACAGGATCGCCGATCGGCATCGATGCGCTCGCCGAGACGCAGAGGCGCGTGAGCGCGCTGGGCCTGTTCCGGCGCGTCCAGGTGTCCGCGCTGACCGGCAGGGGGCCCGCGCGGGACGTCCTAGTGAGCGTCGAGGAAGCGCCGTCCACGACCGTCGGCGCAGGCGTCGGCGTCGAAGGGGGACGTCGGCTGCGAGGGGAAGTGGACTCCGGCGGCCGTGCCGTGGAAAGCCTCGACCTGGCGCCCCGGGCGTCGTTCGAGGTGAGCCGACGCAACCTCTGGGGCAAGAACAGGTCTGTCAGCCTGTTCATGCGCGGCGTCCTGCGCTCGGGGGATGGCAGCGTCGTGGGCGGCGGCAGCGGTGACGGCCTGGGTCTTCGCGAATACCGTGTGCTCGGGACGTTCAGGGAGCCGAGGGCCCTCGGCTCCATGTCGGACCTCGTCGTGACCGGCCTTTTCGAGCAGGCCGTTCGGTCCGCGTTCAACTTCAACCGGCGCGGCGCGCGCGCGGAGCTCGTTCACCGCCTGTCGCCCATCCTGAGCGTCAGCGGCCGTTACAGCGTCGAGAAGACTCGCCTGTTCAACGAACGCATCAGGGAGGAAGACCGACTCGACATCGACCGGTTGTTCCCGCGCGTCCGCATCTCGGCATTCTCCGGCAGTCTTCAGCGCGACACTCGCGACGATCCTCTGAACCCCCGCTCCGGGTCGCTCTTCCTGGTGGACTCGGTGGTCGCGGCGCGCCGGCCCCTGGGTTCAGAGGTCGGCTTCGTGAAGTCCTACGTCCAGGGGTTCTGGTTTCGAAGGTTGCCCGGGGCGCGGGAAACCGTCTTCGCTGCGGGTGCCCGCCTCGGCCTGGCCACTGGCTTCGCCCAGGTGCGCGAGGTCATCGAGCCGGACGGTGCTGTCAGGCTTGTCGAGCTGCGCGAGCTGCCTGCGAGCGAGCGGTTCTTTGCCGGCGGCGACACGAGCGTGCGCGGTTTCGCTCTCGACCGCCTCGGTACGGATGCCACGCTGGACTCGCGAGGAGTCCCCAAGGGCGGCAACGCCGTGGTCATTGTGAACGCCGAACTGCGGGTGCCCTTCACCAGGTCGATCGGAGGCGTCACGTTCCTGGACGCAGGCAACGTGTTCGCCCGGGCGAGCGACTTCGACCCCGGTGAGCTGCGGGGAGGAGCAGGTTTTGGCCTGCGATACCAGTCACCGATAGGCCCCGTGCGCTTCGATCTCGGTTTCAAGTTGAGCCGGCGGACGTTCGCTGACGGGTCCCGCGAGTCACCGATGCAGTGGTACATCGGAATAGGCCATGCGTTCTAGAGTCATCTGCAGCCGCGTGCTGTTCCTCGTACTGGCGTCTGGTTTCGCATTCCAGCATCGTGCTGGAATGCAGGACGTGCCCCCGGTAACGGTAGATCGTGTGCTGGCGGTCGTAGACGGTGCCGTCATAACGCTCTCGGACATCCGAGCGTCGATTGCCCTCGGTCTGGTCAAGCTGCACGGCGGAACCGACCCGATCCGTCAGGCGCTCGACAGGGCGATCGAACGGCAGCTGATGCTCAACGAGGTCGAGCGGTACTCGGCGCCGGAGCCGGAGGCCGAGTACGTGGACCTGAGGCTGGCGAGTATCCGGGCCCGGTTCTCTTCGTCAGAGGCCTTCGACCTGGCGCTGACCCGCGCAGGGCTCGACGTAGTATCCTTGCGCGCGCGGCTTCGCGACGACCTCAGGATCGAGCAGTACATGCGCGATCGGTTCTCGGCCGTCATTCAGCCCACGGACGAGGAGACTCGCCGTTACTACGGCGAGAACCAGGCCGAGTTCACCCGTGACGGCCAGGTACTTCCCTACGATGCGGTTGTTGGCGACGTGAGAGAACGGATTGTCGAACGGCGCAAAGGCGAGGTCACTGCCGACTGGCTCGAGCGGCTCCGCCGGCGTGCGATCGTCACCGACATCTACTCGTCGAGAGAAGGACCCGGTGGGCGTCTGACGAAATGAGCCGCCACTCTCTCAAGGCCGGGGACATCCTGGCCCGCCTGGCGGCAGTCGCCATGGCGGCTTTCGTTTGCGCTTTCCCGCTCCGAGGCTTCTTTGCGCACGATGGGTTGCCGCTGGCCTTGAAGCTCTCCTGGCTGGTGCTGGTGGCGGCGGCGCTGGCGTACCCGCTCCAGTCCCTGCTCGTCTTCATCGCCTCGTTCCCTCTCCTGTCGATCGTCCCGGACCGCATGGGTTGGCCGCCGGTGTCGCTCGCCGAAATCTGGCTCTTTGCGCTGCTGGTAGCGGCCTGGCTGCGCGTGGCGGCTGGGCGATTGTCGTGGCGCGCCGGGCTTCCCGGGGCGTGGGCCATCTTCATGGCAATAGTGGCCGCATCGCTGGCCGTCGTCCTCTACCCGTTTCACCTGGTCCAGGGGGGAGCGGGCGAGCTGGCAAGCGGCATTCTCGAGTTCATGGGCGGTGAGTTCATCGAGGCCGCGTCACAGAGGCATCTCTACGCTCCAGTCGTCGCGGCCGCAGTGATGGTCGAGGGTCTTGCATCATGGTGGCTCGTTGCGATCCACGCGCGATCGTCGGGCCGCGCGTCGGTGAGGCACGTCCTCTTGGCCAGCGCCACAGGCGCGGCCGTCGTCGCCGGCATCGGCATCGTGCAGCGTTATACGGGGGCCGGCTTGCTGCCGTTCTGGGTCCGGATGGATCCCTCGATCGTTCGCATCAATTCAACGTTCCCCGATGTAAACAGCCTGGGCTCGTACCTGGCGATGATGCTGTGGATCGCGGTCGCCGTCGCCCGGTTCCATCGCCGTGCGGCGTGGCGCGCCGCCTGGCTGGCGGTTGCATTGGCGAGCGCCGTGGCAGCCGTGTTCACGGCGTCGCGTATTGCATGGGCAGCGATCCTGGCTGGCGCTTTCATGTACGCGTTCGGGCTCTGGCGATTCGGCCTGCTGGCAGCCGGCTCTTGGCTGTCGCGGCACATGGGGCGGATTCTGGCCGCCGGCGTTTCACTCGGCGTGGTGGTGGTCGTCGCCGCCTCCACGTACGCCACCGTCCGAAACGTCCGTTATTGGGACCAGCAGTCGTACCTCGACGGCGTCCTCTACACGCTGAACCTGCGCCTCCCTGCTGATCAGCGACTCAAAGGGCGCGGAGTATTGTGGGAAGCGGCGCTCCGCATGATGCGGCGGCAGCCCGTTGCGGGAATCGGGGTCGGCCGCTATTACAAGGAGGTGTACGCGTATGCCGTTCCGCAGGAGGCGCTGCCGAGGCCACAGGAAAACGCGCACAACTACTTCCTGCAGGTCGGCGCCGAGCTCGGCCTGGCGGGGCTCCTGGCGCTCCTGGCGCTCGCAGGCGGTGCGACAAGGGGGGCGATCCGGGTGGCGCGGTCGTCTTCGTCCGAAGCCGAAACCAGGCACACGGCCCTTGCCGTTGCGGTCGGCCTGATTGCCTACTGCCTCACCTGGCTCACGGGCCACCCCATGCTGCTGCGCTCCGGACAGTTCGCCTTCTGGAGCATTGCGGCGGCGGCGGCCGTGATGGAGGCGAGCCATCCGTCCCCCACGCTCGTATCGAGGGAACGATACGCGCGAGTACGCGAACTCGCGATTGCCGCGACATGTCTTGTCGTCGCGGCAAGCGTTCCGGTACGGGCCCTGCGGGAGGAGGGGCGGCTGGACTTGTCGGACCACACCTTCGGGCTCTACGGGACGGAATACGATCCAAGGGGCATCGCGCAGCGTTGGAGCGGCCCTTCTGCGAGCATCTACTTTCCGGCGACGGCTTCGGCGTTCCGCATCCCGCTGCGCTCGCTTGCGCCGTTTCCACAATCGGTACGGATCGTACTGGACGGCCAGCCAGCCGACGAGGTAAAGCTCTCCGACCATGCCTGGCACGTCGTGCGGTACATCAACCGCCCCGGCCGCACCAGGGCGAGGTACCGCCAGATGGACCTCTTCGTCGAGCCGCCCTGGCAGCCGGAAGGCGATTCGCGGCTGCTCGGTGTCCTTGTTGGCGACTACAAGGCAGAATGATCGCGGGCGTTCTGCGGTTCCTGTCGCATTCTTGCGCTGGCCGATCGTCGACCTTCGCCTCTCTGACTCTCTACTGTTCGACCCTGTAGATACGAAGTTCCGGGCCGGGGTGGTCGGTCGACGGGACGATCTTCTGCACCAGGCTCGCGGTTTCGAAGAGCCGGCGGTACGCTTCGTAATGCTTCGGCCGCAGGTGCGGGGCCTCGAGGGCGCTTCCGAACGACTGTGACGATGCAATGAAGTAATCGAAGCCCCCTGCGCGGAAGGCCTCGTAGTCCCGCAGGATCAACGTCTTCATCTGCTCCACGTCGTAACGGTCCGTTGGCAGCCGCAAGCCAGCGGTTTCGATCGCAACCTTCGCACTGCGCGGCACGTTCGCCAGGATCCACTCGTAAGCCAGAGCATAAGTGGAGGTGAGGCCCAGGCGACGATTGAAACTGCAGGAGGTCAGAGTTGGCGGGAGAAGAACCGGCAGCACCAGCGCCGCTGCGAGAGCAGCTCTGAGAGGTCGCCGTCGGAGGCGCCCGTCCTTGGCCCTCGACGCGAGATCTCGCAGCAGTTGGAAAACGGAAACCACTGCGATACCGGCGATCAGTGCCACGAACGGCATTATGGGCATCAGGTAGCGGCCGAAGATGAGAGTTCGAGACGACAGCAACCAGAAATAGACAGAGGGGAACAGGGCCAGAACCGCCCATCTGGCCCTTTCGGGCCCTCGAATCGCCTGCCTGACCGCGACGGCCAGTCCGACAATCAGCGCTGCCGATGCCGGCCAGCCAAGCGAGAGCCTGAGGTGTTTCATGTAGATGAGCCAACCGGGATCTTCAGACAGGTCGCGGCCGGCGAGCGCGGGGGACATCGAGGCGAACCCGTTCAAGAAAGCAGGAAGATCCATGACGGTGTAAGGTGCGGCCAGGAGGAACGCGGCAATCGCCGCCGCGATCGCCGCGGCTGCGGCTGCCGCCGGCCGAGCGGATCTCCGATCGGTTGCCAGCGCCAGGACGACCGGTGCAGACACAATCAAGCCGCCGTAGTACTTGGTCGCAGCGGCGAGTCCTGCGGCGACGCCGGCCCAGGCGAAGCCGGCGACGGTTGTGCGTTCGGCCGCGCGCAGGGCCAGAAGGAAAGCCGACGCCACGAAGAACGTCATGGGAACGTCGGTCAACACGTAGTGGGACTCGCGCACGTGCAGCGGCATGACGGCCATCAGGGACGCGGCCGCGAGCGCCTGAGGCCGGCCCCAGCGACGCCCGATCAAGTACACGAGCGCGACGGTTGCCGTCCCAAGGGAGGCGGTCAAGGCACGCCCCCAGAGGTAGAACTGTTCCGGCCCCACCTGGTCGAGCGAACGCCACGCACCCTGCATCGCGCCGAAGAGGAATCTGGCGCACGCGACAGCGAGCTGCATGTAAATGTAGAGGCCGGGGTAATCGAAGAAGTGCGGGTTGAAGTCGCCCGTCTTCATCATGCGGACGGCGCGAAGCACGATCTCGGGCTCGTCGGCCCCCACGGCGTACGGGATGCCATGCCCCAGCGACCAGAACCGCAGCACCGCGCCTGCGCTCACCGCCAGGGTCACCGCCGCGAGTTCGAGTCGCGGAGTCGCACGGAACGTGTCGGAAACAGGGTACGGAGCTTCGGGCGCGGGCGCCCCGGCCGCAGTCCTCATGGTCGACGTCCTGTCAGGCTCGCACCAGCTCTTGGTAGACCTTGAAAAGCATGTCTGCCACGACCGGCCAACTGAAGGCGCGCTCGACCGCCGCGCGCCCAGCGATTCCCATTCTATCCAGCCTCGGCCGATCGGAGAGCGCCTCTTCGATTGCCGATGCCAGCTCACCGTCTTTACCGGGCGGCACGAGCCATCCCGTCACGCCGGGTTCGATCTTGTCCGGCAAGCCCCCGGCACTCGTTCCAACGACGGCCAGGCGGTGGGCCATGGCTTCGAGCGTGACGAGCGAGCTGCCCTCGTACAACGTGGGGTGCACGAAGAGCGTTGCGGCCCGGTACCACCCATGGAGATCTTCTTCCGAGACGCGGCCCGTGAAGACGACGCGGCGCCTGATTGCCTGCGCATCCACTGCGCGTTCGATGGTACGCCGCATCGGGCCGTCGCCGGCCAGCACCCAGCGCCATGGCTGTCCCGCGATGCGGCCGAGCGCTGCCGCAAGGACATGGAACCCCTTGTTGCGTTCGAGGCGCCCGACGCTCAACACCACGGGCTCTTCCCGGCCTATGCCGTGGCGTTCGAGGAGGCGTCCCGGCAGCTCGTCGCCGTCGCCGCATGCATCGATTTCATCGAGGTCGATCGCGTTGGGGACAATCCGGACCCGATCGGGCGAGGGGGCGAGATGCCGCTCGACCACCGACTTCAGCGATCGGTCTGTCGCGATGACGCAATCCGCCGCTCGCGCGCAGGTGACGACGGCGCGCCGGAGCGGCAGGTAGGCGAGCCGTTTCGCCCGGGAACCGGCGTAGGTCGCGTCGGTGGCGCCGAATTCCTCGAGCCCCTGTGGATTGAACACGAAAGGCGCCGCGGGAGCGCCCTGTTCCCTTCTCTTGGCGAGTGCGTAGCCCAGCGAGGCGGCGCCGAGTCCGTGCACCACGTCCACCTCTCCGCGGCTGCTCAGCGTCGCAGCAACTCGCCCGGCGCGGTAGCCGAAGACCAGGTACGCAGTGCTCCGATCCAAGACGGTCGTGCCCCGCCTCCCGGCAAAAGGAAAGGTGCGGTAAGGCAGGAAGACTGTTTCGAGGCGAGGGTGGAGGATGCCCTTAGCAGTTCTCGAACTTGCTGGCCGCCGCGTGACGAGCGTGACCCTAGCGCCGCGGGCAAGCAGGTGGCGAACGAGGTCGTGGACGTGGCGTTCGAGGCCGCCCACACCGTGAACCGGATACACGCTGCGCGCGATGACGGCAACACGGAGCGATCCGCATCGACCTTCCGGTTCAAACACGTGCCGCCCGCCTCTTCTTCGTCTCGACGAGCTCACGGTAGAGAGCTTCCATCCGCGCAGCTACCGAGCCGGCTCCGAAGGTCTCGCGCGCGTGGTGCGCGGCGTTCTGCCCGAGCCGGCGTGCCAACTCGGGGTTCGCCGCGAGCGCTGTCATGTCGCGGCTCAGTCCCTCGACGGTCGTAGAGAGGAGCCCCGTCTGTTCGTGCAGGACAATGTCCCTCGTTCCGCCCGTGTCCATGGCGGCAATCGGCAGGCCGAGGGCGCTCGCTTCGATGAGAACGCGGCTCAACGACTCGGGGCCTCGCGACGGGAAGGCGAGGAGCGATGCGTGAGCCATCCAGCCGATGACCTCTCCGCGTGGCAGCCACCCGGTGAAGTGTGCGTCGAGTCCGGCTCGGGAAGCCTCTCGCTCGAGGGCGGCTCGCTCCGGCCCGTCGCCAACTACAACGAGCGGCCAAGGCAGGCGGGCGCGGGAGCAGGCAGCAACGAGGTGCGACACGCCCTTGTTCGGTGCCAGCTTGCCAGCGTACAGGATGTAGCGGCCTTCGAAGGGCACCGGCGCCGCGTGCGCCGCCGCCAGGAGCGCGTCGCAGTCGACGGGGTTCGGCACACGCACGATCCTCGTTCCCGCTAGTTCCGGACCGCGCTCGCGAAGGTCGCGCTCGATCGTCGAGCTGACAGCCACGAGAAGGTCGGCCGAGGCGAGGAGCCTGCGCTTGAAGGCGAGGTTTCGCGCCATGTACGGGACCAGCGGCAGAGCCAGTGGCCATGCCGCGCCTCCCCGCGGCCTGATACAGCGCGTCATCATCGCGCGGGAGCATCTCGGGCACAGCCCTTCCGAGCGAGGGTCGTGGATCAGGTCCGACCAGTAGCAGACAGGCCAGTAGTCGCGAACGGTCGCAACCGACGGCAGCCCTACCGCGTGCGCGGCCGTGATGGACGCGGGAGCACTCATTGCGTGCTGCCCGTGGACGATCTCGATCCGGCGAGCATCCATGACACCCCGCAGATATGGGACCATTCGGGCGTGCAGCCGCTCGCTCTTGAGGTAGTTTCGCAGGTAGGGGACCGGCGTGGCGGCAACTGGGAACATCTCGATCGTGAAGCCTTCGTACTCGCGCGCGCCGGCTGCCGTCCCGACGCGAGGCTGCACGAGGCTCACCGCGTGGCCGCGGGCGCGAAGAGCACGGGCAAGCTCGTAGGTGCTCCAACCGCTGCCGCCGCAGCCCGGCGGGAACGAGTCGGTCACGAGGAGGATGTTCATGGATTCGACGCCCGCAAGGCGAACAGCCGTTGCTCGAGGTGCGCGCAGTGAGCCGCCCAGCTGAATCGGGAAACCACGCGCGCCCGCGCCGACGCTCCCATCGGCTTCCGGCGGGCGGGATCGGCCAGCGTCTCGATAGCCTTGGCCAGGCCGGCCGGATCTCGCGGATCGTACAACAAGCCATCCTGGCCGCTGCGTACGATCCGGTCGAGGCGATCGACGGCTGGCGCGACGACCGGCAGGCCTGCGGCCATGTACTCGAACACCTTGAGCGGAGACCAGTAGAAGCCAAGTGCTAGGGGAGGGTGGGCGCTGATTTCGAACGGTGCCGCACCGATATCCGCTGCGGCGAGGCAGGCGGGCATCTGCGAGTGCGGGACGCCTCCCGTGAATGCAATGCCGGGGTCCGTGCCGGCAGTGGCCCTGGCAGGTTCGAGCTCCGGCCCCTCGCCGATCAGCACCGCCCTGATATCGCCTCTGCCCCGGGCCCTCAGCTCCCTGACCGCCCGAACGAGTGCTTCCGCGCCGTGCCACTTCCTGAAAGCACCTGCAAAGACAACGACCGTCTCGCCCGGAGACCGTGTGAACGGCACCACCCCCACAGCTCCAGGGTGGAACCGGTCGGTGTCTGCTCCCCACTCGATTTCGAGGATGCGCTCCCTGGGGATCCAGGACGGGAGAATGGACGCCTGCGGTGTGACGAAGAGCGTCGACCCGCGGCACACCCGATCGCGCCAGCGCCGCATCGGCTCGACCAGCAGCATCGCGTCGAGGGCTCGCTTCAGCGACCCCGGGTAGTCGATCACCGGGGCATTCACCTCGAGCACCGCAGCCGCCCCAACCGTTCTTGCGGCGAGCACGCCTTCGCCCCCGAAGTTGTGATACCGCTCGATTACGATGTCCGGCCGCAGACGCCTGGCCATCGCAGCCACCGCGCGCAGGCGGAGCAGCCGCAGGTGCGGCAGGCCGAAGGGCGTCCCGATGGCCGTCCAGTGGGCCGGCGGACCCGGAAGAGGACCGTCGCCCGGCGCCACGAGCGCGTGTACCTCATGGCCCCGCGCGGCGAGACCCTCGGCGACCGCGCGCACGTGTATCGATCCGCCCTTGATGCCGGGTATCGGCTGGTCGATTGCCGAGTAGAGCACCTTCATGGGCGGCGGCCACTTTCCCCGTTCCGCGTGAGAAGCGCGAAGAACGGCCCGGACTCGACGCGGCCGAACAGCCACACGTCGATTTTCATTGCGGCGGTGAGAGCCTTCAGCACGACGTAGATGGGGCCTCTCGCGGCTATCACTCGCCTGGCCTCGGCGCGCGCCGACCTCGCCCCATCATGGCTGGCGGCGGTCGACTCGGTTCCAGCCGACCCTCGGGGGGGCCTCGCCGCACGCCGGGCCAACCAGCGTTCGGCAACGCGAACGAGTATGTTCTCCACGAAGGCGCCGACGAGGGGCGTGTAGTACCGGATCTTCGAGATCCGGAAACCGGCCTCGGCTGCTGTTCTCTCGAGGTCCGGAATGTCTGCGAGCGGGTTGAGGTGATCGGACTTGCGCAGGCGTTCCCGCGTCAGGTCCACGAGGCCCGCGCGTTCGAGCCGCCGAGCCAGGCGATTGGCCAGCCGCAGCCCCACCGCAAGACGCGAGTTCCGGCGAACGTGACTGTAGACGAACATCCTGCCGCCCGGCTCCAGCACTCGCGCGGCTTCGCGAAGAACGTCGCGCAGACCTTCACGCGACATGTGCTCGAAGACGTCCAGCGAGTAAGCCTTGTTGAACGTTCCGTCCTCGAACGGCAGGCGTCTCAAGTCGCCCAGCACGAGGTCCACTGTCTCGAGCGCCTCGGCGGCGAAGAACGGGCTCACGTCCACCCCTACCTGCCAGGCTCCTTCCGGATGGTTCCAGACGAGGACCCTGCCGCTGCCGCATCCCAGGTCGATCACACGGTCGCCCGGGGACAGAGCGAGGAACTTCCGCAGCATGTCGTTGCGCACTCCGGCCGAAAGTAACGGCGGCGACACGTGCTCGTGCCTTCGGTCCAGATGGAGTTCCTCGTCCAGGTACTTGGTCCGTTCCGCGAAGGCAGCGGGTGGGCGCAAGTCCAGATGCTTCTTTCCGACGTGGTACGAGCAGTCGCACGCGCGGCAGTAGAGGTCGCCTTCGTTCGCGAGCGCGCCGCGGCACGAAGGGCAACGTGCTGCGGCAAGCAGTGCGGGCGAGATCACGGCGTTGGCCTCCTTGCCGCCTCGAACATCTTCCGGATGCGCTCCGCCCGGCAGTCCCAGCTGAACCCGGCCGCGTCTTCGAACGCCTGGCGGGCGATGCGCGCGGCCAGCTCGCTGTCGTCGATGACGCGCCGTATGGCATCTGCCAACGCTGCGGGATCGCCAGGCGGCGCGAGTACCGCGTTTCGGCCGTCGGCCAGCACTTCTCTCACAGCCGCAAGATCGGTGGCAACCACCGGCCGGCCTGCCGCCAGGTACTCGAAGAGCTTGAGCGGCGACGTGTAGCGTTCGGAGATGGCAGTCGCCGTGTTGGGCAGGACGAGGACGTCCGCTCTCAAGAGCATTGGCCGCACCTCCGACGGGGCGACCGAACCAGTGAAGCGCACCCGCTCGTCGATGCCCAGCGAATGCGCCAGCGTCCTCAGGCGGTCGAGGTCCCCTTCGCCGTTCATCCCACCGACGATGAGGCAGGCGGTGTCCGGGAGGAGCGAGATGGCGTGGAGCAGCAGGTCGACGCCTTTCCACGGGTACAGGTGTCCCGCATAGCAGACGACCGGCCTGGCGTTCCTCGCTGGCGGCTCGAAGCGCCGCGGATGGTCCACCCGTGCGCCGTCGGGGATGACGGCCAGAGGCCTGCGCCGCGGGCCGTACAAAGCGGCCAGATCCTCTGCAAGCGCGTGCGTAATGGTGATGTACCCCTCGGCATGCTGCCACACGCGCCGTTCGCGCCGCCGAAGCCGATCTTGCTTGGCCTTCGAAGCGTGAGATGCGTTGGCCAGCAACTCCGGGAGCGCGGCGCTCACTACCGGCGCAAGGCCGTGGGATTCGTAGACGAGCGGAGGGCGCATCGCCCGCGGCAGCGCGAGAAGCACGCCAGCTACGCCCAGATCTCGCGTCATCACCAGATCGGCGGCGGCGCGAAACGTCCGCGCTGCCGCGCGCAGCAGGTAAGTAGCCCGCCGCAGCTGCAAGGGGCCGCGCGCCCGGACCACCTCGAGCACCAGCCGCGCATCGGCAGGCAGTCCGTAGAAGCTCCACGGGTCCCGCGGGGGCACCGCGCTGTCCGGGCGGACGACGAGAACGACCTCGTCGCCCTTTCTCGCCAGGGCATGGCAGGTCTCGGCCGTCTGTATTCCGTTGGCGCGCTCGAGCGGGAACCTGATGTCGGCGAAATACAGGATTCGCAGGGCAGACACCCTCAGGTCGCGGTTCCCGGTATTGTAGGTGTTTCCGGGGCGGACGTGCCAGGAACAGGCCCAATGGGCGGACCTTCGCGAAGGCCGGCGGCCACTTCTCCGGCTGTTGCCGTCCGCCCGCGGAACTCGGCGAACAGCCGCTTCACGGCGTCGAGCATCCACGGTCCGGTACGCCTGAAGAAGACCCGATTCCGCACATCACCCCCGCTGGCGACCGGCCGCTCGGCCACTTCCCAGGGATGAAAGTAGAAGCCGGTGTCGCCGGTGCGGATGCG
Source organism: Vicinamibacterales bacterium (assembly GCA_041947015.1). Lineage (GTDB taxonomy): Bacteria > Acidobacteriota > Vicinamibacteria > Vicinamibacterales > Fen-181 > JBHGBL01. The sequence continues at coordinate 358,353 of JBHGBL010000004.1, forward strand.
GTGCCGAAGCGCAAGCCGGGTCCACTCGAATCCGACGATGCGGGTGATGATGCCGGACCCTGCCGACAGGTTCACGACCGGGAACGACGGCAGTGGAAGCTCGGCGAGCCTCGCGGCGCCCTTCACGGCAATGTTGTCGTAGGAGGGGTGGTACGGATGAAGAGGGGCCCGCGCCCAGCCCTTGTACTTGCCGCACAACGGCCGTGAGACGCAGACGGTCGAGTCGTAGGTAAAGCCGAGGCGCTCCAGAATCCGCGTTGCCCACGGCTCGTAGACCAGGTTGGGCGCCCGGTATCCTGACGGCCGCCGCCCGGAGACGGCTTCGAGGATGCGAGCTGCCTTCTCGAGGTCTGCCTCGAAGCGCTCTGGCCCCAGTACGGTCATGTCGACGTGGTGCATTCCGTGGCAAGCGATCTCGTGGCCCCCGGCTGCAATCTCCCGGACGAGCTCCGGGTACCACTCCGCCACCTCACCGAGCACGAAGAAGGTGCAGCGGGCTTCGAACCTGTCGAAGAGGTCGAGGAGCACCCGGGTCGGCGAGACGATCTCGCCCCGAGGCGTGTCGGACCCGTAGAGCTTTCGGAAAAGCGCCGTCATGTCCGGTATTGAGTGCGCCTGTGCCCCGTCCACCCAGCGCCGCGAGTGGTACCACTCGTCGAGGTCGACCGAGACCACAAGCTTGTGACTATCCGGAGGTCTCACGTCAGCGCACCGTGATTCCTTCCAAAGCTCGCGCCCCCTTCTGTTCGCTCGCTGTCGTCGCCGCTTCGCGCCGGTAGGCGAGAATCGTGAACGAGTGCCCCGCGATTCGCTCGAGTTCATCGAAGCCGGCGGCCGCGAGAATCGCCGACAGCTTCTTCGGAGAGCGGTAGTAGAGGTTGAACCGCTTCAGCCGGGCGAGCGCCTTGCGCAATGTGCGCCTCCAGAACGGCCCGCGCGTGTCGGCGATGATCATCAACTCGCGCGTTGCTCCGGCAGCCCTCCCGAGGAGCGCCTCTAGGTCGGCGTAGTACTCCACGACGCCGACGAGGAGGGTCACGTCTGCCGTCCCGAGCGGCGCGTTCATGATGTCTGCGACCCGGAATTCGACCTTCGCGTCCAGCGAAGCCGAGGCTGCCGCTTCGCGCGCGAGCACGACCATGCGGTCGACGATGTCCAGTCCAACGACGCTGGCAGCGCCGAGTCGAGCAGCGAGCAGCGAGACCTCGCCCGAACCGCAGCCCAGATCGAGAACGGTCCGGCCGGCCACGCCATACCGCTCGAGCAGCCTGCCGATGATTTCGGTCCTGCGCGCGAAGGTCTTCTTCCGGAACAGCCTGTTTATGGTTCCTTGCAGCGGGCCGGAACCGCCCCCGCTGAACGCCCTGTGGTAGTCGTCTGCAAAACCGCTGAAGTAGCGGCGCGCTGTCTCGACTTCTTCCTCCCGCCGATCACGATCTGACATAATCCAGGCGGCACGCCCGCCCCGATAAGCCATCGGCCAGTTCCGGCCAAGGGCAGGAGGGTAGGCAGTGACGGGGACGGCTCTGATTGTGACCCGACGTTTCGGCTCGCGTCAACGGGACCGTCATTCGATCGGGGACGACCAGAAAACAGGGAGGGTTCGGTCGAGGATGCTGGGAGAGGCGCACATGGCGCTCTCTGGAGCCGAGGGAGATCGGCGGCACGAGCGACCCCGCCTTCGTGACCCGGGCGTGCGCCGGCGGCTCGCGCTTGCCGCGCTCGTGTTCGTGCTGTCGCTGCCTGCGGTTACCACGAGGATCTACGCGTCGGACGAGATCCAGTACTTCGCCTTTCTCAGGTCGTACTGGTTCGACCGCGATCTTTCCTTCGACAACGAGTACCGGCATTTCTTCGATCGGGGGATTGCCGTCAGTTACGGGTTTCACGAGACCTTTCTGGAGCGGACCACGTCGACCGGCCTCCGCGTCAACTTCGGCACCATCGGTTCGGCAATGCTGTGGGCGCCGTTCTACGGAGCGGCCGACCTCGTACAGGTCGTCAGGCAGAAGCTCGGGGCGCCGGCGGTCCGTGACGGCTACTCTCAACCGTACATCGCGGCCGTATGCTACGCGTCGGCGTTCTATGGGTTCCTCGCCCTGGTCATGGCCTGTGTCATTGCCTGCGAAATCGTGCGGACCATTCCCGAGGCCGTCCGCATTCATGCCTCGAAAACAGCTGTCGCGGCGACGGCAGCTGTCGCTGTCTCGACGCCCCTCGTCTTCTACATGTACGTCGCGCCGGTCATGGCCCACGCGTGTTCGGCCTTTGCCGTGGCTCTCTTCGTGCTGGTCTGGCTGAAAGTGAGGCGCCGGTGGTCGGCGGGCGGCCTCGCTGTGCTCGGGGCCACAGCGGCTCTGATGGCGATGGTGCGCGAACAGGATGCTTTCTTTGCCGTTGGCCCTGCCACCGATTTCGCGGTTGCGCTGGCGCGAAGCCTTCGCCGCGGCGGACTGCCGACTTCCGCGGGCACGTCGCCATATGGTTCCCTGCGCCTGGTTGCGCATGCTATTGCCGGCGGCGCCGCGTTTGCCTTCGCCTTCACGCCGCAGGCGCTCGCTTACCTAGCGCTCAACGGCCGCATCGGGCCGTCGCAGCTGGTCGATCGGAAGATGACGTGGAGCAGCCCGCACGCGCTCCAGGTCCTCTTCTCACCCGAACACGGCCTCTTCTTCTGGACGCCGGTGGCACTGCTGGCGATCGCGGGGCTGGTATGGCTCGCGTTGAGGCGCCAGAATCCCGCGGACACGCGCCTCCTCGCCCTGCTTCTTGCCCTGATGATCGCCGCCCAGATCTACGTTGCGGGGAGCGTGGAGTCCTGGAAGGTGGCCGGTGCCTTCGGGCAGCGCAGGTTCATTGGAACGACCGCAATCCTGGTGGTCGGCCTGTCGGTCCTGTTCCTGACGTTCGCTGCCGCGCCTCGCCGTGCGAGGGTCTCTCTCGTTCTCGCCTTGGCCCTGTGCGGCTGGTGGAACGTCGCGCTCATGCTGCAGTTCGGGGCGGGGATGATGGATCGCCAGCGCCTGCAGCTCCGCGAGAACGCCTGGAATGCTTTCGTCGTCGTGCCGGGAAAGCTGCCCCGCCTCGCATACACGTACCTCTTCGACCGCGCCAGCTTCTACAAGAAGCCCTCTGGCCAGTGATGCCGGGTGCGGACTGCAGGACCTCTGTCCGCATCGGCGCCGCGCACGCTGAATGGTCGGCGTCCAGCAGCCTTGCGGCGTCTCACCCTCCGAACACCATGTACTGCCAGATCTGGACGAGGTCGAAGCCGGTGTGGCTGACGATGGCCGCGAGCACATTCCGGCGAACGAGGTAGATTGCTCCCCAGACAGCGCCTAGCGAGGCCGTCGTCACGACTGCGTCCCAGCCTTGGATGATGTGTCCCGCCCCGAAGATTACGCTGAAGAGGACGAGGCCGAGAAGGCCCCCGCCCAGGTGCTGGTCGAACCTGTGGAGGATGAACGCGCGCTGGATCTCCTCGCGCAAGCCGCCGCTGACGAACGCGACCCCGGCGAAGACAGCGGCATCGCCTGGCGACTGCAGCAGTGATTCGAGCGGGTTCACGGGCACGTTCCTGAGCGACGGCACGAAGGCGTGTATGAGGGCGAGCATTCCAACCGCAACAACGAAGACTGCCGGGACGAGCGCGAGTCCCAGGGCTATTTCCCGCACCGGTCGGCCCCGGGCGAAGAAGACGCGCCCGGGATCCTCGCCGCGCAGCCGGAGGAGCAGTACGACGAGGCCCACGACGACGATGGCGTCGGCGATGGACAGTACGAAGACATATTCGGGCACCAGGTTCCCATCCGGGCTGAACGGTGCTCGCCCCGCTGCCGCAAGAAGTCCTGCCAGGGCAAGCTGCGTGGGGAAGCCCGAGCACAGCAGTGTTTCGAGCAGGCTTCGCGCGCGCTCCCCCGGTCGGATGGGCACGCCGCGACCAGGTCTTGGTGCCGGTTCTTCCGGTGCTGCGGCCGACTCCGTCGCATGCCTGCCGTTCTCGTCCTCTCTTCGTTCACCGGGTTCTTCCACAAAACCCTTTCAGCCGGCCGGCGCCGATCTTTTTGGCCGACAAGCGCGATGACGTTCGTTTACCCATCGATGAGCTGGACCGTGTAAAACTTACCACGTACACTTCGACAGATACGTGAAACGCGACCGGTCTGCCGCGCAGGTCGCACCGGCGGAATCGAGCGAGAACATGAACGACGACGCAACCCGACCGGAGCACATCGAGCGCGTGCTCGTGGTGGAGGACGACCCGGCCACCCGGATGGGGCTGACGGAGCTCATCCGCACCTGGGGGTACGCCACCGATTCCGCTGTCGACGGCGAGGACGGGCTCAGAAAGGTGACGACGTTCCGCCCCGGAATCGTCGTCACCGATCTGGTCATGCCGCGCATGGATGGGTTCCAGCTCCTGCGGGCCCTGCAGGAACAGGACCGGGACATCTCCGTCGTGCTCCTCACTGCGCAAGGAACGGTCGAGTCGGCCGTGGCCGCCATCAAGGAGGGCGCCTACGATTACCTCACGAAGCCGGTGGACCCGCAGCGGCTGAAGATCCTCCTGGACAAGGTCGTCGAGAGGCAGGAGACGATCCGCGAGGTGAAGACGCTGCGGCGGCACCTGCGCGAGCACGGCAGCTTCGGACGAATGATCGGGCACAGCCCCGGAATGCGGAAAATCTACCGTGTGATCGAGCAGGCGGCTCCGACGGCCGCGTCGGTCCTGATAGCGGGTGAGTCCGGCACCGGCAAGGAGCTGGTGGCGCAGACGATACACGAGCTGAGCCCGCGTCAGCAGCAGCCGTTCGTCGCGATCAACTGCGCGGCGATACCGGAGACTCTCCTCGAGAGCGAGATCTTCGGCCATGAGAAGGGCGCCTTCACGGGTGCCTCCGAGCGGCGCCTCGGCTGCTTCGAGCTCGCCGACCGCGGCACGATCTTCCTCGACGAGATCGCCGAGATGACGCCTGCGACCCAGGTGAAGCTGCTGCGCGTACTGCAGGAGCGGAGCTTCCGCCGCCTGGGGGGCAGGATCGAGCAGAAGGTGGACGTGCGCGTCATCGCCGCGACCAACGCCGACCCGGCGGAGGCTGTGCAGCGCGGAAAACTGCGAGAGGACCTCTACTACAGGCTCAACGTCTTCAACGTGACGCTGCCGCCGCTCCGCGACCGCAAGGAGGACCTCCCGTTGCTGGTCCAGGCGTTCCTGGGCGAGTTCAACGCGCGCAACTCGAAGTCGGTCATTGCGGTCAACCAGGACGCGATGCGCGCGCTCGAGCACTACGACTGGCCCGGGAACGTCCGCGAGCTGCGCAACGTGATCGAACGCGCGACGATCCTGGCTGACGGACAGTTCATCGAGCTACGGCACCTTCCTCCGGCGCTTGCAGAGTCGGGCGGAACGCCTTCCCCGTCGATTCAATTGAAGCCGGGTACGACGGTCGAAGAAGCAGAACGACAGCTGATCCAGCTGACACTCGCGCACACTCGCGACAACAAGACCCGGGCGGCCGAGATCCTCGGTATAAGCTTGAAGACGCTGCACAACAAGCTGAATCGGCTTCGTCTCCGCCATCGGACCGACCCGGCGGACCAAGCGTAGACGACGATGCGCCTCGGTATCAAGGCCAAGCAGGTCCTCGGCGTGGCGACGATCGTCGGACTCGCCGTCGTCGCCGTCAGCGCGCTGTCGCTGGCCTCGTTCGTCCGTGTCACGCTCGAGGAGAGCGCGGAGAGGGGGCGACTGCTCGCCAACGCCATCTACCACCGCGCGAGGAGCGCCGTGCAGGCCGAGGGCGACCCGTGGGAGGCCTTGCGGCAGGACTCAGGGCTCAGGTCCATACTCGAGGCCAGCTACTATGCCAAGGGAGTCACCTACGCGGCCATCGTCGACCCGGGCGGAATAGCGAGGGTCCACAGCGACCCGGACCGCGAAGGCCGTCTGCTGCTCGCGGCCGGCCAGACCGCCGGCGACCTGGAGGAACTGCTCCGGTCGGACCGCCTCTCGCAGTTCCGGGCCGTGCAGGTTGCAGAGGGCAGGACTTTCGAGGTCCGCCAGCCGTTGCTGCTGGTCGGCGGAGGGGAGTTCGGGTCGGTTCGCATAGGCGTTTCGACGCTGCTGATGCGCAGCGACCTGATGAGCGTCCTCAATCCGGCCCTCGCTACAGCGGGCCTGGCTCTCCTCGTCGCGACGATCGTCTCAGGCTTTTTCGCTCAGCTGATGCTGCGGCCAATCCACGTCATACGCGGGGCCCTGAGCAGGATCGAACGCGGCGAGTTCGGCGTGACGCTCGACCTGCCGCAGCGCGACGAATTCGGCGAGCTAGGCGCGTTTTTCAACACTATGAGCGCGCGGTTGTCGGCCGACAGGTCGCAGCTCGCGGGACACGTCGCGACACTCGAGTCCGCTGTCCAGCACCTCGAGGACGCCGTCGCCCTTTTCAGCCCGGACGGCGAATTGCTGTTTGCAAACCCGGCGATGCAGCAGGCATTGCCCGGCGACTCGGTCGGCCGCCCGCTCGACGACATCTTCCCCTCGGGGCACCCCTACCGGAAGATCGTCGAGGACACGCTCGCGGCACGACAGTCGCACGGCCCGGTCGCCGCGCCCGGCCCCCTCCCCCCGCACGTGCACCGCCCAGCACATGCAGCAGACGCCCCTCCCGGCCAAGAGAACGACGGTGCCGGTGAACGCCTCGTGATGACGCACGCCATCAAGGACCTCGATCAGCGCCTCGTGGGAGTCATGCTGGTCGCCCGTGACCTCGAGTACCTCGGACGCGTGCAATCCACGCTGAACTACTCGAGGAAGCTCGTCCAGCTCGGGCGTTTGTCCTCCGGGGTCGCCCACGAGGTGAAGAACCCGCTCAACGCGATGACCATCCACCTCGAGCTCCTCAAGCAGAAGCTGCTCGCCGGCGCCACAGAGGCCGTCGCGCTCGGCGGCGGGCACCACCTGGAAGCTCCGGTGGCGGATATCAAGGGCGCGGTGGAACACGCCGCGATCATCGCCGGGGAGATCAAGAGGCTGGACGAAGTCGTCCAGGGCTTCCTGAAGTTCACGCGCCCCGAGGACCTTCGCCTTCAGCCGCTCGACGTTCCGCTCCTCGTCTCGGAAGTCGTGCGGGTAGTCGAACCAGAGGCCATGAGCGCGGGCATAACGATCCGGCTCGATTGCCCGACCAGCACGCCCGACGTCAACGGAGATCAGGCGATGCTGCGGCAGGCGTTCCTGAACCTCGCGCTCAACGCCTGCCAGGCCATGCCTCACGGGGGCACGCTCCGAATCGCCTGCGTGTCGGCGCCGGGGCGGCGTGTGAAGGTCACCTTCGAGGATACAGGCATCGGCATTCCGCCCGAGAACCTGCAGAAAGTGTTCGATCTTTACTTCACAACCAAGGCGGGCGGCAGCGGGATCGGCCTCTCGATGGTCTACAGGATCGTGCAGATGCACGACGGCGAAATAGAGGTGGAGTCCACACCGGGAAGCGGCACGACGTTCCGTCTCTTCCTGCCGCAGGCCTGATGGAACTCACGAGGATGACCAAACCAGGCTCGCGGGAGCATAATGGGCGCGTGAGACGGCTGGCGATGCTGCTGATTACCGGATTCCTGGCTGCTGGCACGGCCGGGTGCACCACGGCGCGGGCCCGCACGGTACCCGAGCCGCCTGCGCTGGAGCCGCCGCCTCCTCCTCCCCGTCTCATCCAACCGATCGATCTGAAAGCGGGCGAGCGCCCGGCGCCCCAGGACGCGGCGGATGCTGAGAGGCCGTCCGTGGTCAAGCCTTCATCCGCGGACCGCCCTCGCGCGGAGAAGCCGAAGCCCGACCCATCGCGGGAAGCACCGCCGCAGCCAAAGGTGGAAGGATCCGCCGAGAGCGCCCAGAAGCCGCTGGCCGAGGTGGTAAAGCCGCCTCTGCTGCAAACGCCGCCCGCTGCGCAGTTGGAGGCAGCAGCCAGGGTGCGCGACCTGATAGACACGGCCCAAACATACCTCGACAAGGTCGACTACACCAGACTGAATGCCGATGGCCGCAGCCAGTACGACACCGCTAGACGGTTCATGGTACAGGCGCTCGAGGCGCTGAACGAAAGCAACCTGGTCTACGCCACGAAGCTGGCGGACAAGGCGGCCACGCTGGCACGCCTGCTGCCAAGGTAGACCGGGAAGCCCCTTTCCCGGTTCCGTTTGAGGGGTTCGTCCGCGGAACTGCCGTCGTAAGCCAATCGCCATACCCCCGTTGGGCGCCTCCGTGCACACGCGGAAGCCGGGCGGGAAACCGTATTGGCCGGCCTCCGTCCGTTGGCATGGGGGTTGCTGCCTCAGAAGGTACCACTCAAGTCCCCCGGGTCCGACGGCTGAGGGGGGCCCGCCAAGAATCCCCTGCCAATAAGGATGGGGGAGGCGAACTTCCGCCTCCCTCCCGCCACATTGTTGCCAAAGCTGGAGTTGTCGCGCCCGCCAGTCCGCAAGATCCACATCGTATTGCGTTTGACCTAAAATCGGCCCACAATATATTGGGTAAAGTCGCCTTGACAAAGGATACCGTCTAGCCGCATATTGACTGTCCGCTGGATGGTCAGACAGGTGGTGTCGACTCCCGGCTTGTCGCGCTGGCGACGTGATGGAATAGCCGAGGCGTGGCGAGCCGTTGACGCAGTATACGCCTCACCGGAAACGGGAGGGACAGATGGAATCGAGAGAGAGCCAGGGGTTTGGTGTGGGTCAGCCTGCGGTCGAGGAACCGGTAGTGAAGCGCGGGCTCGAGTTTCAGCGCTACTTCAGCACGCCGGGGAGTGACCCATATTCCGAGGTGGAGTGGGAAACGCGGAGCGCGGTGATAACGAACGAGCGCGGCGAGGTCGTCTTCGAGCAGCGCGATGTAGAGGTCCCGGCCTTCTGGTCGCAGCAGGCCACGAATATTGTCGTTTCGAAGTACTTCCGGGGTCCGCTGAAGGGGACCGGGGAGCGCGAGCGAAGTGTCCGCCAGCTGGTAGGCCGCGTGGTCGACACGATTGCGTCGTGGGCAAGAGCGCAGAGGTACTTTGCTACCGAGGCCGACTTGGCAGCGTTCCACGACGACCTGACACACCTCATGCTGTTCCAGAAGGCTGCCTTCAACAGCCCGGTCTGGTTCAACTGCGGCATCGAGCCTCACCCGCAGTGCTCGGCCTGCTTCATCAACTCCGTCGAGGACACGCTGGATTCGATTCTGACGCTCGCCAAGACGGAAGGGATGCTCTTCAAGTTCGGGTCGGGCACCGGGACCAACCTCTCGACGCTGCGTTCATCGCGCGAGTCGCTGGCCGGGGGCGGCACCGCCTCGGGGCCGGTGTCGTTCATGAAGGGCTACGATGCCTTTGCCGGGGTAATCAAGTCGGGCGGAAAGACGAGGCGCGCCGCGAAGATGGTCATTCTGAACGTGGATCACCCCGATATCGTGGACTTCATCGGGTGCAAGGTGGCGGAGGAGAAGAAGGCATGGGCCCTCATCGACGCCGGCTACGACGGTTCGTTCACGGGCCAGGCGTACTCGTCGGTGTTCTTCCAGAACTCGAACAACAGCGTGCGCGTTCCCGACGACTTCATGCGGGCCGTGCTCGACGGCGCCGAGTGGCAGACCAAGGCGGTCTGCGACGGCCGGCCGATGGAGACCTACCGCGCGGCCGAGATCATGCGGATGATCGCCGAGGCGACCTACATATGCGGCGATCCGGGCATGCAGTTCGACACGACGATCAACGAGTGGCACACGTGTCCGAACTCCGGGAGGATAAACGCGTCGAACCCCTGCTCGGAGTACATGTTCCTGGACGACTCGGCGTGCAACCTGGCGTCGATCAATCTCATGCGGTTCGTCGATTCGCGCGGCGAGTTCGACGTCCAGGCCTTTTGCGCGGCCATCCGCACGCTTATTACCGCCCAGGAAATCCTCGTTGACAACGCCAGCTATCCGACGAAGGCGATCGAGAGGAACAGCCACGAATACCGGCCGCTCGGCCTCGGCTACGCCAACCTCGGGGCGCTCCTGATGTCGCGTGGGCTGCCGTACGACAGCGACGCGGGCCGCGATTACGCGGCTGCGATAACGGCGCTGATGACCGGCGAAGCCTATGCGCAGTCGGCACGTATCGCCCGGGACAACGGCGGCCCCTTCGCCGGCTACGCGAAGAACCGCGAGCCATTCCTCAGGGTCATGGCGAAGCACAGGGACGCGCTCCGCGGCATCGACGAGCACCACGTTCCCCCAGAGATCTTCGCGGCCGCCCGGCGAGCGTGGGACGAGGCGATCGAGATCGGCAGCGTCCACGGCTTCAGGAACGCTCAGACGACGGTTCTCGCTCCGACCGGCACAATCGGCTTCATGATGGACTGCGATACGACGGGGATCGAGCCGGACATCGCGCTGGTGAAGTACAAGAAGCTCGTCGACGGCGGGCTGCTGAAGATCGTCAACCAGACCGTTCCGGCGGCTCTGGCGCGGCTGGGATACCCGGAGCAGGCGATCGCCGCGATCGTCGACTACATCGATCGCAACGAGACGATAGAGGGCGCGCCATTCCTCAAGGAGGCCGACCTCGCAGTGTTCGACTGCGCCTTCAAGCCAGCCAAGGGACGCCGGTCGATACACTACCTTGGCCACATAAGGATGATGGGGGCCGTGCAGCCGTTCATTTCCGGGGCCATTTCCAAGACGGTGAACGTTCCGCGCGAGGCCAGCGTGGACGAGATAATGCAGGCGTACCTCGAGGCCTGGCGGCTCGGCGTCAAGGCCATATCGATCTACCGCGACGGGAGCAAGCGGACGCAACCGCTCAACACTTCCAAGGACAGGAAGTCGATCGAGGCGAAGGTCCAGCCCGTGCGGCGGAAGCTTCCGGACGAGCGGAAGGCGATAACGCACAAGTTCGACATCGCCGGCCACGAAGGCTACATTACCGTGGGTCTCTACGAGGACGGCTCGCCGGGCGAGATCTTCCTCGTGATGGCAAAGGAAGGCTCGACGATCTCAGGCTTCGCCGACGCCTTCGCGCAGGCCGTCTCCTACGCGCTCCAGTACGGCGTACCCCTCCAGGTCCTCGTCGACAAGTTCAGCCACGTGCGCTTCGAACCCTCGGGCGTGACGAGGAACCCGCAGGTGCGAATCGCCAAGTCGATCGTGGATTACGTTTTTCGGTGGCTGGCGACGAAGTTCCTCTCGCCGGAGGCGCAGTTCGAGGCCGGGGTGAACAGCCAGGCAGGAGCCTCGCAGCGGGCCGGCTCCGATGTCCCGAAGCAGCTCGAGCTCGAGCCCGTCGTTCGAGGCAACGGCGTTGAATCGGCGGGTCAGTTCGCCCGTACCCCGTTCGCGGCGATGCAGAACCAGGAGGACGCGCCGCCGTGCACCACCTGCGGCTCGATCATGGTTCGCAGCGGCAGCTGCTACAAGTGCGTGAACTGCGGCAGCACGAGCGGGTGCGCGTGAGAATGCGGGTCGCTGGCACAGGCCACGACCGTAGAGCAGCCGGGCCTGCGAGTCGGAGCGCGGATTCGCCCCTAGCAACCTCACTGGCCGATCAGCCGCCCTGCGTTCCGTGGGCCTTGGAGGCGTGGTCCTGACCCGAGGTGGCTCCTGCCGCCGCCTCCTCGTCCGAAATCGCGGATGCCCTCGCGCCGGCAAACGCCAGCGCAATCAGGGCTGCTGCGAACGCGGCGCGCACGAACTGGGCGAAGAGGACGGTCCTGCCGTACCAGTGCATGTCGTTGTGGATGGACAGGGCCTGGAGCGCGAGCATGGCACCGACTGCGAGGGCCAGGCCGCCTGGCACGGTGAGCCGTACCAGCACTGAGCTTGCGGCGAGGGGGATCCCAACGAGTATCAGCAGGAGGTCGGCCCAAAGATCCAAGCGGTGCGCGAAGAGGGCGTCGTAGGCGCCGAGGCCGACCGAGTAGAAACCGTACCCCGCTATCCCGACAGCCGCGAGGCTCAGCATCGACGCTGCTCGCTGGTTCACTCTCTTTCCTCCTCGAGTCATCTCGCCGCTGGTCGGGGAAATCCATCTGCACGACTTCGACGGGCAGCCTGCTCAGTGCATGGGGTATCATTGCCCGACGTTGTCGTTTCCGGTGCCTGTTCTGGCGTGCCGCGCAAGCCTCCGACTGCAAGGCCCGGGCCACCCATGAAAGCCAGCTTCAGCCTCGATTCACGCACCATCTCCTATTTGGACACCGGAGCCGCGACGACGTCTCCCCCGGGCAGCCGCGTGCTGGTCCTGCTGCACGCTTTCCCGCTGAGCGCCAGGATGTGGGCCCCACAGATGGAGGCTGTCCCTCCTGGCTGGCGGTTTCTCGCGCCGGACCTCGCGGGCCTCGGCGAGACGGACGACCGGGCAGGCGAGCCCTCCATGGACGATTACGCAGCCGATGTCGTGGCGATCCTCGACCACCTCCATATCGCCGACGTTGTCCTCGGCGGCCTGTCGATGGGGGGATACGCGGCTCTTGCCGTTCTCAGGCTGGCTCCCGAGCGCGTGCGGGCCCTGGTTCTTGCCGACACGCGCCCGCAGGCGGACACGGACGAAGGGCGCCGGTCTCGCCGGGCGATGCTCGCGCGCGTCGACGAGGGAGGCGTTGCGGCACTTGCTGAGGACATGATTCCGATGTTGCTGTCCGCGCGCATGCGCGCCGAGAAGCCGGATGTGGAGCGGCAGGTCAGGAGGTTGATACGGGGCAACCGGCCAGAGGGCATCCGCGCCGCGGTCAGGCGTATCATGAGCCGCCCCGACTCGACGACGCTCGTTCGCGGGCTCGAGATGCCAGTGCTCATCCTGAACGGCGAAGAGGACACGGTGACACCCGTGGCGGCTGCGCGTGAGATGCAAGCGATGATTGCCGGTTCGTCGCTGGTGGTCATCCCGGGCGCGGGCCACCTGTCGAACATGGAGCAGCCCGACTTGTTCAATGGCGCATTGGCTGCCTTTCTCGCTGAGTAGCGCGGCCAGGATTCGGCGGCCTGTGCCTCATCAAGGGAGTCGATCGATGGATCTGCAGCTCGAAGGCAAGGCGGCGTTGATCACGGGCTCGTCCAGGGGGCTCGGTCTCGCGTGTGCTCGGGCATTCGTGCGCGAAGGGTGCAGCGTGACGATTTGCGCGCGCGGCGTGGAGATGCTGGCGTCTGCCGCCGGCGAGCTGCGACTCCTGGCCGCTGATCCGCGCCGGGTCCTTGCGGTGCCTGCCGATCTGACCACCGCAGCCGGCGTGGCCACGGTTGTGGGAAAGTCGGTCGAGACGTTCGGCCGCCTCGACATCCTCGTCAACAGCGTCGGCCTTGCAAGAGGAGCCGGCATCGAGGATACGACCGACGCGGAGTGGCAGGAGGCGATTGACCAGACGCTGTTTCCAGCGATACGCGCTTCGCGGCTGGCCGTGCCTCACATGAGGGCCGCGGGAGGCGGTGCAATCATCATGATCGCCTCCATATGGGGTCGCGAGTCCGGGGGCCGTATGACTTACAACGCGGTGAAGGCAGCGGAAATCAGCCTCGCGAAAGCGCTCGCGCAGCAGCTCGCCCGCGACAACATAAGGGTGAACAGCGTTGCTCCCGGCTCGATCCTCTTCTCCGGAGGATCCTGGGACCGCCGGCTCAAGCAGGATCCCGAAGGCATAGCGGAGTTCGTCCGGCGCGAGCTCCCGTTCGGCAGGTTCGGCACGGACGAAGAGGTCGCCAACCTCGTCGTCTTCCTTGCTTCTCCGCGCGCAAGTTGGGTCAGCGGCGCGTCGGTGACCGTGGACGGCTGCCAGTCGCGCTCGTTGATCTAGGAAGACTGCAGCAGCCGGGTGCCCTGCGCTCATCCGCTGCGACATGCGACATGCGATACACGAGATGAACATCCCCAACCGCCTTGCGGCCGCCTTCGAGAGCGTGTTCGCGCGCGAGCCGGACGCCTTCGCCGACGCTCCCGGGCGTGTCAACCTGATCGGCGAGCACACTGACTACAACGGCGGCTTCGTGCTTCCCACAGTCATCCCGCAGCGGACGCGCACAGTGATTGCGGTGCGGCAGGATCGCCTTGTGCGCGCTTGGAGCAGGGAGGCATCGCGCGGCCGGCGGCCGGAGGAGTACGTCCTCGGGCAGGAGTCACGAGGGCGCGATTGGCTGGATTTCGTCCAGGGTATGACGTGGGCCCTGGCCGAAAGCGGGAGGCGGCTCGACGGCTTCGATTGCCTCGTTGAATCGGATGTCCCGCTCGGAAGCGGTCTCTCGTCGAGCGCGGCGCTCGAGGTAAGCCTGCTCAGGGCACTGAGGGAAGCCTTCGGGCTTGTCCTCGATGACCTGGAGCTCGCGCTGCTTGGGCGGCGTGCCGAAAACGAGTTCGTGGGTGCGCCGGTCGGGATCATGGACCAGATGGCCTCCAACCTGGCCAGAGACCGCGAGGCGCTGTTCCTCGACACGCGCACCATGTCGTTCGAGCGCGTCGCTCTTCCCGCAGACCTCGACCTCGCCGTCGTCGACTCGGGCATCGCTCACCGCCACTCCGCCGGGGATTACAGGACGCGCAGGGCCGAATGCGAACGGGCCGCCGCGCTCCTGGGAGTGCGCGAGCTTCGCGACGTGGACGAGGGTCAGAGCGGGCGAATCGACGCCCTGCCCGCTCCGCTGAACAGGCGCGTCCGCCACGTCGTCACCGAGGACCGCCGCGTGCTCGAAGCAGTCGAAGCGCTGAAGGCTGGCGACCTGTCCCGCCTTGGCCGACTCTTCCACGCTTCGCACGTCTCCATGCGCGACGACTACGAGGTCTCGATACCCGAAATCGATCGGATGGTGATGCTGGCGGAGGCGGACCCCGATGTTTTCGGGGCTCGCCTCACGGGCGGCGGGTTCGGCGGCTCGATCGTCATCCTGGCGCGTGCCGGCCAGGCCGGCGCGGTTGCGAGCCGGCTGGCGAGCCGGTGTCAGAAGGAGGCGGGCCGGAAGGTCGGCGTGCTCGTGCCTCCCAATCCAAGCCCTTCCGGGTAACACTCTTTCGAAGTCCGACCTGGGAAGGCTCGATCGAGAATCGAAGGTCGACCGCAGGCGGCGCGAATGTCGCCCGACCTTCGTCTCGTGTTCGCCTTTCGCCTCTTGATCGATCCTGGGCTCGGCTGGTACCATCGGCGGACATGCCACGAAACCTCTTGCCCGACCCGGACTCCGAGGCACTGATCCCAGCCCAGGGCGCCATGACGCCACGGACCGTGGCTGCGAGGGAAGTGGCCATCGAATCTGCACTGGCCGCCCTTGCGCCTGGGCGGAGCGCAGGGCCGGGAGACACGCCAGAAGGGGTCGTGACGGCGTTCAGGCGGCTCGAGGCTGTGAGAGCGCGGCACGCGCCGTTCCCGCCGGGCATCGACTCGAGGCTTCGCGAGGCCCTCGCCGAGCGCGGATTGACGGAGCTCTACACGCACCAGGCGGAAGCCGTCGCACACGCGCTTGCGGGCAGGAACGTCGTCGTGACGACGCCCACGGCGTCGGGCAAGACTCTCTGCTACAACATCCCGGTTCTGAACTCGGTGCTCGGCGACCCGTCCACGCGCGCTTTCTACCTGTTTCCCACGAAGGCGCTCGCGCAGGACCAGCTTGCCGAACTCGATCGGCTGTCGGGAGCGCTGGCGCGCAGGACCGGCGAAGAGCTCGGCGTCTTCACCTACGACGGCGACACACCGCAGGATGCGCGGCGGGCCATCCGCGGCCGCGCGAAGATCGTACTCACCAACCCGGACATGCTGCACGCGGGCATCCTGCCGCACCACACACGCTGGGCGAAGGTCTTCGAGAACCTGCGGTTCGTCGTCATCGACGAGCTGCACGCCTTCCGCGGCGTCTTCGGCAGCCACCTTGCCAACGTGCTGCGGCGGCTGAAGCGGGTCTGCCGGCACTACGGTTCGGCCCCCGTCTTCATCTGCTCTTCGGCCACTATCGCGAACCCGCGTACTCTGGCCGAGCGGTTGACCGAGGAGAAGTTCGAGCACGTCAGCGAGAGCGGAGCTCCCCGCGGCGAGAAGCTGTTCCTCTTCGTCAACCCGCCGGTCGTGAACCACCAGCTTGGAATCAGGCGGTCCTACATCGCCCAGGCTCGCTCGGTCGCCTTGGAGTTCCTCCGCCGTAACCTGCAAGTCATCGTTTTCGCGCAGAACAGGCTGGCCACGGAGATTCTGACGCGCTACCTGAAAGATGCGTTCGAGGGTGCGCCCGGCGCCTCGGATGTCATCCGCGGCTACCGTGGAGGCTACCTCCCGAAGCGGCGCCGGGAGATCGAGAAGGGGCTTCGCGACGGGAAGGTGCGAGGCGTCGTGGCCACCAACGCGCTCGAACTCGGTATCGACATCGGCGCTCTCGACGTTGCTGTGCTGGCCGGCTACCCCGGGACAGTCGCGGCAACGTGGCAGCGAGCGGGCAGGGCGGGAAGGCGAGCGGGCAGGTCGGCCGCCGTGCTCGTGGCAACGAGCTCGCCCGTCGACCAGTACGTAGTGCGGCACCCGTCGTACTTCTTTGATCGGTCTCCGGAACACGCGCTCATCAACCCGGACAACCTTCACATCCTCCTGGACCACGTCAAGTGCGCCGCATTCGAGCTGCCGTTCTCCGCGAGGGAGACCTTCGGCAGGCATCCGGTGCAGGAGGTACTGGCGGTCCTCGAGGAATCCGGGTTCGTTCACCTGGCGGAAGGCGACCCCGGCGGCCCGGACGAGGCTTCCTGGCACTGGACGTCCGAGTCCTACCCGGCGGACGCTGTCAGCCTGCGATCCGTTTCCTCAGACAATTTCGTGGTGGTGGACACGACGGACGAGACGCGCGTCATCGGGGAGACCGACTTCCACAGCGGGCCCTCCACGCTCCACCCCAAGGCGATCTACATCGTCGAGGGCACGCTGTACCAGGTGGAGCGGCTCGACTTCGAAGGGCGGAAGGCGTACGTGCGGCAGATTGATTGCGACTACTACACGGATGCGATCACTTACAGCCGCGTCACGATCCTCGACTGCTTCGAGAGAGGCGCCGGCGGTTTGAACGAGGAATACGAGGACACCGGCCGGGCCGACACCAGGATGGCAGCCGCGGCAGCGGGGCTCGAGGATGGCGAACGCGGGAAGCCGCTGGAGGAAAGGGCCGAGCTCGACAGGTCGGTGGGGTGGGGCGAAGGCGTTCGGTTCCTGCCCGCCCGCGGCGAAGACGAAACTGTGCCCCTGGACTTGGAGTCCGTCGCCGCTCACGGGGAGGTACACGTCGTCTCGCGCGTCGTCGGCTTCAAGAAGATCAAGTTCTACACGAACGAGAACGTGGGCTCGGGAGAACTGGACCTCCCCGAGCAGCAGATGCACACCACGTCCTACTGGCTCACCATCCCGCGGCAGGTGATGAGCTCGTTGCAGTTCGACAGCGAGGATCGCCGGGACGGGGTCGTCGGTCTGTCCTTCGCCATGGGGCACGTCGCGCGCCTGCTGCTGATGTGCGAGGCGCAGGACATCGGCATCTCGATCGGTTCGTCGTCTTCGTCAAGACACGAGCCGGCAGGTCTTGCAGGCGCTGTGGGAGGCGGGCCGGCGGCCGCGTTCGGGTGCGGGCCAGCCGATCTGGACGAGCCAAGGATCTTCATCTACGACAACTACCCGGGCGGCATAGGCTTCAGTGAGCCCTTGTACCGTATGCACCGCAGCCTCCTCGCGAGGACCCGCGACCTGATTCGAGACTGCCCTTGCGAGTCGGGCTGTCCGTCCTGCGTCGGTCCTCTGGGTCAGGTTGGGCCGTTGGCGAAGACGGTCGCGCTGCGGCTGCTCGGCGCGCTGGGAAGCTAGGATCGGGGTCACACCATGACGGGGGGCGGGAAGGCGGTGGAACCGAGGTCGCTTGCGGCTCGCATCCAGGACATTCTGAAGACCGCCGGCAGGCAGCCCGCGGCGGCGGCGTCCCGCATCGTTCTCGAGGCGGACGAGGAGATGGCCTTCGCGAGGAGGTGCGCGGAGGCAGAAGCACGTGCCGGCGCGGCCGACGTGCTTGGCGGACGCGTCCTGGACGGCCCGTACGGGCCGACGGTCGTGATCGATCGCGTCTATGGGTGCGACCATCGGCATGGGTGTGCCACGATCGCCGAGCTCGCGGGCGAGACGAGCAGGGCAGTCGCCGGGCTTGACCTTCTCGCCGCCAGCAAGGCGTCGCCCCAGCCGCTGCTCAGCGGGCTCGGTGATGCCAGGCTTCGCGATCTGCTGTTCTTCGACATCGAGACGACGGGGCTGAGCGGCGGGGCAGGCACCTACGCTTTCCTGATCGGGTTCGGCCGCTTTCGGGAGGACAGATGTTTCGAACTCCGCCAGTTCTTCCTGCGCAGCTACTCGGAAGAACGCGCGCAGCTTCAGGCCGTGATGGCTTTCGTCCACGAGTGCGACGACGAAGCCGCCCGGTCTGCGGCGGCGGGTTCGGAAGGGGGGGCGATCCTGGTCACCTACAACGGGCGCGCCTTCGACGTCCCGCTCATGGAAACGCGCTTCCTGATGCACCGCCTCCAGTGCCCGTTCGATTCGTTGCGCCACCTCGACATGCTCCCCCCGGCGCGCCGGCTGTGGCGGTGCCGTGAGTCGTCTGCGGCAGCGGCGGCGCGGGAAACCGGTGAAGCGTGGAGGTGGGGCCGTCCCGGAATCCGCAGGCCGCCCCGCGACCCGGACGAGCTGTCAGCCAGCTGCGCCCTAGGCGTGCTCGAGCACGACATCCTCGGTTTCGAGCGGTACGATGACGTGCCTGGCCATGAGATTCCCGGACGCTACTTCGACTACGTCAGGAGCGGTGACGCCCGAGGGCTCGAGGCTGTCGTGGAGCACAACCGTCTCGACGTGCTGTCGCTCGCTGCCGTCACGGCTGTCGCGCTGCGCGTCGTCGATGGCGGGGCAGTGGAAACGCGCGCACCGCATGAGAGCCTGGCGCTGGGACGGTTCTACGAAAACGCCGGCCTGTTCGACAAGGCGACGGCTTGCTATCGCCTCGTTGCGGAGGAGGCGAGGATGGCGTCGGCGTCGTGCCACCCATGGGTCCGGACCGAAGGCCTGCGGCGGCTCGCCTTCCGCCTCCACCGGGATCACCGGCACAGCGAGGCAGCCGAGATCTGGGAGAGGCTGCTTGCATCGGGTGTCAACGAGAGATTCGAGATCGAAGCCTGCGAGGCGCTTGCGATCTTCCACGAGCACCGGTCGAGAATGCTGGGCACGGCACACCGATACGCAACGCGCGCCTTCGACCGACAGAAGGACGCGTCGCGGAGGGCGGCGCTGCGCCATCGAATCGACCGGATCGAAAGGAAGATACAGCGAGCCGCGGCGCGGGGGGCAGGACCCGGGCTGCCGGAGGTCTGCCCCGAGGCTCAGGGCTCTTCGTGAGCGCCCCGCGCCCCGAGACGGTTCAGGCGGTCTGCGCGGCCTTGGCGTTCTTCTTCGACTTTGCTGCCTGCCTGCGGCTCTCCGAGGTCTGCGCACCGAACTTCTTGGTGAACCGCTCGACGCGGCCCTCGGTGTCGATCAGCTTCTGGCGCCCGGTAAAGAACGGGTGGCAGTTCGAGCAGATTTCGAGGTGCAGGTCCTGCTTGGTGGAGCGCGTCTTCCACGTAGACCCGCAAGCGCAGCGGACCGTCACATCGTAGTACTTCGGATGAATTCCTTCCTTCACTGGGACTCCTCGGCCGACAGAAACTGTCAGCGGACACGAACCTCTTATTTTAGCACTCCAGGGCGCTACTAGTGACTTCCCAACTCCTTTCCGACTTTGCGCTCTTCTTCGCCCATTCGCACTTGGACGGCTGCCTCATCATTGTTCTAGTATGCTAGAACAATCAGACGAAAGGCTCGTGACGCCGGCGGCGCTTGGGCCCGCGCGTGCGGGGTCCCGTCGACAGCCGTGTTGACGAGCTCGCGGCCGACTTTCGGCCCGGTTCGCCTTCACCGGCCTTTCGGCTTTGATGTTCCAGCGTCAGAGCCAGCGGACGCCGCCCTGGCTGTCGGCCCTGCCGTCGAGAGGAAGAATCGCCCGCACTCTGTCGCGAGCTCAGGGTGGGCTCACCTGGCATTGGGCGACACGAGGAACCGTGAAGGCCGGGTGCGACGAGCGGTTCTTTGACCTTCCCGTTTTCGTGTGGGACCATCACCCGATGCGTTCTGGAGTTCCAGCCCCGGATGGTGTGCATCACGTGGGCTGTTCTCGACGCAGTCTTCTCGGCTCTTCCCGCATTCTCGCCCGGGCTACCCTGGCGGCGCTGACGGGACCTGTTCTGGCAACCTGGAACGGGGTATCCAGACGGGAGGTTGTTCATGCAAGACGAAGTCGGCGCCATCGGCCAGATCGCGATAACGGTCAGCGACGTCTCTACCGCGTTGGAGTTCTACAGGGACGTGCTCGGCCTGAAGTTCCTCTTCAGCCCCGGCCCGAACCTGGCGTTCCTCGCCGCGGGCGGCATCCGCATCATGCTGACGACACCGCAGGGTGCGGGAGCCGTCGGCGGGAACTCGGTCCTGTACTTCGAGGTCAGCGACATCGTGTCAGCTCACGAGGCGCTCGTCGCGCGCGGAGCGAAGGCGGAGGGCCGGCCCAACCCGGTTGCGAAGCTGCCCGACCACGAGTTGTGGATCGGGTTCGTCCGGGATCCCGACGGGAGCCTGGTGGGCCTTATGGAGGAGAAGCGGTAGATGGGGGCGCTCCCTACCGTCCGCCGTTCGTCATCGATTGCAGGAACTCGGCGTTCGATCTCGTCTTGCCCATCTTCGACAGCAGGAGCTCCATCGCTTCGGGCGGCGAAAGCGGCGTGAGGACCTTACGCAGCACATAGACGCGGTTCAGGTCGTTTCTGGCGAGCAGCAGCTCTTCCTTTCTCGTGCCGCTCTTCTGGATGTCGATTGCCGGGAAAACGCGGCGGTCGGCGAGCTTCCGGTCGAGATGTACCTCGAGGTTGCCGGTTCCCTTGAACTCCTCGAAGATGACGTCATCCATGCGGGAGCCGGTGTCGATCAGGGCGGTAGCAATGATCGTCAGCGATCCGCCCTCCTCTATGTTGCGCGCGGATCCGAAGAACCGCTTCGGGCGCTGCAGGGCATTGCTGTCGACGCCTCCTGACAGGACCTTTCCGGACGGTGGCACTATCGTGTTGTAGGCACGCGCCAGCCGGGTTATCGAGTCCAGCAGGATCACGACGTCCTTCTTGTGTTCGACAAGCCGCTTGGCCTTCTCGATGACCATCTCGGCAACCTGGACGTGCCTCTGTGCCGGCTCGTCGAAAGTGGACGAGATGACCTCGCCTTTGACTGACCGCTGCATGTCGGTGACCTCCTCCGGCCTCTCGTCGATGAGCAGCACGATGAGGAAGACCTCCGGGTGGTTCCTGGTGATGCTGTTGGCGAGGTTCTGCAGCAGCATCGTCTTGCCGGTTCTCGGCGCGGCGACGATCAGGCCGCGCTGGCCCTTGCCGACGGGCGTCATCAGATCCATGACCCGCGCCGAGAGGTTGTCCGGATCGGTTTCCAGGGTGAGCTTGGATTGCGGGTAGAGCGGCGTGAGGTTCTCGAAGAACACGCGCTCCCGCCCCCGGTCGGGCGGCTCGAAGTTCACCGCCTCGACCTTGATCAGGGCGAAGTACCGTTCGTTCTCGCGCGGCGGCCGTACCTGGCCCGAGACGGTGTCGCCCGTGTGCAGGTCGAACTTGCGGATCTGGGACGGTGATACGTAGATGTCGTCCGGCCCGGGGAGGTAGTTGTAGGCGGGGGCACGAAGAAAGCCGTAGCCGTCGGGCAGCGTCTCGAGGACGCCCTCGGCGAACATGGCGCCCGTCTTTTCGGCCCGCGCCCGCAGGATCTGGAAGATGAGCTCCTGCTTCCGCAGGCCCGTGGCGCTTGGGACCTCGAGGTTGCGGGCGATGTCTGTGAGCGCGGCGATGTTCATCTCCTTGAGGGTCGCCAGCTCCAGCGGGGGCAGAGGATTGGTCACCGGGGTTTCTGACTGAGGCATGTGACGATCAGGCTCCACAGCTTGTTCAGGTTCTCACCGCTCGTGGCCGATACCGGCAGGACGGGCCCCCCGAACGCCTTCTCGGCCTCGGCCACGCGGCCGGCGCGTTCCGCGCGCCCCAGCTTGTCCGCCTTGCTGGCAACGACGAGCATGGAAACGGACAGCGCCGACAGCCACCGAAAGGCGGCCATGTCGTTGGCCAATCCCGGGTGCCTCGCGTCGATGACGAGAATCACGCCGCAGATGGGCGGCCTTGGCTCGCGCCGCTGCCCACCCCTTCCGAAGAAGTACACCGAGGCGACTCGTTCGAACGCCGCGCGGGCTTCACGGCTGTCGGTGTAGCCATAGCCCGGCAGATCGACGATGTAGAAGGCCGGCTGCCCGGCCGGCGCGACCCGGTAGAAGTTGGCCAGCCTCGTCTTGCCGGGACTTGCGCTCGTGCGGGCCACCCGGCGGCCTGTGAGCGCGTTGAGCAGGCTGGACTTCCCCACGTTGGACCGACCGGCCAGCGCGATTTCCGGAGCGCCGTCCCGCGGGAAATCGTCCGCACGCGCCGCGCTTACGACGAACTCGACCGAATCTATGTTCAAGGGGAACGGGGGCCAGAACCTGCCTTGTTACGAGACCATTGCCTGGCCAGGTGCACGATGCCGGGACTCGAGATCCGACCCCGGCCGTCAGTGGGTGATGGCGTCGTCGGCTTCGGCTCCCACTCCTGGCTGACCCGCAGCTTCCGGGGCCAGCGGCACCGGAAGCGGTTCGGCCAACGCGATCTTGAGCACCTCGTCCATCGTTTCGACCAGGTAGACGTTGAGCACATCCAGCACGTTCTTCGGGATGTCCGCCAGGTCCTTCTCGTTTTCCTTCGGGAGTACGATGTTCTTGACTCCGGCCCTGTGCGCCGCGAGGACCTTCTCCTTGACGCCGCCTATGGGCAGGACCTTGCCCCGCAGTGTTATCTCGCCGGTCATCGCGACGTCCTTCCTCGTCGGCACCCGCGTGAGCGTCGAGACGAGGGCCGTTGCCATCGTTATCCCCGCCGACGGCCCGTCCTTCGGGATGGCCCCTTCAGGCACGTGGATGTGTACGTCGTTCTTCCTGTTGAACTCCTTCGGGATGCCGAACTCCTCGGCCTTCGACCGCACATAGCTCATGGCCGCCTGGGCCGACTCCTGCATCACGTCGCCCAGCTTGCCGGTCAGCGTGAGGTGGCCCTTGCCGGGCATCAGCGTCGCCTCTGTCACCAGGATCTCGCCGCCGACTTCCGTCCATGCCAGGCCCGTTGCAATGCCGACCTCATTCTTCTCCTCGGCGAGCGTCGGACGGAAACGGGGGACGCCGAGGTGCTCGGTGACCCTCTCGGGCGTGACGATCTCGCTGTAGGCCTTTCCCTCGACGACGACTTTCCTCGCTACTTTCCGGCAGATTGAGGCGATCTCGCGCTCCAGGTTGCGGACGCCGGCCTCGCGCGTATAGCGCTGGATGATGGTGACGATCGCCTCGTCCGTGAAACTGACGTTGGAGGTGGTCAGGCCCGTTCCGGTGAGCGATTTCGGCACCAGGAAGCGCTTGGCGATCTCGAGCTTCTCCTGCTCCGTGTAGCCGGGGAGGTTCAGCACTTCCATGCGATCTCGGAGCGCCTGCGGCACCGTGTGCAGGACGTTCGCCGTGCAGATGAACATCACGTTCGACAGATCGAACTCGACATCGAGGTAGTGGTCGAGGAACGTGTGGTTCTGCTCGGGGTCGAGGACCTCGAGGAGCGCCGCGGACGGGTCGCCCCTGAAATCCATCGACATCTTGTCCACCTCGTCGAGGAGGAACACCGGGTTGAGCGTGCCGGCCTTCTTCATCATCTGGATGATCTGGCCCGGAAACGCCCCGATGTACGTGCGCCGGTGGCCGCGTATTTCCGCCTCGTCGCGGACGCCGCCGAGCGACAGCCGGACGAACTGGCGGTTCATCGCGCGTGCTATCGACTTGGCAAGCGAAGTCTTGCCGACGCCGGGAGGACCCGAGAAGGTCAGGATGGTCGCCTTGGGTTTCTTCACCAGGGCCCGGACGGCGAGGAATTCCAGGATTCTCTCCTTGATCTTCTCCAGCCCGTAGTGGTCTTCGTGCAGGATCTCCTCGGCGCGCTTGAGGTCGCGGCTCTCGCGGCTCTTCTTGTGCCAGGGAACCGCGATCAGCCAGTCGAGGTAGTTTCGCGATACCGTGGCCTCCGCGGACATCGGCGGCATCGCCTCGAGGCGCTTCAGCTCCTGGAGTGCCTTCTCCTCGACGTCCTTCGGCATCCGGGCCTGTTCGATCTTCTTCTTGAGCTCGTCGACCTCGTTACCCTTCTCGTCCTTGCGGCCCAGCTCCTTCTGGATCGCCTTCATCTTCTCGTTGAGGTAGTACTCCTTCTGCGCCTTCTCCATCTGCTTCTTGACGCGAGACTGGATCCGGCGGTCCACCTGGAGCTTGTCCACCTCGTTCTCGAGGATGCCCGCGATGCGGCCGAGGCGCTCGAGCGGGGAGATGATCTCGAGAAGGTTCTGCTTCTCGTCCACGCTGACGACTAGGTGCGCGGCGATTGTATCGGCGAGCCTCGCGGGATCGTCGACCCGCACGGCGGCGATCATCGCGTCGTAGTGCAGGTTGTTCGACAGCTTCACGTACTGCTCGAAGAGCGACACGACGCGCCCCATGGCGCCCTCGAGGTCGCCCGAGGTCTCCCGGATCTTCGGGATGATCTTGACGACCACCCGGTAGAACCCCTTGTCCTCCTTCCACTCGACCGCCCGCGCACGGTCCACCCCCTCGACCAGGACCTTCACGTTGCCGTCGGGCAGCTTCAGGCTCTGCACGATGTTGGCGACGCACCCCATCGTGTAGATGTCCTGCGGGGCCGGGTCGTCGATCGAGGCGTCGTGTTGAGCCGCCAGGAAGATGCGCTTGTCCTTCCCGAGCGCGTGCTCGAGGGCGCGGGTGGAGGCCGGCCGCCCGATGACGAACGGCATCATCATGTGGGGGAAGACCACCACGTCGCGGAGCGGTACGATTGGCAGGGTTTCGTAGACGTCCATACCTATCCGGGAACCTATCCTGCCTTCTCCATCAGGGTTATCGGCAGTTCCTTGGATTCCACCACTTCCCGGGTGATCACGCATTCCTTGATCTTCTTCTGCCCCGGGAGGTTGTACATGAGTTCCAACATCAGGTCTTCGATTATCATCCGGAGGCCGCGCGCGCCGATCTTGCGCTTCAGGGCAGACTCGGCAATGGCCTCCAGCGCGTCGTCGGTGAATCGCAGCTTGACGTTCTCGTATTCGAACAGCTTCTGGTACTGACGCGTGATCGCGTTCCTCGGCTGTGTGAGGATCTGGATGAGCGCGGGCCGGTCGAGCTCGTGGAGCGTGCCCACGACCGGCAGCCGTCCGACGAACTCGGGGATCAGGCCGTACTTGATCAGGTCGCCCGGCTCGACCTGCTCGAGCGTGGCGCCTATCTCGCGGGACCTGACGGCCTTGATCTCCGCCTTGAAGCCCAGCGCTTTCCTGCCCATCCGCCTCTCGATTATCCGCTCGAGGCCGATGAACGCGCCGCCGCAGATGAAGAGGATGTTGGTCGTGTCGATCTGGAAGAACTCCTGGTGCGGGTGCTTCCGGCCTCCCTGCGGGGGAACGTTGGCCACGGTCCCCTCCAGGATCTTGAGCAGCGCCTGCTGCACCCCCTCGCCGGACACGTCCCTCGTTATCGACGGGTTCTCGTCCTTCCGGCAGATCTTGTCGACCTCGTCGATGTAGATGATTCCCTGCTGGCACTTCTCGATGTCGCCGCCCGCCGCCTGGAGGAGCTTGAGGATGATGTTCTCGACGTCCTCCCCGACGTAACCCGCTTCGGTGAGCGTCGTCGCGTCCACGATCGTGAAGGGCACCGAGAGCAGCTTGGCGAGCGTCTGGGCGAGCAGGGTCTTGCCCGTCCCTGTCGGCCCGATCAGAAGGATGTTCGACTTGCTGAGCTCTATGTCGTTCCGGCTGCGCGACTGCTTCTGGATCTCGATCCGTTTGTAATGGTTGTAGACGGCGACCGAGAGCTTCTTCTTGGTACGCTCCTGGCCGATGACGTACTCGTCGAGGAACCGCTTGATTTCCTGGGGCGTGGGGAGCTGGGACCTCAGGCCCCGGCTCTCGAAGCGGTTGTCGTCGGCGATGATGTCGTTGCAAACCTCGACGCACTCATCGCAGATGAAAACCGTCGGGCCGGCAATCAGCTTCCTGACGTCGTTCTGATCCTTGTTGCAGAACGAGCAGCGCAGGACCTCGGGGTCGCCGTTCTTCTTTACCATGTGGTGTCTTGAACCCGGGACGTCGATCGAATCTACGCTCGCTTACGGATCACTTCGTCAATGATACCGTATTCCTTGCCCTGCTCCGCCGACATGATGTAGTCCCGCTCCGTGTCCTCCTGGATTCGCTTGAGCGACTGGCCAGTGTGCTCGACCAGGATCTCGTTGAGCCGCTCGCGCACCCTGAGGATCTCGCGCGCCGCGATGTCGATGTCCGTGGCCTGCCCTGCCAGCCCCTGCATGAGCGGCTGGTGGATGACTATGCGCGAGTTCGGCAGCGAGAACCGCTTTCCCTTCGTGCCGCCCGCCAGCAGCACCGCCGCCATCGACGCCGCCTGCCCGATGCAGTAGGTCTGAACGTCTGGCCTTATGAACTGCATCGTGTCGTATATCGCCAGGCCGGCCGTGATGGAGCCGCCCGGGCTGTTGATGTAGACCAGGATGTCCTTCTCGGGATCCTCGGCCTCGAGGAAGAGCATCTGCGCGATCACGAGGTTCGCCACCGTGTCGTCGATGGGCGTCCCGATGAATATGATGCTGTCCTTGAGGAGCCGCGAGAATATATCGTAGGCGCGTTCGCCCCGGTTGGTCTGCTCGACCACCATCGGGACCAGCTGCGCGCGCACGTCCCACCGTCCGCTCGACATACCCCTACCACCCCTGTGCCGTCAAACTCCGATCGGACCGGCCGGAGCGGAAGCCTCCGCGGCTCGAGGAACGGGTGTGCGGAAAGGCAGAAGGCGAGCTAGCTGTCCTCGATACTAGCACACGAGAGGACGAAGTCAACGGCCTTCTCCCGCCGCAAACCAGCGTAGAGGCGGCCCATGCCGCCTTCCTTCTCCAGCTCGGCGCGCACCGCCGACGGCGTTCGGCCGGTGCGCTCGGAATACCTCGTCACTTCACGCTCAACGTCCTCCGGCGTCGCTGCGAGGTTTTCGCGGCGCGCCACCTCGTCAAGCATCAGCGCGGCGCGCACGGCCTCTGCAGCCGGTTCCCGCTGGCTGGCGCGGAACGCCTCCCAGTCGATGTTCGCGCGGCGCGGGTCCACCCGTTGCTCGATCAGCCCCCTCACGAAGTCCTCGACCCGCCGATCCACCTCCCGGTCCACAAGGACCGCCGGCGCCTCGAACGGCACCCGCGACGCCAGCTCGCGCATGAGCTGTGCCCGGACCTGGCGATCCGCGTCGCGCTCGGCCTCGCGCTCCAGGTCGCCCCGGACCCTCGCCGCCAGGGCCGCAAGGCTGTCGAACTCCCCGATGTCCCTCGCGAACTCGTCGTCGAGCTTCGGCACCAGCCGCTTGCGGATCGACCGGACCACCACCCGGTGCTCGACCTCCGTCCCAGCCAGCTCCGAGATGGCATAGTCGGGCGGGTAGCTCACGGTGAACGTCTTCTCGGCTCCTGCAGTCAGCCCGACGATCTGATCGTCGAACCCCGGCGGGTTCACCGGCGAGCCTATCTCGATCGACACATTCTGGTGATGGTCGCGCTCGCCAGGCTCCCCGTTCCTTATCGCCCTCCGCTCGAGGTCGGCGACGACGGTATCTCCCACCTCCACTGGGCGGTCATCGACCGTTTCGTACCTGGCGGCGCGCTGGCGGAGCTGTTCGAGCGCGCGGTCCACCGCGTCGTCGTCAACCGCCACGACGGGACGTCTGAGACGTATCGTGGTCAAGTCGCCCGGATCGATCGGCGGCACGGTTTCGAAGGCCGCCCTGAAGGTCAATGGCCTGCCCTCCTCGACCGCCACGTCCCGGACGTCCGGCGTGTCTACCGGCTCAAGGCTCCGCTCCCGCAGGGCGTCGTCAATGGCACGGGGGATCAGCTCGTGCGCCACGTCGTGGAGGATCTGATCGCGGAACCGCTGCCGCACGATCCGTGGAGGCACCTTGCCGGGCCTGAATCCAGGTACTCTGGCCGCGCGAACGTATCCGCGCGTGACACGCTCGACCGCCGACTCGACTACATCGCCGGGAATCTCGATCACCAGCTCCTTGCGAGTCTCGGTGAGATCGACCAACTCTGTCTTCATGGGGAATATCGGTAACTCGATCGAGGCGCTTCAGCGGCCTGGCGACCGCCTGCCAGGAATCGCTCTCGGGGGCAGGGCCGGTGCAGGGAGCCACCTGCACTGTTCAGCGTAACACGCAGCCGCCGCGTTGCCTAGCGGGCCGCCGGGAACCGCCTTGCCAGGCCTCTTGTGACAGCCGCCGGCCGCCGTGATAGGCTGGGCTGGGTCGCGAAAGTGGCGGAACTGGCAGACGCGCCGGACTTAGGATCCGGTGGCCGCAAGGCCTTGGGGGTTCGACTCCCCCCTTTCGCACCAGCCTTCGCTCGCTCGGCGTGATTCCCTCCTGGGCGAGCCTCGCCCAGGCTTCGCCCGGTAGCCGAAATCAAGGGCGAAGGCTGTCTCGCCGTGGCCAACGCGAGGTCGTGGCGCGCTCCGCCGTGTAGCCATACACGGCAGGGGGTCCCCTACCTTTGCCGGGGCTCTCGCCGAAGCCGCGGCACGAGGAGACAGGATGAAACCGAGGGCGCTTACGACGGCGATCGTTTTCCTTCAGACGTTGGGGGCGGCCGCTTCAGCGTCGGCGCCGATCAGAAACGTGCCGGCCGGCGCGAACCCGCAGAACGTAATCAACGACGCACACCCGGGCGCCACGATCCTGCTGGCACCGGGTCACCCTATGCCGGAGATTTCGTTCTTCCAGCTTACGAGTTCGCGTTCAGGGACGTGAACGACGACCGGAGAGCCGACGTCCTCCTCTACAACCCTCGGACCGGGTACTACCTCCTGTGCGCTACGACTTCGCCGGGAATGTTCCGCCACTATCGTTCGCAGGCAGGCCCTGGCTGGTCGCCGGTTCCGAGGTGATGGACAGGTTCTGATCTGCCCGATGATTGGACCGGGTGACGAGGCAGGACTGAGTCGGACGAGGGCTGGCCGGCCCGGGGGCCAGAGGAGGTCGTCGCACCTCAGCCGTGTTCTCGTTCTCGTGGTCAGTCCTGATCTCTCGTCCTGGCGAGCCTGGCTGAGCCGAGCATGGCCAGGCCGAATGCAAGCATTGCTGCGCCGCTCCAGACGTTCGCGTTGATGCCGAGCGAACGCGCGTATTCGGCAGGGTCACCGACCGCCCCGTAGCCGGTCAGCATAGAGCCCAAGAGGCTGAAGAGCAGGCCAATCGGGATTCGCAAGTCCAGTCTCACCGCGCCCTCCCGTCTTATCTGAAGTACCAGTTCAAGATGACCGCCGAGGCGAGGACCACGATGCCCGCAACCGCGGGCCGCCGATACCAGGCGACGTCGTGGTCGGACACCTTCGGCGTGAGCGAGTAGACGAGGCCGGCCAGCTCTCTGGCATCACGAGGCTTCGTCACGAGGCTTACGGCTATGGTGCCAGCGAAGCACGTTGTCCAGGCGTAGATGGCCCCCCAGAAGTTCTGCGCCATGTCGCTGGGGTAGACGTGGAGGACCGCGTTCCGGCCGCCCGGCACTCCGGTCACAGCGTAGTGGACTGCGGCCGCACCTGTTCCCGCGACGAGTCCCCAGAAGGCGCCGTTCGGGGTGGATCTCGCCCAGAACATCCCAAGCAGGAAGGTAGCCAGCAGCGGAGCATTGATGAACGAGAAGACGAGCTGCAGCAGGTCCATGATGTTGCCGAAGCTCATCGCGATGTATGCCGTCAAGATGCTCGCCAGCGTGCCGAATACGGTCGCCATCCTCCCCATCCAAAGGTAGTGGGCGTCTGCGGCATCGCGGCGTATGTACGCCTGGTAGATGTCGTACGTCCAGACGGTGTTGAATGCCGTGACATTGCCGGCCATCCCCGACATGAAGCTTGCGACGAGGGCGGTGAGGCCGAGCCCCAAGAGGCCCGGCGGGTACAAGCGCTGGAGCATCAGGGGCAGCGCCATGTTGTAGTCCACGCGCCCGTTCGTTTCGAACGACCCTGCGGGGAGGAGCGCGATGGCCACCATCCCAGGCAGGATGACCAGCAGAGGGAAGAACATCTTGGGCACGGCTGCCGCAATCGGAGTCAGGCGGGCCGCGTTCATCGACTTCGCGGCCATTGCGCGCTGCACCACGAGGAAGTCGGTGCACCAGTATCCGAACGAGAGCACGAAGCCCAGCCCCATCACCATCCCGAACCACTCGACGCCCATCGGGTTGGCGGCGGCGTCGCCGAGGAATCGCCAGGAATGGGTCATCACGCCTGCCTCGAAGCCGCGGCCCGCCGCCACCTCGGCAAGGCGCGCTTCCAGCCCGCTCCATCCGCCGCAGGCGATCAGGCCGAGCACCGCCAGCGGCAGGAACCCGAAGACGATCAGGAAGAACTGAAGCACCTCGTTGTAAATCGAGCTGGTCAGCCCGCCCAGGAACGTGTACGCCAGAACGACGAGCGCCGCGACGACGATGCTGATGTGGATGTTCCAGCCGAGAAACACCTCGAACAGCAGCCCCATCGCGTACATGCTGATCCCGGAGGAGAAAAGCGTCATGACGGCGAACGAAATCGCGTTCAGCGCGCGCGTCTTCTCGTCGAAACGCAGGCGCAGGTACTCGGGCACCGATCTCGCTCGACTGCCGTAGTAGAACGGCATCATGAAGACGCCGACGAAGACCATGGCCGGAATCGCGCCAATCCAGTAGAAGTGGCTCGTGAGAATGCCGTACTTGGCGCCGCTCGCTGACATTCCGATGACTTCCTGGGCCCCGAGGTTCGCCGAGATGAAGGCGAGAGCGGTGATCCAGGTCGCCAGGCTCCGGCCCGAGATGAAGAAGTCCATGCTCGTTCGCATGAACCGCTTCAGCGCTACTCCGACACCGAGAACGAAGACGAAGTAGACCGTGATTACCGCGTAGTCGATCGGTTGGAGCTGCATGCGAATCCCCCGGGCGGTGGCGCCGGGAGATTATAGGGTACTGGGGGCAGGCCGCAGGGTGCAGGCACAGCCTGAACGCGCCCCAGAAGGCGAGGCGAACGCTCGCGACGCGAGGCTGAGCCCGCCCGAACGCACCAGACGTGGTTGGGTCTCCGGAACGCGCTGGGGCCGCTGAACGCCGACTAGAATGTGCAGGTAGACATCGGAGGACGAATCGATGGCACTTGCAGTTGCGCCCTACATGACTTGGGCGAAGCGCAGGACCCACGCGACGTACGACCTCGCGAACAGCAATCTCTTCCCCTGCGCCCTGGGCGACCTGCCCGGCGCTCTGGATGGCCTGGAATTGAACGGTCACAACGATGAGGGCTACCCGCCGCTCGTCGAAGCGATCGCTGCGAGGTACGGCGTCGATTCCTCCCGGGTCGCGACGGCTACCGGAGCTTCTGCCGCCAACTTCCTGGCCTGTGCGGCCGTACTGGAAGCAGGAGACGAGGTTCTCGTCGAACGCCCGGGATACGACCCGTTGATGGCCGCGCCGCGCATGCTGGGCGCGCGCGTGAACCGCTTCGACCGCCGCTGGGAGGACGGCTTCGCGCTGGATCCTTCGGCCGTGGGAGCCGCCATGACCCCGGCGACGCGGCTGATCATTCTCACCAACTTGCACAATCCGAGCGGCGTACTGGCCTCCAGCGAGTCTCTGATCGAGATCGGGCGGATCGCGGAAAGGGCAAGGGCCCGGGTGCTGGTAGACGAGGTCTACCTGGATGCGCTCCTCGACGGCGCGGTGCCGTCGGCTGCCAGCCTCGGTGAGACGTTCATTTCGACGAGCAGCCTCACCAAGTCGTACGGGCTTGCCGGCATCCGGTGCGGCTGGGCGCTGGCGTCGCCCGAGGTCGCGGAAAGGATCCGCCGCGCACGCGATGTGGTGGACGGGAGCGGGGCGTACCCGGCCGAGCAGCTGTCGGCGTACGCTTTCGGGCGCCTCGACAAGCTGGCAGACCGGGCGCGCCGTATCCTGGTACCCAACCTCGCCGCGATGACCGGGTTCCTCGACTCCCGGCCGGAATTCGAGTACGTCAGGCCATCGGGCGGGACCGTTGTCTTTCCGCGGTTCCGCGACGGCCGTGATGCGGCCGCTCTTGCCGACCGCCTGTTTGCCGATTACGACACGGCCATTGTTCCGGGGCGCTTCTTCGATGCGCCTTCCCATCTCCGCCTGAGCTTCGGCGGCCCGGCCGACCGCCTAGCGGCCGGCCTCGAACGCCTCGCCCGGTGTCTAACCACTCGACCGGGGCGGGGCGGGAGGTAGCCCACAAGTGGCCAGGGGGGCCCTTTCCATGCTCGAAGTCCGCAATCTCACCAAGTTCTACTCCGGCGTGGCGGCGGTCAGGGACGTGAGCTTCACTGTCCGTCCAGGCGAGGTGCTCGGCTACCTGGGGCCGAACGGGTCCGGCAAGACGACAACAGTAAACATGATCATCGGCCTGCTCGAGCCGACCGGCGGCAAGGTGCTCTACGAGGGCCGGGACGTTCAGGAAGACCTGGTTGGTTTCCGACGACGCCTCGGTTACGTGCCCGAGGAGCCCAACCTTTATCCGTTCCTCTCGGGCCGCGAGTACCTTGAGCTCGTCGGTCGGCTGCGCGGCATGGGGGAACGGCTCGTCGCGCAGAAGATAGACGGCTTCCTCGAGCTCTTCTCGCTCGCCGGGGCAGCTGATCAGTCGATCGGCGCCTACTCGAAGGGCATGCGCCAGAAGATCCTGATAAGCGCCGCCCTGCTGCACGATCCCTCCCTCCTCGTCTTCGACGAACCGCTCTCTGGCCTCGACGTGACCACGGCAATCGTGTTCCGCCACCTCGTGGAGGCCCTCGCGGCAAAGGGGAAGATCGTTCTCTACAGCTCCCACGTCCTCGAGGTAGTGGAGAAGATCTGTTCCGCAGTCGTCGTGCTTTACCAGGGCCGCGCCGTCGCACACGACTCGGTTGCCCGGCTGCGCGACCTGATGGCACTCGAGTCGCTCGAAGCGGTGTTCAGCGAGCTGGTGGAGCAGGCCGACCCCGCGGCTACCGCGAGCGAGATCGTCGAGGTCATGGAGCGGCGCCGGTGACGGGGCTGATGACGGCGCCCGCCCCCGTCCGGCGTGGCGCGCCCGCAGGCACGCAGGCGGGCTTGCTGGCGCGCCACTTCTTCCGTCGTTTCCTCGACAACGATCTCGTGTCGCCCAACGGCGAGACCCAGGCGAACCTCGGCTTCGTCCTTGCCTTCCTCGCCGTCCCCGGGCTCTGGATGACGCTTGGCCTCGTCTTTTCGTACACCAACCCGTGGACGACGCCCAGCGAGCGCCTCCTGCAGGCCCTCGACGACAAGTTCAAGTTCATCTCGAACTCCATGATCGTCATGGCCCTGGCCACCGTCGTCCAGTGGGACGCTCTGTCCTTGGACCGCCGCGACCTGCAGAACCTGGGACCGTTGCCGCTCGCCCCTCGGGTGCTCTTCGCGGCGAAAGTGCGCGCGCTGCTGCTCTATCTCGCGGCGTTCGCTGCCGCGTTGAACGCCGCCCCCGCGATTTTCTTCCCGTTCGTCTACCTGTCGCTCGTTCCGCTGGGCGTCGCGCATGGCGTATGGCTGGTGCTGGTCCACGCCTTCACCTCGCTCTCGGCTGCCGCGTTCTCCTTCTTCGCAGTGCTCGGGATCCGAAGCGTGCTTGCGCTGACGCTGGGTCCCAGGTTGTTCAGGCTCGCCTCGACCGCCATCCAGTTCCTTGCCGTACTGGCGCTCGTGACCCTCTTCCTCGTGCTGCCGGCCTTGTCGTCCGGCATCAGGGCGAGACTTGCCGTAGCACCCAGCCGGTCGTTCTACTCTCCGCCGATGTGGTTCGTGGGCCTCTACGAGTCCCTCACGGCCCGCCGCGTCCTGGGCGACGAGCAGCTGACGGCGCAGACGGCGTGGCGCTACTGGCGCGACGAGAGCGAGTTTCGAGCGCGCGAGGAATACATTCGGCTCGAGCCGACGCTCGATCGCCTGGCGCTTGTCGGGGCTGGTGCGGTGCTGGCTGCGATCTTGATCGGCTTCGGGCTCTACCTCGTCGACATGCGTCGATACGGCCGTATCACCGACGAGCGCGCGCCCGGCGCCGGCGCGCAAAAGGGCCTCGTACGGAGGAGTGTCCACGCAGTTGTCGAATCTGCGATCGTGCGCCGTCCGGAGAGCCGCGCCGTGTTCTTCTTTACGCTGCAGGCCCTGGCGCGGAGCGGCAGGCACCGCCTCTACGTGGCGGGCTACCTGGCGGTCGGTCTTGCCATAGCCGCTGCCATCGTCACTCCGCTGCTGGACGAGGGAGGTGTAGCCGCAGTGTCGCTGGCCTCGCCTTCCCTGTTCGCGATCCAGTTGCTGCTCGTCTTCTTCCTAGTGGCCGGACTGCGCTTCGTCGTCGAGGTACCGGCGGCGCTGAAAGCCAACTGGCTGTTCCGGGTGAGTGAGAGAGAAGGCGCCAGCGTCGTCGCGACGGGTGTCTGGCGCGCGCTCATCCTTGGCGTCTTCCTGCCATTCCTCCTGCTCCTGCTGCCCCTGCATGCCGCGTTCTGGGGTTGGCGAATCGCATCGTTCCACTTCGTGTTCGGCTTCCTGGTTTCAGGCATCGTGCTCCAGGTCGTGCTCTTCGGCTTTCGCAAGGTGCCCTTTGCATGCTCGTACCTGCCGGGCAAGGGCCACATCAAGCTTGTATGGCCCCTTTACCTCCTGCTCTTGGGGGGTGCGACGTGGGCGCTGTCGGCACTGGAGCACCACGTCACCCTGGGCGCGAGCGGGGAGTGGACCATGATAGTCAGCTTCTGGGTAGCGCTCGGCGTCGTTGCGGTGTTTCGGATGAGGATGGCGGGCTGTGGGCCGCTGGTCTTCGACGAGGAGCCGGAAACAGCTGCCCAGGTTCTCGGCCTCAGCGGATGAAGGGAACTCTGACCTACGCAAAGCGGCCCGCACTTCGTGCTCGACCTTCGGGAGGAAGCCTCGCTAGAATACCGCGCCGAGGAGCAATCATGACGCACAACAGGCGCGATTTCCTCAGGACAGCGGCTATCGTAGGTGGCGCGGCGGCGGGGCTGGGCGCGTCGAGTTGCAGGAAGGCGGAGGAGCCGCAGGTGGAGCGCAAGAAGGGGCCCGGCCCGGGCGACCGCATGACGTTCCGGTTCCGTCCCTACACGCTGCAGCTTCGGCACGTCTTCACCATTGCGACGATGTCGCGGACGACCACGCCGGTCATGCTCACCGAGGTGGAGTACGGAGGCGTCACCGGCTACGGTGAGGCGTCGATGCCGCCGTACCTGGGCGAGTCGCACGAGACCGCGAACGCCTTCCTGTCGAAGGTGGACTTGAGCAGGTACCCGGATCCGTTCGACCTCGAGGCGATCCTGGCGGACATCGATGCGATAGCACCAGGCAACCCTGCCGCCAAGGCCTCGGTTGACATCGCGCTGCACGATCTTGTGGGTCGGCTGATCGGCCAGCCGTGGCACCGCATATGGGGCTTCAACAAGGACAAGACGCCTTACACCTCCTTCACCATCGGCATCGACAAGCCGGACGTCGTCCGGCAGAAGACACAGGAGGCTGCCGAGTTCAAGATCCTCAAGGTGAAGCTCGGTCTCGACACCGACAAGGAGATGATCGAGACCATCCGGTCGGTCACGAGCACGCCGATATGCGCGGACGTCAACCAGGGCTGGAAGGATCGGCAGAAGGCCCTGGACACGATCGGCTGGCTGAAGGAGAAGGGCGTTGTCTTCATCGAGCAGCCGATGCCCAAGGAGAGGGTGGACGACAACGCGTGGCTGACCGAGCGCAGCCCGCTGCCGATTTTCGGCGACGAGGCGGTGCAGCGTGTGCCGGACGTCATAAAAGCGCGAGGCGTCTATTCGGGCATCAACATCAAGCTGATGAAATCCACGGGCATGCGCGAGGCGCACAAGATGATGACGCTGGCGAGGGCCCAGGGCATGAAGGTGATGTTGGGCTGCATGACGGAGACATCCTGCGCGATCTCTGCGGCTTCTCACCTGTCCCCGATGGTGGACTTCGCGGACCTCGATGGAGCCCTCCTGATTGCCAACGACGTCTTCAAGGGCACGACGATCGTGGACGGCAAGGTGACTTTGACCGATGCCCCGGGCATCGGGGTGACGAAGGTCGACCCACAGAGCGGAACGATCGAAGGCGACTAGACTGCAGCCGTTCTCTAGAAGTCGAACCTCACGCGGAGCTGCATTAGCCACGCCCGACTCGAGAACGCCACGCTCACCCCGTCCCGATCCTCACCCTGAGTGTCACCTCGCCCCACTCCCCAGAGCCTTCGGGAATGGGTATGTCCACGAACTGAGAGCCGAATTCGGGTTCCCCACTCTCGTCCCGCCGGCCTCCCTCGAGCAGCGTGATCGGGCCGACCGGCGTGTCGAGGCGGACGCGGTAG
This sequence comes from Vicinamibacterales bacterium, assembly GCA_041947015.1. Classification (GTDB taxonomy): domain Bacteria; phylum Acidobacteriota; class Vicinamibacteria; order Vicinamibacterales; family Fen-181; genus JBHGBL01. The sequence continues at coordinate 395,031 of JBHGBL010000004.1, forward strand.
GTCCGGCCTCGCAATCCCTGCAACCGGGCCGAGAAGATCCCGTTCTCGAAGGTGGTGTCGATGATCCTGAGCCGGTGCGGTGAGTCCCCCGGCGTGAGAGGCTCGTGCACGGGGACGATCGAGAAACCTTTGCGATGAGCGACTTCGATCCTTTCCGGCGCGCGGAGGAGCCCGGTATAGGCTGGCCGCGCTCCTCGAAGCCTCGCTGCCGACGGTTCGGGCACGGGTTTGAATCCGGCCGGAGCGGCGCGTCTGGCAACGATCGTCGCCCCCGGGGGAAGCGCAAGCTCGATCTCGATGTCGGGTGTGCCGCGCCGCGGTGTCAGCTCGGCCACCAGCGTCGACGCCGCTCCTCGGTCGCCGTGTCGCTTCCAGACCCTCAAATCGAAGACCGCTCCGCGCCAGTGAATTCCGCTGACCCGGAGGTGGTCCCAGCCAGAGGGCAGGCGAGGCGCCAGGCGCAGCCGGCCATGGGTGTCGTCCTCGCCTGTCCCGCCGGCAGGGCGGAGGCCGACGAGGCCGCGCATCACGGTCGATACGAACCCGGTGGTCGCGAAGAGCTGGTGCGGCACGGCCGCGTCGACCGGGCGAAGCCTGTCTCCCGAGAAAAGCTCCGCGATGTAGCCGCGCGCCTCCAGGAATGCCAGGTCGGCCGTCCCGTCCAGGTAACCCCACGCCGCTGGAGCCCGGTCGCCTGCATAGAGTGCGAGCGCCGCGAACCCGGTGAGAAAAGGCCATGCCGCGCCATTGTTGTAGCTGGTCGGTTGGTAAAGCTTGCTTTCCCGCGAGAGCATTCGAGCTCCCCAGTCGGCGCCTATGCCCCATCCTGCGAGCTCGTCGAGCATTCCCTCCACGGCGGGACGGTCCCGATCGAAAACGCCGCGCCAGATGCCGAAGCCGGGCCACACGGTGCGTTCACTCTGTCCGATGCCGTCCTTCATCACTGCGAAGTGGATCCTGCGGTTCTGATCGTCGAGGAAACGCCTGTTCAAGGACGTACGCGCTTTCGCGGCTGCGTCGAGGGCCTTCTGCCGGAAGGCCGGCTCCGCGATCGACGCGAGGTCGGCCATCGCACCCGTGGCTTCCGTCCACGCGGCGGCGAGGAACACGTCGGTCAGAACGTCGCGCCGTCTCAGAGCCCCGGTTTCCACCGCTGCGAGCCCAGCCTTCGTGTTGTCCATCAGGCCGTCGCCGTCCTCGTCGGTCGACAGGCAGTAGTCGTAGGCCTTGCGGAGCGACGGCCAGAACTCCTTCGCCAGTGCCTCGTCGCCGCTCGCGCGGACGTAGTCGTCCACGGCGACGATGTAGAGGGGTGTCGTGTCGGCGTGGTAGTAGCCGTACGGATAGTCCTCGAACCAGCGGATCATCCCCGCGGACTGCGACAGCTCGTGCATCATCTTGCCGTCTGCGCGCTGCCTGCCACGCAGGAAGTCCAGCGAGGCCCGCACGGTGGCGAAATCTCCGTAGGCCGTCATCGCCCACGAGTTGATGAACGTGTCGCCGCCGAAGTACCACCCGAAGCCGGGCCGCTCGGTAGTCCCCGACGGTCCTAGGCCTGCAATCAGGCCGCAACCAAGGTGCGGATTGCAGACGAAGCCTTTGTCGAGTGCGACTTTTCCCCACTCGAAGGCGAGGTCGAGGCGGTCGTCGGGCGTGTCGATCGATGTGAACTCCTCGCGCAACCGCGCCGCGTGGGTGACTGACGCGCTGTACAGTGCCGCCGCGGACGCAAGCAGCCTGGCGTAGACCTGACGCGCTGGCTCCAGTTTCTCGACACTCGCGGTGATGACGATCGGCACCAGGCCGCGTCGTGCGTCCTCCGGCGTCACCCGTATGGAGAACTGCGACGGTGCGTCGGGCAGGTTGTGCGCGGGTTGTTCGGGCGGCTCGAGCCCCAGCGGTGAACCGACGAGCGCTGCGTTCTTCCCGCTTCCTTCGCCAATCACGTACGCCTTGATGCTGGCATCCCAGTAGCTGTACTGGCCGCCCAGGCCGGCCGGCCACATAGGCTTCAGATCCGGCTTGAACCGGACAACGATCGTGAGCGGCTCGGACGTCGATATATCGAGCAGGACGAGTCCTCCCATCTCGTCGAGCGGGACGAACCAGGTGGCGTCCACCGTGAACAGCGCGTGCGCGTAGCGGACGGTGCTCGCTTCGGGACGGATGTCGACCGTGGCAGCCAGCGCGCTCCCGGGAATAGGGTCTGCGTAGGTGGAGACGCCGAACGAGAGGTTGAAGTCGTGCAGCACCTTCAGGGGGTAGACCCACGCCTCGAACGTGCCGTCTTCCCTGCCGAGGAACGCAGCCTTTCGCCCGGATGCCTCCATGTAGCGGGACGGTCGGGCATCGCCGGTGAGGGCCACCGGGCTGGCGGGGCGATGGAAGCGCGGGATCGTCGAAGGCATTGACGTTTTGGGCGACCCTTGCACGGCAGGCGGCCCTCCGTCCGTCACGAAGCCTGCCCGCGGCGGTTCAGTGGCGCTGACGATCGCCAACCAGGCAGCCGCAAAAGAGAACGTCGCCGCTTTCAGTCCGGTCATCTTCCGCCTCCTGGTCGAGAAGGAATGAGCCCGGCGCCTCCAGACCGCCGGCCTTCCGGCGGTGTGACGCAGGGACCGCCCGGCGGTTTCCAGCGCGAAAACATAACACGCGCTGGACCCGGGCGGCCGTCGAAGTGCTCGCCCTCGAAAGCGGCTGGCCAGGAAGAGCCGCGCTTCATCGAAGTTGCTTTGCGAGGCTCAGGGTGGGATCGTAAACTGCCGTCTCGAAGCCGAACGGATGCCCGCCGGGCAGGGCGGCAGAGACGGCGCGGCTCCACTACTCAGGGAAACACGATGAAGGACAACGAAACGCGCGAGCCTTCTGCCGACTCGGCAGCTTCGTTCGTTGGTCGGATTGCATCGCTCGTTGCCCAGACGGACCGGCCATCCTGGGACGAGTACTTCATGGCCACGGCGCTCCTCATCGGTTCCCGCTCGGCTTGCGGCCGCCTCCACGTCGGGTGCGTGCTCGTTTCGGCTGGCAGCCACCCCAATCGCATCGTGGCGGCAGGCTACAACGGCTACCTGCCGGGTGTCCCGCACCGTTCGCGCGTTCGCGACGGTCATGAACAGGCGACGGTTCATGCCGAGCAGAACGCCATAGCGGACGCTGCCCGCCGCGGAGCGAGCCTCGAAGGCGCGGTCGCCTACGTCTCGCACTACCCGTGTGTCATTTGCGCGAAGATCCTGGCGGCCGCTGGCGTGAGCGCCATCAAGTATCACTTCGATTACGACAACGACCCGCTGGTCCGGGACCTGATGTCAGAGGCGGGCGTCACGATCTCGCAGTTCTAGCGAGGCGCCGCCACAGGCCGTCGAGCATGTCGGACCGGCGTCTCGCCACTGTTTGCTCCTCGCCGCCTCCGCCGGCGTGGACGTGTTGAAGGGCTCGAGCATGCTTCGGCGCCCTCTTCGTTCAACTGGAACGCACTCGGCCCTTCAAGACGTCTGGAAGCGTGGCACGGGTTCGGCCTGCCCGTGGGGAAGCCGGGCTGGCCAATGCCACGGGACCGAAGTAAGCTTGGCTCGTGCGGCGCACGCGAATCATCGCGACCATCGGCCCGGCCACCATCGGCGAGAACGCAATCGATGCGCTCGTCGCCGCCGGCGTCGACATCTTCCGCCTGAATTTCTCACATGGTACCAGGGAGAGCCATGGTCTCGCTTGCGAGCGTATCCGGCGTTCGGCCCGTGAACGGGGACGCCAGGTTGCCGTCCTCCAGGACCTGAGCGGGCCGAAGATAAGGACGGGCCGGCTCGACGGAGGGCGGCCGATAGTGCTGCCAGCTGGCAGCGAGCTCCTCATCACAACCGGCACCGAACCGGGACGACCTGGGCGTGTCTCGACCAGCTGTGCGGAGCTTGCCGCAGCCGTCCGGTCCGGCGACCGCCTGCTCGTCGACGATGGCCGGATAGAGTTGCGAGTGATCGAGAGCGACGGAACGACAATCCGCACGACGGTGGTGGATGGCGGCGAGCTGGGTGAGCACAAGGGAATAAACGCGCCGGGCGTGCCGCTTCCACCCTCAGCCATCACGCCCAAGGACGTCGAGGACCTTGCCTTCGGCCTCGCGATGGGTGTGGACCTCGTCGCTTTGAGCTTCGTTCAGGACGCATCGGATGTTCTGCGGGCTCGCGAGGTGCTTGCAGCGGAAGGGAGGCCTGACGTCCCTCTCGTGGCAAAACTGGAGCGACCCGCGGCGCTCGCACGGCTCGACGAGATCCTGCAGGCCGCCGATGCGGTGATGGTCGCTCGGGGCGACCTCGGCTTGGAGATGCCGCTGGAGGCAGTGCCGCGCGCTCAGAAAGAGATCATTCACAGGGCCCGGCTGCTGGGCCGCCCGGTGATCGTGGCGACGCAGGTGCTCGAGTCCATGCGGACCGAGCCGAGACCGACCCGCGCGGAGGTGAGCGACGCGGCCGGCGCTGTGGACGCCGGTGCAGATGCGGTGATGCTGTCGGGCGAAACGGCAGTCGGCCTCCACCCCGTTCGAGCGGTGGAGATGCTGGCTGCCATCATCCGTGCGACCGAATCCGCCGAACCGCACGCCCACAGCCTTGCGCCGAGACTGTTGGGGCCTTCGCCGGCGCGCGCGCTCGCAGAAGCTGCCGTGACGCTCGCCGAGGTGAGCCAGGCCGAGGCGATAGTTGCCGTGACGCGTGGCGGCGCGACTGCGCGGCTGCTCTCGGCGCTGCGGCCACGTGCTCGGGTCTTCGCGGCCACCTGTTCCTCGGAAGTGGCGCGGCGATTGGTGCTGCACCGCGGGGTAGTGCCGGTTGTCGTCGATCCAGACTCCGATTCGAGCCAGGCCGGTGTGTGTGCCGCCGTGCAGCTGAAGGCGCAGGAGCTGCTGCCGCCCGGGGCTGCCGTCGTCTTCGTGAGCGTGAGCTCCGACCTCGGTCGCGCCGACGCGAACTTCATCCGGTTGCAGCGGGTGTGAAGCCGTAATCGAAAACGGAAGCTCGTCGCTTCACGATACTGTTCGGTCTACGACCGACAGAGTCACGACAAGAATCCAATGCCGAACGACACAGCACCTTCAGGGCACCGTCTCGAGCCGACTCGCGGGCACCGCTGGCTCGTGCTCGCCTTCATCAGCGTGGCGATGTTCTCGAACTACTACGTGTTCGACGCGCTGAACCCGGTCAGCCCGCTCCTCGAGCAGCAGCTCGGCTTCACACAGGCGCAGATAGGTCTCCTGGACTCGGCATACAACATCGCCGCGCTGATCGTCCTGCTGGCGGGAGGCATCATCATCGACCGTGCGGGTCCGAGGCGCGCGCTTCTCCTCTTTGGCGCCGTGACCGCCCTCGGCGGCGCCCTGATTGCTTTGTTCCCAGCGTTCGAGGGCATGGTGGCCGGGCGATTCGTGCTCGGGCTCGGTGCCGAACCCCTCATCGTCGCCATTACGACCGCGCTGGCGAAGTGGTTCAAGGGCAAGGAACTCTCGTTCGCCATGGCCATGAACCTCACGATCGGCCGGCTCGGGTCCGTCGCGGCGGACAACTCCCGCAACTGGGCCTCCGCCCTCTTCTCTTCATGGCAGCCGCCCCTCGTCCTCGCTGCGGCCGTCGGCTGCCTGTGCATCGTGGCAAGCCTGGTCTACTGGGTGCTCGAATCGAGGGCGGAGCGCAGGTTCGACCTGCGGGCAGCTGGTGCGACCGACCGGTTGCGCCTGGCGGATCTCGTCCGTTTCGGCAAGACCTACTGGTGGATCGTGGGGCTTTGCGTCACATTCTACTCGGCGGTTTTCCCGTTTCGCCGCTTCGCGAACATCTTCCTGACGGACGCGCGCGGCGTGTCGCCGGAAACGGCGGCGTTCATGAACGGCCTCTTGCCGCTCACCGCCATGGTCGCCACCCCGGTCTTCGGGCTCATCGCCGACAGGATAGGGCGCCGCGCTCTGCTGATGGCTGCCGGTTCGGCCTTGATGCTGCCGGCCTTCCCCGTCTTGGTCTTCACCAGCCTGCCTGTGGGGGTTCCCATCGCAATGATCGGGACGGCTTTTTCTCTCATCCCTGCGGTGATGTGGCCCTCGGTCGCCTACCTGGTGGACGAGAAGCGCCTCGGCACGGCTTACGCGCTGATGACCTTGTGCCAGCAGATCGGTTGGGCGTTCATGGCTTGGGCTGTCGGCTGGCTGAACGATCGTTTTGCTGCCGGCGCTGCCAATCCCGGGGGTTACGAGCCCGGCATGTGGCTGTTCACGTCGCTTGCGCTCCTGGGGTTCGCCTTCTCGTATCTGTTGTGGAGAGCCGAACGCGGTCCGGCGTCCGCCTGGGCCGGAAACGGCCACGATGAGTGAAAGATAGCGAACTGAGAAGGCGGGTACGCGCCGAGGTGCAGGCATGGGCCTGCGGCCGACCGTCCGTCAGCCGAACCTGGCCCGGCGCCGCCGGCGCGCCCTTCCGGCTTCGTCCTCGCGGCTCCTGGGAGAGGCGCTGGTGGAGAGCGACGAAACGAGCCGTGCAGCGGCCTCGGCCACATCGTTCACCGCCCGGCCGAAAGCCTCCTGGTTGGCGCGCGACGGGTGCGTCGACCCGCTCACCTTTCGGACGAACTGCAGCGCCGACGCCCTTATCTCGTCGTCGGTCGCGGGTGGGTCGAGGTTGAAGAGCCTCTTCACATTCCGGCACATCCCCGAGTCCTTCACGGGTCCGCGAAGCCACTGGCGAACGGCAGGCAGCGTGCCCGGCCGCGCCCGCGCTCTCGAAGACCCGCCAGATCAGTCAGTACAGCAAGAAACGTTCGCGCGTCGCGCTGAAAGCGGCAAGCCGGTCTTCCCAGCTGCGCGCGATCTCGGTCGCCGGCGTGCCTGACTCGATTTGCCGCCGCAGGGCATCGGATCCCGCCAGAATGTCTATCGCCAGCTTTTCGTATTCGTACTCGTAGGGCGGCTGGCGCCAGCCGAAGTGTTCCGGGTCCTGCGCGTACATCTCCCGCATCACGGCCACGCCGGCGAGGACGGGCCTGAACGCGGTCCGGTCCGTGACGTGAATCTGGCAGCCGCCGCAGGTTTGCCTCGCGTGCTTGTGAAAGGTCGGTTCGAAGCTGACGGGCCGGAAGTAGACGCCGCCAAGGCAGAGCGAGTTCAGGCTGCGGCACAAGGCGACGGCGTCCAGCCACGGCGCTCCAAGCAGTTCGAACGGCCTCGTCGTTCCGCGACCCTCCGAGAGGTTGGTGCCCTCGAACAGGACGCCGCCGGGGTAGACGATGGCCGTATCGAGTGTGGGCATGTTGGGCGAAGGCATGACCCATGGCAGGAGCGTCTCGTCCCAGTACATCTCGCGCCGCCAACCCTCCATCGGCACGACCGTCAGGTCTGCGCCGATACCGTGATGTTCGTTGAACAGTCGGGCGAGTTCGCCGATAGTCATGCCGTGCCGCATGGGAATCGGGAACTGGCCGACGAACGACTCCCATCCCTCGAGGAGGACCTCGCCTTCGACCTCTGTCCCGCCTGTTGGGTTGGGCCTGTCGCAGACGATGACCGGCAGGCCCATCTTGCGGGCAACGCGGAGGCAGTTGGCCATCGTGTAGACGAACGTGTAGATGCGAGCGCCGACGTCCTGGAGGTCGACCACGAGCACGTCCAGGTCGCGGAGCATCTCCGCGGTCGGCTCGCGGGTTTCGCTGTAGAGCGAGTAGACCGGCACCTTCCGCCATCGATCCGTGGCGTGGCCGGTCTCGATCATGTTGTCCTGCACGTCGGCGTTGAAACCGTGCTGCGGGCCGAAGAGCGCTGCGAGCCGGATGCCGTCGGTCTCGAGCAGCCTGTCGGCGACATGGCGGAACGATGCGTCGATCGAGGCGGGGTTCGACACTAGCCCGACCCGCTTTCCCTTCAACAGGTCCCCGTCCAGCAGAACCTCTGATCCAAGTCGAACACGCGACATGTGCTGCGCTCCCCGGCGAGACGCCACAGCAAGGTCAATCGCTCTCCTCACCTTCGCGGCTGGAGGCAAACGCCAGCGCGACAAGGGCCTTCTGCTCCACGCCGTGGGCGCGCGCCGACCCGGTCGCGGGGCTGGCCGACGCGGCGCGGCGCACGGCGCGGACACTCGCGTTGCCCGCGATCGTCCTGAGGCGCGGCAGCACGTAGAATAGCGCGCCCATGTTCTTCGGTTCTTCCTGCACCCATACGATGTCGCGGGCAGCTTCGAACCTGCCAAGTTCCTCTTTGAGCGCAGTCACCGGGAACGGGTAAAGCTGTTCCAGCGTGACGATTGCCGTCGACTCGTCCTGCCGGCGCCTGCGCTCCGCGCGCAGCTCATGTGCGATCTTCCCCGTGCAGATCAGGACGCGCGCGGCGTAGCGGTGCTCTTCGTCCGGCAACACCACCTTGAACCGCGGGTGCGTTAGCTCTTCGATCGAAGAAGAAGCCTGTTGGTGGCGAAGCGTGCTCTTCGGAGTGAAGACTACGAGAGGCTTGCGCCATCGGCGCAGGGCCTGGCGCCGGAGCAGGTGGAAGTACTGAGCCGCGGTGGAAGGCTGGCACACCTGCAGGTTGTCCTCGGCAGCCAAGTGCAGGAACCTTTCGATGCGCGCGCTCGAGTGCTCGGGCCCCTGTCCTTCGTACCCGTGCGGCAGGAGCAGGACCACGCCTGAGAGCAGCCCCCACTTGTCCTCGCCCGCGCTAATGAACTGGTCGATGACCACCTGCGCGCTGTTTGCGAAGTCACCGAACTGCGCCTCCCACATCACGAGCGCTTCGGGGTAGTCGCGGCTGTAGCCGTACTCGAACCCGAGCGGGGCGGCCTCCGACAGCGTCGAATTGTAGATCTCGATGCGCGCCTGGCCCGGGGACACGTGAGCGAGCGGCATGTACTCGTCTTCGGTTTCGACGTCGATGAGCGCGGCGTGACGCTGGTTGAAGGTGCCGCGGCGGCTGTCCTGCCCGCTAAAGCGCACCGGGATACCCTCGCGCACAAGGGTTGCGAACGCCAGCGCTTCGGCCATGCCGAAGTCAACCAGACGGCGCCCTTCAGCCATCTCTCTCCGCTGCTCCAGCAGCCGCTTCACCTTTGGATGGATGTTGAAGCCTTCTGGCACCGAGGTAAGGCGGCGGCCGGCTTCGCGCAGCACGTCCCGTGGCACGCCAGTGTCGACCTCGTAGCTTCGCGAATGGCAGCCGCCGAAGTAGGGCGCCCAGTAGTCCGGCATCTCGGCGAGCGACGCCCTGGTCTCGAGGCGGCCCGCCTCCACCTGCGCCGCCTCGAAGCCTGCCCGGACGCGGGCCGCCAGGTCGCCGGGGTCCAGCCCAGTGCGCTCCGCGAAGAGTTTCCAGAGCGGCCGGTGGCGCTCTATCGCCTTGTAGAGGCGGGGCTGCGTTATCGTCGGGTCGTCCACCTCGCTGTGCCCGTGCCGCCTGTAGCCGATGAGGTCCACGACGACGTCGGCCTCGAAGCGGTACCGGAACTCGACCGCCATGCGGGCGACGCGCACCACGGCTCCGAGGTCCTCGCCGTTGACGTGGAAGATCGGTATCGGCAGGCGCTTCGCCTGATCGGTAGGGAACCTGGTCGCGTGCAGGTCGCGTGGCGAGGTGGTGAAACCAATCTGGTTGTTGACGACCAGGTGGATGGTGCCGCCCACGGCAAAGCCGGGAAGCTCGGAGTAGTTCAGCACCTCGGCAAGTATTCCCTGGCCCGCGAACGCGGCGTCACCGTGGAGGACAACGGGGACCACCTTCCTCCTTCCGTCTTCGCCGATGCGGTCCTGTCTCGCCCGGACCCTGCCCTCGGCCACCGGGTCCACGGCCTCGAGATGGCTCGGGTTCGACACGAGCTTGACTCGCACCTTGCGTCCCTCGCGCGTCGTATACCAGCCGGTCGCGCCGAGGTGATACTTGACGTCTCCTCCGCCGAGCACGCTCTTCGGGTCGATATCCTCGAAGCCGGCGAAGAGTTCGACCGGCGAACGTCCGACAACGTGCACCATGACGTTCAGCCGACCGCGGTGGCTCATGGCGATGAGCACTTCCTCGAGCCCCCTTGCGGCCCCGCTCTCCAGCGTTTCGTCCAGGAACGGGATGACCGCGGCCACTCCTTCAATCGAGAAACGCTTCGTGCCGAGGTAGCGCCCGTGGAGGACCTCCTCGAAAATCTCCGCCCGCGCCAGCCTCTCGAGGACGAACCTCTGGTCTATTGTCGGCTCGGGCTGCTCCATCGTCTCCTGCACCCAGGCTCTTCGGACCGGGTCCGGTATGTGCATGAACTCGACGCCTATCGAGCCGCAGTACCACGATCTGGCCTGCCTGGCCTCAGTCTCCGGAATCGCGTCCAGCTCGGGGTGGGGCGCCGGCTTCAAGAACCCGAGCGGATCCACGTCCGCTTGCAGATAGCCCCAGCGGCGGAACGCGTCCAAGGCGGTCTGGCTCGGGGCCGGCCCGCCAGGCCGTTGTGCGGCCGTTCCCGTCACGCCCGATCTCTCCCTGGCCTCTGCCATCTCGAGTTGGTCCCGCCTGGCCATCATGCCCTCGCTGATGACCCGGGGTCGGGAAGTGTTTTGAAGATACCGAGAAAACGCTCCGACCCTGGATCAGTGTCCAAGCCTGGATCAGTGTCGCCCATCACCAGCGCTGCTGTCCATCGCCGCTGTCCGGGGTTTTGCGCCCTGAGCCGGCCCGCGGTACCGGCCTGGTACGGTGGGCATACCTTGGAGACCGCCTCCGCGACTGTTTCCTTCTCTGTTCGAGTGTGTCTGAAGACAAGGGCGGCGCGGCGGTTGAAACCGTGCTGTCTTGCGTGAAGAACCGCTTCATCCAACCTGGGGCCAAGCAGCCAACAATGTCGCAGGTAAGGGCAGAACGGCAGGTGACGCCATCTCGGGTAAGGAGGAGAGAAAGAGTCCAGGAAAAGGTCGGGCGTGTTCGCGTGGCAGTGAACTGTGATAGACAATTCCGATCGCGCAGAACACTTTCCCGGCTCGCCCGCGGATTGGGGCTGGTTCAGCGCACAACGCCTTCGGCGACCCTCTGCCGGACTTCGCGTCGCCGAAGCTGCCCGTGAAGAAGGGCACGTGAAGGAGGTAGCCGTGACTCTGACCGCGATCTTCCTCGCCAGTACGATGGCGGCAGCCGCGCTGTTCGCGCCTTCGGCGCAGCAGCAGACACCGAGCGCGCTGGAGGCGGACCCGAAAGGCTGGGTGGACCTCGTTGCGGGCAACAGCTTGAAGGGGTGGACACGCGTCCCGCTCGGCCCTGTCGGCAAGCTCCCTGCAGGCAAGGAGAGCGACCCGTCGCCGTGGAGGGTCGAAGGCGCGACGCTGGTGTGCCAGGGCGACAAGGCCGGCCACGAAATGCTCCGTTACGACAAGGAGATCGGGGATTTCGTGCTGCACGTCGAGTGGCGCTTCACGAAGTTGGAGGGCGAGCCTGGATACAACAGCGGCGTCTTCGTGAAGGCCGCCGCCGACGGGGGCTCGTGGTTCCAGGCGCAGACGGGCGCGGCCGGGGGCTACCTGTTCGGCGCGGGCGTGCCCGTCGCCGGGAAGCCGGGGCGCATCAACCTGAGGGACAAGATGGTGGAGAACCGGGTGAAACCCGCGGGTGAGTGGAATACCTACGAAATCCGCGCACAGGGGAAGAACCTGGTCCTGTGGGTGAACGGCGCTGTGGTCAACGACTACCCCGACTGCGAGGTGCCGCGCGGCTACATTGGCCTCGAGGCCGAGGGCTACAGGCTGGAATTCCGCAACCTCAAGCTGAAGGAGATCGTCCGGTGAGGCGGCTGCTGGTTTCCCTGTCGATCGTTGCCTCTGCCGCCGCCTGGGGGTGGACAGTGAGCGCTCAGAACGCGAGGCTGACAGAACTGAGGAAGTGGGCGATCCACGATGAGTCGCGGCCCCTGCCGCCCGTCGTGGACCCGGGTCCTGCGCCTGCTCCCTCCCCTGTGCCATCCGATGCCATCGTGCTTTTCGACGGCAAGACCCTGTCCGAGTGGACCAATGCCAAGGGGGCGCCGGCAGGCTGGCGAATCGAGGACGGCTACATGGAGGTGGTCAAGGGCTCGGGTTCTATCCGGACGAAGAAGGCGTTCGGCGACTGCCAGCTCCACGTCGAATGGGCGTCGCCGGCTTCGGCTGGGGGGAGCGGCCAGGATCGCGGCAACAGCGGCGTGTTCCTGATGGACCGCTATGAGGTTCAGGTGCTCGACTCCTACAACAGCCGGACGTACGCCGACGGGATGGCCGCTGCCATCTACGGCCAGTACCCGCCCCTCGTGAACGCGAGCAGGAAGCCGGGAGAATGGCAGACCTACGATATTGTCTTTCACGCGCCGAGGTTCGACGAGAGTGGTGCCGTGATCAGTCCCGCGCGAATGACCGTCTTTCACAACGGAGTGCTCGTCCATGACAACGAGGAACTCACCGGACCCACAGCCCACAAGGCGCGGCCGCCGTACAAGGCGCACGATGACCGACTGCCAATCTCCTTGCAGGATCACTCGCACCCGGTCCGGTTCCGCAACATCTGGATAAGGGAGCTGAAGTGAAGTCAGCCTCGAAACCGCAGCTGCAAGGGCGTCCGTGCCTGCCGCTCATTGCAGCCCTCGTCGCTGCGACCGTCCTTCCGATTGGAGCCTCGGGTCTGCAGGGCCAGCCGACCGGGATCGGCGCCGGGAAGAAGGTGCTGGTGGTCTGGGGTGGTTGGGCGGGCCACGAACCGAAGCAGTCGGCGGACGTCTTCGTCCCGTTTCTCAGGGCACAGGGTTTCGAGGTCGAGGTGTCCAACAGTCTCGATTCGTACCTCGACGCCTCGAAGATGAACAGCCTGGCCCTCATAGTCCAGGCGGTCACGATGGGGCAGGTCACCCCGCAGCAGGAGAAAGGCCTCCTCGATGCCGTGCGGGGAGGCGTCGGGCTCGCCGGCTGGCACGGCGGGCTTGCGGACTCGTTCCGAAGCAACACCGAGTACGAGCTCATGGTGGGAGGTTCGTTCGCGGCACATCCAGGAGGGATTACAGACTACAGGGTGAACATCAGGGCGCCAGGCGATCCCATCACAAGGGGCCTGACTGATTTCGCGATGCATTCAGAGCAGTACTACATGCTGCTAGATCCGTCGGTCGAAGTGTTGGCAACGACGACGTTCTCGGGCAAGGAGATGCCGTCGATTGCGGGGTTGGTGATGCCCGTGGTGTGGAAGAAGATGTACGGCAAGGGCCGCGTCTTCAACACCACGCTCGGGCACGTCGCCTCGGATTTCAATGTTCCAGAGGCCCGCGAGATCGTCCAGCGGGGAATGCTGTGGGCAGCCAGGGTTCCGGGCTGGGGTGACGACGCCGTGCCCGGCAACCCCTACAGAGACAAGGCTCCTTGACCGCACTGCGGCGAGCCACCGGCTGGGAGCCACCGGCTGGGAGCCACCGGCTGCGAGCCACTGCCGCAAGTCACGGGCAGCGGCCCGTGAGCGCAGCGCTGGCGGCTTCGGATTTCTGGGAGATCCCCCGGAACTCCGTGGGTGAAAAACCTCGGTGCGTTCGACAGGCGCGCGGCGCCGACTCCCGGCGAGCGACTACTGGTTCTTAGCGCCCGGGTTTCCATGAAGCTTTCCCACAGCCCTGGTTCGATGTACATCGTCAACAGCACGCCCGGCCTCAAGCCGTAGTGTTCAGCCACGTAACCGCGGGCGATTGAAGTTTCTACCGCTTCGGCATTGGCCTGCGATGCGATGACGACGGGCGTTCCGGCCGGTATGGGAACGTTCGAGGCGTCGGTCCAGTATCCTACACGTAACATCCTGCGGAGATACCAGGGCAGCGGCCACTGCTCGTAAGGGCCCGCGATCACCGCGACGAACATCCGGTCTCCATCGGCGTGCGATGACGCGAGGTCGTTGATCCGCTGGATGAGTCGAAGGAAGTCTGTGCTCGTTTGCGCATAAGCGTACGGGTTTCGCGGGTCCGCCGGGAAACGGAAACTGGCGCGCCAGGCCTGGAAGGCGAGGTGGCCGCAGCCTGCCGCCAGCACGGCGAACAGAAGGACTCGAATCGCCCGTGAGCGGGGAAGGGCGAAGAGCGAGGCAACTCCAACGCCGGCCATGACGACAAAGCCGGTGTGGAACGACAGAAGGTTCCACGGCGTCTTGTATCGCAAGGCGGAGAAAGCGGCGGCGGCGAAGAGAGTGTAGAGACTTACGTACCAGGGCCAGAAACACCTCCTTCGCCTGACAAATGCCGAACCTACCCCGACGGCCGCAAGGACGAGGACCAATGCCTCCGTCAAGACGAGGCCGCCCGAGTTGGACCACAGGAGGGTGCGGAGGTAGTAGTGCCATGACTGTTCGTGCGGCCCCGGGGCGAGCCCGCGTCCGGCGTATATGCCGAACGCCCTCACGGACTCCATGATGCCTTCCGGGTTGCTCGAGAACGAAGAGTACGCTAGGCCGGAAATGAGGAGGGCCGGGACCAGCGCAGCGGCTGCTTGCAGCCCCCGGCCCGTGGCATGACCCGCGCCGGCGGCGGGTTCCTGCGCGGGTTCGATGTGGGCCCGCCTGGCGCTTCCGGCTCGAGCAACAACCAGCGCGCCGGCTGCGGCAGCGAAGACGATGACGGAGGTCTCCTTGGTGGAGTAGAGAAACCCCGCGAAAACGCCCGTCCACACCGCTGGAGCAAGAGCTGGCGGCCGGATCCCGGCACGCCCCAGCGCAACCAGGAATCCCAGCGCGAAGAAAACGAAGAGCGGCTCCTGGATGTAGAAGCGGCTGTAGTAGGTGAGGGCCGGCGAAACCGCACCGAGGATAGCTGCGGCAGCCACGGCCCCGCGCCCGAGCCCTCCTGCCAGCAACGCGAAGAGAGCGATGGTTGCGGCGCCGAAGAGGGCCGGGACCGCGCGAAGCGTGTGCTCGTCCAGGGATGCGAGGTCCGCTTGGCCGTGAACCCACGCTGCCGGCAGCGTCAGATAGTAGAGAGCAGGGCCGTGGTGGTCGCTCCTGTCGTACCGGTACTCGCCTTGCTCGAGCAGCAAGCCGAACCTGACTGCCTGGTTGGCCTCGTCATGATGCATCGGGCGGACATCCGGGCACGCCAGCCTGAAGGCCAGCGCGACAACCAGCGCAGTCCCGAACAGTGCCAAGAAGCCGGACTTGCTCATCTTGCCGGGGTGCCGTAAACCTCCACTTCGACGTAGTGGTTGAGGTCGTTCGACGTGTTGCCGCTGGAATACAGGCGCACGTAGCGTCCTCTGATCCCTTTGGGGTCGATTAGCCGGCCTTCAGCGACCTCGATGTACTCCTTGTCCTTGCCTATACCCAGGCCCGACGAGTTGTCGTGGTCGTTGTTGAAGATCGTCGTGACGCCCTTGACGAAGTCCTTGTCGTCCGACACCTGCACGACGACGTCGCGGTACACGCGCGGCTGGCTGTGGTAGTGCCACAGGAGGATCGCGTGGATCGCGTGGGCGGAGCCGAGGTCGATCTGTACCCACTGCTTGCCGGGCCCGAGCTCGACGAAGTACCCGTCGCCGCCCTCCTTCTCGCCGTCGGCGACCATCTCCAGCTCGCCGATGACCGGCTGCCTGTCGCTCGATGTGACCGGCCGTTTCAACGACACGAGCTTCGTGCCGACGGGGACGTAGAAGGGCCCTCGCGACTTGCCGGTGATCACCTCGAGGTTGGGGCTCTTTATGTTCGTCGGCGTTCCGACGAACATCGGCTTCGGGAGCTTGAGCTTCAGCTCCTCCTTACCCGGCTCCTGTGCGGCCAGAAAGACGAGGCTGCATGCGGCGACAGCACCGAACGTCAAAAGGCGTGCCTGGACTCTCTTCATCAGCAACTCCACTCGAGGCGGTTATTCCCCCGGCTCCAGCTTGCCGCCCGTCAGCGGGGCGTGCTGAACGTGCGCCGCCGCCCGCGTCTCACCCCGGCACACGCATACCCGCGATCGACGACCGGCGCCTTCAGCGCTTCATGTCCTTGTCGAAGGCAACCTTCGATGGGGCGAAGTCGATGCCGCGCACGAAGGCGAGCGATTCCCGCGCGCCGAATTCCCGGTCCATCCCGTTGTCCTCCCATTCCACGGAGAGCGGGCCGGCGTAGCCTGCGTCGTTCAGCTCGCGGATGATCGATTCGAAGTCCACGTCGCCGTGCCCGAGCGAGCGGAAGTTCCACCCGCGCCTCAGGTCCCCGAACGGCAGGTGCGATCCGAGGATGCCCGCTTTGCCGTCGAGGGCGACGGCGGCGTCCTTCATGTGCACGTGATATATCTTCGTCCTGAACTCCCTGATGAAAAGGTGAGGCTCCAGGCCCTGCCACTGGAGGTGGCTCGGATCGAAGTTGAAGCCGAGAGTCGGCCGATTGTCGAACTTCCGCAGCAGGCGTTCCGCTGTATAGAAGTCGAAGGCTATCTCGGTGGGGTGGACCTCGAGCGCGAAGCGCACGCCGGCCCGATCGAACTCGTCGAAGATCGGGGTCCAGAGCTCCAGGACTTCGTCGAAGGCCGCCTCGACCAGCTCCTCCGGCGTCGGCGGGAACGAGTACCACGCGTGCCAGATTGGCGAGCCCATGAAGCCGGTGACAACGTTGCAGCCCATGGCGCGGGCAGCGTGGGCCGTGGCCTTCATCTCTTCGGCCGCCCACTTGCGGAGCGCTTCCGGCTTGCCCTTCATCTGTACTGGCGCGAATGCAACCAGGCGGTCGTCGTAACGGTCCGCCACGCACTGGCCGGCCAGGTGGGCGCCGAGAGCCCA
Source organism: Vicinamibacterales bacterium (assembly GCA_041947015.1). Classification (GTDB taxonomy): domain Bacteria; phylum Acidobacteriota; class Vicinamibacteria; order Vicinamibacterales; family Fen-181; genus JBHGBL01. Next base: position 411,762 of record JBHGBL010000004.1, read on the forward strand.
GCATCCGAGCTGGTGTTTCTCCAGAATCCTGAGCCTCTCCCGCGCGTAGCCGGCATCGCCTGCGGCCTTGCGGACGTCCATGTGGTCGCCCCAGCAGGCGATCTCGATCCCGTCGTAGCCCCACTCTCCGGCCTTGCGGCAGACCTCTTCGAACGTCAGGTCGGCCCACTGGCCGGTGAAGAGAGTAACTGGTCGGCTCATATCGTTCCTCCTCGTTCGCTCCGCGGATGGCGAGCATCGATGCAGCCGCCTCCCCGCAGCGGCCCGCCTCAGCCCGCCTGGAGGTTCATCGCGCGAAGGCTGGACAGGTCCGCGTCGACGTCGAAGCTCAGCGCCAGCGGGTCTTGTCTGCAATGGGCTTCGCTAGAACCTCACCCACACAGATCCTCTCCTGGAGCTCTCGACCGCTCGCTCGATGAACCGCACACCGCGCACGCCGTCGGCAACGTCCGGGAAGTCGAGGTCTCCTGGGGTCAGCGCCTGCCCCGCTTTCTTCTTTCCAACGGCGGCGATGAACGAGGAGTAGATGTTCGCGAACGCCTCGAAGTACCCCTCCGGGTGGCCCGACGGGAGGCGGATCATCTTCTGCGCCGTCGGATGCAGATCATCCCTGCCGCGCGACAACCGCATTGTTGGAGCTCCAAGGCGGCCGACGAGACAGTAGTTCGGGTCCTCCTGGCACCATTCGAGCGATGCCCTGCTGCCGTAGACACGGATGCGGAGACCGTTGTCGCTCCCGACGGCCACCTGCGACGACCAGTAGAGCCCCTTTGCACCGCCCTTGTACTCGACCAGGATCGACGCGTTGTCGTCCAGCTTCCGCCCTTCCCCGAAGCGGTCGAGGCGTGCGAGCAGGGACCTGATTTCGAGCCCGGTCACGTACGAAACGAGGTTCTCGATGTGGCTCCCGATGTCGCCAACGCAGTTGGAAATGCCAGCAAGCGCAGGATCGGTCCTCCAGGCCGCCTGTTTCTGCCCGGTGCGCTCCAGCGGCGTGGCCAGCCAGTCCTGCGGGTATTCAGCGGCAACGAACCGTATGTCGCCGAGTTCTCCTGCGGCGACCATCTCGCGCATGTGCCGCACCATCGGGTAGCCCGTGTATGTGTAGGTGACTCCGAAGAGCAGGCCCTTTCTCTTCGCGAGTGCCTCGAGCTTGCGAGCGTCGGCGCTCGACGTCGCGAGCGGCTTGTCCGAGACGACGTTGAAGCCATGCTCGAGGGCGAGCCTCGCGATGGGGAAGTGGTACGCGTTCGGCGTGACGATGACGATGAAATCGGGCCGATCGTCGCGCTTCGCCTCGGCGCGGATCATCGCGGCGTGGTCGGTGTAGAGGCGGTCGCGATCCATCCCCAGCGACGCGCCGGTTTCCAGCGTGTTTTCGAGGTTCTTCGAAAAGCAGGCGGCGATGAGCCTTGCCATGCCATCCATGGCGATCGCCTTGCGGTGGACGCTGCCTATGAAGGCGCCCTTTCCGCCCCCGACCATAGCGTAGGAAACCCCGGGCCGGCTCCCCGTAGCTGGCCCGGCCTCGGCATCACGTTCCACCCGCGCTTCAATCGTCATGACACGCCCCAGCACTGCTCCTTGTTCACGTCCGTCCGGCGCCTTTCGGCAGCCGCGCCTCGATCTTGTCGATTGCGGCCTTCGCTTCCGCTTCCACCGACTTGTCGCGGACGAAGCTGCGCGCGAGTTCGAGCGCTTGCGGGCAGGCGAACTGGGAAAGCGTCGCGAGGATGAGCCTCTTCTCCTCGGGACGCCACGAGAACGACGCGGCCTGCTCGAGGTCGTGCACGGCCGCCTGCGGCTGGCGAAAGCGCTCGAGGCCGATCATCCGCACGAAACCGCCGATCGCGAGCAACCTTTCGGTTTCATCCCTCGAGTCCCTTGCCAGCTCGAAAGCATCGTCGCGTGCGGCGCTCGTCGGCCATGACGATATGGCGCGGACGGCTGCCATTCGGACAGGGGCGTGGTCGTCTTCGAGGGCGCGTCGGATGGCGGGCAGGGAAGACCTGTCACCGATCGCCGCGAGAACGCCCAGGATGCGGGCGCGTCGCCCGGCGTCGTTTTCGCCATCCATCCGTGCGATGACCGCCCTTGCACGGCCTTCCTCGTTCGCCACCTTCGCTGCGAGTGCAGCCGCGGTTCTTTCCGCTTCGAGCCGCTCCGGTTCGCTTTCGCTTTCGAGCAGGAAATCGACGACGGCAGGGACGTCCGACGGCGTACCGATGATTCGAAGAGTCCTCAGCGCCCGGACACGAATGGCGGAAGCGGACGATTTCATGGACCTCCGGACACCGCTCCTCGCGGCGAAGATACGCCTCTCCGCCACCGCCTGGAGCAATTCCGCCTCCACGGCTTCCGGCGGCTTCCGGTCCAGCGCCGCCACGATCGCATCGTCCACATCTCGACCCGCGAGCACCGCGAGAGCGTTTCTCGCTGCCAACTGCTCGGGCCCGGAACCTCGGGCCGCCGCTTCCAGGAGCAGCGGCACTTCCTGCGCTCCACCCGTTGTTTCGAGCGCCCTCATTGCGGCAATCCGCACTTCGGCCGCGGAACTCCTTGCCGCCTCGACTATCGCCGGCAAAACCCGGCCCGCCGGGTATGTCGAGAGAGCGGCGAGCACCGGCACCTGGGTTTCTGGCGGCAGGGCCGGCAGCAGGCTGACGATGACGCCTATGGAGTCGGGTCGGACCCCCGCCCGCAGGCTCGCAACTGCCGCTTCCCTCAGAGCGGGGTCCGGCCCCCGAAGATAGCTCGGAAGATCCTCGATCGCACCGTCGCCCAAGGCCGACAGCCGGCCGATGGCGGCCGATCTGCGCTGCGGAACGGGGACGGAAGAACCCGCCGCGAGCAGACTGTCGTAGATCTCGAGAGCGCGCGCCGTCGTTCCAGTTCCCAGCTCCCTTTCGGCACACCGGAGGAGCGCGGCCGCCACGACCTTTCTGGTTTCCGGTGCGGCCGTACGCCTGAACCCGGCCATCAGCGCGGCCGCAGCCTCGGCGCCGCCGATCTCTCCGAGTGCGATTGCGGCCGGCGCCGAGAGCGTGGCGTCCTGAAGGTAAGGCACGAGTGCCGGGACCGCGGCCACCGCCCTGCGCCCGCCGAGCGCAGCGACAATCGCGGCCTTCGTTCCGTCTGCCGTCTTCGACTGAGCCAGAACCTGCATCAGTGCCGCGTCAGCCGATGCTCCCGGGATCTGCCGCAAGACGAACAACGCTTCGTCGGCCGTGCGTTGGTCAACGAGCAGTCCGCGCAGCGCGGGCACGGCGGTATCGGCGGCGATGAGGCGGAGGTGCCGCGCGGCAGCCATTCTTGCCACCTTGGTGGCCTTCGACCCGAGAAAGCGGAGCAGCGTGGCCTCGCACTCGGCGCGCCCCGCGGCGTCGTCTCCGAGAGCGCGAACGTAGTCGCGGAGCCTCCAGAGCGGCCCCGAATCGACCCCGCCGTCGTAGGAAGCGACCGCCTCGAGGATGTCGTCGAGGGAAGCGCCGGCTTCCGCAGCCTGCCTCCCCTTCGTCCGGCCTGCTGTGGGCGTCTGGGCGGCGGCCACTGTTGCAGCCGTGCAGACAGCCGCGAGAGCGATGGCAGAGAAGGCTCGGCAGAGCGTTTTGGGCTTCATTCTCGCACCTCGCTTCAGGCCGGGAGGCGGTAAGGCGCCCTGTAGGCACGGGACAAAAGGCGTTCGGCCTCCGCGTCGCCTGCAACCGTTTCCGTCTTCGGGTCCCACCTGATCTTCCGCCCGAGCTCGATGGCAATCACGCCGAGGTGGCCGACGCTGGCCGAGCGGTGAGCGACCTCCGCCGGCGCCACGGTCAGGGCGCGGCTCCTCACGCAATCGAGGAAATTCTGATAGTGGTCGCGGCTTCGAATCAGCCGTGCCTCTTCGGGCTTCACCGCTTCCTTGACGAGATGGGCGGGCTCGCTCTCGAACCCTCCGCGATCTACCCACACCCAGCCGTACTCTCCGATCCATCTGGTCCCGCTCTGGATCTCGGGATACCCACCGGCGATGACAATCGGCGTTCCGTCGGCGTACACCGCATCCACCCAGTAGCGAGTCGCGGCGTTGTATATCCCGGTGTTTGGAAATTCGCCGGTGCCCGAGACCTCGACGGGTCCCGTGTAGTCGAAACCGAGACCCCAGTGCGCGATGTCGAGATGATGGCCGACCCAGTCCATCAGCTGGCCGCCGGCGAAGTCCATGTTCCAGCGCCAGTTCATGTGGACGCGCGCCTTGCAGTACGGCACGTAGGGTGCCGGCCCGATCCACGTGTCGTAATCGAGCTCTCGCGGCGGGCTCTCGATCTTCTCCCGGCCGAACGTTCCGGCGAAGTCGGTGTAGCCGGACGGCAGTCCGACCTCGACGCGCCGGATCCGGCCGATGCGGCCGCTTCGCACGATCGCGGCCGCCCTCCAGAAGTTGTCCACGGAGCGCTGCCAGCTTCCAGTCTGCCACACGCGTCCGTACCGCTTCACCGCGGCCGCAAGGGCCCGCCCCTCCCGAAGGCTGTGCGTGAACGGCTTCTCGCCGTAGACGTCGAGGCCGGCCGCAAGGGCTGACATCGACAGGATGGCATGCCAGTGGTCCGGAACGGCGATGGAAACCGCGTCGAGGTCGCCGCGTGCGAAGAGCTCGCGGTAGTCCTTGTAGATGGCGCAGTCCTGGTTGTCGTAGTGCTTGTTGACCGTCTCTGCGGCCTGCTTCAGTGGCACGTCGTCGAGGTCGCAGACGGCCACCCACTGCACTTCGCTCTTGCCGAGGAACGAACGCATGTTCGAAGGCCCCTGCATCCCGAAGCCGACTCCGGCCATCACGATCCGGTCACTCGGCGCTACGGCGCCCCCGCGGCCGAGAGCCGACGCCCTGACGATGTCAGGAAAGGAGAGGAGGCCTGCGACAGCGATGGAGGCCTTCCCGAGGAACTCGCGGCGGTCGCACGCGGTCGGCGTCGGCACGTTTCACCTCCTGGACACGCGATATAATGCGCCCGATTCTACTGCAAGCGCGTCGAAGGAGTGCAGCATGCGGCAAACGGCCAACGAACTGTCCCGCCGTGATTTCCTGACCGTCCTGGGAGCGCTGCCGCTCCTTTCGGCCGTCGCGGGCTCGCAGCAGGCGCGACCTGCAGCCGCGATCCCGATTGCCGTGCAGCTCTACTCTGTGCGGGGCGAATCGAAGCGCGATTTCGACGCCGCGCTCGAACAGGTTGCGGCGATGGGTTTCGCGGGGGTCGAGTTCGCCGGATACTACAACTACGCCGGCCGTCCGACGGATCTCGCGAAGCGCCTGGAGATGTTGAAACTGAAGGCCGCCGGCACACACATCGGCCTCGACACACTGCAGGGAGATGCCCTTCAGAAAACGATCGAATTCCACCAGGCCATAGGCTGCCGCTTCCTCGTGGTGCCGTCGAACCGCGACTTCACGGATCCGGACAAGAGCAAGGCGCTCGCCGAGACTTTCAACAGGCTCGCCGAATCGCTCAAGCCGCTCGGCATGGCGACCGGCTACCACAACCACACTGGCGAGTTCAAACAGGATGGCGGCAGAACGTTCTGGGACTTGTTCGCCGAGCGCACCTCCAAGGACGTCATCCTCCAGCAGGACTGTGGCTGGACCGCAGCCGCCGGGTTCGACCCGGTCCAGTACATCAGGAAGTACCCGGGGCGGGCTCGGACGGTTCACTTCAAACCGTACGCGCGCGAGGGCGACACCGGCAAGAAGGCGATTCTCGGCCAGGACTCGGTCGACTGGCGCGCGGTCTACGACGCTTGCGCTTCGACTGGGGGGACGGAGTGGATTGTCATCGAGCAGGAGACCTATCCGGACGGCAAGAGTGCGACGGAGTGCACGCGGGAATCGCTGGAGGGGTTGAAGAGAATTGTAAGGACTGAGGACTCGGGATTGAGGACTGAGGCACGAGCAGGAGCATTCCTGGGAGCGTGTGTGTAAATGAGCTGTCAGCGTTCAGCTATCAGCTGACAGGGCCAGGATCTCGGCGAGGTTCGACTGCTGACGGCTGAAAGCTGACCGCTGACATGTTTCGTCACGCTCTCAGTCCACATTGCTCAGTCCTCGATCCTCGTTGCTCCGCCCTCAGTCCACGTTACCCAGTCCTTGAGAGGATCGCATCATGAAACGTACCTCTACCCCGATGACGTCAGCCGTCGCTCTCATGTCGGTCTTCGGGCTCGGCATCTGCTTCATCATCGTCGGTGCCATCTCGGTCGAGTACCAGAAGGCGCTGAACATCCAGAACATCGGAGACCTGACCTTCACCCTTTTCCTGACGAGCGCGATCGTGCAGCTTGCGGTCGGGCCGGCGGTGGACAAGTTCGGCTACAAGCCGATCGCCGGCGTCGGGTTCATGGTGACCTCCGCCAGCATGCTTCTCCTCGAAAGCGCAGCGAGCACCGGGGCCGCGATAGGTGCTTGCGTGCTGCTCGGCGTCGGCGCGATGTGCCTGAACACAGTGGGCAACACGCTCATCCCGGTCGTCCTGTTCGACGGTCAGGACCCGGCCCGCGCGAGCAACTTCGGGAACGGCTTCTTCGGCCTCGGTCTCGTGATCACGCCGCTTCTCTTCTCCCTGGTCGCGTGGCAGACGGCCCTGTTCCTGCTCGCGGGGCTCTTCTTCCTGCTCCTGCTGGTGTCGCTGGCGACAAGCTTCCCGAGCGTCTCTACAGGGTTCCAGCTATCGATGGCCTTCAGGCTGCTCGGCAGGGGAGCCGTGCTGCTGTCGGGACTGGCACTCTTCTGCTACATGTCGCTCGAATCTAGCCTGAGCACTTGGGCCAAGCCGTACATGACCGAGATTCTCGGCGGCGCCGACGATGCAGGCGCAGTCTACGGGGCGGGCCTCGTCTTGAGCCTGTTCGGCGTCGCGATGACGGTCGGCCGGTTCCTGACATCTGTGGTCAAGAATCTGACGGCAATCGGCGTCCGGGTCATAGCGGGCGCGGCCCTAGCCTCGATCGTTGCGATCGGCGTGATGATGCTCACATCGGCGCCGGCCGTCGCCACAGTCGCAGTGGTCGTGGCCGGGTTCGCCTTCGCGCCGATTTTCCCGACCGTGGTGGGTGTAACCTTCGCCAAGTTCGCGCCGAGTCTGTACGGGAGCATCTTCGGCATCATCTTCTCGATAGGGCTTCTGGGAGCCACCTTCGTTCCGAAGATTGTCGGAAACCTGAGCGAGGGGGCGACGGTCCAGCGGAGCCTCCTGATCGTGCTTGGCATGGCTGTGGCGCTGCTCGTGGTGTCGCTGTTTCTCCGGACGCGACCGCGAACGGCGGAGAAGGTTTCGCGTACGTGAGACCTCTGAGGAGGAGGCATGCGGTACGGATTCATCGGCGCAGGGTTCGTTGCGAGGTTCCACCTGTCGGCGGTTCGGCAGGTGCGCGGCATCGAGGTCGCAGGGGTGACCGCGGTCAGCGGGGCCCCGGAGCTTGCCGCCATGGCGACTTCGCTCGGCCTTGGTGAGACAGTGGTCTACCCGGACATCGCCGAGATGGCGAAGAGAGTGGACTGCATCGCGATCTACGCTCCCAACTACGCGCGCGCCCCGATAGTCGAGGCCATCGTGGACGCGGTCAAGGCCGGCGCGGAGCTCAAAGGAGTCATCTGCGAGAAACCTCTCGGTCGGAACGTGGCGGAGGCGCGCCGCATCGTTGAGCTTGCGGCCTCGGTGAACTTGAGGACCGCGTACTTCGAGAACCAGATCTTCATGAAGCCGATCCGGGTCCAGATGGCGCAGCTCGAGCCGGTGCAGCGCCGGATGGGGCCCCTCTCGCTCGCCCGCTCATCCGAAGAGCACGGCGGGCCGCACGAGGGCTGGTTCTGGGACCCGACACGGCAGGGTGGTGGTGTGCTCTGCGACATGGGTTGCCACAGCATTGCCGTCGGTTGGCACGTCCTTACCCCGCCACAGAAGCCGCTCACCTTCCTGCAGCCGGTCGAGGCCAACGCCGACATCGCCCTGCTCAAGTGGGGGCAGCCCGCCTGGCGCGAGAAGCTCCTGCGGGATCGCGGTGTGGACTACTCGCTGACGCCCGCCGAGGACTTCGCCACGGGGATGATCACCTACCGGAACCCCGAAACGGGGCAGCTAGTGAAAGCCCAGTTCACCAACTCGTGGATGTTCGAAAAGCAGGGGCTGCGGCTCCTCATGGACGGCATGGGCCCCGGGTATGCATTCGAGGTCAACACGCTGCTGTCGCCCCTGAGCATATTCATCGGCGACACCGCGGCGGAAGCTATCAAGGACGCCGAGGCGGCGCTCGAGAAGTCCACCGCCTCGCGCGGCCTGTTGGCGGTCCAGTACAACGAGGCCGATCTCTACGGGTACACGGACGAGAACCTCGACGCACTCGAGGCATTCCGCGCGGGCCGCGACGGCACGCTGCCGTGGAGCTATGGACTGGAGATCACCCGCCTCGTCATGGCCTGCTACATGTCGGCAGAGAAGAAGAGGGTCATCGACCTCGCGGATGCCCCAACGCTTCGGGAACTGGAAACGTACGTGCCTCTGATCCAGCAGGGAAAGGGCGCCGCGCAGCTTTGCGGCGAGCGGCGCCTCTGACCAGAGTCCGATCGAGAACGTGAACGGCGCACTGCGAGTCCAACGCGCGGAGGGCCGGCACGGCCACGCCAGGCGAACGGCTCCATGCTCTGTGGTTCCATCCACTCGAGGAGGGCTCATGCGTGGGAGAGGAGCGATTTCCGTCCTGTTCTGGCTGCTCTCGTGGGCCGCGCTCGATGACATCACGACAGACAATGCGACTACGTTCGAGGTCGAGTACGCGTTCCTGGTGCTTGCAGGAGTCTGGTTCGCCGCGGTCGGCGTCTGGCTGATCGCCGCAGGCCGGCGGTTCACTGGCGTCTTCTCGCTGGTCGCCGTTGCCCTCGCCTTCGTTGCCTTCCGGTCGCTGCCTCACCATTACGGAACGATGTCCGTCGTCAACCAGCTTGGTTTCGTACCGCTCCTTTGGTTCCTCGGCCTCGCGATGTGGATGCTCGCCTCGCACGAGCAGTCCGCGGCGCCGTCGGCCGCGTAGCCTTCGATGGCGGATTGAGGTCTATCTTGCGGCCGGAGCGTGCACGCGAAGCTCGGCGATGGTCCAGGTAGCAGGGTCGGTCGCCAGTTGTCGCAATCGCACGAAGCGTGCGTCGGCAGCGGGCAATTGGAACGCCATCGGGATCTCACGCGGCGCAGCCATCGCGGCCAGGAGCGCTTGCCCGAGGGTTCCGCCCTCCCAGGCCGCGTCCCAGGACGCACCGTCAGCCGACAGGTCGATTGCCAGCCGCCTCGGAAACTCGAGGCCGCCATCGCCGAGTGAAATGACGAGTCCACCGACAGACCGGGTCACCCCGAGATCCAACACGATCCACTGGCCGGGATTCTGCGGGCGCGTGTGCCAAGCGGTTTCGATGTCGTCATCGAGCGCGAAGCGCAGCTCGGGCTCGCCAACGCTCGCATGGTATCGAACGACCGGGATGCGTGCCCCCAGGCGGACAGTACGACCCGGAACTCGCGGCAAACTATAGACGGTCCTGGCGCCATCGCTGCTCACCCGCGAGACACCTCGGATGCCGCGGACGTAGGCCTCGAGTTCGCCGCCAGAATCTGCCTCGGAGTTGACTACAGCATCCATCGGACCCAGCGAGGCGAGCGCGAGCAGCGCCTCCGGGTCGCGCGAGTTCAAGCCCGCCTGGAGTATCGCGTAGTGGGGCGGATCGTAGCCGCTCACGCCGTTGACGACGCGGCGGCGGTGCGCGACCGCGCGAAACGTGGCGGCCGCATCCCATGATGGTCCCAGCGGAAGCTCGAGTACTGCGCCCGTCCTCCCGGCGGGTTCCGCCGCAGGCCAATGTTCGGGCGGGAGTGCCATGGCGATCCCGGCCGTCCAGCAGTCCAGCACCAGGACCGTCGTGGTACCAGCGAAGGCCGCCAGCCGCGGCAGCGGCGAGCGCGGGGCGAGGCGAGCGAAGGCTATTCCCGCAGCAACCGCCATGCACATGGCGCCGAGCATCCAGAAGCGGGCGGGGACACGAAGCCCTCCAAAACCTGGAAGCAGCATGAGGAGCGAGTACGGCGCCGGATCCATCAGGACACGGCGTCCCAACCTGATCTGCGGTCCCATGCAGAAGGCCACCACCGCCAGCGTTGCGGCAGCGTAAAAGACGATAGCGCTTCGCCGGCCGAGGGTTTCGCGAGCGCGGCTCGAGAGGAAGGCCAGGAGGGACGCCGCCGCGAGCGTCAAGAAGAGCGGCCGGTCGAGCGTGCTCGCACGTACCGTCACGCCACCTACGGACACCCTCCACGGTCCGAGAAGGAGCGTTGCCACCGTGGCCGCGAGGCCGGCCGCACAGGCAACCGCGGAAAGCCGCCAAACGAGTCTCCTTGCCAACGTCCGCGTGCGCCCTGCCTGACCTGAAGAGCCGGCTCGCGATTCGCCTCCCCGGAATGCGAAGGCGACAGCGGCGAGGACCAGGAGGGCGACGGGCGCCAGGCCCGGGAACAGGTTGAGCTCCGGATTGACGTCGTTGAGTATCGGAGACCATGCCGCGATCGCCTGCGAAGCCTGAAGCCACGCGAGCGGCTCGGCGCTGAACGCACTGATTTCATGCATGGTCCTCGACAGGCCGAATCGACCCTGGATCTCCCGGTACTTCAGGAACACGGGGACGAGCGGGAGGCTGGCCGCCGCCCAAGTGCCCAGCATGGCTGGGAGCGCCGGGAGCGTATCGCGGCGCGAGCAGAAGTACAGCAGCCACAGAGCCACGATCACCGCGCCAAAAAGCATGAAATAGCCGTTGGTCAGCGACTGGATGAGCCAGGTCCCCGCGAACAGCGCGAGCCATCGAACCCGCCTGTCGCCAAGGTACAAATGAAGGCCGAGGAGCGCGAGCGGGAAGCAGTAGGCCGAGAGAACCTGTATGTGCGCGACCTGACCCACGCGGTACGGCGCAAATCCAAAAGCGAGGCCCGCTATGAAAGCGGCGTCGTGCCGCCTCGCCAGCGCCAGGACGAGAAGGTACGCGGCAAAGGCCGACAGAGGCCAGGTCACGAAGAGGGCGATGTTGTAGGCGAGAAGAGGATTGCCCGTGAGCCACTGCACGGGGCTGGACACTAGGCCTATCCCTGCGAGGTTCTCGGTGAGCGCGGCCACACCGGTCGACGGGTAGAAGTGTGGCGGCGTCCACCATGCCTGCGAGAACGGGACGACGGTGGCGTTCCACCAAAGGATCGAGGCGTTGAGGATCGGATCGTACGGGTCGTTGGCGATGCGGGTCGAGGACTGAGAGAGCAGGGGGCGAGTGTAGACGGCAGCGAGAGAAACGTAGAGAACCAGGACGAAAAGGGGGCCGAGCCGCCCGGGCAGCTGCGTCCATCGATGTGCCGGGCGGCGGTTAGGCTGCATCCTTGCTCCCCATCCGCCGGCCGCCTCAGAGGGACCAGCCGGGACGGTACTCGTGCTGGACGTACGTGTTCGCCTCCGCGTGGTTCGTGACACGCATGTTCGGCCCGTCCCAGAGGAGCTTCGTTGAGGGATAGAGGATCGCGAGGTTCCCGAGCAGCACGGTCTCGCTGAACGGCCCTGCGTATTCGAACGGCGATGTAGCCTTCGCCCTGCCCCTGATCGCGTCGATCCAGTTCTGCTCGTGGCTGCCCTCGACTCGCGGCACGGTCTTCTTCGGCCGCTTGTACTTCTGCATCTTCGTCTCCGGTATCAGCCGCGGACTCTCGGAGTACGTCTCGCTAATCAGCTTGCCCTTGTCGCCGACGAAGATCGTCCCGCTCTCGGGCAGCCGTCGATCGGGCTCGAGCTCCTCGGGCCTTTCTGGAAGCAGCCCGCCGTCGTACCAGTGCAGCTTCAACGCGGGTAGATTCCTGCCTCGCTCCGGGAAGGTGTAGTGGACGATCGTGGCGGGCGGGAAGCTGTCCTTGTAGCTCAGCCTGCGGTTGGCGAACGTCCCGTCAGGGCGAGGGACCTCGACCACGTTGTAGGCGATGAACGCCATCACGCTCGTCGGGTAACCGAGCTTGAGGACCGAGTAAGAAGCGTCCATGACGTGGCAGGCCATGTCGGCAAGCGCGCCGCCGCCGAAATCCCACCACGACCGCCAGCTGAACGGGTGATACGCCCTGTGGTAGGGACGCATCGGGGACGGCCCGATCCACAGGTCCCAGTCGAGTCCCTCGGGAACCCACTGCGCCTCTTTCGGGGCCTCCATGCCCTGAGGCCATATCGGGCGGTTCGTCCAGCAGTGAACCTCACGGACCTTGCCGATAGCCCCGTCCTCGATCCACTCCTGGATCAGCCTCACGCCCTCGCCCGACCGGCCCTGATTGCCCATCTGGGTCACGACCTTGTAGCGGCGGGCCGCCTCGGTAAGCGCCCTGGCCTCGGAAACCTTCCGCGTCAGCGGCTTCTGCACGTAAACGTGCTTGCCGAGCTGCATCGCGGCCATTGCGATGACAGCGTGAGAGTGATCGGGCGTTGCCACGATGACCGCGTCGATGTCCTTCTGCTTCTCGAGCATCACGCGGTAGTCCTTGTACCTGGCGGCATTGGGCAAAAGCTCGAGAATGGGCGTCTTCGAGCGGCGCATCTTCTCCATGGCCGGCTCGCTTTCGTCCACGTCGCACAGCGCGACGATGTTCTGGTTCGCCTTGACGCAGGCAAGCGTGTTGTTCGTCCCCATGCCGTGGACGTAGCCGACCGTGGCGATGTTCACGGTGTCGCTGGGAGCCTGGTAGCGGGGCCCACCGAGGACCCTGCGCGGCACGACCATCATCCCTGCGGCGGCCGCCATGCCGCCAACGAACGAGCGGCGCGAGATGCCCATCGATTCCGGCTTCTGATCGTCCATCGCTTCTCTCCGTGGAGACCTTGTCCTGTGCCTTATAACCCGATCCATGACCTGTGGCCTGTGTCCATATAGCCTGCAATTTGTGATTAGACCTACTTCCTGATCGGAGTCACAACCAGCTTCCGCACCCAGATCTTCGAGTGGTCGCCCTGAATCATGATCGGGCCCGGTGCTCCTTCGTCGCTGTTCAACGCGCCGCCCGTTATGCCGTCGATCGCCACGTTGTCGTGCACCCTCTGGCCGTTCAGGACGACCGTCACGCGGTTTCCGACGAGCGTCACCTCGGTCGTCTGCCACTCGCCCGGCGACCTGCTCGCGTTGACCGTTGGCGCGACCCGCCCGTAGATTCCCATGTGGCCCGTCGGCGTCGGCGGCTTGCCCTGGTCGTCCAGTACCTGGAGCTCGTAGCGGCCGCGCAGGTACAAGCCGCTGTTGCTGTCTCTTTCGACCTTGTATTCCATGAGCAGCTTGAAGTCCCGGAATTGCCGTTCAGAGATGATGTTGTTTCCAGTCTGCGAATTGTGCATGGCACCGTCTGCGACAACCCATCCGCCGGGCCTGTCCGGGAACTGGAACTTCCACCCGGACAAATCGCGGCCGTTGAACAGAGCGACGGATTCGGCGAGATCGTGGGCCGCATTCGCGTCGGCGGCGCCCCAGACGGGCGGCCGGACTCCCACCCAGGGGATCTCGGTGGTGCCCGCCGTCAACCTGCCCACCAGTCTTCCGTTTTCGATCCGCGCTCGGTGAACTGGTTTTGGCACGCCCGGCTTCTTCGGTGGACCGAACGAGAAGACGAGCTCTCCTGCCTCGATCGCGATCTCGGGGAGCCTTCTGACGGCTCCGGTGCGATCCTGGAAGTCGCCAGCGATCTTGCCGCCCTCGTCGCGGACCTCGAGCCAGTACGGATAGCTGCCCTGCGGCGTGGTCGCGGTTATGTCCCACCTGCCCAGGAACGGGTTGCCCTGGGCCTTTGCGCCGGCCACGCTCGCCACCACGAGCAGCACGCAGCAGGCCGGAATGCATAGGGTTCGGCCCATCGTTGCCTCCACGAGCGCCAACACTCTAGCGCGTAGTGTCGGTCGACGGCAACGATGGAAACGGAGCGAGCGGCGCAGTCCGTATGATCCAGGCGGCCACCACCTCCTGGACTTTCGAGAAAGTCTCGTCGCGGCTCTTGCCGCCCCCCCGTGGCGTTTCGAGCGAGTGACCGGCGCCCGCGACGACATGCAGGGTGGCTGTGTGGAGTCGCGAAACGGAGTCGCGGACTTCGATGGCGGTGCCGAAGGGGTCCCGTTCGCCCTGACGAACAGCATCGGTCTACCGACCCGGGGCAGGTGGGCTCTCACCGCTGACGTATTTTGCCCGGCGGGTGGAGCGGATACCCGAGGTACACGAGGCCGGCAAGCGGTACGGCGAGGAGCTCTGGCCGAGCGGCGACCTGCGACGCAATCCGGCCCCCCATCGACTTGCCACCGACAATCAACCGCCGTGCGGAATCCGGCGCGGTCGCGGCCACCTCTGCCACCATGTCGCACCATGCCGACTCGAGGACGGCATTGCTGTCGACCGCCCGGCGGCCGTCGGCCATGTATGGGAAATCGAACGTCACGACCTCGATGCCGCGTGACGGGAGCCCGTCCGAGAAACCTGGTCGCCTGGCTGGACACTCACCGTGGGGACTTCGACGGCGACGGCCGCGACGGCGTCTTCGTCTACAACCGATCGACGGGCACCTGGTTCAACTGCCTGAGACAGTTCCTGCTGCCATCCACTCGCGAGTCTATGTTGCAGGCCTGCAGCAAGGCCCTGACCTGACCCCATGCCGGCTATAATCCGCCCTGAGTCGAGCCGCTGCGCGTTCGAAGGCGGTCGCCGAGGAGTCGGAAAGAAAGTGCAGAAAGGGAAGTCCATGGGAGCATCCAACAGGGTTTGGCGGAGGTTGTTCTTCGCGGTCCTAGCGCTCTGTTTCGCGTCCTCGTTCGACCCGGTTCTCCTGGCGCAGCAGGCGACGGTCCCCAACCCGCAGTTCCAGGCCGTCAGGGCGACGATTCTCGAGGCGGTCAAGGACGGCAGCGTGCCGTCGATCTCGGTGGCCGTTGCAAAGGACGGGAAGGTCATATGGGAGGAGTCGTTCGGCTGGGCCAACCGCGAGAAGATGATTCCGGCCACCCCTCACACCATGTACTCCATGGCCTCGATTTCGAAGCCCATCAGCACAACCGGCCTCATGATCCTCGTGGACCAAGGCAAGGTGGACCTCAAGGCGCCCGTCAACAAGTACATCGCTCCGTCCGAGCTCAAGGCTCATGAGGGCAACGCGGCCGACGCGACCGTGACCCATCTCCTGAACCACACGTCCGGGTTGCCGCTCCACTACTCGGCGTTCTATCTCGACGAGCCCCAGCGCCAGCCGCCGTCGTTCACGGAATCGATCCGCCGCTACGGTATCCTCGTCCATCCCCCGGGAGCCGTCTACCAGTACGCCAACTTCGGCTTTGGCCTCGTGGACCACATCATCACCAAGGTCTCCGGCCGGGCATTCCGCGATTTCATGAAAACGGAGGTCTTCCTTCCCCTCGGAATGACCCACTCCTGCGTAGACGTCGAGCCGGCGTTGGATGAGTACCAGGCCGTCAGGTACGACACTCGCGGAAACCCGGTGCCGTTCTACATCTCGGACCACCCGGGGGCGTCGCAGGTCTACTCCAGCGCTCACGATCTGATCCGGTTCGGTCTTTTCCACCTCAAGCACACGCAGCCCGACCAGAAGCAGATTCTCAAGCCCGCGACGATCGACCTGATGAAGCAGGACAGCGATCCGAACCCGAGAAACGATCGTTACGGCCTAGCTTGGTTTCTCAGGAAGGGCGAATACGGCTACGACGTAGCCTGGCACACGGGCAGCATGAACGGCACGAACACGATTCTCAAGTTCGTTCCGTCAGAAGACATCGCGGTCGTGGTCCTCATCAATACGGCCTCGGACCTGCGCCAGAAGCTGCCGAACGACATCATCGGTACTCTCCTCCCCGATTACGGCGCGAAATGGAAGGCCGAACGAGACAAGCCGAGTCCGCGGAGAGAAGCCTTCAAGCCGGTGCCCGACCTGATTGGCGAGTGGAAGGGCGAGATTCGGACCTACGAGGAGGTGGTGCCGGTCCTCATGATCATCCAGGCCGACGGGGACGTGCACGTGAAGATCGGGAACCAGATGGAGACTCTCCTCAACCGGGTCGCCTTCGAGGACGGCTTCCTCTCGGGCACGAGCTTCGGGACGATCCCGTCGGGGGATGCGAGGGCCCATCCGCACAACATAAGCTACAGGCTTCTCCTCGATGGGAAACGGCTCAGCGGCTATGCGAGCACCGAGTTCACCGCCGGGAGGTCGTACGGCAACTTCTCGTCGTACGTTCGGCTCGAGAAGCAGCCGGCGACGCCTCCGGCAGTCAGCGCCTCGGCCAACGACGAGGTGGGCCGCTCGGCGCCAGCGGATCCACGCCGCTGACGCTGCGATCTCCTCCGTTTCTGGCGACGGCACGCGCGACCGAGGTCCCCGTGCACCCTCCCTTCCGGCAATGGCGCCAGCGGCAAAGGCGGTTCTGTTCAGAAGGTGAGGCGAGCCCGAGCAGCGATCTTCTCGCTTCCGTCCCCGACCTCTATTGGGGTATCCTGAGTCTGGGTTCCCGGTAACCATCGCGAAGATGCGGCGCGAGCGCGCCGGGCGCGGGATCTCGTTTTCCGTCGGGGGCGTGTCTACCCACCCCCCGGCCGCCGGGAGCGAGTCGAGGAGGAGGCTCATGGCGTCCGACACACTTACCGTCATCGACAACCGCACTGGCAACAGGTACGAGCTGCCGATCCACTACGGGACGTTCCCTCTCTATGGAGCCTCGATCCGCGGCGCGGACCTGAAGAACATCAAGGTTTCCGAAGAGGACTTCGGGTTGATGAGCTTCGACCCGGCTTTTCTCAACAGCGCCGCCTGCAGGAGCTCCATCACGTTCATCGACGGCGACAAGGGAATACTGCGCTACCGGGGGTACCCCATCGAACAGCTGGCCGAGCAGAGCAACTACATGGAGGTGACCTACCTGCTGGTCAACGGCGAGCTGCCTACGAAGGAGCAGTACGACCGATGGATCCACAGCATCACGCACCACTCGATCGTCCACGAGAAGATGAAGGACGTTTTCGAGGGGTTCCACTATGACGCTCACCCGATGCCGATGCTCATCTCCACGCTGGCGGCGCTTTCCACCTTCTACCCGGCCTCGCGCAACGTCATGGACCCGGCGGTTCGCGAGCTCCAGATCCACCGGCTGCTCGGGAAGGTGACGACGCTAGCCGCCATGGCCTACCGCCACACCAAGGGCTTGCCGTACGTGATGCCGAACAGCGACCTGAGCTACGTCGGGAACTTCATGAGCATGATGTGGCGGATGGCCGAGTGCGAGTACAAGCCCGACCCTGTTCTCGAGAAGGCGCTCGACGTGCTCTTCATCCTCCACGCCGACCACGAGCAGAACTGCAGCACGAACACCATGCGCATCGTCGCGAGCGCCGAATCGGATCCCTACTGCGCGTCGGCGGCAGCTGCCGCGGCGCTCTACGGCCCGCTCCACGGCGGTGCGAACGAGGCGGTGCTGAAGATGCTGCGGCAGATCGGCTCGAAGGACAAGGTGCCGCAGTTCATCAAGGACGTGAAGGAGAAGAAGGCTCTCCTCATGGGCTTCGGCCACCGCGTCTACAAGAACTACGACCCGCGGGCGAAGGTGATCAAGCGGCTGGCCGACGAGGTCTTCGAGGTCACCGGCAAGAACCCGCTCATCGAGCTCGCCGTCGAGCTGGAACGAATCGCCCTCCAGGACGACTATTTCGTTTCTCGCAAGCTCTTCCCGAACGTCGACTTCTACTCCGGGATCATCTACGAGGCCATGGGCATGCCAAGCGAGTACTTCACGGTGGTCTTCGCCGTACCTCGGATGTCCGGCTGGCTGGCCCAGTGGCAGGAGATGATCCTCGACTCCGAGCAGAAGATCGCGCGGCCGCGGCAGATCTACACCGGCATCGCCGTCCGCGACTACGAGCCGATGGAGAAGCGGCAGCAGCGCGCGGCCCAGGCGGTCGTCTGAAGGGCAGACCAAGTAGGTTCCGTTGCATCGCTCTTCGGGCATCCGGCAAAGGTCGGACGGGCCAGAGCGGTTTAGCCCCGATGCCTGCTTGCTCGGGGTACAATCGACCCCGTCATCGACGAGTTGCCCTAACGGAAGGAGTCGAGATGTTCAGGCACAAGACGCTAGCCGCCTGGGTGGGCGAGGTCCAGGCGCTCTGCAAACCCGAGCGCGTTCATTGGTGTGACGGGTCCCGCGACGAGTACCAGTCGATGCTACGGCTGATGGTCCAGGCCGGGACCGCGCTCCCGCTCAACGAGTCGGAGCGCCCGAACAGCATCCTCGTGAGGTCGGACCCGGCCGACGTGGCGCGTGTCGAGGATCGGACCTTCATCTGCTCCAGGCGAAAGGAGGACGCTGGCCCCACGAACAACTGGGCCGACCCGGACGAGATGAAAGAGACACTCACCGGGTTGTTCTCGGGTTCGATGAAGGGCCGGACCCTCTTCGTAATCCCCTACAGCATGGGCCCCATCGGATCTCCCATCGCCAACATCGGCATCGAGCTCACGGACTCGCCCTACGTCGTCGCCAACATGCACATCATGACGCGGGTCGGGACCAGGGTGCTCGACGTTCTCGGTGAGGACGGCGAATTCGTCAGGGGACTTCACTCGGTCGGCGCACCGCTCGATACTCCGGCCGCGTCAGACGTGCCGTGGCCGTGCAACGCCAACAACAAGTACATCTGCCACTTCCCCGAAACACGCGAGATATGGTCCTTCGGCTCCGGCTACGGCGGCAACGCCCTGCTCGGGAAGAAGTGCCATGCGCTGAGGATAGCCTCGGTTCAGGCGCGCGACGAGGGATGGCTCGCCGAGCACATGCTGATCCTGAAGCTCACGAGCCCGGCGGGCGAGGTCCGCTACATCACGGGCGCGTTCCCTTCGGCCTGCGGCAAGACCAACCTCGCGATGCTCATTCCTACGGTCCCCGGCTGGAAGGTCGAAACAATCGGGGACGACATCTGCTGGATGAAGTTCGGCCCAGACGGCCGGCTCTACGGAATCAATCCCGAGGCTGGCTTCTTCGGCGTCGCACCCGGCACGAGCATGAAATCGAATGCCAACGCGATGCTGACGCTCAAGGCGAACTCGATCTTCACCAACGTCGCCATGACGCCGGACGGCGACGTGTGGTGGGAACAGATGACCGACACCGAGCCGCCCAGCCTGATGGATTGGCTTCGCCGCCCATGGCAGCCCGGCGCTGGGCGGAAGGCGGCGCACCCGAACGCGCGCTTCACCGCGCCGGCCCGCCAGTGCCCGGTCATCGCGCCTGAATGGGAAGACCCGAAGGGTGTGCCGATCAGCGCTATCCTCTTCGGTGGTCGGCGCCCCACCGTGATCCCGCTCGTCACCGAGGCCTACAGCTGGCAGCACGGGGTCTTTCTCGGTTCCATCATGGGGAGCGAGACCACGACGGCCGCCGCGGGCAAGGTCGGGCAGCTTCGGCGTGACCCGTTCGCGATGCTGCCTTTCTGCGGCTACCACATGGGCGACTACTTCGCGCACTGGCTGACGATGCCGAGGCGCACCGACCCGTCGAACCTGCCCCGTCTCTACTACGTCAACTGGTTCCGGCAGGACGCCTCCGGGCGCTTCGTCTGGCCCGGCTACGGCGACAACAGCCGCGTGCTCAAGTGGGTCTTCGAGCGCGTGACCGGTACCGGGCTGGCCGTGGATACTCCGATCGGCCGGCTGCCCGCGCCGGGCGCCCTCGACGTCGCGGGGCTGGACGTGAGCCCGGACGATCTGGCCGCCATCACCTCCGTCGACGTGGAGGGCTGGCTGGCCGAGCTCCCGCTGATCCGGTCGCACTACGAGAAGTTCGGCGATCGCCTGCCGGCAGAGTTGTGGCGCGAGCTCGAAATGCTGGAGAGCCGCCTCAAGGAAAGCCCGGAGGCGGCCAAGGTGTAGTTTGCCTTCCTCCCGGGACTGAGTGCTGAAGGCTGGATTTCGAGGACCTCCTTGATCCTCAGTCCTCAGTCCCGATCCCTCCTCACCCGATCACTTCCGCGATTGCCCCGCAAACTGCCTTCACGTTGCCCGGAGTGAGCCCTGCCACGTTGATGCGGCCCGAGTCGACCATGTAGATCGAGTGACGTTCGCGAAGGATGCGGACCTGCTCCTTCGTGAGGCCCGTGAACGAGAACATGCCGTTCTGCCGTTCTATGAAGGAGAAATCGCGCGAAGCGCCGCACGCGGCCAATTCCGCCACGAAACGCCTCCGCATGTCCCTGATGCGGCACCGCGTGGCGGCGAGCTCCGCCTCCCAGTCGGCTCGCAGCTCGGCGGAACCCAGGATCGTGGTGACGATCTTGGCCCCGTGAGCCGGCGGGTTCGAGTAGATCACGCGGATGACCGTCTTCACCTGGCTCAGGACGGCGTCGGCTGCTGCTTCGGTTCCGGCAATCAGCGTCAGAGCGCCCACACGCTCGTTGTAGAGGCCGAAGTTCTTCGAGTACGAGCTGGCGATGACCACTTCGGAAACGCGGCTGCAGATCGTTCTCAGGCCGAGAGCGTCTTCGTCCAGGCCTGCGCCGAAGCCCTGGTAGGCGAAGTCCACGAGGGGCAGCAGGCCACGTTCCGCCATCATATCCGCAAGGCGCAACCACTGCTCAGGAGACGGGTCGGCGCCAGTCGGGTTGTGGCAGCTTCCATGGAGAACGACAACGTCGCCGGCCGCGGCCTTCGACAACGCGTTCACCATGTCGGCGAAGGCCACCCCGTTCGAGGCAGGGTCGAAGTAGGGGTAGGCTTCCACCGGCAGGCCCGCTGCCGTCATCACGCCCCGATGGTTCGGCCAAGTTGGCTGACTGATCCAGACGCGGGCAGCGGGATTGGCCTTCTTGATGAAGTCGGCGGCCACCCGCAGCGAGCCGGTGCCGCCGGGGCAGTGCGCGGTTACCGCGCGCCTTGCGGCGACGACCGGGTGGTCCGGGCCGAGCAGCAGGGCCTGCACCGCAGCCCCGTACTCCGGGGCGCCGGCGATGCCGAGGTAGGTCTTGGTGAATTCCGATTCGAGAATCGAGGCTTCCGCGCGCTTCACCGCGCGGAAGACAGGCGTTATGCCGCGCTCGTCCTTGTACACGCCGACGCCGAGGTTGATCTTCGCTGGATTCGGGTCGCTTTTGAAGGCTTCTTCCAGCCCGAGGATCGGATCGGGAGGAGCTTTCTCGATTCTGTCGAACATTCGCTGCTCCTTGGAGGGCATCCCGCCGGCGGCATGAGCCGAGCCGCCGGCGGGGGGAGCGTTAAGGTGTGATCCGCTTCGGTGCGTCGCGCGTCAGACCGACGCCACGTCCTTGCCAACCGTGGCGATTGCCTTCTCGAGAGCCTTCTCGAGCAACCCGACGTCGGGCGGCTTGACCAGATTGTGCTTCATCAGGAGATCGATCACGCCTCGGGCATCGTTGATGTCGCGGAGGGTCGTCTCGTAGAGCCAGTCCCACTCGCGGACGGTGCGCGCCACGCCCGACTTCACCGCCTCGGCGCCGACGTCGGCAGCTTCCTTGGCGAACACCTCGGTTTCGTCCATCGTCGGCATGATGTAGTCGGGGTTGATGCCCTTCTTCATCGCGAAGTCGGCCATCGAGCGGGCGGCGACGATCGCCATCTCGTCGGTCACCTTGCGCGCGCGAACGAGCAGAGCGCCCTTCAGGATGCCCGGGAAGCCGAGTGAGTTGTTCACCTGGTTCGGGAAGTCGCCGCGGCCGGTCGCCACGATGTAGGCGCCCGCCTCCTTTGCCGCGTACGGATAGATTTCCGGCACCGGGTTCGCGCAGGCGAAGA
This sequence comes from Vicinamibacterales bacterium, assembly GCA_041947015.1. Taxonomy (GTDB): domain Bacteria; phylum Acidobacteriota; class Vicinamibacteria; order Vicinamibacterales; family Fen-181; genus JBHGBL01. The sequence continues at coordinate 433,604 of JBHGBL010000004.1, forward strand.
CGATGGGCTTCGTCCCCATCACGCGGATCCACTCCGGCTTGATCGTGTTCGGGCCCGGCTTGCTGAGGGCGATCATGACGTCGGCGCCCTTGCACGCCTCCTCCATGGCAGTAACGCGGCCAGGGTTGGTCACCTGGCACAGCTCCCACTTGCGGTAGAAAGCCGGGTCGGCCTGGATGTCGTCGCGGCCCTTGTGCAGCGTTCCCTTGGTGTCGAAGATGATCATCTTCTCGGGATCCGCCCCGGCCTGGATGAGCAGGCGGGCTATCGTCGTGTTGGATGCGCCGGCGCCGTTCATCACGATCCTGACGTCACCAATCTCCTTGTCCACTACGCGGAGGGCGTTGATGAGGCCGGCCAAGGTCACGCTGCCCGTTCCCTGCGCGTCGTCGTGCCACACCGGGATGTCGCACTCCTCCCGCAGCGTGTCGAGTACTCTGTAGCAGTTCGGCTGCGAGATGTCCTCGAGGTTCACAGCGCCGAAGCTCGGCTCGAGCATCTTCACGAAGTCGATGATCCTGTCCGGGTCGTGCCTGCCTTCCTTGTTGTAGCTGTTGACGCAGAGCGCGACGGCGTCCACGCCGCCCAGGTACTTCATCAGGAAGGCCTTGCCCTCCATCACGCCGAGACCGCCCGACGGCGTGACGTCGCCGTCGCCGAGCACCCTGGTCGAGTCCGAGACGACCGCCACGAGGTTGCCGCGGTTGCTCAGCTCGAACGAGGCATCGTTGTTGTCGCGGATCGACGTGGAGATCATCGAGACGCCCGGCGTGTAGTAGACGTTGAACCAGTTGAAACCGTACAGGCCGGCTTTAGGCAGCGTGGCGATCTTCCCTCCGTAGAATCTATGCGTCAGCAGCGCCAGTTCCTTGAGGAACACTGTCTTGCCCTTGGCGATCTGCTCCTGCGTGAAGGTCGGCGGGAACATCTCATCCAGGTTCGAGAGGGTCAGATCCGGTTTCTTCATCTTGATCTCCAGCGGGTTGTCAATTAGGGGAAGGGTGGCCCGCCGGGCGGTGCCGGGCGGGAGCCCGTCAGAAACTCACCTATCCTATCCCTTCGGACGGCGGAGTCAACCCCTGGACTGCTTCAGCGCTGCCGTGGTCCCGCTGTGCTTCCCGTAGCTGCGGGCCTCTGACGGATGTCTCCTGGAAGGGCGGCATCAGGCGCGCAGAGCGTGGAGGCGAACAGCTGTCGTGCCTCCCATGCGGGATGTCCGGGCGCGACCAGAGAGCAAGCCTCAGCCGAGAGCGTCTCTCTCATGGCACGTCGAGCGTTCCCCAGGCTCCCGCGCTCGAGGAACCGGCCGATTCCGGCGCCCGTCTAACTCTTTCAGGGCGCAAAGATCCGAAAGCCGAACCTGAGCCTTGCTGCGAAGACCTCGTGTCCGTGGCGGGCTCGTGGCGCTCGCGAAAGGTCTCGTGGCGCTCGCGAAAGGTAACGAAATGTCCAAGCGGTCGGCGTTCCGCTCCTTCTCGATTGCCGCGGCAGTCTGCGTGCTCGGAGTAGCCGTCCCGTCGCTGGCCGCGCAAGCCCCCGGCGGCAACCTGATCGATGTGAGGTGGCTGGCCGAGAACCTCACCAACCCGGACCTGCTGATCCTGGATGCGTCCCCGGCGCCGGTCTACGCGCAGCAGCACATACCGGGAGCGGTCAACGTCAACGTGCTCGTGTACGGCGGCAGGGAACCCGCGGGGGAGATGGAGAACCTCTTTCAATCCTGGGGAGTCAGCCCTGGCAAGAAGCTCGTGCTCTACGATCAGGGCGGTACCTTCATGGCCACGCGCCTCCTGTTCTCGTTGAACTTCCACGGCTTCCCCGAAGAGGACCTCCTGCTGCTCGACGGGGGCCTTTCCAAGTGGCTGGAGGCGGGCTTGCCGGTGACGACCGAGGTTCGGCCGCCCGCAAAGGGCACCTTCAGGATTGGGAAACCGAACGAGCACTTGAGGGCCGGGCTGGCGGAAGTGCTGGTGGCGTCAGGAGACCAGGCCCGGAGCACGCTGGTCGAGGCGCTCGGCCCGGACTGGCATTTCGGCGAGGTGGCTCCCTTCGGCAGGCCGGGCCACATTCCTTTCAGCGCGCTGTTGCCGACGCCCGACCTTTTCCGTCCGGACAAGACTTTCAAGTCGCCTGAAGAACTCAGGCGGATGCTCGCGTATCTTGACGTGAAGCCGGAGCGGCGTGTTTACACGTACTGCGGAGGCGGGGTGGCAGCAAGCGCGCCCTTCTTTGCGCTCAAGTTCATACTGGGCTACCCAGATGTCAGGCTGTTCGTCGGGTCGGAGTTGGAGTGGCTCGGTGACGAACGCGAGCTGCCGCACTGGACGTACGACGCTCCGTTCCTCATGAGGGACGCCGTCTGGCTGCAAGGGTGGGGCAGCCGGATGTTGAGAACCTACGTCGGCGCGCGGATGAGCATCGTGGATATCCGGTCACCGGAAGCTTTCGGCCACGGGCACGTGCCCTTCGCGCTGAACGTTCCCGCGGAGATCTTCAAGAGCCACGTTGAAAGCCCTGACAAGCTGGCGGATGCGCTGGGTGCAGCCGGCGTCGACAAGTCACTGGAAGCAGTCGTCGTGTCAGGGGCCGGGCTGACGAAGGACGCCGCCCTTGCTTTCCTCATGCTGGAGAGAGCCGGTCAGAAGAGGGTGTCCGTCCTGATGGATCCGGTGGACAGGTGGGTCGAGCTCGGCTTCGTGACTAAGGAGCCGGCTGTCGTCGGCCCGAAGACCGCAGCAGGCGCCGCAACGGCGACAGCGCCGAAGGCGTACCCGCGTGATTTCCGCGGCGGCGTGATCATCGCTGATCCTTCCAGCTCCAAGGGGATCTACCCGAAGGTGTTCATATGGTCCGGAGAGGTCGTGCCGGGAACGGCGCCAGCACCTGACGCCAAGGCGGCTCACGTTCCCTACATGGGTCTACTGAACGGAGACGGAACGCCGAAGGCGGCGAAGGAGATCTGGAAGATCCTGAGCGACGCCGGGGTGCCGAGGTATGGGGAATTGGTCTGCTTCTCGGAGGACCCCGGTGAGGCGGCTTCCAACTACTTCATCCTGAAACTCATGGGCTATCCGGACGTCAAGGTGCTCTGGAACCGTCCATCAGGTGCGAACCCGCGCTGATCGCTCGGTTCGGTGCTCAGTCCCTCGGATCCGGGGCAGCAGGGTCCACCGGGAAGAGGAACAGCATCTTGTCGTCGTAGCCTCGCCAGAGCCCTGCGGTTATGCTCCACTCCTTGCACCCGCAAGGGCACTCCTTGAGGAGGTATCCGTTGTGCGCCTTCATCAAGGTCAGCTCCCTGCCGCACGCACAGCGGTGGGGCTCTCTCTTGACATCTGAAGGAAGTCCCAGGCCGTAGTACTTCATCGTCACCGCCGCAACCGCCGCTTGCTCGATCTTATCCGCTTTCTTCGGCGGATGATGGCGGGGCGTTCAGGACTTTTGCACACTCTTTTTTGCCTCTTTTGCTCCGCGGCGACAGTGAAGCTGTGCGGGGCTTTCAGCGAGTCGGCAGGTCGGACTACGCCGGTTAGCCGGGTCGGCGCCCACGCGCCCCGAAGCGGTTTTCTGTAGCCTACCATGCGCTGGACTGCCCTCTCTTCTGCGATCGACCTCGAGTGCGGGCTCCTGGTCATGCTGTACTCACCTCGAGCCGGATCGCGTCGCACTCCCGCAGCCGTATCGGTGGATAACCGTGTAGAATACTGTTCCGCTAGGCCCCCGGCTAGGCAGTTGACCTGCGAGACAGGGCCCAACGAGAGTCGCTGGCGAGCCTCTACTGGCGGCCCAGGGGCCGGCCGGCTGATGTCCTGCCTTCGAATACGTTCGTCCGCTCGCCGCGCTTCGATCCATCGCTTTCGCAGCCTAACTCGGCTTCCCAGGTCCCGGTGAACCCAACCACGAGGGACCCTCGAAGGGCAATCATGAGCGCGTCCAATCGGCCCAGCTCGCGCGTGTTCGTACTGGGAGCCGTCACGTTAGTGGCGCTCTGGGCTGCGGCCGGCATGGCCTTCGTCGCCAATGCCATGCTTCCGCTCTCAGGCAGCATCCAGGCGCAGGTCACCACCGAGGCGATGGCTCCGCTCCAGAACGTCAACGTCCAGATAGCGGACGCCGCCGGCAACTGGATAACCATGCAGCCAACCGACGCGAGCGGTGCGGTCACCTTCACCGGCCTGGACCCAGGCACCTACTACGCCCGCACACAGAACGACATCGGCCTCGTTGACGAGGTCTTCGACAACGTCTTCGCCACCTGCTGCAACCCGGTCGAAGGCACGCCCATCGTCGTCGCGGACGGCGAAACCGAGTCGATTGCCTTCCGCCTCGCCTCCGGCGGCCGCATCTCGGGCCGGATCACCGACGCGGCCACGACCGACGGGACCCCTGGCGTGTGGGTGGATGTTTCGGACGCCAACGGCCGCTTCATCCGCTCGACGAACGGGAGCGATTCTGACGGCAATTACATCACGCAGTTCGGCCTGCCCGCAGGGACCTACACCGCCAGCACGAACAACAACGGCGCATTCATCAACGAGGCCTTCGACAACCTGCCAATCACGACGGCGGCGCCGAGCCGGACGCCGATCACCGTGACCGTGGGCGCGACGACGGCCGACATCGACTTCGAGCTTTCCGAGGGCGGGCGCGTTTCAGGGCACGTGGAGGACGCGGTCACTCACGCGGCGTTGCAGAACGTCGGCATCAGCATCTACGACCCGGCTGGAAGCCAGGTCGCCTGGGTGTTCACGGACACCTCCGGCAACTACAGCACCCCCGGCTTGCCCGGCGGGACCTACTACGCGAAGACGAGCCGCTTCGGCGCTTACATCCCGACCCTCTATGCGGGAATTCCTTGCCCCAACTGCGACGTCAGGGCCGGCACGCCGATCAACGTCACCACCGGCTCTACGGCCCCGGGCATCGACTTCTCGCTGGCGGCAGGCGGCCAGATATCCGGCCACATCACCAATTCGGACGGAGGCGCCCCGATTGCCGGTGTGCCGGTGGAGGTGGCCGACGCGAGCGGCAGGTTCTTGGGATGGGAGTCGCCGAGCGACGCATCTGGCGCCTACATCACTTCGGGCCTCCCCTCGGGCACGTACTACATACGCACGAACGGCAATCACGCCTTCGTCAACGAGCTGTACGACAACCTGCCGGCCGGGACGACGGCAACGAGCGGAGCGCCGGTCGTCGTGACGGCTGGCAACGTCACACCGAACATCGACTTTCAACTGGCAGCGGGTGGGCGCATCAGCGGCACGGTGAGGAACCAGGGCGGACAACCCCTTGGCGGCGTCGGGGTCACCGTATTCAATGCCGCGGGCCAGTGGGCGGGCTATGACGAAACGGATGCCAGCGGGCAGTACTTGGCGGGCGCGCTCGCCGCCGGCAGCTACTACCTTCGGACCGAGCGCTACGGCGCCTACATCCGGACCGTCTACCCGGACATCTTCTACCTGCAGGGGAGTGTTACCACGGGCACCGCCGTGCCGGTCACCGTGGGCACGACAACCCCCGGCATCGACTTCACGCTGGTAGTCGGCGGCCAGATATCGGGGCAGGTGACGAGGGCCGGAGCGGGAACGGCAATCCCGGGCGTTGCCACGGAAATCCTGGACTCGGCCGGGCGCGCTCTCGCCGGTTGGGAGACCGCGACGGACGCAAGCGGTCTTTACCTGTCGCGCGGCCTGCCTGCCAGCACCTACTACATCCGCACGAACGGCTCGCACGGCTACGTCAACGAGGCGTACGACAACCTGCCGTTCACCACCAACTTCACCAGCATGTCACCGGTAGTGGTGACGCTGGGCAGCGTCACCCCGAACATCGACTTCCAGCTGGCCCAGGGCGGGCAGATCAGCGGGAAGATCACGAACGAGGACGACGACCCGGTCTCCGGTGTCACCGTGCGGTTCTTCGACGGATCGAACCAACCGGTCGGGAGCGTCCAGACGCTCTTGTCCGGGAACTACACTTCGCCGGCGTTCCTGGCCGGCTCCTACTACATCGAGGCCCGAGGCCCGAACCCGTACATCACGATGGTGTACCCGAGCACTTTCTGTCTGAGCTGCAACCGCACCATCGGGACCGCTGTCGCCGTGACGGTGGGCAACACCACGTCCGGCATCGACATGACCCTCGTCCGGGGCGGCCAGATCGCGGGGACGATGACCGACGCTGTCTCAGCCCTTCCGCTCGCCGGCATCGCGACGTCGCTGCGCGACTCGGCCGGGAACGTGCCGGCCTACGGCTGGGAGCCCAACTCTGTTCCGGGCGGCGGCTACATAACGCGGGGCCTGCCGTCGGGCACCTACTACATCCGGACGGAAGGAAACCACTCGTACGTCAATGAGTACTACAACAACCTGCCGACCGGGACGACGCCGTGGTCGAGCGCAACGCCGGTGAGCGTGACGCAGGGCAGCGTCACGAACGGCATCAACTTCGCGTTGACCCAAGGTGGCCGGATCTCGGGCCGCGTCACGAGCGCTGCAAGCGGGCTCGGCATGGGCGGCATCTGGGTATACGTGTACGACTCGTCGAACAACCTTCACGGCACGCCGCAGACGAGCTCGGCCGGCGACTACATCACGAGCGGCCTGCCGCCTGGCTCGTACCACCTCCAGATCGTCAACGTTCCAGGCTACATTCCGGAGGCCTACGACAACATCCCGTGCATCGGCTGCAGCACGTCCACCGGCACGCCGGTGACAGTGAATGTCGGCGAGACGACGCCCGGCATCGACTTCACACTCGAGCCGACCGGGCGCGTGGCCGGCACCGTCACCGACGCTGGCACCACGCTGGGCATCGCGAACGTCCAGGTTGAGCTCCTCGATTCGTCCGGCGGCCGGGTGGGCAACCTGGCGAGCACGAACGCGTCCGGCCAGTACGCCTTCAACGGCCCGCTCCTGCCTGGAACCTACTTCGCGCGGACGTGGAACGTTCCGGGGTACATCAACGAGGTATACGACAACCTGCCGATCTGGACCGCCCGGACCTCGGGCACCCCGATAACGGTCACGAACGGAGCGACGTCCACGGTGAACTTCGCGCTCGACCCGAACCCTGGACCGAACACGTCCGAGACGGCGGTCGAGCTGTCCATGGGCCTCACCGAAAACCTGATCTTCACCGCGGGCGCGGCGCCCGACGTCGTGTGGTACAAGTTCTTCGTGCCGCCAGGGGAGGCAGGGAAGGACCTGCTGGTGCACCTGCGCGTCACATCGCCGTACCCCGACCCGACACCGAGCGGATGGGGCAGCGACCTCGACTTCGAGATCCTGGACTCGGCCCTGAAGGTCCGCGCTCTGGCCGTCAGCGCGTCGGACGACGAGGGGCTGGCGCTCCACGACGTGGCGTCCGGCTGGTACTACATCTTCATGGGGTACTGCAGCACCAACTACGCCGACACGAACCTGGCAGCGCGCTACTCGATCGAGGTCGAAACCGGGACCGACTTCGGAGCCGGCTACATCAGCGGTCGCATCCTGGACGCGAACGGCCAGGGCGTCGAGCAGGTCTACATTCGGGTGAACGCGGTGCCGGGGAACTTCGCGGTCAGCTTTCCGACGCTGACGGCCGGACCCGGCGGGTACTTCACCGTCCCGGTCCTGCCGGGGTACCACTCCGTGTGGTTCAGCGGCGAGAACATGTCGCAGCACCAGGGCGCCATCAACGTGGTTGACGAGTACTACTCGAACAAGCCCAGCCAGTCCACTGCGGACACGGTGATCGTGACCGAAGGCAACACCACGAACCTCGGAGACATGACGCTCGCGATTGGAGCGGTCGTCACTGGGCGCGTCACGAACGCTTCCGAAACGCCGCTCTCGAACGTGGTGGTCCTGTCGATGACCCCGGACGGCTACGCGCGGAGCACCGCCCGAACGAACGTATCCGGCGAGTACACGCTGCCGGGCGTCCCGACCGGAGGAGCGCTCATGCGGTTCTCGCGGAACCAGTACGCGCAGGAGTTCTACGACGACCGGCCGACGATCGGCTCGGCCACGATCCTGCCGACGCAGGGAGGCATGACGACGAACAACGTGAACGCCGTGATGACGGCAGGCGGCCGCATAACCGGCACGGTCCAGGACATGTCGGGAGCGCCCGTCGCGGCGAACGTGCGGCTCTACTCCGTGCTGGACCAGACGTTCCATCGAGCGTCAGCCAACTCGTCCGGCTCGACCGGGGCCTTCACGTTCAACAACGTCAAGCCGGGCGACTACAAGATCCTCTTCGCCAACGCGAGCGTCGGCTTCCTCCAGGAGTGGTACGACAACGCGGCTACCTTCGCCGATGCAGCGGTCGTCACCGTCACCGAAGGCGGCACCGTGTCCGGGATCCTGGCGCAGCTCTTGCCGGCCGCATCCGAGATGGACGTCATGGTTGGTGCCACGCGGATCGCGAGCGGCGGGACCCATTCGTTCGGCCCGCACATGGTGAACACGGACTCGGACGTGGTGTTCACGATTGCCAACACGGGAACGGGCGGCCTCACGATTCTCGGCCCGCCGTTCATCGTCAGCGGGACAGACGCCTACGAGTTCTCGGTCGTATCGCAGGCAACGCTTCCCGTGCTCGCCGGCACGTCCACCACGTTCACGGTCAGGTTCCGACCGACGTCTGCCGGGCCGAAGAGCGCCTACATCTCTCTCACCAACAACGACCCGAACGAGAACCCGTACGTCATAAACCTCAGCGGCGCAGGCATCACCGAGCGCATTACACCGGTGATAACGTGGCCCGACCCGGCACCCATCACCTTCGGCACGCCGCTCGGAGCGGGCCAGCTCAATGCCCAGGCCGACGTGCCGGGCGCCTTCCAATACACGCCTCCGGCGGGCACCGTTCTGGCGCCGGGCAACCATACCCTGTCGGTTCTCTTCACGCCAGACGACACGGTGAACTACTCGACAGTGTCCGACACGGCGAGCCTCACCGTGCTGCCGCTGCCGGGCGCGTTCAGCAAGACGTCGCCGGCAAGCGGGGCGATCATCAATGCTACGAGCGCCACGCTCGCCTGGGGGGCGAGCGCGGATGCGACGAGCTACGAGTACTGCTACGACACGAGCAACAACTCCACGTGCGAAGCGACATGGACGACCAGCGGCACCTCGACCGGGGCGACGCTGTCAGGGCTCACACCGGGCTCGACCTACTACTGGCAGGTTCGCGCGCGTAACGCAGCGGGCACGACGGAGGCGAGCGGAGGGTGGTGGACGTTCGTCGTTGCGGCGAGAATCATCGGGCTCAGCGGCAACCTGGCCTTCGGAAGCGTTCCGGCCCAGACGACGGCGACGCGCGTGCTGACGATCAGCAACAGCGGGACGGGTGCGTTGACCGTGAGCGGGATCAACTACCCGGTCGGTTTCAGCGGCGCGTGGAGCGGGTCGATACCTCCCGGGGGATCGCAGCCGGTCACGGTGACGTTCGCGCCGACCGCCGTTGCGAGCTACGGCGGCACGGTGACGGTCAACTCGGACGGGACGAGCGGGGCGAACACGATCGCTGCGTCAGGTACAGGAGCGCCTGTCGGCACCGTGACGATCAGCGGTAACGTCCGGACGGTTGGAGGTCGCGGCGTCGCTGGCGTGGTAATGGCGGGGCTGCCCGGGTCGCCTTCAACCAACGCCGCCGGGTTCTACACGGCCAGCGTCGCGTCGGGCTGGTCGGGGACGGTCACCCCGTCGAGAACCGGGTGGACGTTCGTGCCGCCATCGACGGCCTACACGAGCGTGGCGACCTCGCAGACGACAGACTACGTGGAAGCCGCAACCGGTAACGCCGTCTACGATGCCACGCTCAACGTCCCGGCGTGCGCCGGCGGAACGGCGGCGTGCGACTCTGGTGCTCTCCTTGCCGGGCGCGGACCGCTTGCGGTCGGCGGTGAAGACCACCAGCCGAACACCCTCGGCGTGTGCCCCGATGGAGGCCAGGGCGCGTGGCAGGTTGACGAGTCGATAGAGCGAATCAGGGTCGTGTCGGTTGACGGGAGCCCGCTCGCGGCCGGCGGCCTCGCCCATGTGGACGTGACGGTCTGGGCGTTCTCGACCGAGGATGTTCTCGACATCTTCCACGCGGTGGACCCGAGCGCACCGCGCTGGGCTCTCGTGGCGTCGCTGCCGGTGACGGGGCCGGGCAACCAGGTGCTGTCCACGTTGGCGATGCTGCCGGGCGGAGGGCTGCAAGCCGTGCGCGCGCAGCTCAGGTACCGTGGGTCGGCGGCCCCTTGTAGCACCGGTGACCTCAACGATCATGACGACATCGTCTTTCGCGTGGGCGGGGCAGACGTGTCGGTCACGCCGTCCAGCCTGCTGTTCGGGGCATCGGGGGTCGTGCCCGTGATGCTCGGCGCGCAGGGGACCGAGAGGGTGGTGGCCTTTTCCGTCACGTTCGATCCCGCCGTGCTGGCCTTCCAGCAGGCCGTGCTTGGGAGCGGGGCAGGCACGGCGATGCTCGACGTCCAGAGCGGCGACGCGTCGTCGGGCCGCGTTGGGCTGCGCGTGACGAGGCCGGCCGGGCAGCCGTTCGCGGTTGGCCGGCACGAGATCGTCGCCGTGCATTTCGTGGCTGCGGCCGGTCCCGGCACCGTGATGACGACGATGGGACTTGGCAGCGACCCGATCGCCCAGGACGTGACGTCCGACGGCGGCGGTGACGTGCCGGCGGCATGGCACGACGGGCTGGTTGCCGTTGGCGGGATCAGGGTGACCGGCGTCGTGCCGGAGCGCGGCATCACGACCGGCGACGAGACGGTGACCATTTCCGGGACTGGCTTCGTTGCCGGCCAGACGTCGGTGCTGTTTGGAGCCGAGCCGTCACGGGCAGTCGTGGTGACGAGCCCGACCTCCTTGACGGCGGTGACGCCGCCTGGCGTTGCCGGGGCGGTGAACGTAGAGGTTCGCGCGCCGGGTGGGGACGGCATCCTCCCCCAGGGCTTCACGTACGAGCTTCCGGCTGCGGACGACGGCCCTGATCTCCGGCTGACGATGACGCACACCGGGACGTTTGCGGTCGGCTTGCCGGGAACCTACACGCTCACGGTCACCAACGCGGGCACCGATTCGACGACACGCGAGGTCGTCGTCGTTGACACGCTGCCTGCTGGGTTGAGCTACGCGTCCAGCTCGGGGACGGGCTGGTCGTGCACGGCGGAGGGCGTGTTCGTCGGTTGCAGGCACGCGGGGCCGGTCGGGCCGCGGGCGAGCCTGCCTCCGCTGCAGTTGACGGTTGCGGTGGGGCCGGAGGCGGCGGGGTCGGTCACGAACACGGCGCGGGCGTGGACGGCGGGCGAACGCCGCGAGTGGGACAACCAGGCGAGCGACGTTACGGTGGTGGCGGGCGAAAACCAGTCCGGGCGACAGCCAGCTTCCCGAACCACTTGCGCGCGGTTACCGTCCCGCGGGGAATCGGCGTCGCGGCGAGCCGCCGCGGCAGCCCCTGTCCCCGCTCGATGACCAGCGTGACGGTGCCGCTCGTCAGCAGGACGAGCATGGTGAACATCACCATGGTGCCCGGAATCGCCTGAGCGTACCCAGACGGCGGATCCCTGCGGCGACCCGCGTTCGTGACGCTGATCGAGAGGGCGCGCGGCCGCGCCCCAACGCCGCCGTGCTGATTCACCGGCTGGCGCAGGCGGCCCGCTGACGGCACGACAGAAACCGGCGCATACTTGCTTCAGGGGGGTCGCACGTACGGTCTACAAGGACCCGTTCCGTTGTCGTCCTGACCGGCGCGTCAACCGGGAAGACCTCGGACCCTTCTGCCCCGCGGCCCCCGCCCTACTCGGGCGTGGGAGCGCTCGCGATCAGATTCCGTGCTTCGTCGAGAAACCGGCGTGCATCCTTGGCGGCCTTAGTTTCAGGCGAGCGTTCCGATCGATTTCCATCCCGTTCGCGACTCTAGCAGGAGGACTCGCGGGGGTCAACCGCAGATCGCGCGGCGCTGCCAGAACCCAATCACCGGCACCGGCACGTAGCTCCACAGAGGCGCGCCGTCGGCGAGGCATGTGTGATAAGTGCCAACCGCCAGCAGCGGCGTTTCACCGCTGCCCGCGCCCGCAACGAACGTCAGGTCGGTCGCCTCGTTGTCATCCGGCCGCCCTGCCTCGGCGGCCGTCCACGCCTGCGCGCGGTTGATGACCGTTGTGGCAGTGCCCGTGCAAACGGCAACCGTCAGCTGCAGCGGTGGCAGGTCGGAGCGCCGCTGCAGCGGCCCCGCATGGCGGCAGCCGACGAACGTGTCCTCGGGGGACGCACCGCCCCCTTCTCCGCAGCAGCAGCCGTTGCAAAGGCAGCCTCCCCAGAAACCACAACCCTCCGGACCGACAGCCTAGCGAGCTACTATCGGGCCCTGACGGACGAACAGCGCGAGGGGCTGCAGGCGGTGGCCATGGACATGTGGGAGCCGTACATCATTGCCACGCGCGACGGCCTGCCCGACGGCGGCGAGCGGATCGTGTTCGATCGGTTCCACATCATGCGGGAGATGACGAAGGCCGTCGACACCGTGCGAAAGCAGGAACATCGCGGCTTCCTGCGCGCCGGCGAGGACTCGCCGCTGACCGGCAGCAAGTACCTGTGGCTCTTCAGCGACGAACGCCGGCCGGACTATCACGCGGACACCTTCGCCACCCTACAGGCCCTTGAACCTGAAGGTCGGACGCGCCTGGGAGATCAAGGAAGCGCTGCGCACGCTCTGGACCTTTCGGCAGGGCGCTGCCGTCCGTCGCTTCTTTTCCCGCTGGTACGGCTGGGCCGTCCGCTCGCGCCTCGACCCGGTCAAGAAGGTCGCGGCCATGCTCAAGCGACACCTCGATGGCGTCCTCCAGTTCGTCAAGCACCCCATCACCAACGGCGTCGCCGAGGGTCTGAATAGCAAGATCATGAGCATCAAGCGGAAGGCTGGGGGCTTTCGCAACCCGCAGAACTTCACCACCGCGATCTATTTCCACTGCGGAGGGCTCGACCTCTACCCACGCTGATTCCGGAAGAGGCTGAAGCTCTTTGTCCCTAGGACGATGCTCTCGTAGCGACGACCTTGGAAGCCGACGCGGTCTCCTTCTGCCGAGCGCACGGTCTTGAGTTGAGTACGCTGCTGGACCTTCCCCGTGTTGAACGGGGGATCGATGTAGATGAGGTCCACCGACCCCGGCGGGAGCCCTCGAAGAACTTCAAGGTTGTCCGCCAAGTAAATCTTGCCAGTCACTTCGCCCTCCATCAGAGGCTTCGTCATGGTTTCTCGTGGCGCCTAACGTTCGGCTTCAGCGGCGGCGCGCAGTGCCGTCCGCTGAAAGCCTCAGTGCCACCACAGACAGAACATCGAACGCCCGCCTTGGCAGGATAGGACAGCATCTCAAGAACAAGCGCGTCCCCCTGGTTCCGGCGTTCTCTCTGGTTTCGTCTGTCTTCATTGCGGCATACTTGATCCACACATGCTTGCTGCGGTACTCAGCAACTGCTCGCCAAGCGCCGAAATCCCGACATAAGGATGAATACACCTGCTCGTCTGGGCTCAGATCACGCACCGCCGCCCAGTTGGAAAAGGCTGGTTGCGAGAACGTCCGATGTTCCGCGGGTTCGTCACTGAATTTCACGGCTGCTCCTTCACTTGAAATCTTCGAGGGCGACATGGAGCTGTCGCACGGGATAGAGCGGCGGTATTTTCCACAGGTAGATGATGCCTGCGACGATCGGCACCCCCTTCACATCGCCGTAGGGTTTAGCCTGCTTCGATGAGTAGTAGACACTCATGCCTGCGTGCGTTTCGTGTCTCCAGCGCTCGCACGGGAGGCGTTTGGCCTTAGAAAACCAGACTTCAAGGCGGCGGTGGTCTTGGCGGATTTGAATCGGCCCGATCTGGAAGCCATCGGAGTCAACAGGAAACGACCCCGCCAGGAATGGCTCGTCGTTCATGTTTCGCAACCTCAATCGCGTGCTGTCCCAAATGGTCTCTCGCGGCGGACCCAGCCCTCCATCGCGCCTGCCGAAATGGAGGCAAAACCCACCTCTCCATGGGTCGTACTCAAGAAAGAGATCGGACATTTCGAGCTCCTTGTGCGCCTAACGTTGGCGTTGAGCCGCGCCGCGCGGCGCCACGTGTCTGCCGCCGCGCGGGAACCCGCAGGCCGGCGCGAGCCGGCCGCAGGGCGTCGTCGCCGTGCGAAGGGCGAGACCACAAGTCTTTCTGGAGGCCGAAGTTGGCCACGGCCCCGTGCGTGCGCGACCGCGAATGGCCGCCGGCGTCGAACAGTCGGAAAACCGAGGTTGGATGGCGCGCCGTGATTGTCGGCTGTCAACGGCAGTTGTCGCATCCTCTAGCCCGTCGGCTGCCGGGAAGCCGCCAGGGCGGTTGAGCGCGTGTATTGGCGGTCGGATTGCGAGTTTGCGTCCAACCGGCTGGACGGTACGGGGATTGCGGCCCGGAGGCGAGCGGAGGAAGGTGTGCGAGAAACGGAGGCGTCGCTGCAGCAGTTCGCCGAGTTCTTGCTGAGACGGCAGCTTGTGCGGGAGCGTGCGGCTCCGTTCTTCGTCCGGTGGGTGCGGCGGTTCCTGGCGCGCGCCGCGTCGGACAAGCCGCTCCAGGACCAGGTGCGGCATTTCTGCGAGGAACTCGAGCGGGCGGGTTCCACCGCCGACTGGCAGGTCCGGCAGGCGGAACAGGCGCTGCGCCTGTACTTGGTCGACTCACCTCGAGCCGGATCGCGTCGCACTCCCGCAGCCGTCCGGGCAGCGTGCGTTGCCTGACGCAAACCGCTAAGCTACACTGGGCGCGCTTCGCGGGCATCGCCGGTCAGGATGCATCCCACTCGGTTTCCTGGCCGCTTGGTCGAAGAGAAAAAGAGAAGGAGTACCGCCGTATGAAGACACTGGTCAGTGGTCTGTGTGCCGTTCTGATTATCGGGTGTGCATCTGCTGCCGCCCAGGACGCTGGGGCGCAAGGCGCCACCGACGGCGGGCGCTATGTGTTGCTGGAGCGCGAGCTGACAGTCGAGATCGAAGGTAACAAGGGCATCTCAGCCAGCCTGCACCTTCTCAGGTTCGATACCGCGACCGGCCGCGTCTGGCGTTTCGAGCGCCGCAACTGGGGTGACCCGTCGAAGGCGAGGGCGTGGTTCGTTCCGATCCCGTTGGAAGGGGCCGAAGCAGATGCAGCAGTGGAAGGAACGGAGCGCGGGCGTTTCCAGCTTCTGGCGAGAGCAGGTGGCCGGGCGTCGCTGCCGTTTCCTGATGTCGTGATACTGGATGCGGCCACGGGAAGGACGTGGGTCTACCGGGGCATCAGCCAGATCAGAAACGGCGTTGCCGTCATGAACGAGACTTTTGCTCTCGTGACCGACACCGGCCCGCAATAGGTGCCTGCCTGGACGTCGCTCTTGCCCCCGCGCCTCGGCCGCTGTGGCCTTCATCCAGCTCCAGCCGCGGTCGCGCGGGCATCGTTCTCGATCTCGACCATTTCGGGGCGCGCCTCCGGGTCGTTTCGCCAGCCGTAGCAGGCTGCCCTTCGACTCCCTTCGTTCGCTCAGGGCATTCTCCCTGGCTGGCTTGCCATGGGCGAGCCCCGCAGAGTGTCAGGTGGAGTGGGTCGAATCGTGCCGCCCCCGGCCGGCCGCGGCCGGTGGCGAGCTGCAAGTAGGCGCCAGACACCGGCTCGGAGTCGGGCCAGAGCGCAATGAACGTGCAAGGTTCCCAACGAGATGCCGCCGAGGGAGCGAGGTGATTGACCAGTACGCGGACTAGGGCTTCCACGCGCTGGTCGCGCACGAGTCTGACTTCGGAGGAAGCAGCCTTCAGGGGCCCCGAAGGTCGTTCACCTTGATGCCCGGCGCCAAGTAGCGCCGCCAGTACTGGTTGTTGTCGGCCGATCATTCTGCCACTGATCGATGTATCCTACCAACGACGATGGCCGACAAGTCCTCGATCGAGTGGACCGATGCGACGTGGAATCCGACGATAGGGTGCACCAAAGTCTCGCCCGGCTGCAACCACTGTTACGCCGAGCGGATCACGCATCGCTTCCCCGCGACCTACCCGCAGGGTTTCGCGCTCACACTCCGCCCAGAGGCGCTCGACACGCCCCGGCGCTGGCGGAGACCGCGCATGGTATTCGTCAACTCGATGTCAGACCTCTTCCACGTATCAGTGCCAAGCGAGTACATCTTGCGCGTCTTCGACGTGATGGCCAGCTGCCCCCAGCATACATTCCAGGTGCTGACCAAACGGGCTGAGCGCCTAGCGCGGCTCGCCCCTCGCCTGGGTTGGCCCGCGAATGTCTGGATGGGTGTCTCGATCGAAAGCGAAGCCTTCAGTTGGCGTGCGGACTGCCTCCGACACGTCGATGCGGCCGTGCGTTTCATCTCAGCGGAACCACTTCTGGGCTCGCTTAGCCGGTTGAACCTCACGGGTATCGATTGGCTCATCGCGGGCGGCGAGAGCCAGGCCGGGGCGCGCCCCGCGGTCTTGGGATGGTTCCGTGAGCTACGCGACTCCTGCCGGGAAGCCTCGGTCCCCTTCTTCCTGAAGCAGCTTGGTGGCCACCCTGACAAGCGCGGCGGCGCACAGGCCGTACTCGACGGCCGTCGTTGGACCGAGTGGCCTTACTCAAAAAGGAAACGCACGCTGGCCGCTCCAGTCGATGGTGGCGATCTTCTGGAAGTAGTCTCCAGCCCGCTCGTGCCGGCTCGCGAGGAGCAGCCGGTAGAGCGGTGCGTTCTTTGAGTTCTTCATCGGCGCTCGATGCCGATCGCAGTAGGGATAGTCCAAGGTCCGCAGCCGCTCGGCATAGTAGTCGGTGAGGATGTTCGCATATTCCCCTCGCGGTACCTCACGTACGCGTGCCAACCATTCGTCAGATCCGAAGAACGCGTCCATTCGCTCATCCCCGCCAGCCGCGATCGCCCGACGAACATTGCGGGTTAGGTCGTTCACCTGGAACGTGATGAGGAGGTCCATCCGACGGCCGGCAGTCAACCGTCGCAGTGTCGCGAAATGAACGTCGAGGCCAAGCATGTCCACGAAGGCGAGCGTGAGGGCGTTGGCAGGCACGGTGCGACGGATCTCGTCGACCACGCAGGACGAGTTGCAGTCGCCCTCGAGGATTGTTGGCACTGGACGGAGATCCGGCGCCGATGTCCGTTGCGCCAACGCGGCTCGCAGCCTTGCGTCGAGTTCCACGAACACCGCATGCGTGAAAGGCGTCTTGGTGCGTAGAGCGAGCAGCGGTGAGCCCGGGAACTCCTCACCCGTCTCTCGCTCGATGCAGATGCCAGGGCCGGCCATCAGGTCCACGAAGGCACACTGTGGCCACTTCCGCTTCTGGCCGGTCGTGAAGATGTCGATATAGCGGGCGACGATGAACAACTTCTCGCGCGCCCACTCGCCGGAGGGTCGCGCCGCGAGCCCGTCGCGTGCGGTCAATTCTGCCGGCATTCGCTACGTCCCCCAACCCTCTCCGCAGTCGCTCGCCTTGGAGCGATCGGTGTGCCGCTTCGCGCGAGCCTGGTGTCCCGAGCGGTTACTCCGTCCACCCCTGCGCCAGCATCTCGTCCCACTTCACCTTCGCGATGCGCCCCGCCTCGGACGGATCGCTGTAGACCAGGCTTTCGACGAGAACGCCTTTCTGACGCAACAGGAGCTCTATGCCATCGCCCGGGACCAGTCGCATGGCTGCCTCGGCGATCTCGTCGTCCTTGTATAGCATCCAGAGCAGGCGTTCTCGCGCATCTGGCATGGCGAAACAGCTACGGTTCGACCCGCTTCAGGCTCGTCAGTCCCTCGGATCCGGGGCGGCCGGGTCCGTCGGGAAGAGATAGAGCAGCCTGTCGTCGTATCCACACCACTTGCCCGCGGGGAGGCTCCACTCGCTTCGGCCGCATGAGCACCGCTTCAGGGCGTACCCAATTCCGCTTCGCGTGAGCTCGAGCTCCCTGCCGCACACGCAGCGGAAGGGCTGTTGCTTGACATCCGGTGGGAGCGGTATTCCTTCGTAGTGCATCGTCGTCGCCGTTCTCAAGCAGCGGCCGGCGTCAACACCTGGCCCCGTGACGCTCAGCGTGCGGTGGCATCTCGGACACCAAGCGGTCGGAGCGTGCACGTCAATCCTCTTCCGACGTCCGGCGATCCTCTCGGATAGGGGCGGGCCGCTTCCTAAGCACCGGTGGACTCGCAATAGGCAGGAGCGGCCTTGTACTTCTGACGGGGGCTAGGTTCTGGGAAGGCGGTACCGGCCACCATGACTGCGTATAGCAGGATGCGTACCGCCCGTCAAGGCAGTTTGCACAGAGAATTTGCAGAACCGGGGGCGAGGTTTCCGAGCGGGGAGCATCTGGTTCAGATTTCGGCCAGGGCCTGGCTCGACCTGGTAGGTCACTGACGCGATAGGAGCGCGACGTACTCTCCCACGATCCCCAGAACCTTCTCCTTCCCGTAGCGTCTGTCCAAGGCGGCTAGCACCCGCTCGCGCAGCTCGAAGGCCTCCCGCTCGCGACCTGCGGCCTCGAGGAAGTCCGAGGCGCGCTTCGCGACGTCCAGGGCGTCCTCTTCTGCTGCGCAGACGACCTCAGGACTATTGTGCTTGGTCACGCGTCGTCTGCCAGCCCGATCTGTTCGGTCCTTCTGGAGCAAACTCATGAGCTACAGAGCATTGGCCCAGACGTCCTCGCGCACAATCTGAATCGGCGCGCCCTGGCTCTTTAGGTCCATCGCCCTTTGAATCTTCGTGCCGAAGCTCCCGTGCTTCCACTCAGGACTACCCATACTGCCAACAACCAAGTAACGGACCTTCCTGGAGACGCCGCACTTGACCGTTCCGCCGCGCTTAACAACCTCCTCCTCGCAGACCGCGCGCGGGGCGTAGACGAAGTTGCCAGTCAAGCAGAAGCAGTGCCCGGGGAACGTGAGTGTTGGAACGTCGTCGAAAGCGAGCTCGGTGACTTGGCTTATGCAGGCGGCGGCGCTCGGATGCTCGCCAACGAGTTGACTGAGTGTCTCGATCAGGTACTCGCGCTCGGCCTGCGAGATTGTCCCGTCAGCGATGACGGCCTTCACCCTCCTGTGGACGATGTTGCCCGGCCAACAGTACGCCACTTCATCATGCCTATCCAGCCAATCGTGCAGGTACTGAATCTCGGCATCATCAAGTCTCGAGTCGGCCATGAGGCCCAGTGCAATCCCGACGAGCTGACCGGCCGAACGCCTAAACTCGTTGCGGTGATAAGCTGCCTGCCTAGCCCAATCGTTCCAGTCTTCCGGCACGGTTCACCTCCCGCGTGGCGCTACGTGGCCGCTAGCTTCGCCGCGAGCTTGTGGTTGAAAACCACCAAGGTGCCCGTCCTCGAACATCTCAGTTCGATTCGCTGATGCAGAGGTATGTCCAAGTCCTCCCCTCTCAGCCCCTGCCACATCGCTAGGTACTCAAGCGTGCCCTGCTTTCGTTTCGGTGGCCGGCGGACGTCGCGTCCAACGCCGCCGTCCCAAGGCAAGGCACACAACTCCCCCCGTGACGCCCGGTCGGCGGCTGATTCAATATCCGCTTCCGGGTACCTTTCCCGCGACGCTCGCATTTCCCTTCCACGCTCCCAGCACGCGATGAGCCCCAAATCGGGTCCTTCCCATCGCTGGGGCCACGTCAGCCCGGTCCGGATCGGCTCCCGGATCGAACGATGGAGTTTCGGCTCTGATGTCGCCGCCGGTGCCGGAGGTGTCAGCGATAACGTCGGACCCGCACGCTTCCGTTTCGACACTGCCCCACCCTCGTCTCCTCCTCCGAAAGCTCGAACGGAGCTTCAGTATCACCTTTCCTCGGTCTCATGACAGGGGAGGTCCTTCTGACGGTCTCTCCCTTGACCGCTTGAACGCTACACAGGCGTTCTTCCTCCCGCAGCCGATCGTAGGGGGTCACAACACCCTGAAGCAGGTCACTCGGTTTACAGCCCAGCGCGGTTGCTACGCGCTCAACGTAGCCCGTAGTTGTTGGG